>NZ_JBXANF010000001.1:0-797105 GCF_058801405.1 Pseudomonas sp. GW822-FHT03F04
TTTTTCTCCGCTTTCGACCGAGAAGATCGAAACGTCAAAAGAGCCAAACATCACCACTCTTTCAACTCCTTCCAGGCTTCGATGACCTGAAGCAAGTCGCTGCCGAAAACTGCGTAACTCATTGAGTTTCAAGGAGTTTTCCGTTTCGACTGCGCCGGAAGTGGGGCGAATTATAGGCCTCCAGAATCTGCCGTCAACCCCTAATTTCAACCTTACTCGGATTTCAGCGTAATCCGTGCAAAAGCCTTCTTGCCGGCCTGGCAAACATGAGTCGCACCCAGCACGCATATAAAGGAACGATCGACAACCTCACCATCTACGCGCACACCGCCAGAAGCCAGCAGGTCACGAGCAGCCGCCGAGTTCTTCACCAGGCCAGCCTTATTAAGGACGGCAGCAATCGGCATATCTTCGGCAGCAGTCAGTTCGACTTCCGGCAAATCATCCGGCAACTCGCCATCCTTCATACGGTTACCCGCACCACGGTGGGCACTGGCAGCAGCCTCTTCACCATGGAAACGCGCAACAATTTCTTCAGCCAGCTTGATCTTGATGTCGCGAGGATTGGCACCCGCCTCTACATCAGCACGGAAAGCATTGATCTCATCCATCGAACGGAAGCTGAGCAGCTCGAAGTAACGCCACATCAACGCATCCGGGATCGAAACCAGCTTGCCGTACATGACGCCCGGCGCTTCCTGGATACCGACGTAGTTGCCCAACGACTTGGACATCTTCTTAACGCCATCCAACCCCTCGAGCAGGGGCATCGTCAGAATGCACTGAGCTTCCTGACCATAACCACGCTGCAGCTCGCGCCCCATCAACAGGTTGAACTTCTGATCAGTACCGCCCAGCTCCACGTCCGCGCGCAATGCAACCGAGTCATACCCCTGTACCAGCGGATAGAGGAACTCATGAATGGCGATTGGCTGATTGGTGGTGTAGCGCTTGTCGAAGTCATCACGCTCAAGCATACGAGCCACGGTGTACTGCGAAGTCAGACGAATAAAGTCCGCTGGCCCCATCTGATCCATCCAGGTGGAGTTGAACGCGACTTCGGTTTTCGCCGGATCAAGAATCTTGAAGACCTGAGTCTTGTAGGTCTCGGCATTTTCCAGAACCTGCTCACGGGTCAGCGGAGGACGAGTTGCACTCTTGCCACTCGGATCCCCGATCATTCCGGTGAAGTCACCTATAAGGAAGATCACCTGATGCCCCAGCTCCTGGAACTGGCGCAGCTTATTAATAAGCACGGTGTGACCAAGGTGCAGATCCGGCGCCGTTGGATCGAAGCCGGCCTTGATTCGCAGCGGCTGGCCACGCTTGAGCTTTTCGATCAGCTCGGACTCGACCAACAATTCTTCCGCACCACGTTTGATCAGCGCTAGCTGCTCTTCAACCGACTTCATAACAGACCCGCAAGGCTCAGATTCAAAGGGAACCAACCATACAAGATCGCGCACCAATTACAAGTTTTGCCCGGCGCACGGACACCAATCCACGGGCGAGATGCCTGCGGACTTGCCTCAGAGATGATTTGGTTATATTTTATACAGTTATTTCATCTTCATCATGTCATTCATCTTTTCCAATTCATCTTTTCAAAGTCAAAACTACTTATGACCACTGAACCGTCTAAAGCGCCACCGCTTTACCCGAAGACCCACCTGCTTGCCGCAAGTGGGATCGCCGCCCTTCTCAGCCTGGCGCTCCTGGTATTTCCTTCCAGTGATGTTGAAGCCAAAAAGACGACCCTGAGCCTTGAACTGGAAAGTCCTGCTGAACAACTGACACAAGATCAAGACGCTGCTGACGCGGTTCAAGCCACAAATGAGCCAGTAGCCTCGCCCTTCGCGCAGATCGAAAACAGCGCAGAAGACGCACCTCAAACCGCCCAGGCCGCGCCAGCGCCTGCTCCGGTCGCTCCTGAAAAGAAGGCTCCAGGCCACAGGGAAGTGATCGTCTCCAAGGGCGATACCCTTTCGACACTGTTCGAGAAGGTCGGCCTTCCCGCTGCAGCCGTGCATGACGTGCTGGCCAGCGACAAACAGGCCAAGCAGTTCAGCCAGCTCAAACACGGCCAGAAACTCGAATTCGAGCTCAACCCGCAAGGCCAATTGACCAACCTGCACAGCAAGGTCAGCGACGTCGAAACCATCACCCTGACCAAGAACGACAAGGGTTATGTATTCAACCGCGTAACCGCCAAACCTACCGTTCGTACTGCTTATGTCCACGGCGTGATCAACAGCTCGCTGTCCCAGTCCGCCGCCCGCGCCGGCCTGTCCCACAGCCTGACCATGGATATGGCCAGCGTTTTCGGCTACGACGTCGACTTCGCCCAGGATATCCGCCAGGGTGACGAGTTCGACGTGATCTACGAGCAGAAAGTGGTCAATGGCAAAGCCGTCGGCAACGGCCCGATCCTGTCCGCCCGCTTCACCAACCGCGGCAAGACCTACACCGCCGTGCGTTACACCAACAAGCAGGGCAACAGCAGCTACTACACCGCCGATGGCAACAGCATGCGCAAGGCGTTCATCCGCACGCCGGTGGACTTCGCCCGCATCAGCTCCAAGTTTTCCATGGGCCGCAAACACCCGATCCTCAACAAGATCCGCGCCCACAAAGGTGTCGATTACGCCGCCCCACGCGGTACGCCAATCAAGGCTGCCGGTGACGGCAAAGTATTGCTGGCCGGTCGTCGTGGCGGTTACGGCAACACCGTGATCATTCAGCACGGCAATACCTACCGCACGCTGTACGGCCATATGCAGGGTTTCGCCAAAGGAGTGAAAACCGGCGGTACCGTCAAGCAGGGCCAGGTGATCGGCTACATCGGCACCACCGGCCTGTCCACCGGTCCGCACCTGCACTATGAGTTCCAGGTCAACGGTGTTCACGTCGATCCACTGGGCCAGAAGCTGCCAATGGCCGACCCGATTGCCAAAGCCGAACGCGCCCGCTTCCTGGCACAGAGCCAGCCGTTGATGGCTCGCATGGACCAAGAGAAGGCCACCATGCTGGCCTCGAGCAAGCGTTAAGCAATGGCTCTCTATATCGGCGTGATGTCCGGAACCAGCCTCGACGGTCTGGACATCGCCCTGATCGAACAGACCTCGGCGATCAACCTGATCGCCACGCACTACATTCCCATGCCTGACTCCCTGCGCGCCGAGCTGCTTGGCTTGTGCGCCAGCGGCCCCGACGAGATCGCCCGCTCGGCCATTGCCCAGCAGAACTGGGTGAGGCTTGCGGCCCAAGGGATCCACGCCCTGCTCGAGCAGCAACAGCTCAAACCCGAAGCCATTCGCGCGATCGGCAGCCACGGCCAGACCATTCGCCATGAGCCGGCACGCGGCTTCACCGTACAGATCGGCAACCCTGCCCTGCTGACCGAGCTGACCGGCATTACGGTCGTCAGTGACTTCCGCAGCCGTGATGTGGCCGCCGGCGGTCAAGGCGCCCCTCTGGTTCCTGCCTTCCACGAAGCGTTGTTCGAAGAGCGTACCGGTAACCGCGCGGTCCTGAATGTCGGCGGCTTCAGCAATCTCAGCCTGATCGAGCCGAACAAGCCTGTAGCCGGTTTCGACTGCGGGCCTGGGAATGTTCTGATGGATGCGTGGATTCACCAGCAGCGCGGGGAAAACTATGATCGCAACGGTCAATGGGCAGCCAGCGGCAAGGTTGAGCCGGTCCTGCTCAAGGCATTGCTGAGCGATCCCTTCTTCTCGACCCAAGGCCCGAAGAGTACCGGCCGGGAAGTGTTCAACCTGCCTTGGCTGGAACAGCATCTGTCACACCTGCCGGGTTTCACACCCGAAAACGTACAGGCAACGCTGCTCGAGCTGACGGCGCTGACCATCGTCGAATCGCTGCAAAGCGCTCAAACAGATACCGAAGAACTCCTGGTCTGCGGCGGCGGCGCCCACAACGCCACGCTGATGAAGCGCCTTGCAGACCTGCTGCCCAACGCGAAAGTCGCCAGCACTGCGACTCACGGTGTTGATCCAGACTGGGTTGAAGCCATGGCCTTCGCCTGGCTGGCCCATTGCTGCCTGGAGGGCATCACCGCCAATCGCCCCAGCGTCACCGGCGCAAAGGGCTTGCGCGTACTCGGCGCCATCTACCCCAACTAAGGCAAAATGCAGATAACAAAACGCCGCAGAACCCTGGAGTTCTGCGGCGTTTTATTTTGTACGTTGAAGCGAAATCAGATCGAGAACGAGGAGCCGCAACCACAAGTCGTGGTGGCATTCGGGTTCTTGATCACGAACCGCGAACCTTCCAGACCTTCCTGGTAGTCCACCTCGGCACCTGCCAGGTATTGGAAGCTCATCGGATCAACCACCAGACTCACGCCTTCGCGCTCGACGATGGTGTCGTCCTCGGCCACATCCTCATCGAAGGTGAAGCCGTACTGAAACCCTGAACAACCGCCGCCCGTAACGAATACGCGCAGCTTCAAGCGATCATTCCCCTCTTCATCGACCAGGCTCTTCACCTTGTGCGCGGCACCCTGGGTGAATTGCAAAGCCGTGGGGGTGAAGGATTCGACGCTCATGCTGACTATCTCCCGGCGTTACGCCGCCATAATGCGTGATGACGGGCATTATCCGCTTGTCCTAGAAAATCGGTCAACTATTGTTACGGTATATCAATAAAGCTGATCAACCGACCAGAATGCAAAAAGGCCCGTTCAACGGGCCTTTTTACGAGTCCAACAAGCCGTTACGGCAGCATGCCCGCGTGGGACAGACCAAAGCGCTCATCCAGACCGAACAGGATGTTCATGTTCTGCACCGCCTGACCCGACGCGCCCTTGACCAGATTGTCGATCACCGACAGCACCACCACCAGATCACCATCCTGTGGACGGTGAACCGCAATACGGCAAACGTTGGCACCACGCACGCTACGGGTTTCCGGATGGCTGCCGGCCGGCATCACGTCGACGAACGGTTCATTGGCATAACGCTTTTCGAACAGTGCCTGCAGATCCACCGAGCGATCAACCACGGTCGCATAGAGCGTGGAATGAATGCCGCGAATCATCGGTGTCAGGTGTGGCACGAAGGTCAGACCGACATCCTTGCCCGCCGCACGACGCAGCCCCTGACGAATTTCCGGCAAATGACGGTGACCTTTCACCGCATAGGCCTTCATGCTTTCCGACGTCTCGGAATACAGCGAGCCCACGGAAGCACCACGACCGGCACCGCTGACACCGGATTTGCAGTCGGCGATCAGCAGCGAAGTATCGGCCAGACCTGCCTCAAGCAACGGCAGGAAACCCAGCTGCGTTGCGGTCGGATAGCAACCCGGCACCGCGATCAGGCGTGCTTTCTTGATTTGCTCGCGGTTGACTTCCGGCAAGCCATAAACCGCTTCGTCCAGCAGCTCCGGCGCACCGTGCGGCTGGCCGTACCACTTGGCCCATTCATCCGCGTCCTGCAGACGGAAATCCGCCGACAGGTCGATGACCTTGGTGCCCGCTGCCAGCAATTCGCCTGCCAGTGCGTGGGCAACCCCGTGCGGAGTGGCGAAGAACACCACGTCGCAGGCGCCCAGGGTCTTGATGTCCGGCACGCTGAATGCCAGGCCATCGTAGTGACCGCGCAGGTTCGGGTACATATCAGCCACGGCCAGACCGGCCTCGGATCGGGAAGTGATCACCACCACTTCTGCCTGCGGATGCTGTGCCAACAGACGCAGCAGTTCGACACCGGTGTAACCCGTGCCGCCGACGATACCGACCTTGACCATAAACCTGCCCTCAACGAACCCACTGGAAAGCCGTCGATAATAGGGGCCGCGCGCCCCTGCGACAACCGTCAAGGTGACGTGCGGACGCTCAAGCCTCTACTATCCGGCCTACCGTGAATGAGGGAATAAACAAAAATGCTCTATCTGTGGATCAAAGCGCTTCATATCGTCAGCATCGTGTGCTGGTTTGCCGGGCTGTTCTACCTACCGCGACTGTTCGTGTATCACGCCCAAAGTGAAGATACGATCAGTAAAGAACGCTTCAGCGTCATGGAACGCAAGCTGTATCGCGGCATCATGGGCCCGGCGATGATCGCTGCCCTGATCTTCGGCGGCTGGCTGATCTACCTGAACCCGAGCATCTTCAGCAGCGGTGGCTGGATCCACGCCAAGCTGACCCTGGTCGTGCTGTTGATCGGTTATCACCACATGTGCGGCGCGCAGGTAAAACGTTTTGCCCGTGGCGAGAACACCCGCAGCCATGTCTTTTATCGCTGGTTCAATGAAGTGCCGGTTCTGATATTGCTGGCTATCGTAATTCTGGTCGTGGTCAAGCCGTTCTAACTTCAACTGGTTCAACTTTCCGGGGTACTTCCGATGTCGCTGCCCGCTCTGCTCGAACAACGTCTACGCCTGCCCGTAGTGGCTGCGCCGATGTTCCTGATTTCCAATCCCGAACTGGTGCTCGCATGCTGTCGCAATGGCGTGGTGGGCAGTTTTCCGGCGCTCAACCAACGCGAAAGCAGCGGGTTCAAGGCCTGGCTGGAACAGATCGAAGCGGGACTGGCGACACTGGACAACCCGGCGCCGTATGCCGTGAACCTGATTGTTCACAAGAGCAATCCGCGTCTGCAGGCGGATCTGAACATCTGCGTCGAGCACAAAGTGCCCATCGTCATCACCAGCCTCGGTGCGGTGAAGGAGTTGGTGGACGCCGTGCACAGCTACGGCGGCCTGGTGTTCCACGACGTGACGACTCGCCGCCATGCGGAAAAAGCCGCCGAAGCCGGCGTCGATGGCTTGATCGCCGTTGCCGCCGGCGCCGGTGGACATGCCGGCACCTGGAGTCCGTTCTCGCTGATTGCCGAGATTCGTCAGTTCTTCGACAAGACGCTGCTGCTTGCAGGATGTTTGAACCACGGCCATGAGATTCTCGCCGCACAGTTGCTTGGCGCGGATTTGGCCTACTTCGGTACGCGATTCATCGGTACGACTGAAAGCCATGCGCCCGACGCCTACAAGGAGATGCTCCTGACAGCCAAGGCAGCGGACATCATTCATACTCCTGCCGTGTCTGGAGTACCGGCCAGCTTCATGCGTCAAAGCCTGGAAGCTGCCGGGTTCGACACGGCTGCGCTGCAAGGCAAGGGTGAAGTGAACTTCGGCGACAAGCTCAAACCGATCAACGATGAAGCCAAGGCCTGGAAAACCGTGTGGTCGGCCGGCCAGGGGGTAGGCGAAATCGAGGATCTGCCGAGCGTTGACCAACTGGTGGCACGCCTCGATGCCGAGTATCGCCAGGCCCTGGAGCACGCAGCGCAACTTCCGAAACGCTGGCCACGCTGAGAAAATTCCGGCCAGTCGTTGCCCGACTGGCCTTACACTTGGCGACTGCAACACGTTTCAATTCAATTTCTTTCGCGACAAGGATGCCTCGGTCATGAGCGAACCGCGTTACAAGATCGTTTTCGACGGAGCCCTTCAGCCTGGCGTCGATATCACCACGGCCAAACTCAATCTGGCCGATCTGTTCAAGAGTGACGTGGCCGGCATCGAGCGCCTGTTCAATGGACGCGCCGTTGCCCTCAAGCGCGACCTGTCACACAGCGACGCCCAGGCTTATTTGCAAGCGCTGGGCAAGACCGGGATCGACGCCCGGATCGAGACAGAAACAGCCATCGAACTGAATCTGTCCGATGTCCAGGAACACTCCGCTGCCGTGGCTGAGCCCGACTCACCCTATGCACCACCTCGGGCCAGTGTCGGTGAACACCTGCCGGAGTTCTCCGCGCTCAAGCCATTGAGCGTCGAAGGACGGATCGGACGTCTGCGCTACCTGGCATGGTCGATGGTACTGAGTCTGGTGACACTGCCAATCATCGGTGTGTTTGCGCTGATCGGTCTGGGCCTGGTGAGCGCCGATTCGACCTCCGGCCTGATCATTGGCGGTATCTTCGCCTTCTTCCTGTTCCTGGCCTTCGCGATCGTCGGCATCCTGTTCAGTATTCAGCGTCTGCACGATATCGGCTGGTCAGGCTGGCTCTGGCTACTGACCCTGGTACCGTTCGTGGGCAGCTTCTTCCCGCTGGTGATCATGGTCATGCCCGGCAATACCGGCGCCAATCGCTATGGCCCGCCACCGCCGCCGAACAGCACCGCCGTCAAAGTGCTGTGCTCTCTGTGGATCGTCTTTATCGGGTTGTTCTTCGTCGGCGGAATGCTGGGCGGGATCTCCGCGATCCAGCAGGAGTACGAAACCAGCCTCGAAAGCAGTTATGAGAGCGGTTCGGTGACCGCTGATGAAGTCGATGTCGAAGTCGAGCCCGCGCCGAATTCGGTGGACGATGCAGCCGAAGCCGCGCCGGCCCCTGTAGACTCTGCGAAAGAATGAACAGCGCTCCCCGCCGTGACACCTGCGTCCACGGCGCGGAGCTGTTGCGATGGAGAACTGCATGACCCGTTACGCTCTGATCACTGGCGCCTCCAGCGGTATCGGCCTGGCCATGGCCGAAGCCCTGGCCCGCCGTGGCCGCAGCCTGATTCTGGTGGCCCGACAGCGTGATCAGCTGGAAAGCATTGCGATTGAACTGACCCAGCGTTTCGGCGTGGAGGTACTGTTCCGGGCCTGCGATCTGGGCGAGCCGTTGCGACTGTCCGGGTTTCTGCTGGAGCTTGAAGAAGGTGACCGGCAGATCGATCTGCTGGTGAACTGCGCTGGCATCGGCACCTGCGGCCCTTTCCTGGCTCAGGACTGGATGACCGAGCAGGACCTGATCGAGGTGAACATCCTCGCCCTCACCCGCCTGTGCCACGCGATCGGCAACAGCATGGCCCTGCAGGGTGGCGGGCAGATTCTCAATGTGGCATCGGTCGCCGCGTTCAATCCCGGCCCGTGGATGAGCACTTACTACGCCAGCAAGGCCTACGTTCTGCACTTCTCCGAAGCGTTGCGGGTGGAATTGAAAAAGTGCGCCGTGAAAGTCTCGGTGCTCTGCCCAGGCCCGACGCGCACGGCGTTCTTTCGCACGGCGCAACTGAACAACGACAAACTCAACGCCAGCAAACTGCTGATGAGCCCCGAAGAGGTCGCGCTATACACCGTGCGCGCCCTGGAGAAAAACCGCGCGATCATCATTCCCGGGCGCAGAAACCGCTGGTTCGCCTTTCTGCCACGACTGGGTTCGCGCTGGCTCAACCGCACCATCGTCGGCATGGTCAACAAAGCTTACTGCCCGCGCTGAAGGGCCGGCAGGCAAATGGCTGGGCGCGGTGATCCCTCGTGGGTACACTCAGCCCAGCTCACACAACGGAGAAAACAGCTGTGGATACTCTGTTCACCAAGATCATCAACCGGGAAATCCCGGCGAAGATCATCTACGAGGACGACCAGGTTCTGGCGTTCCACGACATCGCCCCACAGGCACCGGTGCATTTTCTGGTGATCCCGAAGAAACCGGTGCGCACCCTCAACGACCTGACGGAAGACGACAAGGCACTGGCCGGGCACATCCTGTTCACCGCCCAGCGCCTGGCGCTGGAGCTGGGTTGCGAGGAAGGCTTCCGGGTGGTGATGAACTGCAATGAAAAGGGTGGGCAGACGGTCTACCACATTCATATGCACGTACTCGGTCAACGCCAGATGAACTGGCCACCGGGCTGATCGACCTCAACATCTGTGGGAGCGCCCTGCTCCCACATGACCCAGCGCAAACCTTCCCCGGCCGATTCGGTTAAACTGGCCGCCGAGATTCTTCCCGGAGGTCAGCATGACTACCCAACGTCACTATTCGCCAATTGACCGTCTTCTGCTGCAAGCCGATGCCGCAATGCGAACCCTGCTGCCCTTCAGCGGCCAGCCGTACCGTCCGTCGCCGGCCATCGTGCAGCCCGATGTGCAGATGAGCGACGAAGACACCCGCCACGTCGCCGGCCTGATGCGCATCAACCATACCGGTGAAGTCTGTGCCCAGGCGCTGTACCAAGGTCAGGCCCTGACCGCCAAGCTGCCGCAGGTTCGCGAAGCCATGGAGCATGCGGCCGAAGAAGAGATCGATCATCTGGTCTGGTGCGAACAGCGCATTCATCAGCTGGGCAGCCACACCAGCGTGCTCAATCCGCTGTTCTATGGCATGTCGTTCGGGATTGGCGCAGTCGCCGGGCTGATCAGCGACAAGGTCAGCCTCGGTTTTGTCGCCGCGACCGAGCATCAGGTGTGCAAACACCTGAACGAGCATCTGGAACAATTGCCGGCCGAGGATGAGAAATCCCGGGCAATTCTGGAGCAGATGCGTATCGATGAAGAACATCACGCAGAAAGTGCGCTGGAGGCTGGCGGTTTTCGCTTCCCGGCGCCGGTGAAGTTCGGCATGAGCCTGTTGGCCAAAGTGATGACCAAAAGCACTTACCGAATCTGAAAACCGCCCATAAAAAAGGCGACTGCCGCAAAGCAGTCGCCTTTTTTGTGCCTGGACGTCTTAGCTCGGCATATTGCGCGCGTAGAAGATTTCCAGCATTTCGTGCTTCACGCGCTCGGTCACCTGGGCGCGTTGCTCAGACGACAGATTGCTGGTGGCATCGCCGAACAGGTAGTTATCCAGTTCGAAGTTCTTCAGCAGCATTTTGGTGTGGAACAGGTTTTCCTGGTACACGTTCACGTCGGTCATCTGGTACGCGTCGCGGGTGTCTTCAGAAAGGTAGTTCTGGATCGAGTTGATCTCGTGGTCGATGAAGTGCTTGTTGCCTTCAACGTCACGGGTGAAGCCGCGCACACGGTAATCCACGGTCACGATGTCCGAATCGAACTGGTGAATCAGGAAGTTGAGCGCTTTGAGCGGTGAAATGACTCCACAGGTCGACACGTCGATGTCCACACGGAACGTCGCAATACCGGCGTCCGGATGGATTTCCGGGTAGGTATGCACCGTGATATGACTCTTGTCGAGGTGGGCCAGGATGATTTCCGGCAGCGGACCCGGGGACTCTTCGATCTGGCTTTCGGTCGGGGTGACCGGTTCTTCCGAGATCAGAATCGTGACGCTGGCACCCTGAGGCTCATAGTTCTGACTGGCAATGTTCAGAATGTTGGCACCAATGATTTCGACAACTTCCGTGAGGATCTGCGTCAGGCGTTCCGCGTTGTACTCTTGATTGATGTACTCGACGTAAGCCTGCTGGTCTTGCGGGGTTTCCGCGTAGCAGATGTCATAGATGTTGAAGCTCAAGGTCTTTGTCAGGTTATTGAACCCGTGGAGCTTGAGTTTGCTTTTCACCGTTAAAAACTCTCTATGTATGCGGCCCGGCCGCGTGATCAAGCATGCCCGTCAAGTGCGAACGACGCACCTGCGTAGGACGGTTAACACCTCTTCGCGATGGCGATTTTGGTTATCTGTTCAGGCGGAAGACCCGTCGGTTGACCGATCACTGCCCTGAAAAAAGTGGCGCATTATGCAGACGTCAGCGGGGGATCGCCAGAGTCTGCACTGCTTTTATGATAGTTGAATGTCGGCTCAGCCGAGTTCGACGATTTCGTAATCGTGGGTGATCGCCACGCCGGCCGCGCCGAGCATGATCGAGGCCGAGCAATACTTCTCCGCCGACAGCTCGATGGCGCGTTTGACCTGGGCTTCTTTCAGGCCACGACCCTTGACCACGAAGTGCATGTGGATCTTGGTGAACACCTTCGGATCTTCGGTCGCGCGTTCGGCTTCCAGGAAAGCTTCGCAGCTTTCAACCGCCTGACGGGACTTCTTCAGGATGCTGACCACGTCGAAATTGCTGCAACCGCCAACGCCCAGCAGGAGCATTTCCATCGGGCGAACACCCAGATTGCGACCACCGGCGTCCGGCGGACCGTCCATGACCACGACATGACCGCTGCCGGATTCGCCGAGGAACATGGCTTCGCCAGCCCATTGGATGCGTGCCTTCATCGCCAAGACTCCACTGTAGAAAAAAGGGTCGCCAGCTTAGCACAGGGCCCCGGTTTGACTGCGAGCGCTGATCCTAGGACGGATGCCTTTACCGCGTAGGTAATTTCTCGAATTTTCGACGAAGTGTCTGGTAAGCTGGCGCCAATTCACTGGCGCCTAGCCAGTATTTGTAGCGACCGCCTCAGCGCCTCATATAAAAACCAAATATAACCGTGCAGTCTTTTCGGGATACAACCATGGTTGGTATTACCCCCACACCTAAAATCAAGAACCTCGACAAACTGCTGATGCATTGCCAGCGCCGGCGCCATGCGGCCAAGAGCAACATCATCTGCGCCGGGGATCGCTCGGACACGCTGTACTTCATCATCCGCGGCTCGGTCACGATCCTGATCGAGGATGACGACGGCCGCGAGATGATCATCGCTTACCTGAATGCCGGGGATTTCTTCGGTGAGCTGGGCCTGTTCGAACAGGCCGGCCAGGAACAGGAGCGCAGTGCCTGGGTGCGGGCGAAGGTCGAGTGCGAAGTCGCGGAAATCAGCTACGCCAAATTCCGTGAGCTGTCGCAGCAGGATCCAGACATTCTTTACGTGCTCAGCGGACAAATCGCACAACGCTTGCGCAACACCACGCGCAAGGTCGGCGATCTGGCGTTCTTCGATGTCACCGGCCGTGTGGCCCGCTGCCTGCTGGAGCTGTGCAAGCAACCCGATGCGATGACCCACCCGGACGGCATGCAGATCAAGGTGACCCGTCAGGAAATCGGGCGGATTGTCGGTTGTTCGCGGGAGATGGTCGGACGCGTGCTCAAAGATCTTGAGGAACGCAACCTGGTGGATGTGAAAGGCAAGACCATGGTGGTCTTCGGCACTCGCTGAGTTCGAACGCTCAGGCGGCGTAGATCTGCGCCAGCATTAAACGAAAGAGTTCATCGAGTCGCGCCAATGCATGGGGCGCCGGGAACTTCTCATGCAACGCGATGTGGCTGGCGGCACGTACCCGTTGCTCCAGGCCACACGCTTCGTTGAAGCGATTGACCGCCGCGACCATCGATTCGCGCTCGTCATCCAGCAGCATTGCACCGTGCACCAATCCCACCGGGCGCTGGCCACCCTGACTCTGGCGCCAGCGCTGAGCGGTGCCGACCATCTTGCGGCCGTCGAGGTTGACGTTAAAACGACCGTCGCAGAACGCACCGTCAATTTCACCCAACGACGACCTGCCACCCAACTCATCCAGCAACTGACAGATCGGATCACACAGACGCCGGTAACCGGTTTCGATGCGGTTCAGATCGCCTTCGCTGCGAGGCGGCGCGTAGACCAGTGCAATGTTGATCGTCGACGCTGATTGCGGAACTGGTTCACCGCCGGTTTCACGCAACAGCACCGGCCAACCGGCAGCCGCGGAGACTTCACAGGCGTGATCGAATCCGGGAAGCCGGTTCAAGCGGCGCGGCATGACCAGAGCGCGATCACTGGGCTGCCAGAACAGCAGACCGAATTCGGCATCACCGGCGCAGACCGAGGCCAGCAGATCCTGCTCGGCTTGCAGGCCGGTTTCGATGGTCAGGGAAGTGGGGATCATAAGGTTTCCATAGGACGTTGAGCCTGAGGTGAATCTTATGCTGCCTTCGCGGGCAAGCCCGCTCCCACAGGGATACGGGCGCCTGCGAAGAGTCGATCAGTCGAGGGTCGAACCGCTCACCGGAACGCCGCGCTCAGGGAAGAACAGGCGTTGCAGTTCAATGCCCGGGCTTTCGGCGCGCATGAACGCTTCGCCGACCAGGAACGCGTAAACGTCGCTGATTTCCATCAGTTCGACATCGGCACGGTTGAGGATCCCGCTCTCGGTGATCACCAGACGATCGCGCGGGATGCGCGGCAGCAGGTCGAGGGTGGTTTCCAGGCTCACGTCGAAGGTGTGCAGGTTGCGGTTGTTGACCCCGACCAGCGGCGTGTCGAGGGTCTTCAATGCGCGTTCCAGCTCATCGCCGTCGTGGACTTCCACCAGCACATCGAGACCGACGCCTTTGGCCACCGAAGCCAGCTCGGCCATTTTCACGTCATCCAGCGCGGAGACAATCAGCAGCACGCAGTCGGCGCCCAGCGCACGGGCTTCGACGATCTGGTACGGATCGATCATGAAGTCCTTGCGGATCACCGGCAGCGAACACGCGGCACGGGCCTGCTGCAGATAAGCATCAGCGCCCTGGAAGTAGTCGATATCCGTCAGTACCGACAGACAGGTCGCCCCGCCCTTCTCATAGCTTTTGGCGATATCGGCAGGAACGAAGTTCTCGCGGATCACGCCTTTGCTCGGCGAAGCCTTCTTGATTTCGGCGATCACTGCCGGTTGTTTTTTCTTGGCCTGCGCCAGCAAGGCACGGGCAAAACCACGGGGTGCATCGGCCGCCTTGGCCAGACTTTCCAGCTCGCTCAGGCTCACACGGGCACTACGCTCGGCGACTTCCTGAACCTTGCGGGCCAGAATGTTTTCCAGAACCGTCGGTACACTCATCCCTCATTCTCCACTTTGAATACCGCGGTAAAGGCACCCAACTCCTCGAGTTTTTCCCGAGCGAGACCGGTGTGCAGAGCGTCGTGGGCAAGTGCCACGCCTTCTTTCAGACTTGTTGCCAGATCGGCGGCGTACAGCGCCGCACCGGCATTGAGCACGATCATTTCCGCAGCCTTCTGGCCATTCTCGGTCTTGCGCTTGCCCAGCGCGTCGCGGATCAGCGCCAGCGAAGCTTCCGGACCTTCGACCGACAGGCCATGCAGACTCTGGCTCTTCATACCCAGATCTTCCGGCTCGACCCAATATTCGGTGATCTCGTTGTTCTTCAGCTCGGCCACAAAAGTCGGCGCAGCAAGGCTGAATTCGTCCAGACCGTCCTTCGAATGCACCACCAGCACATGTTTGCTGCCCAGACGCTGCAAGACTTCGGCCAATGGCCGGCACAGTGCCTGAGTGAATACACCGACGACCTGATGTTTGACGCCGGCCGGATTCGTAAGCGGGCCGAGCATGTTGAACAGGGTACGCAGGCCGAGGTCGCGGCGCGGGCCGGCGGCGTATTTCATGGCTTTGTGGTGAGTCTGGGCAAACATGAAACCGATGCCGACGTTGTCGATGCAACGCGCCACTTGAACCGGGGTCAGGTTGAGGTAGATCCCGGCCGCTTCCAGCAGGTCGGCGCTGCCGCTCTTGCCCGACACCGCGCGGTTGCCATGTTTGGCCACTGTGCAGCCGGCAGCGGCAACGACAAAGGATGAAGCGGTGGAAACGTTGAAAATATTCGCGCCATCACCGCCGGTGCCAACCACATCGACCACGCCGTCGAGGGTCTTGAGTTCGACCTGGTCGGCCAGCTCGCGCATTACCGATACCGCGCCGACGATTTCGTCGATGCTTTCGCTCTTCATGCGCATGGCCATCATGAACGCGCCGATCTGCGCGTCCGTGCATTGGCCGGTCATGATTTCGCGCATCACGTCGCGCATTTCATCGGTGCTGAGGTCGAGGTGATCGACGATACGGCTCAGGGCTGTCTTGATATTCATGGAGAGTCCTTAGCGCGTGCCGCCGGTTTGTTTGAGGAAGTTGGCGAACAGTTCGTGGCCCTGCTCGGTGAGGATCGATTCCGGGTGGAACTGTACGCCCTCGATGTTCAGGGTCTTGTGACGCAGGCCCATGATTTCATCCACCGAGCCGTCATCGTGCTGAGTCCACGCGGTCAGCTCCAGGCAATCGGGCAAGGTCTCGTGCTTGACGATCAGGGAATGATAGCGGGTGACGGTCAGCGGACGATTCAGGCCGGCGAATACGCCCTTGTCCTCGTGGAATACCGGGCTAGTCTTACCGTGCATCACTTGCCGGGCACGCACCACGTCACCGCCAAAGGCCTGGCCGATGGACTGGTGGCCGAGGCAGACGCCGAGGATCGGCAGTTTACCGGCAAAGTGCTTGATGGCTTCGATGGAGATGCCGGCTTCGGTCGGTGTGCACGGACCGGGGGACACCACGATTCGCTCCGGGTTGAGCGCTTCGATTTCGGCGATGGTCAGTTCGTCGTTGCGCACGACCTTGACCTCGGCACCCAGCTCGCCGAGGTATTGCACAACGTTGTAAGTAAAGGAGTCGTAGTTGTCGATCATCAGCAACATGGCGTTTCGAACCTCTTGAATTCTGACTTGGAAACAGCCTTCGGATGACTTGCCAGGACACTGCACGATGTCGGACGCACAAGTGGCGACGGCAAAGCGGCATTTCAAACGGGCAAGGAAGGCAAAGCGATACAGATCCGGCGGGGCCGGCAGAAAAGATTCAGGCGCGCCAACGCCAGCGGGCGTGTGCCTTGATGACTTGATCCAGGAGTTTGCTGGTGATCAACACGGGGAAGGTCTCGTTCATACGTTCCCGCACAGTAACTTAGCTGGGCAGAGCGTGCAATATGGCCGGGCCTGACGGGGGGAAAACTATGGGAGGGTTGACGACCGATGGCAAAACGCCGGAAGTTTTTGGTACTGTCGTTTCGTTCCATACAACAATAAATAAACGGACTTGCTCATGATCAAACAGACGTTGTTTGTACCGCTCGCCGGATGCCTGCTCGCGATGGCCTGCGCCCAGGCGAATGCCGCGCCCAATCCTTATTCGAATTTCATTGTCTTCGGCGACAGCCTCAGTGATGCCGGGACGTTCACCGACAGCGGCGGCCCCGCCGGTTCAGTCGAGCGATTCACCAACCGCACCGGCCCGAACTACCACAACGGCAGCGGTGAGTTGTACTCGCTCAATGCCACCCAATTGATCGGCGGTCGGCTGGGCTTCACGCCGGACCAGACCGCTTCCGCGGACTCGGCAGTACGCGCCGGCCAGGGTTTGCCGGACGGCAACAACTGGGCGGTGGGCGGATACCGCACTGACCAGATTCTTGATTCGATCACCAGCACGTCCGACACCGGCGAACGCACCCGCGCCGGCTACCTGCCGTCGAACGGCTTTCGTGCTGATCCGAATGCCCTGTACTACCTGACCGGGGGCGGTAACGACTTCCTGCAAGGTCGCGTCACCAGTCTCGATCAGGCCAGCGCTGCGGCTGATCGCCTGGCCAGCAGTGTTCGGACTCTGCAAGGCGCAGGCGCCCGCTACATCATGGTCTGGTTGCTGCCTGACATCGGCTTTACCCCGGCTTTCAATGGCACCGCACTGCAGACGTTCACGTCCCAGCTCAGCGCCCAGTTCAACACCGAACTGGTGAGCCAACTGCAAACCATCAACGCCAACATCATCCCGCTGAACATTCCGGTATTGCTCAAAGAGACGTTTGCCAACCCGGCACAGTTCGGCCTCGCCACCGATCAGAATCTGGTCACGACCTGCTTCAGCGGCAACAGTTGCCTCGAAAACGCCCGGTACGGGATCAACAGCGCCACGCCGGATCCGACCAAGCTGATCTACAACGACTCGGTGCACCCGACCGAAGCCGGGCAACGGCTGATTGCCGATTACGCCTACTCGTTGCTGGCTGCACCCTGGGAGCTGACCCTGCTGCCGGAAATGGCCCAGGGCACGTTGCGCGCGCATCAGGACGAACTGCGCAATCAATGGCTGGCCGACTGGGAAAACTGGCAAGGCGTTGGCCAATGGCGGGCGATTGTCGCCGGCGGCGGCCAGCACCAGGACTTCGATGACCAGCACGCCGGGGCAAGTGCCGATGGCAATGGCTACAACCTGAACATCGGCGGCAGCTACCGCCTCGACGACGCCTGGCGTGTCGGTGTGGCGGCAGGTTTCTATCACCAGAAAATCGAAGCCGGCGACAACGACTCCGAGTACAAACTCAACTCCTACATGGGCACCGCGTTCGCCCAGTACCAGCAAAACCGCTGGTGGGGTGACCTGGCCGTTACCGCCGGACATCTGGACTACGACAGCCTTAAGCGCAAGTTCCAGCTGGGGGTCAACGAACGTGGCGAGAAAGGCGACACCGACGGCTACGTACTGGCCATCGGCGGCCGTGTCGGCTACGACATCGCGCCAGAGGCGAACAGCCCGTGGCACCTGTCGCCTTTCGTCAGCGCCGATTTCGGCAAGGTGGAAGTCGACGGCTACTCGGAAAAAGGCGCGGACTCTACTGCGCTGACCTTCGATGACCAATCGCGCAACTCCCGCCGCCTCGGCCTCGGCATCCAGGGCAAATACCAGATCACCGCACAAACCCAGGTATTCGGCGAATTCGCCCACGAGCGCGAATACAACGACGACGCCCAGGATCTGACGATGAACCTCAACAGCCTGCCGAACAATCGCTACACCCTGGAAGGCTACACACCGCAAACCAACCTGAACCGCCTGAATCTGGGCGTGAGCCACAACCTCACCAAGGACGTGGCCCTTCGCGCCAGCTACAACATTCGCAAGGATGACGACTTTACCCAGCAAGGGGTCAATGTTGGCGTAAGTCTCGACTTCTGATCAGAAGGCCATAAAAAACGCGGCGCCCTCACAGGCGCCGCGTTTTTTTATGGCTGAATCACCCGTCACTCAGTCCGGGGTTTGCTCGGCCAACGCAACAGCTCGGAACATTGCCCGACGCTTGTTGATGGTTTCTTCCCATTCCAGCGCCGGCACCGAGTCGGCAACGATGCCGCCACCGGCCTGCACGTGCAGCTCGCCGTTCTTGATCACCGCGGTGCGAATTGCAATCGCGGTGTCCATGTTGCCGTTCCAGGCGAAGTAACCGACCGCCCCGCCATACACGCCACGCTTGACCGGTTCCAGTTCGTCGATGATTTCCATCGCGCGGATCTTCGGCGCGCCGGACAAGGTGCCCGCCGGCAGGATCGCCCGCAGTGCGTCCATCGCCGTCAACCCGGCCTTCAACTGGCCGGTGACGTTGGACACGATGTGCATCACGTTGGAATAACGCTCGATGACCATCTTCTCGGTGAGCTTCACCGAGCCGATTTCCGAAACACGCCCGGTGTCGTTGCGACCAAGGTCGATCAGCATCAGATGCTCGGCGATTTCCTTGTCGTCGGACAGCAGGTCCTCTTCCAGCGCCACGTCAGCCTCTTCGGTGGCCCCGCGAGGACGGGTGCCGGCAATCGGGCGCACGGTGATCAGGTTGTCTTCGACCCGCACCAGTACTTCCGGCGAACTGCCGACGACATGGAAATCACCGAAGTTGAAGAAATACATGTACGGCGTCGGGTTGAAGCAACGCAGCGCACGGTACAGATCAATCGGCGCCGCCTTGAAGTCGATCGACATGCGCTGGGACGGCACGACCTGCATGCAGTCACCGGCGAGGATGTATTCCTTGATGGTGTCGACGGCTTTTTCGTAGTCGTCCTGGGTGAAACTGGAGCGAAACACCGGCTCGGCCGCCTGCTGCTTGCTGAAATCCAGGCCACGGCGCGGGGTGATCGGCTGACGCAGCTTTTCCAGCAGTTCCTGCAGTTGCGCCTGGCCCTGCTCGTAGGCATCGGCCTGCGCCGGGTCGGCCAGCACGATCGCGTGCATCTTGCCGGCGAGGTTGTCGAACACCACCACCGCATCGGAGACCATTAGCAGGATGTCCGGCACGCCGAGCGGATCCGGGTTCGGGCATTTGCCGAGGCGTTTCTCTACATAACGCACACAGTCGTAACCGAAGTAACCCACCAGGCCGCCGTTGAAACGCGGCAGACCGGCAATGGTCGGCACGTTGTAGCGGGCCTTGAAGGTTTCAACGAAGGCCAGCGGGTCTTCGACGTCATGGCTTTCGGTCTCGACGCCATCGACAGTGATACTCACGTGATGATCGTGAACCCGCAGCACGGTGCGGCACGGCAAGCCGATGATCGAGTAACGGCCCCATTTCTCGCCGCCCTGCACCGATTCGAGCAGGTAGGAGTTGGGCTGGTCGGCCAGTTTCAGGTAGATCGATAGCGGCGTGTCGAAGTCGGCCAGGGTTTCGCAGGCCAGCGGGATGCGGTTGTAGCCTTCAGCGGCCAGACGCAGGAATTCTTCGCGGATCATAGGGTGCCTCGTGGTGTGAGGTGCAAATCAGTCAGGTGTGCAAACGCGCCGGCAGGCCGGCCAGGAACAAGTCAGGCGCGCCAACGCCAGCGGGCCAGGGCCTTGATGACTTTCATCCAGAGTTTGCGGGTGACCACCACGATGGCGTTTCCAGAAGGGGATTGAGAAGCGTCGGGCAACGTTATCTCAGCGGCCGTATCCAGGCAACCGGGAATTAACTTGCGCAGATCGTCGATCACCAGCGCCGGGGATTCCTCGGCAATCGGCCGGCCATGGTTGTAGCCATAACTGAGCGCGACACATTTGACCCCCGCCGCTTTCGCCGCCAGCACGTCGCTGCGCGAGTCACCGACGAACAGCGATTGCGAGGCCGGAATGCCGGACATCTTCATGACGAAGAACAGCGCTGCCGGATCGGGCTTCTTCTGCGGCAGGGTGTCGCCGCCAATGATCCACTTGAAGTAGCGGCCGATCTTCATCTGATCCAGCAACGGCGCGACGAAGCGCTCCGGTTTGTTGGTGATCAGCGCCATGGCCACGCCCTGCTTGTGCAGCCATTTCAGGGTATCGCGCACGCCGGGATAGACCACGGTCAGCTCATGACTGGCGCCGTAGGCTTCCATGAACACCTCCAGCGCATGCTCGGCTTCGACGTCATCCACCGCAGAATGGTCGATGCCGCCGGCCAGAGCGCGGCGCACCAGCACCGGCGCACCGTTACCGACCCACTCGCGCACCGACTCGATACCGGCAGGCTTGCGCCCGAGGGAGAGCAGCATGTTATCCACCGCCGCCGCCAGGTCGGGTACCGAATCGATCAGCGTGCCATCCAGATCGAACATCACCAACCGCGGCAGTTGCCCCGGGAACAGCTGCTCAAATCCGCTCATGGGCGAGCCAGCGCCAGTTCGGAACGCATCTTGTCGATGACTTCCTGATAGTTCGGCGCATTGAAGATCGCCGAGCCGGCCACAAAGGTGTCGGCGCCGGCAGCGGCGATTTCACGGATGTTGTTGACGTTGACGCCGCCGTCGATTTCCAGGCGGATGTCACGGCCCGAGGCATCGATGATCGCGCGCGCTTCGCGCAGCTTGTCGAGGGTGCCAGGAATGAATTTCTGCCCGCCGAAGCCCGGGTTGACGCTCATCAGCAAGACCATGTCGACCTTGTCGATCACGTACTTGAGCACGTCCAGCGGGGTCGCCGGGTTGAACACCAGGCCGGATTTGCAGCCGCCTTCACGGATCAGTTGCAGCGAACGATCGACGTGCAGCGTGGCTTCCGGGTGGAAGGTGATGTAGGTGGCGCCGGCCTCGATGAAGTCACCGACGATGCGATCCACCGGGCTGACCATCAGGTGCGCGTCGATCGGCGCGGTCACGCCGTACTTGCGCAGCGCGGCGCAGACCATCGGGCCGATGGTCAGGTTCGGTACGTAGTGGTTGTCCATGACATCGAAGTGAACGAAGTCGGCACCGGCGGCCAGAACGTTGTCCACTTCCTCGCCCAGGCGGGCGAAGTCGGCGGAGAGAATCGACGGAGCAATAACGAAGGGCTGCATGACGCACCTTTTCTGAGCTAAATCACGATGGCGCGCATTGTATACCTCAAGTTTCCGCGCGCGCACCGTGACCGCGATGATTGGGTTGTGCCATGACCGATGACCGGCGGGTTCTCAGTACGCTGCCCGGTAGATCTTCTCGATGTCGGCAGCGCTGAGCTTGCGCGGGTTGTTGCGCATCAGGCGCTCGATGCCTGCGGCCTCTACGGCCATGGCCGGAATCGCCTCTTCGGGCACACCGAAACTGCGCAGACCCTGCGGAATGTCCACCGCTGCGCACAGTTCGGTCATCGCCGTGACGGCACGGTCCGCCGCTTCATTGAGGCTCAGATGAGCGGTCTTCACCCCCATGGCTTCGGCGATATCCTGCATCCGTTCGACGCAGGCCATCTTGTTCCAGGTCATGACATAAGGCAGCAACAGCGCATTGCTGACGCCGTGGGTAATGTTGAAACGCCCGCCCAGCGGATACGCCAGCGCATGCACCGCGCCGACCCCGGCATTGCCGAACGCCATGCCGGCCATCAGGCTCGCGGTGGCCATGTCTTCCCGGGCTTGCAGATTGGACGGATTGGCGTAGGCCTTGGGCAATGAGCGAGCGATTAACTTGATCGCGCCGATGGCCAGCGAATCGGTGATCGGCGAGGCATTCAGCGACAGATAGGACTCGATGGCATGCACCAGCGCATCGACACCACTGGCGGCGGTGACGCTGCGCGGACAGGTCAGGGTCATTTGCGGGCTGACCAGCGCCACATCCGGCAACAGATAATCGCTGACAATGCCCTTCTTCAATTGCGCGACCTTGTCCGAAAGAATGGCGACGTTGGTCACTTCAGAACCCGTGCCGGCGGTGGTCGGGATGGCGATCAGCGGCGGGCCCTTGCGCGGCACCTGATCGACGCCGAACAGATCCTCCAGCGCACCGTGATAACCGGCATACGCCGCGACACTCTTGGCGATGTCGATGGCGCTGCCGCCACCGAGGCCGATCAACCCGTCATGCCCGCCCTCGCGGTAGACGCGCATGCAGTCCTCGACGATGGCGATTTCCGGATCCGGCAACACGCGGTCGAAGATTTCGTACTCGCGCTCGCCAATCTGCGCCAGCGCCAACTGCACCGTGCCGGACTTGACCAGCGCGGCATCGGTGACGATCAGCGGGTTGTCGATGTCCAGCCGTGTGAGCTCGGCCGCCAGTTGCTCGATGGCCCCGGCGCCGGTGATCAGTTTGTGAGCGATTTTGAACGAGGAAAGACTCATCGTGCGCAGCCTCTTATAGATGTGGGAGCTGAGCACAAGCGTAGCTGGGGAATTCGGGTTGTCTGTCATTCAGCGCATGAATGGCAGACAACCCGGATCGTGCAGTCGTCAGACCTGAGCGGTGCGCAGTTTCTCGCTACGCCCACGCAGCCACTCAAGCGTCAGCAGCAGGATCACCGAGAAGGCAATCAACAGAGTCGCCGCCGCCGCAATCGTCGGACTCAGGTTCTCGCGAATCCCGCTGAACATCTGCCGAGGCAGCGTCGCTTGCTCAGGGCCGGCAAGGAACAGCGTCACCACCACTTCATCGAACGAGGTGGCGAAGGCGAAAAGCGCACCGGAAATCACCCCCGGCGCAATCAGCGGCAAGGTCACCCGGCGGAACGTGGTCAGTGGCGAAGCGCCAAGGCTGGCCGCCGCCCGCACCAGGTTATGGTTGAACCCCTGCAATGTTGCCGACACCGTGATGATCACGAACGGCACACCCAGCACCGCGTGCACCACGATCAGCGAGAAGAAACTGTTGCCCAGGCCCAGCGGCGCGAAGAACAGGTAACTGGCCACACCGATGATCACCACCGGCACCACCATGGGCGAAATCACCAGCGCCATCACCAGCGCCTTGCCGGGGAAGTCGCCACGGGTCAGGCCGATGGCCGCCAGCGTGCCGAAGACCATTGCCAGCACCGTCGCCGCCGGGGCGACGATGATGCTGTTTTTCAGCGAGCGCATCCATTCCGCCGAGGCGAAGAAGTCCTGATACCAGTGCAGCGAAAAACCTTGCAGCGGGTACACCAGGAAACTGCCCGAGTTGAACGACAGCGGCACGATCACCAGCACCGGCAGGATCAGAAACAACAGGATCAAGCCGCAGAGGATCCGCAAGCTGTAGAACCACACCCGCTCGACGGGCGACATATAAGGACTCAGCATTTCAAATTCCCCTTTAGCTCAGGCGCAGGCGACTGGCGCCCACCAGCCAGCTGTAGATCAGATAAAGCACCACGGTCGCCAGCAGCAACAGCCCGCCGAGCGCAGTGGCCATGCCCCAGTTGATGCTGGTGTTGGTGTAGAACGCGACGAAGTAGCTGACCATCTGATCGTTCGGGCTGCCCAGCAGCGCCGGGGTGATGTAGTAGCCGATGGCGAGGATGAACACCAACAGGCAACCGGCGCCGACACCGGCGTAGGTCTGCGGGAAGTACACCCGCCAGAAACTGGCGAACGGATGGCAGCCCAGGGAAATCGCGGCGCGCATGTAAGTCGGCGAGATGCCTTTCATCACGCTGTAGATCGGCAGGATCATGAACGGCAGCAGGATGTGCACCATCGAGATGTAAACCCCGGTACGGTTGAACACCAGCTCCAGCGGTTTATCGATCACGCCCATTGCCATCAGCGCGCTGTTGATCAATCCGCCGGATTGCAGCAACACGATCCACGCGGCGACTCGTACCAGGATCGAGGTCCAGAACGGCAGCAGCACCAGAATCATCAGCAGGTTGCTTTGACGCGACGGCAGGTTGGCCAACAGGTACGCCAATGGATAGGCCAGCACCAGGCAAATCACGGTGATGATCAGGCCCATCCAGAAGGTCCGGGCGAAGATGTCGAGGTAGATCGCCTGATCCGGGGTGGCCGGGGCCAGCTCGCCGAGATCGTCGATGCGATGATCCACCGCCGCCAACAGGTAGAACGGGGTGATGCTGCTGGTGTTGCGCTTCACCGCTTGCCAATAGGCCGGATCGCCCCAACGCTCGTCGAGGCCTTCCAGCGCTTCTTTATAAGAGGTCGGCTCGCTGGCGAATGGCAGCGAACGGGCGGTTTTGGTCAGCAGGCTGCGATAGCCGGCCAACTCCATGTTCAAGCGCTTGGACAGATCGCCCAAGGTCTGGTTTTTGCGAGCTTCGGCGAGGTCTTCGCCGGCGGCCTTGTAGACCGGCTCAGCGGGCAGTCCGCGACCGTCCCAACTGGCAATGGCTGCCACGGTGCGTGGCATGCCGCCCACCACTTCCGGGTTGCCGACGCTTTTGTAGAGCAGCGCCACGATCGGCACCAGGAACACCAGCAACAGAAACAGCACCAGCGGCGCGATCAGCGCCTGGGCCTTCCAGCGGTTGACCCGCTCGGCGTGCTTGAGCCGCTGCTTCAAGGTGGGGCTGTTGCCCTCGTTCAGGGGAACGGCGATGGCCATGACGTACTCCGAAAATCTTTTGAATGACGGCGTCACCCTTGGGGTGACGCCGCGTAGGCATCACGCCTTACTTCGCAGCCCAGGAATTGAAGCGCTGCTCCAGTTGCTCACCGTTGTCAGCCCAGAAGCTGACGTCGATCTGCACCTGGTTGGCGATGTTTTCCGGGGTGGTCGGCATGTCTTTCAGGACATCCTTGGCCAGCAGCGGTACAGCCTGGGTGTTGGCCGGCCCGTAGGCGATGTTTTCCGAATAGGTCTTCTGCTGTTGCGGTTGCACCGAATAGGCGATGAATTTCTTCGCCGCTTCCGCACGCTTGGCGTCCAGGCCTTTCGGGATGGCCCATGCGTCGAAGTCGTAGATGCCGCCGTTCCACACCACTTTCAGGTTGGATTCTTTCTGCACGGCAGCGATCCGGCCGTTGTAGGCCGAGCTCATGACCACGTCACCGGACGCGAGGTATTGCGGCGGCTGGGCACCGGCTTCCCACCACTGGATGCTTGGCTTGAGTTCGTCCAGTTTCTTGAATGCGCGATCCTGACCATCTTTGCTGGCCAACACTTTGTAGACGTCTTTCGGCGCAACACCGTCGGCCATCAGTGCGAATTCGAGGGTGTACTTGGCGCCTTTGCGCAGGCCGCGCTTGCCCGGGAATTTCTTGGTGTCCCAGAAGTCCGCCCAGCTGCTCGGTGCGGTTTTCAGCTTGTCGGCGTTGTAGGCCAGCACGGTCGACCACACGAAGAAGCCCACGCCACACGGCTGGATCGCGCCCTTGACGTAGTCTTCGGTCTTGCCGAACAGCGCAGGATCGAGTTGCTCGAACATGTCTTCGTCGCAGCCACGGGACAGTTCCGGCGATTCAACCTCTACCAGATCCCAGGACACGCTCTTGGTGTCGACCATGGCTTTGACCTTGGCCATCTCACCGTTGTACTCGCCGGCGACGATCTTGCCGTTGCCTGATGCTTCCCACGGTGCGTAGAAGGCTTTGACTTGCGCCGCCTTGTTCGCCCCGCCAAACGACACCACGGTCAGATCCGGGCCAGCGGCCATTGCGCTTGCCGCACCCATCAGGCCCAGGGTCAGGGCTGTGAACTTCAGGGATCTCAACATTTATTGTTCTCTCCACGTGCAGGGTTGGTGTTGGTATTGCCGGGGCGATTAATGCGCCTCTAGAAGTGGGTCGAGTGCACGAACGTGCTCGACCTGCCAGCCAAGCGGAACCACGTCGCCGACCGCGAGCGCTGGATCGAGCTCGGCAATCGGTTGTTTCACGAAGAAGTCAGTCTTGCCGCAGACTTCCAGGCGCACCCGGACGTGGTCGCCCAGATAGATGAATTCGGCCACCCGCCCGGAGAAGCGGTTGACGCATTGATCGCTCGAACCGTTGAGGCTGACGCGCTCCGGACGGATCGACAGGGTGACCGGTTCACCGGTCTGGCCGATGTTGACCGCCAGCGCCTCGACCTTTTCCCCACGCCCCAACTCGACCACACAGCGCTCGCCGCTCTGGCTGAGCAGGCGACCGTTGAGGCGGTTGTTCTCGCCGATGAAGTTGGCGACGAAGGTGTTTTTCGGTTCTTCGTAGAGGGTGCGCGGCGGGGCGATCTGTTGGATCTCACCTTGATGGAATACAGCGACGCGATCGGACATGGTCAGGGCTTCGCCCTGGTCGTGGGTCACGTAGACCACGGTCACGCCGAGGCGCTGGTGCAGGTGTTTGATTTCCATCTGCATGTGTTCGCGCAGCTGTTTGTCGAGGGCGCCGAGGGGTTCGTCCATCAGCACCAACTGCGGTTCGAACACCAGCGCACGGGCCAGCGCCACACGTTGTTGCTGGCCGCCGGACAACTGCGCCGGATAGCGCGAAGCGAAGGCATCGAGCTGGACCATGCTCAGGACTTTCTTGACCTTGTCGCTGACATCGCTCTTGTTCAGGCCGCGCACGGTCAGCGGGAACGCCAGGTTCTCGGCGACGGTCATGTGCGGGAACAGCGCGTAGTTCTGGAACACCATGCCGATATCGCGTTTGTGCGGCGGCACGTTGTTGATCGCCCGCCCGGCCAGGAGGATTTCACCGGCGGTCGGTGTTTCGAAACCGGCGAGCATCATCAGGCTGGTGGTCTTGCCGGAGCCGGACGGCCCGAGCAGGGTCAGGAACTCGCCCTTGCGGATGTCCAGGTTGAGGTCTTTGACGATCAGGTTCTCGCCGTCGTAGCTCTTCTGCACTCCACGAAAGCTGACCAGCACATCGCTGGCCCCTGCGTTTGATTCGACCTGGCTCATACCCACACCTTTGTTATTGATGACTGCTGTGGGATTAAGCCTAGTGGCTGCTTGCGGTCACGCAAATCGGGGCGCAGGAGAGAATCGCCTCAGCCGGATGGAAGGCCGGGGGTAGGGATTGCCCTACAAGGATGGCGCGTTTGGACACGTCAGGTGCGAGCCCTGAAGTTCCAGCCGCAGGAACCGGCAAAAGCGCCTGTCGTTATTGGATATGCGGATTAAAGGAGCTTGTGTTCCATCGCATACTTCACCAGCTCGGCGAGTGAAGTGATGTTGAGCTTCTGCATCAGCCGCGCCTTGTGGGTGCTGATGGTCTTGCTGCTCAGGGCCAGTTGCTGGGCGATGTCGTTGACGTTGGCGCCCTGGGCCAGGCGCTCGAATACCGAGAATTCGCGTTCGGACAACAACGAATGCAGCGGTCGTGTATCGGTCAGGCCGACTTCGAAGACCATGCGGTCGGCCAGTTCCGGATCGATGTAGCGCCCGCCCGCCGCGACCTTGCGAATCGCCGTCAGCAACAGCGCCGGATCGCTGTCCTTGGTCGCATACCCGGCGGCGCCGACCTTCAGCGCCCGGGCGGCCATTTGCGCCTCGTCGTGCATCGACAGCACCAGAATCGCCGGCGGGTTGTTCAGTGCGCGGATACGCGGAATCGCTTCCAGCCCGTTGACCCCGGGCATGGAAATATCCAGCAGCACTACCTCGCACGGCACACAGCGCAGGGTTTCGAGCAACTGCTCGCCATTGCTCGCCTCCCCCACCACTTGCAGATCCTTGGCCAGGCCGATCAATTGCTTGATGCCTTCGCGAACGATGGTGTGGTCTTCGGCTACCAGTACACGGATCACTTACTTCTCCTCATCCAGTGGCACCCGCACGCTCAGCGTGGTGCCCTCGCCCGGTTCGCTGTCGAGTGACAACTGCCCGCCCATGATCAACACCCGCTCACGCATGCCCACCAGCCCAAAGGACGTCGGCCTGCCCGCAGCGGCGACAAATCCTACGCCATCATCGCTGACTGTCAGACACAAATCGGCGCCTTCGAGCGCCAGCGTCAGTTCCACAGTATGCGCCTGGGCATGGCGCATGACGTTGGTCAGCGCTTCCTGAAGGATGCGGAACAGGCCAATAGCCTTGGCATCGCTCAGCGGCGGCAGATTGTCCGGCACCTGCACCAGACACGGAATCTGCGTACGCGCCTCGAATCGCCGGGCCTGCCACTCGATTGCCGAGGCAATCCCCGCATCGAGGATCGGCGGGCGCAATGCCGTTGCCACATCGCGCACCAACTGGAACAACTGCGCAATCAGGCGCTTCATGCTGTTCAGGCGTTCGTTCAGACCCGGATCGAGTTGCGCGTAGGCCAGTTCGCACATCGATGTCTCCAGTTTCAGCACCGTCAACATCTGCCCCAGCTCATCGTGAACCTCGCGGGCAATGCGTGCTTTTTCCTCTTCCCGCACGCTTTCGAGATGCGCCGACAGCTCGCGCAGTTGTTCGCGCGATGCCGCCAGTTCCAGTTCGATGCGTTTGCTTTCGGTGATGTCCCAGACGATGCCGTCCCAGACGTAGGCGCCGTCCTCCAGTTGCCGGGTGATGGCCTTGATCTCGGCCCAGCGCTGTTCGCCCTGCCGCGTCAGGATCCGCCCCTGCCACGACCAGTCGCTGTCGGTGTCCAGCGCCCGGTCCTGAGTCTGGTGATAACCGGCCTTGTCGTCCGGGTGCACCAGGCTGCGCAGGCCCATGTCGCGATGGGCGATGGCGGCCGGCGCGTAGCCCACCAGACTTTCGCTGCCCTCGCTGATGTAGGCAAAGTCGATCTGCCCGGTCACCGGCGCCCGCTCCAGGCGGAACACCAGCCCCGGCACGTTGGCGGCGATGCCCTGCAAGCGCGCCTCGCTTTCCTGCAACGCGGCCAGGGCACGTCGACGTTCAGTCACGTCGGTGAGGTAGACCACCAGATACTCGCTGTCGCGAAAGCGCAGAAAACTCAACGACACATCCGCCGGCAGGATGCTGCCATCGGCGCGCACACAACTCGTTTCAAAGCTGAGCGGCCCTTCTTCACTGGCCCGGGCGCGTTTCCACAGGTTGAGCCAGCGATCCATGTGCAGGCCGGGTTCGAAGTCGATCAGCGGTCGTTCGATCAGCGCGCCCTGTGGATAACCGAGCATGTGCTCCGCCGCGCGGTTGGCGTAGCGCACGTGGCTGTCCCAGTTGACCCAGAGGATGCCGACGGTGCTCTGATCGATGGAAAACTGGGTCAGGCGCAGGGCTTCTTCGCTGGCGGCGCGCAGGGCGATGTCTTCCCGGGCGGCGAGCAGGCGTTGTTCAAGGCTGTGTTGCTGGCGCCGCTGCCAGAAGACGATTGCCGCACAACTGAGCAGCAACACGGCGAACAACAGGCTCAGGTTCTGCCAGAACCCCGGCGACTCCGAGAGCCGCGGGTATTTGGGTTGCAGCCATTGGGTGTGCAGGCGCTCCAGATCTTTTGCCGGGATCGCCCGCAAGGCACTTTCGACAATCCCGGCCAGCTCCGGCCAGTCACGACGGGTGGCGACCCGCAGCAGCTGCGGTAGACCAATGTCGCCGACCACGACCAGCCCGGCAAACTCCGGTTCTGTCGACAGCCGCCCCAATTGCGCTTCGTCCACCACCGCGTAAGACGCCTGCTGACTCAACAACAACTGCAACGCCTGACGTTCCAGCGGCACGCCTTGCAGATTCAAATGGGGATAGTTGCCGCGCAAGTAATCGGCGGTGACGCTGGGCATGCGCACGGCTACCCGGGCCTGGCTGTCGAGTTTTTCCAGCTCGACCGAACTGCTCACTTTCTGGTCGCTGACCACCAGTTGCGGCACGCGCATGTAGGGATCGGAAAACTGCCAGAGACGCAGCGAGCCGGGCGTCTGGGTCAGGCCCGGCGCAATATCGATTTCGCCGTCCCGCGCGGCGGCTTCAAGTTGTTCCAGATCGGGGAAGTTGCGCCAGCTGAGTTCGATGTCGAGGGCCTTGGCCATCCATTTCATCAACTCGACATTGGCCCCGGACAGCCGCTGCAAGCGCCGGTCGTATTGCGCGTACGGCGCCTGCAGAATCAGACCGACGCGCAATTCATTGTGCTGCACCAGCCACTGTTGCTGGCTCGTCGACAACTGCGCAACATGGCTCGGCGGCGCAGGCGCGGCCCACCCCATCAAGGGAAACGCCAGACAGCCGATAACCCACAGGCAGCAAAAACGCATCATTGAAATCCCATACACTGACAAATTCTGACCAACCCATTAGGCTGCCGGGATACTTTCTGGCCTGGAATAACCGATGCCCCCTGTCTCTCGCCTGGCAATGCCAGCATTGTGCCTGTCGCTGATCCTGCCTTGTGCGTTTTCCGTCGAAGCCGCCGATCCGGCACCCGCCGCAGCCGCGGAAAAACCCGCCGAAGAAAAACCGGTCGAACGCCAGCCATTGCTTGAGCGTAGTCAGGAAGAAGCCTCGGCACTCGAACGCAAAGTCCCGGCCCAGGAACAGCAACAGTTGCAGGCCGGCAGCGACACTTTCCTCGCGCTGTGGAAACCGGCCAACACGGCTGACCCCAAAGGCGTGGTGATCCTCATCCCCGGCGCCGGCGAAACCGCTGACTGGCCCCAGGCAATCGGCCCGCTGCGACGTAAATTGCCGGACGTCGAGTGGAACAGCCTGAGTATCACCCTGCCCGACCTGCAAAGCGATGCCATCGCACCACGCGTGATCGAAGCGCCCGCAGCGCCGAAAACCGCCGATGCAGGCAGCAAGGATTCGACCACTGCCGAACCGATCGAGCAAGCCGCTGGCGGTGAAGCGGATGTGGCGGACAAGGTCGTCGCCGAAACCACCGAAGAACAGGCCAAGGCCGACGCCGAACGAATCTTCGCCCGCATCGACGCAGCGATTGCCTACGCCGAACAGCAAGGCGCGCACAGCATCGTGGTGCTCGGGCACGGCACCGGTGCCTATTGGGCCGCGCGTTTCCTGAACGAAAAGCAGACGGCACAAGTGGAAAAACTGGTGATGGTCGCCGCGCAAGTGCCGCCCAAGGCCAAGCCTGAACTGGCAGAACTGACGCCACTGCTGAAGCTGCCGACCGCCGATATCTTCTATATGGACAAGCCGCTGGATCGCAACGCCGCACTGGAGCGTTTGCAGGCCAGCAAGCGCTTGAAGACGTCGGCGTTCAGCCAGGTCGCGCTCAAGGCGTTGCCCGACAACAAGGCCGAGCAGGAACAATTGTTCCGCCGGGTGCGCGGCTGGTTGAATCCGCAAACCCCGGACTGACCGACCGCACAAAAAAAGATCGCAGCCTGGGCTGCGATCTTTTTTTCGTCTAGCGGAAATCCCGCCGCTCGCGAATCAATGTGTAGGCATTGTGCAAGTCGCGAGTTCTTTCCGTTGCCTCGAGCACCTGTGCCGCCGTCGCACCAGTCCCGGCCACCTTGTCCGGATGATGGCGGCTGAGCAGGCGACGATAGGCGCGTTTGATCTGTGCCGGTTCGCTGGTCGCCGACACGCCGAGCAGGCGCATCGCATCCTGGTAACTCACCGCTGCGCTGACGATCGGGCGCTTGTTCGGCTCGTAATCCGCCGCCAGCGCCTGAATCTGGTGAGTCGTCCAGCCCAGCCACTTGCCCCATTGCGCCAGCAGTTCGCGCTCGCTGCTGCCGGCCCGACCATCGGCCCAGACCATCCGCCAGCAGGCGCGCAACACGCCTTCGGCCGCATGGGGCTGAGCGCTGAGACGCCGCAGATAACCGCGCAGGCGATCCCCGCCGGACTTGCCGCGATTGAACGCGGCAATGGCCCGGCGCTGCGCCGGCTCGCTCATGTCCAGCGCGCGCATCTCCTGACGCGCCTGCTGGATATGACCGTCGGTGACCCGCCCGTCACTCTTGGCCAGACGCCCGAGCAAGACGAACAACAACTCGTCGTTGCGCAGCATCGGCTGGCCGCCGAGTTTTTCCCGCAAATGCCCCCAGCTCTGCAAATGCAGGCGCCGATCCAGCGCCTGCCCCAACAAAGCCCCAAGCATGGCCCCCGGAATGCTGGCGATAGCAAAACCCGCTCCGGCTCCAATCAGAGTCCCTGGCCACAACATATCAGCGACTCGCTTCTATCAAGGTTTCGGCTTCAGCCAGACGCTCGTGCGTGCCGACATCGACCCAGTGGCCTTTCAGTCGCTCACCGCTCACCTGCCCGTCCGCCATGGCTTTGCGCAGCAACGGTGCCAGTTTGAAGGCGCCGTCCGTGCAGCCATCGAACAATTGCGGGTGCAGCACAGCGATGCCGCTGTAGGTCAGGGTCGCCGTCTCCGGTTGCCCGTCCTGCACCTGGTCGCCGACCAGACAGAAATCGCCCGTCGGGTGATGGGCCGGATTGTCCGCCAGCACCAGATGCGCCAGCCCGGTGATCGGCTGGTGCAGCACGCTGAAGTCGTAATCGGTCCAGATGTCACCGTTGACCACCAGGAACGCTTCGTCACCGAGCAACGGCAAGGCGCGGAAGATACCGCCACCGGTCTCCAGAGGTTCGCCTTCGGGCGAGTAACGGATGCTCAGGCCGAATTGCGAACCGTCGCCCAGGTAATCTTCGATCTGCTGACCGAGCCAGGCATGGTTGATCACGATGTCGCTGAAACCCGCCGTCGCCAGGGCACGCAGGTGGTACTCAATCAACGGTACGCCAGCGGCACGCACCAGCGGTTTGGGGGTGGTCAGGGTCAGCGGGCGCATGCGCTCGCCTTTGCCGGCCGCCAGAATCATTGCCTTCATGCAGTCACTCCGCCACGCAGGCTGACCAGCAGTGCCTGCAGTTGCGCCAATTCCGGACGGCGTGCGATCACCGCTTCTATATAAGAGAAGAAGCGCGGCACATCGCCGAGGTAGCGTGGCTTGCCGTCGCGGTGACAGATGCGGGCGAAGATCCCGATGACTTTGAGGTGGCGTTGCACACCCATCAGGTCGCTGGCGCGCAGGAAGTCTTCGAAGTCCGGCTGCACGGGGATGTTCAACGCTGCCGCCTGCTGCCAGTAGTTTTCCAGCCAGCCACGTACGCGTTCTTCAGGCCAACTGAGGAAGGCGTCCTTGAACAGACAGGTCACGTCGTAGGTCACCGGGCCGTACACCGCGTCCTGGAAATCCAGCACGCCGGGGTTCGGCTCGCTGAGCATCAGGTTGCGCGGCATGTAGTCGCGGTGCACCAGCACTTTTGGCTGGGCCAGCGCGCTGTCGATCAGCAGATCGCTGACCTGTTGCCATTGCTGCTGTTGCGTGGCGTCGAATTCCACACCCAGTTCGCGTTTCACGTACCACTCGGGGAACAGTTCCAGCTCGCGACGCAACAGCGCGACGTCATAACTCGGCAGCGGTGCCACCATCGGCAACTGCTGAAATGCCAGCAGCGACTGCAAGGCATCGCTGAACAATGCATCGGCATTTTCGCTGTCGATCACGTCGAGATAGGTCTTGTTGCCCAGGTCATTGAGCAAAAGAAATCCGCGCTCGAGGTCCTCGGCATAAATTTTCGGCACGTTAATTCCGGATTTCGCCAGCAAAAAGGCGATATCCACGAACGGTTTGCAGTTTTCCTGGGGCGGCGGCGCGTCCATCACGACGAAACTGCGACCGGCGCCTTCCCAACGGAAATAACGGCGGAAACTCGCGTCGCTGCTGGCCGCAGTCAACGTGGCCGGGGGTACGACACCCCAGCCCTGATCGGCAAAAAGGGTTGCCAACTGCTCATCGAGCCAAACTTTCAGGTGTTGCAAGCGTACATCTTGGTCAGGCATTGCAAGGGTCTCCGACGGCGCTAGCCGTCAAGCGGGTCATGCTTTATTATCCAGCATCTTTTTCAGACCATCGAGAGGCGTGCGGCCCACACCGCGGGCAGATGGCACGCAGGAAGCCCGGACTAATAAGATGGCATTGAAATCCCCCGCGTTTCGTAAAAAATTTCCGTTGTTGGTAACCGGCAGTCTGCTGGCTATGCAACCTCTGGCCAGTTCATTCGTTGTCGCCGCCGAGCAGTATGACTGCGCCGTCTCGGCTACGGGCGGCTGGGCCTGTTCGCCAAAGACGTCGGCGGCTGCATTGCCACCGCGTCCGGTGCATGACGGCAGTGCCGTCAGCGCCACCGGCGAAACCCCGGCCGAGAACGGCAGCGTTTCGGACTCCGGTCCCAAACCCGTGCTGGTCACCGAGTCCAAGGGCCGCGGCCTGAAATCCCGTAGCGAAGACTACAGTCACCTCGACTGGGTTCCGCGCGAGAAGCTCACCGCCGCCCAACTGGCCGAGACAGGTCCTTACTGCTCTGGTTCCTATATCGAACCAATTCGTCCTGGCATGAATGACAAGACGAATAAAAGTGACGCCCCGACCTTCATCGGCGCGAAAGCCTCGCGCTATAACACCGAAGATCAGGTCGGCACGCTGGCCGGTGACGTGGTTCTGCGTCAGGGCAGCATGCAGGTCGAGTCCCAGGAAGCGAGCCTCTATCAGGCCGAGAGCCGCGCCGAACTCAAGGGCGACGTGCGCATCCGCGACAATGGCGCGCTGATCGTCGGCGACCACGCCGATGTGCAGCTCGACACCGGTGAAGCGAAAGTCGACAACGCCGAATACGTGATGCACAAGTCGCGCATCCGCGGTAACGCGCTGTACGCCAAGCGCGCCGAGAACGCGATCATCCGCTTGAAGGACGGCACGTACACCACGTGCGAACCGAACAGCAACGCCTGGCAGCTCAAGGGCAACAACATTACCCTGAACCCTGCCACCGGCTTCGGTACCGCGACCAACGTGACACTGCGGGTCAAGGACATTCCGATCCTGTACACCCCGTACATCTATTTCCCGATCGACGACCGTCGTCAGTCGGGCTTCCTGCCGCCGACCATCGGCACCGGCAGCGACACCGGCTTCATGCTGGTCACCCCGTACTACTTCAACCTGGCACCGAACTACGATGCCACGTTGTACCCGCGCTACATGAGCAAGCGCGGCATGTTGGTGGAAGGCGAATTCCGTTATCTGACCAAATCCAGCGAAGGTCAGTTCGGCGCCGCGTACCTCAACGACGAAGACACCGATCGCAGCAAGCAGACCGATTACGAAAAAAATCGCTACATGTACAACTGGCAACACAAGGGCGGTCTCGACTCCCGCGTGTTCACCCAGGTTGACTACACCAAGATCAGCGATCCGTACTACTTCCAGGACCTGACCACCGACCAGATCGGCGTGAAGAGCCAGGACTTCGTGAATCAGCAGGGTCTGGTTGCCTACCGTGGCGATAACTACACCGCCATCCTGAATGCTCAGCAGTATCAGCTGGCAACCGTTTCGAACATCACACCTTACGGGCGCCTGCCGCAGATCACCTTCAATGGCAAACTGCCGTACCACCCGGAAGGTCTGAACTTCGATTACGAGACCGAACTCGTTCGCTTTGACCGCGATCTGAAAACCGGTGACTTCGTCAACGAAGACGGCACTGTCTCGCCGCGCCTGGATACCAACGTGACCGGCCTGGCTCGTGCCAACGGTGATCGCCTGAATCTGAAGCCTGGCGTCAGCCTGCCGCTGAACTGGACGTATGGCTTCCTCAAGCCATCGCTCAAGTACCAGTACACCCAGTACCAACTGGACCTGGACGGCCAGGGCAAAAGCGACATCGTTGCCCAGAAGGCATTCGCTGCAGCGAACGGCGCCCGATACGTCAACGGTAATTTTGGCAGCAACCAAAACCGTGGCGTGCCGATCGCCAGCATCGACAGCGGCCTGTACTTCGACCGCAACACATCGTTCTTTGGCAAGAACTACCGCCAGACCCTGGAACCGCGTCTGTTCTACCTCTATGTACCTGAGGTGGATCAAGAAGACATTCCAGTGTTCGACACCAGCGAATACACGTTCAACTATTCCTCGCTGTTCCGTGACAACCGTTTCTCCGGTTCCGACCGGGTCGGCGACGAGAACAAGCTTTCGTTGGGTGTAACCAGCCGCTGGATCGAAGACGACGGCTTCGAACGTCAACGTATCAGTGTCGGCCAGGCCTTGTACTTCAAGGATCGCGAAGTCCAACTGCCAGGTATCGATCCAAAGACCCGCGACGATGCGCATTCCAACGTTTCGCCTTATGCGCTGGAATACGAATACCGCTGGAACCGCGACTGGCGCACCACTGCCGACTACAACTGGGATCCGGACAGCCGCAGCCCACGTTCCGGCAGCGCGATGTTCCACTACCAGCCTGAAGACAACCCGAACAAGGTGGTCAACCTCGGTTATCGCTATCGCAACGACCAGGTTCGTTACGACCAGAACACCGGCAAATGGTCGGTGGGTGGTGGCGACTACGGCACCCCGGGCCAGCCTGGCTACGTGAAGGACTACTACAAGATCCAGCAGCATGACTTCTCGGTCATCTGGCCGATCGTTCCACAGTGGAGCGCAATCAGCCGCTGGCAGTACGACTACAACCGCAACCGTACACTGGAAGCCTTCGGTGGTTTCGAGTACGACAACTGCTGCTGGAAACTGCGCCTGATCAACCGTTACTGGGTTTCCTACGACGAGTTCAGTCAGGAAGCTCCGCAAAACGAAAAAGGCGACCACGGCGTCTTCCTACAAATTGTTCTGAAGGGACTCGGCGGCCTCACTGGCGCCAAAGTAGAGAGCTTCCTCGACAAAGGCATCCAAGGTTATCGTCAACGTGAAGACCAAGCTTTCTGATTGTCTGCGCCCGCTGATGCTGGGCGCGCTGTTCCTGGGTACCGCGGCCAACGCCGCGGTGCAGTCCATCGATAAAGTGGTGGCCATCGTCGACAACGACGTGGTCATGCAGAGCCAGCTGGATCAACGCGTCCACGAAGTTCAGCAAACCATCGCCAAGCGCGGTGGCGGCTTGCCGCCTCCGGGCGTACTGGACCAACAGGTGCTCGAGCGCCTGATCGTCGAAAACCTGCAACTGCAGATCGGCGAACGTTCCGGTATCCGCATCACCGATGAAGAACTGAACCAGGCTGTCGGCACCATTGCCCAGCGCAACAACATGACTGTCGATCAGTTCCGCGCAGCCCTGGCTCACGACGGCCTGAGTTACGAAGGCGCCCGTGAGCAGATCCGCAAGGAAATGGTCATCAGCCGCGTGCGTCAGCGCCGTGTTGCAGAACGCATTCAGGTATCGGAGCAGGAAGTGAAGAACTTCCTCGCCTCCGACCTGGGCAAGATGCAACTGTCCGAAGAGCTGCACCTGGCCAACATCCTGATTCCGACCCCGGAAAGCGCCAACTCTGAAGCAATTCAGAGCGCTGCACGTCAGGCGATGGAGGTTTATCAGCAACTCAAGCAAGGCGCCGATTTCGGTCAACTGGCCGTTGCCAAGTCCGGCAGCGACAACGCTCTGGAAGGCGGCGACATGGGCTGGCGTAAAGCTGCTCAACTGCCACCGCCGTTCGACCGCGAGTTGAGCAGCATGGCTGTCGGCGACATCACTCAGCCAGCACGCACTCCGGGTGGTTTCATCATCCTGAAGCTGCTGGAAAAACGCGGCGGCGAAAGCCAGATGCGCGATGAAGTGCATGTGCGCCACATCCTGGTCAAGCCAAGTCCGGTTCGCGACGAAGCAAAGACCAAGGAACTGGCTCAATCGCTCTATAACCGCATCTCGGCCGGTGAAGATTTCGCCGAACTGGCCAAGAAGTATTCGGAAGACCCAGGCTCTGCCCTCAACGGCGGCGACCTGAACTGGATCGACCCGAACGCACTGGTACCGGAATTCCGCGCCGTGATGGCCAAGTCCCCTCAGGGTCAGCTGTCCAAGCCATTCCAGACCCAGTACGGCTGGCACGTTCTGGAAGTCCTTGGCCGTCGCGCCACTGACAGCACCGAACAGGCCCGTGAGCAGCAAGCCATGACCGTACTGCGTAACCGCAAATACGATGAAGAGCTGCAAACCTGGCTGCGTCAGATCCGTGACGAAGCGTACGTAGAGATCAAACTCCCTGGTGCAGACCAGGCAGCGCAGTGAAACCCAAGCGTTTCGCGCTGACACCCGGCGAACCAGCCGGCATCGGTCCCGACCTGTGCCTGCTGCTCGCCTCGCAAGCCCAGCCACATCCCCTGATTGCCATCACCAGCCGCGACCTGCTCCAAGAGCGGGCCGCGCAGCTGGGGCTGGCCGTCAGTCTGCTGCCTGTGTCGCCCGGTCAATGGCCGGATCTTCCGGCGCCGGCCGACAGCCTTTATGTCTGGGACACCCCGCTCAGCGCCCCCGTGGTCGCCGGGCAACTGGACAAGGCCAACGCCGCATTCGTTCTTGAAACCCTGACCCGCGCCGGCAATGGCTGTCTGAACGGCGATTTCGCCGGGATGATCACCGCCCCGGTGCACAAGGGCGTGATCAACGAATCGGGCATCGCTTTTTCCGGCCACACCGAATTCCTCGCCGACCTGACCCACACCGCCCAGGTCGTGATGATGCTCGCTACCCGCGGTTTGCGCGTGGCGCTGGTCACCACTCACCTGCCCCTGCGCGACATCGCCGATGCGATCACGCCGGAGCGACTGGAACGGGTCACGCGAATTCTGCACGCCGACCTGCAAGACAAATTCGGCATCGCCCAACCGCGCATCCTGGTCTGCGGACTCAACCCGCACGCCGGTGAAGGTGGACACCTGGGCCATGAAGAAATCGACATCATCGAACCCACATTGGAGCGCCTGCGCGGCGAGGGCATGGACCTTCGTGGCCCGCTGCCTGCCGACACTCTGTTTACCCCCAAATATCTGGAGCACTGCGACGCAGTGCTGGCGATGTACCACGACCAGGGCCTGCCCGTGCTCAAGTACAAAGGCTTCGGCGCTGCGGTCAACGTGACCCTGGGCCTGCCGATCATCCGCACCTCCGTCGACCACGGCACCGCCCTGGATCTGGCCGGTAGCGGCAAGATCGACACCGGCAGCCTGCAGGTCGCCCTGGAAACCGCCTACCAGATGGCCGAGACCCGTTTATGACCGAGCAATACCAACACAAGGCGCGCAAACGCTTTGGCCAGAACTTCCTGCACGATGCTGGCGTCATCGACCGCATCCTGCGCTCCATCAGCGCCAAGCCTGACGACCGGATGCTGGAAATCGGCCCGGGCCAGGGCGCATTGACCGCAGGCCTGCTGAACAGCGGTGCACAGCTCGACGTGGTGGAACTGGACAAGGACCTGATCCCGATCCTCAACCAGCAGTTCGCCGGCAAGAGCAACTTCAACCTGCATCAGGGCGATGCGCTGAAGTTCGACTTCAATACCCTGAACGCCGCACCGAACAGCCTGCGCGTGGTCGGCAACCTGCCGTACAACATCTCCACGCCGCTGATTTTTCACCTGCTGAACAACGCCAGCATCATCCGCGACATGCACTTCATGCTGCAGAAGGAAGTGGTTGAGCGTCTCGCCGCAGGTCCGGGTGGTGGTGACTGGGGCCGTCTGTCGATCATGGTTCAGTACCATTGCCGGGTCGAGCACCTGTTCAACGTCGGCCCGGGTGCTTTCAACCCGCCGCCGAAGGTCGACTCGGCCATCGTCCGCCTGGTGCCGCACGCGGTACTGCCGCACCCGGCCAAGGACCATCGCCTGCTGGAGCGCGTCGTGCGCGAAGCCTTCAACCAGCGCCGCAAGACCTTGCGCAACACCCTCAAACAATTGCTGAGCAACGCTGAAATCGAAGCCGCCGGCGTCGATGGCAGTCTGCGCCCCGAGCAGCTTGACCTGGCGGCATTCGTGCGCCTGGCCGACAAGCTCGCCGAACAGCCCGCACCAACACCCGCTGCCGACTGACAGGCAAGCATTGCGCTCGGGCAGGACACCGCTCTGGTCTCCTGCCCGATACTTGCCTAGACTCAACCCATCGGCGACACCCCGCGTTCCGCTTTGTCCTTAAGGCCTTTTGCATGTCTGATCCTCGTTATCAGGTCGATGTCAGTGTCGTAACTCACTATCTGGCAGACCAATCGCAACCCGAGCACGACCGCTTTGCCTTCGCCTACACCATCACCGTGCAGAACAATGGCGAGCAGCCAGCCCGACTGATCTCCCGGCATTGGGTGATCACCGATGGCGACGGTCATGTCGAAGAGGTGCGCGGCGCCGGCGTGGTGGGCCAACAGCCACTGATCGACGCGGGAAAAAGCCACACCTACAGCAGCGGCACGGTCATGACCACCAAGGTCGGCACCATGCAGGGCAGCTATGAAATGGTCGCCAGCGACGGCAAGCATTTCGACGCAATCATCAAACCCTTCCGCCTCGCCGTTCCCGGAGCCCTGCACTAATGGCGACGTATGCCGTCGGCGACCTGCAAGGCTGCCTCGAACCGCTCAAGTGCCTGCTCAAGCAGGTCGCGTTCGACCCGGCAGTGGATCGGTTGTGGCTGGTGGGTGACCTGGTCAACCGTGGCCCGCAATCGCTGGAAACCCTGCGCTTCCTTTATGGCATGCGTGAATCGCTGGTCTGCGTACTCGGCAACCACGACTTGCACCTGCTGGCGGCGGCGAAAAACATCGAGCGGATGAAGAAGTCCGACACGCTGCGCGAGATTCTGGCAGCGCCGGACTGCGCCGAACTGATGGAATGGCTGCGCCAGCAGAAGCTCATGCACTACGACGAGCAACGTGAAGTCGCCATGGTGCACGCCGGCATTGCACCGCAATGGTCGCTGCGCAAGGCACTGAAGTACGCCGAGGAAGTCGAAACCGCACTGCGCGACGACAACCTGTTCCCGGCCTTCCTTGATGGCATGTATGGCAACGAGCCAGCGAAGTGGGACAGCGAGCTCAAAGGCGTCACCCGCCTTCGGGTCATCACCAACTATTTCACGCGCATGCGTTTCTGCACCGCCGAGGGCAAGCTCGACCTCAAGAGCAAGGAAGGCGTCGACACCGCGCCACCGGGCTACAAGCCCTGGTTCCAGCACAAGGAGCGCAAGACCCGTGGCCTGCGAATCATTTTCGGCCACTGGGCGGCGCTGGAAGGCAATGTCCATGAACCCGGCATTTCAGCCCTCGACACCGGTTGCGTGTGGGGCGGCAGCCTGACCCTGATGAACATCGACAGCTTTGAACGGCTGTCGTGCAAATGCGACGAACACGGCGGCGTCCTGCCCCCGGTCGCGCCATTGATCACCGAATCCTCGCCAGTCAGCGCTGCGCGTTAGACTGCGTTTTCAGCCGAGCCACAGGAACCCGCCATGAGCGAATTCAAACGTATCCCCCCGGAACAGGCCCAGGCCCTGCGCGAGCAAGGTGCCGTGGTGGTCGACGTCCGTGACCCTGCCACATTCGCGGCGCTGCACATCAGCGGCTCGAAGCATCTGGACAATCATTCCCTGCACGCCTTCATCCAGGGGGCCGACCTCGATGCTCCGACCGTCGTGGTCTGCTATCACGGCAACTCGAGCCAGGGTGCTGCGGCGTATCTCGTGAGCCAGGGCTTCTCCGACGTCTACAGCATGGACGGTGGCTTCGAGCTGTGGCGTACGACTTTTCCTTCGGAAACCGCGCAAGGCACCTCCGAATAATTTTTTTGTAACGTGCAAGCCCCGGCTCCCGTGGGCTCGCGCGGTGGCAGACGAACGGTCTGCCACAACTAATTACGTATCTCGCCTTTACCTCCTGAATTCCCAACTATCCTTAAGCCCAGGCCATCCAAAACAGGGGAGAGCCGGTACACCGGCGCACGGGTCATCGGGAGTGACTTTCGCGGTTGTCGATCGCGGAGGGGTTCTGGGGGGTAAACAACAGCTGCCTTAGCGGCTGCTTGCCAGCATCGACTGAGTGATCCGGCGTCGGCTCCACGTATCGAGCGAGGTGACGTCATGAGTATCTTTAGCCACTTCCAACAACGCTTCGAGTCCACACGCCAGGAAGAACTCTCGCTGCAAGAGTACCTGGAGCTGTGCAAGAAAGACCGTAGCGCCTACGCTTCCGCTGCCGAACGTCTGTTAATGGCCATCGGCGAACCGGAGCTGCTCGACACCTCGACCAACTCGAGGCTGTCGCGAATCTTCTCGAACAAGGTGATCCGCCGCTATCCGGCCTTTGAAGACTTCCACGGGATGGAAGAATGCATCGACCAGATCGTGTCGTATTTCCGCCATGCCGCCCAGGGCCTCGAGGAGAAGAAACAGATCCTCTACCTGCTCGGCCCCGTCGGTGGTGGTAAATCCTCCCTGGCCGAGAAGCTGAAACAACTCATGGAAAGAGTGCCTTTCTATGCCATCAAGGGTTCACCGGTTTTCGAATCTCCCCTGGGTCTGTTCAACGCCACCGAAGATGGCGCGATCCTCGAAGAAGACTTCGGCATTCCCCGGCGCTACCTGAACACCATCATGTCGCCATGGGCGACCAAGCGCCTGGCCGAATTCGGCGGCGACATCAGCCAGTTCCGCGTGGTCAAGCTCTACCCGTCGATCCTCAACCAGATCGCCGTGGCCAAGACCGAACCCGGTGACGAGAACAACCAGGACATCTCGGCGCTGGTCGGCAAGGTCGACATCCGCAAACTCGAGGAATATCCGCAGAACGACGCCGATGCCTACAGCTACTCGGGCGCGCTGTGCCGGGCCAACCAGGGTCTGATGGAATTCGTCGAAATGTTCAAGGCACCGATCAAGGTGCTGCACCCGTTGCTGACCGCCACTCAGGAAGGCAACTACAACAGTACCGAAGGCCTCGGCGCGATTCCGTTCACCGGGATCCTGCTGGCCCACTCCAACGAATCGGAGTGGCACACCTTCCGCAACAACAAGAACAACGAAGCCTTCATCGACCGGATCTACATCGTCAAAGTGCCGTACTGCCTGCGGGTCAGCGACGAAGTGAAGATCTACGACAAACTGCTGTTCAACAGTTCCCTGGCCAAGGCCCATTGCGCGCCGGACACCCTCAAGATGCTGGCGCAGTTCACCGTGCTGTCACGCTTGAAGGAGCCGGAAAACTCCAACATCTACTCCAAGATGCGGGTGTACGACGGCGAAAATCTCAAGGACACCGATCCAAAGGCCAAGTCGATCCAGGAATATCGCGACTCGGCGGGCGTCGACGAAGGCATGAACGGTCTGTCGACCCGGTTCGCGTTCAAGATCCTGTCCAAGGTCTTCAACTTCGACCCGCATGAAATCGCCGCCAACCCGGTGCACCTGCTCTATGTGCTGGAACAGCAGATCGAACAGGAACAGTTCCAGGCCGAAACCCGCGAGCGCTATCTGCGCTACCTGAAGGAATACCTGGCGCCGCGTTATATCGAATTCATCGGCAAGGAAATCCAGACCGCCTACCTCGAGTCTTACAGCGAGTACGGCCAGAACATCTTCGACCGCTACGTGCTGTATGCGGACTTCTGGATTCAGGATCAGGAATACCGCGATCCGGAAACCGGCGAGATCCTCAACCGCGTCGCCCTCAACGAGGAACTGGAAAAAATCGAGAAACCGGCCGGCATCAGCAATCCGAAGGATTTCCGCAACGAAATCGTCAACTTCGTACTGCGCGCCCGGGCCAACAACAACGGCAAGAACCCGACCTGGCTCAGCTACGAAAAACTGCGGGTGGTCATCGAGAAGAAAATGTTCTCGAACACCGAGGATCTGCTGCCGGTCATCAGCTTCAATGCCAAGGCCAGCAAAGAGGATCAGCAGAAACACAACGACTTCGTTACACGAATGGTCGAACGCGGCTACACCGACAAACAGGTACGACTGCTCTCCGAGTGGTATCTGCGGGTCAGAAAATCACAGTAAACCGCGGCCGGTCAGACCGGTTGTCGTCAGCCCGAGGCTTGTGTGCACATTTTCTGCTACACAGGCCTCTGGAAGGTGTTCGAAAGGCGGTAGCGAGGTTCAGGCAGCACCCAAAGCGCTTGGGGGAGCGTGTGCGTCCCTTGGCATTCGGTTCAACGCTGCATGACCGCTCGCCCCTTTGCAGGACAGCTTCTAAGGAGCAGTCATGAGCTATGTGATCGACCGACGTCTCAATGGCAAGAACAAGAGCACGGTGAACCGTCAGCGCTTCCTGCGGCGTTACCGTGACCACATCAAGAAGGCTGTCGAAGAGGCGGTCAGCCGGCGCTCCATCACCGACATGGAGCACGGCGAGCAAATCAGCATTCCCGGTCGCGACATCGACGAACCGGTGCTTCACCACGGCCGTGGCGGCAAGCAGACCGTGGTTCACCCCGGCAACAAGGAATTCACCGCAGGCGAACACATCGCCCGCCCACCGGGAGGCGGCGGCGGTCGCGGACCGGGCAAGGCCGGCAACTCCGGCGAAGGCATGGATGAATTCGTCTTCCAGATCACCCAGGAAGAATTCCTCGAATTCATGTTCGAGGACCTCGAACTGCCCAACCTGGTCAAACGCAACCTGAGCGGCACCGATACCTTCAAGACCGTCCGCGCCGGGATCAGCAACGAGGGCAACCCGTCCCGGATCAACATCATTCGCACACTGCGCTCGGCCCACGCCCGGCGAATCGCGCTGTCCGGCAGCAGCCGCGCCAAACTGCGCGAAGCCAAGGAAGAACTGGCCCGCCTGAAACGCGAAGAACCGGACAACTTCGGCGATATCCAGAATCTCGAAGCCGAAATCGAAAAACTCAGCGCACGTATCCACCGTGTGCCGTTCCTCGACACCTTCGACCTCAAGTACAACCTGCTGATCAAGCAACCGAACCCTAGCTCCAAAGCTGTAATGTTCTGCCTGATGGACGTTTCCGGCTCCATGACCCAGGCGACCAAGGACATCGCCAAACGCTTCTTCATCCTGCTGTACCTGTTCCTCAAGCGGAACTACGACAAGATCGACGTCGTGTTCATCCGCCACCACACCAGCGCACGGGAAGTGGACGAAGAAGAGTTTTTCTATTCGCGGGAAACCGGCGGCACCATCGTTTCCAGCGCACTGAAACTGATGCAGGAGATCATGGCCGAGCGCTACCCGAGCAACGAATGGAACATCTACGCCGCACAGGCTTCCGACGGCGACAACTGGAACGACGACTCGCCGATCTGCCGCGACATCCTGATCAATCAGATCATGCCGTTTGTGCAGTACTACACTTACGTAGAGATCACCCCGCGCGAACATCAGGCCCTGTGGTACGAGTACGAACGCATCGCCGAAGCCTTTTCTGACACTTTTGCCCAGCAGCAGCTGGTCTCGGCCGGAGATATCTATCCGGTCTTCCGTGAACTCTTCCAGCGCAGGTTAGTGACATGACCGCCAAAGAGCAGAAGCGCCAACCCATTTCCACCGGCTCCGAATGGACATTCGAGCTGATCCAGACCTACGACCGCGAAATTGCCCGGATCGCGGCCGGGTACGCCCTGGACACCTATCCCAACCAGATTGAAGTGATCACCGCCGAACAGATGATGGACGCCTATGCTTCGGTCGGCATGCCGCTGGGCTATCACCACTGGTCCTACGGCAAACACTTCCTCAGCACCGAGAAATCCTACAGTCGCGGGCAGATGGGGCTGGCCTACGAGATCGTGATCAACTCCGACCCGTGCATCGCCTACCTGATGGAGGAAAACACCATCTGCATGCAGGCGCTGGTGGTGGCCCATGCCTGCTACGGCCACAACAGCTTCTTCAAGGGCAACTACCTGTTCCGCACCTGGACCGATGCCAGCTCGATCATCGATTACCTGGTGTTCGCCAAGCAGTACATCATGCAATGCGAGGAGCGCCATGGCATCGACGCGGTCGAGGACCTGCTCGACTCCTGCCATGCCTTGATGAACTACGGCGTCGACCGCTACAAACGTCCGTACCCGATTTCCGCCGAGGAAGAGCGGCGCCGGCAGAAGGATCGCGAAGAACACCTGCAGAAACAGATCAACGACCTGTGGCGCACCATTCCCAAGGGCGCAGACAAATACAGCGACAAGGACAACGCACGCTTCCCGGCCGAGCCACAGGAAAACATCCTGTACTTCATCGAGAAACACGCGCCGCTGCTGGAGCCCTGGCAGCGGGAGATCGTGCGGATCGTGCGCAAGATCGCCCAGTATTTCTATCCACAGCGCCAGACCCAGGTGATGAACGAGGGCTGGGCAACCTTCTGGCACTACACGTTGATGAACGACCTGTACGACGAGGGTCTGGTCACCGACGGCTTCATGATGGAGTTCCTCACGTCTCACACCAGCGTGGTGTTCCAGCCAGGTTTCGACAGTCCCTACTACAATGGCATCAACCCTTACGCACTGGGTTTTGCCATGTACCGCGACATCCGGCGCATGTGCGAAGAACCGACGGAAGAAGACCGTCGCTGGTTCCCGGAAATCGCCGGCACCGACTGGCTGTCGACCATCAAGTTCGCCATGAGCAGCTTCAAGGACGAGAGTTTCATCCTGCAGTACCTGTCACCCAAGGTGATCCGCGACCTGAAACTGTTCAGCATCCTCGATGACGACCAGAAGGACGATCTGCTGGTGCCCGCCATTCATGACGAGGGCGGCTACCGGATCATCCGCGAGACCCTGGCCGCGCAGTACAACCTCGGCAACCGTGAACCGAACGTGCAGATCTACAGCATCGACCGGCGCGGCGACCGCTCACTGACCCTGCGTCACCAGCAGCACGACCGAAAACCGCTGGGCGACTCCACCGAAGAGGTACTCAAGCACCTGCACCGGTTGTGGGGTTTCGACATTCATCTGGAAACCCTGCAGGGCGACCAGATCATGAAAACCCACCACGTACCGCCCCGCAGCGAACACGGCGAGGGGGATTACGGTCGGCTCGATCTGGCCGTCATTCATCTTTGATCCCGTTCTGGCCTCCGAAAGTCCGGCGCAAGGGTTATCCTGTCGGGCCAACGGAGGTTTTTTATGCAGATTTACAAGGTCGGCGGCGCAGTACGTGATCGCCTGCTGGGCAAACCGGTCACCGACATCGATTGGGTGGTGGTCGGTGCCACCGCAGAAGAAATGCTCGCCAAAGGGTTTCGCCCGGTAGGCGCGGATTTCCCTGTGTTTCTTCACCCGAAAAGCGGCGAGGAGTACGCCCTCGCCCGCACCGAGCGCAAGAGCGGTCGCGGTTATGGCGGATTCACCTTTCACGCCAGTCCCGAGGTCACGCTCGAAGAAGACCTGATCCGTCGCGACCTCACGATCAACGCCATGGCCGAGGACGATCAGCAAAATCTGACCGACCCGTATCACGGCCAGCGCGATCTCGACGATCGAATCCTGCGTCACGTTTCCCCCGCGTTCGCCGAAGATCCCCTGCGAGTCTTGCGTGTTGCCCGCTTTGCAGCTCGTTACGCGGAACTCGGCTTCAAGGTCGCGCCCGAGACGCTGGAACTGATGCGCGAGCTCAGCGAATCCGGCGAACTGGAGGCACTGACCGCCGAACGCAGCTGGAAAGAGATTTCCCGCGCACTGATGGAAAATCAGCCGCAGGTGTTCATTCAGGTACTGCGCGATTGCGGCGCTCTGAAAGTACTGATGCCGGAAGTCGATGCCTTGTTCGGCGTACCGCAACCGGAAGCCCATCACCCGGAAATCGACAGCGGCATTCACACGCTGAGCGTGCTTGAGCAAGCCGCCCTCCACCAGCAACCGCTGACAGTGCGCTGGGCCTGCCTGCTGCACGACCTCGGCAAAGGTCTGACGCCGGAAGAGGAATGGCCGCGGCATATCGCCCATGAGCACAAAGGCCTGAAGCTGATCAAAGCCGTCAACGAGCGCTTCAAGGCACCGAAGGATTGTCAGGAACTGGCCTTGCTGGTCGGCCAGTACCACACCCACGGTCATCGCGCCCTGGAGCTGAAGGCGTCGACCTTGCTGGAATTGCTGCAGAGCTTTGATGTTTATCGCCGACCGCAGCGTTTCGAAGAATTTATCGTCGCGTGCGAGATGGATGCCCGAGGCCGCAAAGGACTTGAGCAGCGCAGTTATCCACAGGCGGATTACCTGCGCGGCGCAGCCAGCGCTGCTCGGGGCGTTGCGGTACAGCCGCTGCTGGAGAAGGGCTTCCAGGGCCCCGAACTGGGCGAAGCGCTCAAGCGCGAACGGCTCAAGGCGTTGAAGGCTTACAAGGAATCAGCGTCTTCCTGAGAACATCTGGAGCCATCGCGAGACTGCTCGCGATGGCTCCAGTCAGTTCAACAGATCTGAAGGCGTGAGCTGAATACCGCGCCATTCAAATCCGACCGGTGCCAACACCTGATCGATCTGCGCCTCGGCCCACAACGTGGCAAAACTTTTTCCCACGCCTGGATGTACACGATCCGGCGCAATCAGCGACAGCGGCCACAGCACAAAGGCATTTTTCAGAATTTCGGCCCGGGGCAGGATCAGCCCGTCGAAATTGCCTGCCAGCTCGCCGTACAGCAAGACGTCGATATCCAGCGGCAACCCCTTGCGATCCGGGGCATAACGACCGTTATCCGCCTCGATGAATTTCAGCCGACGATCCAGCTCCATCAACGGCAGATCGGTAAACGCCGAGACCACGAAGTTGTAGAAAGGCCCGCTCTTGATCCCCACCGGCTGGCTTTCGAACACCGCCGAACAGCGGATATCCACCAGAAAACCGGCCAGGGCATCCAGACCTGCGCGCAAATGGGTTTCGCGCTCGATATTGCTACCGAGCCCGAGATAGACCTGAGTCAGCGACATCCGCGCTCGATCTCCACGCCCACACCACCCTTGGCGGCCGGCACCGCGCCAGGCTTGGTCAGCTTCAGACGCACCCAGGTAATCTTGAATTCGTTCATCAGCACTTCGACCAGACGCTCGGCGAAGGTCTCGACCAGTTGATACTGGGATTGCTCGGCAAAGGCCTGGATCCGCGTGGAAACACTGGCGTAATCGAGTGCCAGGGTCAGGTCGTCACCGGCAGCAGCCGGGCGATTGTCCCAGGCGAAGCTCAGATCAAGGCGCAGGCACTGTCGGATGCCGCGCTCCCAGTCGTAGGCACCGATCACGGTGTCGACTTCCAGGCCCTCGATAAACACTCTGTCCAAGCACTTTTCTCCGCTGCACGACAAGGGCGCAATGCGCCGTTAGAATCAGGGCGTCCTCGCCCGGAATAGTTAGCATGTTTTGGTTACTGGCGATCCTCGCCTACCTGCTCGGCTCGCTGTCCTTCGCCATTCTGCTCAGCCGCCTGACCGGAAATCCGGACCCGCGAATGAGTGGCTCGGGTAATGCCGGTGCCACCAACATGCTGCGCCTGGCCGGTCGCAAACTCGCGATCCTGACCCTGCTGGGTGATCTGTGCAAAGGCCTGCTGCCGGTGCTGATCGCTTCGGCAGCGGGCCTTCCACTACAGGATCAGGCCTGGATCGGCGTCTGCGCCGTGATCGGTCACCTGTTCCCGCTGTACTTCCGTTTCCGCGGCGGCAAGGGCGTTGCCACGGCGGCCGGCATGCTGCTGGGCCTGTATCCGCCTGCCGCGTTGCTGGCCGTGTGTGCCTGGCTGCTGACGTTCTATCTGACCCGCACCAGCTCGCTGGCAGCGCTGATCGCCACGCCCCTGACCCTGCCATTACTGGCCTGGCAGGAACCGGAGGCGCTGCTGCCGATGAGCACGCTGACGCTGCTGATCGTCTGGCGCCACCGGGGCAATCTACGCGACCTGTTTGCCGGGCGCGAACGGCATTTTTAAATACCGCACGTGAGCGCCGCTCATCACAGCGCCGACAACTGCTCCATCGGCCAGCGCGCCTGCACGCTGATCGCCAGGCTTTCCTGCTGGCCAGCCTGCAAACGCTGGCAACCGGCAAACGCAATCATTGCGCCATTGTCGGTGCAGAATTCTGGACGGGCATAGAACACATCGCCCTTCATGTCGCCGAGCATTTTCTCCAGCGATACACGCAACGCCTTGTTGGCGCTGACGCCGCCAGCGATCACCAGACGCTTCATGCCGGCCTGCTTCAACGCACGCTTGCACTTGATGGTCAAAGTCTCCACCACGGCCTGCTGGAACGCCAGCGCGATGTCGCAACGGGCTTGCTCGCTGTCGTCCCCGGCGCTGACGCACTGCTGCCAGGTATTGAGGGCAAAGGTCTTCAAGCCACTGAAGCTGAAATCAAGGCCTGGGCGATCGCACATCGGACGCGGGAAGGTGAAACGTCCTGCGACGCCCTTCTCCGCCAATTTGGCGATTTCCGGGCCGCCCGGGTAGTTGAGGCCCATCATCTTCGCAGTCTTGTCGAACGCTTCGCCTGCGGCGTCATCAAGGGTTTCGCCCAGCAGGCTGTATTGGCCGATGCCATCGACCTGAACCAGCTGCGTATGACCACCGGAGACCAACAAAGCGACGAACGGAAATTCCGGCGGTTTTGGCTCCAGCATCGGCGCCAGCAAGTGGCCCTCCATGTGGTGCACACCGAGGGCCGGAATGCCCCAGGCAAACGCCAGCGCCTGAGCGCACGAAGCACCGACCAGCAAGGCACCGACCAGGCCAGGACCCGCGGTGTAGGCGATGGCGTCGATCTCGGTCGGCACGCAGTCGGCCTCGGCCAACACCTGACGGATCAAGGGCAGCATGCGCTTGACGTGATCGCGCGAGGCCAGCTCCGGCACCACACCGCCGTAGACGCGATGCAGGTCGATCTGACTGAACAATGCGTCGGCCAGCAGACCGCGTTCACTGTCGTATAAAGCGACGCCGGTTTCGTCGCAGGAAGTTTCTAATCCCAGTACTAGCATGGGTTTGCGCCTTGTTTAGGCTGAATTCGAAGGCGCGCATAATAGTCGCCACTGGATGCCCCGACCAGCGGTTTTCGATCAGAGGCTTTGCATTCCGAGCGTTGAGGGGTTAACATCCGCAACCCTTAAAAACCGACGTCTTCAAGTGCTCTTTTGCCGCGAGGATGTTGACCCCGGTAATGAATGAAGGTAGCTCTGGATGCCAGCCGTCAAAGTTAAAGAGAACGAACCCTTCGACGTAGCTCTGCGTCGTTTCAAGCGCTCCTGCGAAAAAGCCGGTGTACTGGCTGAAGTTCGTAGCCGCGAATTTTACGAGAAGCCAACTTCTGAGCGTAAGCGCAAGGCAGCAGCCGCTGTTAAGCGTCACGCCAAGAAAGTTCAGCGCGAACAGCGCCGCGCCGTTCGTCTGTACTAATACACAGACGATCGTAGCAAGCTTCTGCCAAGCCCGGCCCTCAGCCGGGCTTATGGCATTTGCGTAAAACGCTTGATGCTTCACCGTCGAAGCCGCACACGCGACCGAGACAAATCCGCTTCACCGCGTCAGGCCTGGCTCTTTTGCCAGCGGTGCACGTCTTTTCTGACGAGCCTTTCAAGGCTACTGACGAGCACACCCACTGATTCCTCTTACGACGATCAGCCCAAGGCACCTGCTTGCGTGCCCGTTTCATGAGCTATCCGAGGCCAGCATACCGGCCGTCAGCGGATTCAGCGCAACACTTTCAAATAGTCGAAGACTGATGAGTACTAACGTCAGTGAATTTTCGGCAGATACACTTCCCGACAGCGATTACGTCAACGACACTGGTCGAGCCGCACTTTATCTTGCGCGCCTCACACCATGATCGTCCGGCCGCCCTTCGCATCGGACCCATTACAGCGCAGACGAGAACGCCATGGCCGGGCTGATTCCCCAGAGCTTCATTGACGACCTGCTGAACCGCACCGACATCGTCGACGTGGTCAGCTCGCGCGTGCAACTGAAGAAGGCCGGCAAAAACTACACCGCCTGTTGCCCGTTTCATAAAGAGAAGACCCCGTCGTTCAGCGTGAGCCCCGACAAGCAGTTCTATTACTGCTTCGGCTGCGGCGCTGGCGGCAACGCGCTTGGTTTTCTCATGGATCACGACAACCTGGACTTTCCCCAGGCCGTCGAGGATCTGGCCAAGGCGGCGGGCATGGAAATCCCGCGCGAAGAAGGTGGCCGCTCGCACAAACCGCGACAGCCGACCGATTCGCCGCTTTATCCGCTGCTGATCGCCGCCGCCGATTTTTACCGGCAGGCGCTCAAGAGCCACCCGGCACGCAAGGCTGCCGTGGACTACCTAAAAGGTCGCGGCCTGACCGGCGAGATTGCCCGAGACTTCGGCCTCGGCTTTGCCCCACCGGGCTGGGACAACCTGTTCAAGCACCTGAGCAGCGACACTCTGCAGCAGAAAGCCATGATCGACGCCGGCCTGCTGATCGAGAACGCCGAAACCGGCAAACGCTATGATCGCTTCCGTGATCGTGTGATGTTCCCGATCCGCGATACCCGTGGGCGCATCATTGCCTTCGGTGGCCGAGTTCTCGGCGACGACAAGCCGAAATACCTGAACTCGCCGGAAACCCCGGTATTCCATAAAGGCCAGGAACTCTACGGCCTTTATGAAGCACGCAAGAACAACCGCAACCTCGACGAAATCATCGTCGTCGAAGGCTACATGGACGTCATCGCCCTGGCCCAACAAGGCCTGCGCAATGCCGTCGCGACGCTGGGCACGGCCACCAGTGAAGAACACCTGAAGCGTCTTTTTCGCGTCGTGCCGAACGTATTGTTCTGTTTTGACGGCGACCAGGCTGGCCGCAACGCCGCCTGGCGCGCGCTGGAAGCTACACTGAGCAGCCTGCAGGACGGTCGCCGCGCGCGCTTCCTGTTTCTGCCTGAAGGCGAAGACCCGGACACCTTGATCCGAGCCGAAGGCACCGACGCCTTCCGGGCGCGAATCAACCAGCACGCACAACCGCTGGCGGACTACTTCTTCCAGCAACTGACCGAAGAGGCCGACCCTCGCTCGCTCGAAGGCAAGGCGCACCTGGCCACCCTTGCCGCACCGCTGATCGACAAGGTACCGGGGGCCAACCTGCGCATCCTGATGCGTCAGCGCCTGACTGAAATCACCGGCCTGAGCAGCGAGACCGTCAGTCAGCTGGCCCAGAGCGCACCACAGGAAGCGCCGCCCGCCTACGATCCAGGCATCGATTACGACGCAATACCGGACTACAGCGACTACCATCAGCCGCAGGCACAGGACACGTATGTGCCGCAGCAGGAATGGACGCCGAAGAAATCCGGCGCCGGCGGCAAGAAATGGGACAAGAAACCCTGGGACAAAAATGGCAAACGTGGTGGTGATCGCGATCAACCGCGTGCCCCACGGATACCGGCCGCCGTCGAAACACCGATCATGGCCGCCCTGCGAACCGTGATCCACCACCCGCAGCTGGCCCTGAAAGTCGAGACCGCCGGTCACTTCGCGGACGAAGACAATACCAACACCCAGCTTCTGGTGGCCTCGCTTGAGGCCGTACAAAAGAATCCTCAGCTAAACTCTTTTCAGTTGATCTCGCGATGGCACGGCACCGAGCAGGGTCGATTGCTGACCCGCCTGGCAGAAAAGGAATGGCTGATCAACGGAGAAAACCTTGAACAACAGTTTTTCGACACCATAACTAGCTTGTCCGCCCGCCAGCGCGAGCGAAAGCTGGAACAACTTTCCAGGAAATCACGTCAAAGCGATTTGAGCGCCGAAGAAAAATCTTTGCTGCTCGAGTTGCTTAAACGGGATGTTCCTGCATCAAACCCGACCTCAACTGGCGCGTGAGGTCATAGCTCAGGTATAATCCTCGGCTTGTTTTTTGCCCGCCAAGACCTTCAGTGGATAGGGTGTTATGTCCGGAAAAGCGCAACAGCAGTCTCGTATTATTGAGTTGATCAAACTGGGTCGTGAGCAGAAGTATCTGACTTACGCCGAGGTCAACGACCACCTGCCCGAGGATATTTCAGATCCTGAGCAGGTGGAAGACATCATCCGCATGATTAACGACATGGGGATCCCCGTACACGAGAGTGCTCCGGATGCGGACGCCCTTATGTTGGCCGACGCCGATACCGACGAGGCCGCTGCGGAAGAAGCAGCCGCTGCGTTGGCAGCGGTGGAGACCGATATCGGTCGCACCACTGACCCAGTGCGCATGTACATGCGTGAAATGGGTACGGTCGAGCTTCTGACTCGTGAAGGCGAAATCGAAATCGCCAAGCGTATCGAAGAGGGCATCCGTGAGGTGATGAGCGCAATCGCGCACTTCCCGGGCACGGTTGACCACATTCTCTCCGAATACACTCGGGTCACCACCGAAGGCGGTCGCCTGTCCGACGTTCTGAGCGGTTACATCGACCCGGACGACGGCATTACACCGCCGGCCGCCGAAGTGCCGCCGCCGATCGATGCGAAAGCCGCGAAAGCGGACGACGATTCCGAGGACGATGACGCCGAAGCTTCCGATGACGAAGAAGAAGCCGAAAGCGGTCCGGATCCGGTCATTGCTGCCCAGCGTTTCGGCGCCGTGGCTGACCAGATGGAAATCACCCGCAAGGCGCTGAAAAAGCACGGTCGTCACAACAAGGCAGCCGTTGCCGAGTTGCTGGCCCTGGCCGAGCTGTTCATGCCGATCAAACTGGTGCCGAAGCAATTCGAAGCCTTGGTCGAGCGCGTTCGCAGTGCCCTGGATCGTCTGCGTCAGCAAGAGCGCGCGATCATGCAATTGTGCGTACGTGATGCACGTATGCCGCGTGCCGATTTCCTGCGCCAGTTCCCGGGCAACGAAGTCGACGAAAGCTGGTCCGACGCCCTGGCCAAAGGCAAGAGCAAGTACGCCGAAGCCATTGGCCGCGTGCAACCGGACATCATTCGTTGCCAGCAAAAGCTGACTGCGCTGGAAACCGAGACCGGTTTGACCATCGCCGAGATCAAGGACATCAACCGTCGCATGTCGATCGGTGAGGCGAAAGCCCGCCGCGCGAAGAAAGAGATGGTTGAAGCGAACTTGCGTCTGGTGATCTCCATCGCCAAGAAGTACACCAACCGCGGTCTGCAATTCCTCGATCTGATCCAGGAAGGCAACATCGGCTTGATGAAAGCGGTGGACAAGTTCGAATACCGTCGCGGTTACAAGTTCTCGACTTATGCCACCTGGTGGATCCGTCAGGCGATCACTCGCTCGATCGCCGACCAGGCCCGCACCATCCGTATTCCGGTGCACATGATCGAGACGATCAACAAGCTCAACCGTATTTCCCGGCAGATGCTGCAGGAAATGGGTCGCGAACCGACCCCGGAAGAGCTGGGTGAACGCATGGAAATGCCTGAGGACAAGATCCGCAAGGTATTGAAGATCGCCAAAGAGCCGATCTCCATGGAAACCCCGATCGGTGATGACGAAGACTCCCATCTGGGTGACTTCATCGAAGACTCGACCATGCAGTCGCCAATCGATGTCGCCACTGTTGAGAGCCTGAAAGAAGCGACTCGCGAAGTACTGTCCGGCCTTACTGCCCGTGAAGCCAAGGTACTGCGCATGCGTTTCGGTATCGACATGAACACCGACCACACGCTCGAAGAAGTCGGCAAACAGTTTGACGTGACCCGCGAGCGGATCCGTCAGATCGAAGCCAAGGCGCTGCGCAAGCTGCGCCACCCGACGCGAAGCGAGCATCTGCGCTCCTTCCTCGACGAGTGACACCAGAACCCCCGGCCCAGGCCGGGGGTTTTGTTTATGGGCAGATTAAATACCTCGCTCCGCCCTTCCCTCGCGCACAGCCCGTCTACACTCGAAACATTCCCCCGAGCCATAACGAGACCGTTATGCCCAGACTGGCGTCCGTGCTTTTTTTGCTGTCACTGATGATCTGGACCGCAACGGCTGACGCGCTGACTCTGACCGATGAAGAACGTAGCTGGCTGGCGGCTCACCCGGACTTGCGCCTGGGTGTCGATGCATCGTGGCCGCCATTTGAGTTCCGGGACGACCAGAACCGTTATCAGGGCCTGGCGGCGGACTATATCGATGTGATCCGTCAGCGCCTGGCGATCAAACTGACACCGATCGAGCCCGTGAGCTGGACGGTGGTGCTCGAACAGGCCAAAAACGGCACAATCGATTTGCTGCCGGGCATCATGTCCACCCCGGAACGCCAGAATTACCTGGCTTTCACCCGCCCCTACCTCGACTTTCCGATCGTCATCCTCGCCCACGTCGGCGGCCCGCAACCGCGCAAGATCGAGGATCTGTACGGGCTGAAGATCGCCGTTGTCGAAAACTATGCCCCTCACGAACTGCTGCGCACGCACCATCCCGACCTGAACCTGGTCGCCATGCCCAATGTCAGCTCGACCCTTCAGGCCCTGGCCACAGATGAAGTAGACGCGGTGGTCGGCGATCTGGCCTCCAGCGTCTGGAGCCTGCGCCAGCTCAAGCTCGACGGGCTGTATGTCAGCGGCGAAACCCCCTATCGCTATCAACTGGCCATGGGGGTGCCACGGGACAAGAAAATGCTGGTGAGCATCCTGGATAAAGTGCTGGCCGACATGTCCCCGGAAGAAATCAGCAGCATTCAGGAACACTGGGTAGGCAACGTCCTCGATCATCGGACATTCTGGTCTGATCTGCTGGTTTACGGTTTACCAGGACTATTGCTGCTGGTGATCATCCTGGCCGTGGTGATCCGCATCAACCGCCGCTTGAGCTCGGAAATTGCCCGACGCATAGACCTCGAGCAGGAACTGCGCAGCAGCGAATACCACTATCGCGGACTGGTGGAGAGCCTGTCGGCCATCGCCTGGGAAGCGCGAATCAGCGATTTCACCTACAGCTACGTTTCGCCCCACGCCGAGGATCTGCTCGGTTATCCACTGTCGCACTGGCTGATACCGGGCTTCTGGCGCAACATCATCCACCCGGCAGACCTGACCCGCGCGCAAAGCTTCTGCGATCACGAAGTCCTTGCCGGGCGCGATCACAGCCTCGATTATCGGGTGATCACCGCTGACGGCCGTTGCTTGTGGGTGCGCGATATCGTCAGCCTGATCGAACACGGTCACGAGCCGGTGATGCGCGGTCTGATGATCGACATCAGCGAAACCAAGCGCACCGAAGAAGCGCTACGTCTGTCAGAGCAGAAATTCGCCTCGGTATTCCAGCAATGCCCGGACATTCTGGTGATTGCGCGGCTGTCCGACGGCTGCCTGCTGGAGGTCAACGAGGCCTTTGAAGAGCAGATCGGGCTGAAAGCCGAAGAAGTCATCGGCCAGACCGCCACCGAACTCAACATCTGGGGCATTCCCGGCGTCGGGCCTGGCCTGCTGCAGCGCCTGCAGGCTGGCAGCATCCGTAACCTGGAGATGCCCTTTCGTCGCAACAATGGCCAGGTGTTCACCGGGCTGATTTCTGCCGAACCATTCGAACTCGACACCACACCGGCGCTGGTCGTGGTGGTGCGCGACATTTCTCCGCTCAAGGAAACCCAGCAACAACTGCAAACCTCCGAAGAGAAGTTCGCCAAGGCCTTCCACGCCTCGCCGGACGGACTGCTGCTGTCGCGTCAGAGCGATGGCCTGCTGCTGGAGGTCAACGAAGGTTTCAGCCGCATCACCGGTTTCAACAGCGCCATGTCGGTGGACCGCTCGGCGCTGGATCTGGGGATCTGGGTCAACCTCAACGAACGTAAACAGATGCTTGATCTGCTGCACCGCGACGGTTTCGTTCGCGATTTCACCTGCCACATCCGCCGCAGTGACGGGCAGATCCGCCTCTGCGAGGTGTCCAGCCGTCCACTGCCGATCGGCGACGAAGACTGCATGCTGACCATCGCCCGGGACATCACCGAGCGCCACCTGATGCAGGAAAAACTGCAACAGGCCGCCACCGTATTCGAGAGCACCGCTGAAGGCGTATTGATCACCGACACTCAACAGCACATCAGTGCGGTGAACCGTGCGTTTACCGAAATCACCGGTTACAGCGAAAGCGAGGCGCTCGGGCATACCCCGCGCCTGCTGGCCTCAGGGCTGCACGACAGCGCGTTTTACGCGGCGATGTGGCATCAGCTGACGGACGAAGGCCACTGGCAAGGCGAGATTTCCAACCGACGCAAGAATGGCGAGCTGTACCCAAGTTGGCTCACCATCAGCGCCGTGCGCAATCGCGACAAGTTCATCACCCACTTCGTCGCGGTATTCGCCGACATCTCCAGCCTCAAGCATGCCCAGGCCAAACTCGATTACCAGGCCCACCACGATCCGCTGACCGGCCTGCCGAATCGCACGCTGTTCGAAAGCCGTCTGCAGATGGCGCTGAACAGCCAGCAGGAAAACGGCAGCCTCGGCGCAGTGCTGTTCCTCGACCTCGACCGCTTCAAGCACATCAACGACAGCCTCGGTCACCCGGTTGGCGACCTGCTGCTCAAGGGCATCGCCGTACGCCTCAAAGAACAACTGCGCGATATCGATACCGTGGCGCGGCTGGGGGGCGACGAATTCATCATCCTGCTGCCCGGCCTGCAACAGGCCGGTGATGCCGACAACATTGCCACCAAACTGCTGAACTGCTTCGGCGCACCGTTCCAGGCGGGCGAGCATGAGTTTTTCATCAGCGCCAGCATCGGCACCAGTCTTTATCCCCGTGACGGCTGTGACGTCGCCACCCTGATCAAGAACGCCGACGCGGCGATGTACCGCTCCAAGGCCAAGGGCCGCAACCGTGTCGAAAGCTACACCCGCGACCTCACCGCCCAGGCCAGCGAGCGGGTGGCGTTGGAACATGAGCTGCGTCGGGCTATCGAACGCGAGGAGTTGTACCTCTACTACCAACCGAAAATCAGCCTCGACGATCACTCTCTGGTCGGCGCCGAAGCCCTGATCCGCTGGCGCCACCCGACCTTCGGCGAGGTGCCTCCGGAGCACTTCATACCGTTGGCGGAAGAGAACGGCATGATCCTGCAAATCGGCGACTGGGTGCTGGAAACCGCCTGCCGGCAGATGTTCGAGTGGAACCAGATTTACGAATCCCTGGGCCCACTGTCGGTCAACCTGGCCGGCGCACAACTGCGCCAGCCGAACCTGCTGGGACGCATCGAACAACTGCTCAAGGACAACCGCCTCAGGCCGGATTTACTGCAACTGGAAATTACCGAAAACTTCATCATGAGCCAGGCCGAAGAAGCCCTGGCGGTGCTGCATCAACTCAAACACCTCGGCGTGCAACTGGCCATCGACGACTTCGGCACCGGTTACTCCTCGCTGAGCTACCTCAAACGCCTGCCGCTGGACATCCTCAAGATCGACCAGTCTTTCGTCCGCGGCCTGCCCGACGACCCGCACGACGCGGCGATTGTCCGCGCCATCATCGCCCTGGGCCGCAGCATGCAATTCACCGTGATCGCCGAGGGCGTGGAAACCCAGGCCCAACAACAATTCCTCGCCGCCGAAGGCTGTGAACAGATCCAGGGCTACATCGTCAGCCTGCCGCTGCCACCCGAGGAATTCGCCGCGACGTTTCTTCGCATAGCCGTATCAGATTTTTCGGATAGCACAGCCGAGAAACCGTCGCTATAATCCGCGGCCTACTGAGGGCCTATAGCTCAGTTGGTTAGAGCAGAGGACTCATAATCCTTTGGTCCACGGTTCAAGTCCGTGTGGGCCCACCAAACATGAAAAAGCCGCGCATATGTGCGGCTTTTTTTCGCCTGTCGTTTGGCGATTACGATATTCAACAACGCAATGTTCGGAAGACTACCGCAAGGTCTGTAGGTAATTTCCCAAGCTATGTTTCTACTCAGTTTTCGGCCTTGTTGGCCTTTTCTCCGAGCGAGTAATCTCCGGGCGCCGCTGCCCGCCAAGGATTACTTTCATGCTCATGAGTGCTGCGCCACTGGTCAAAGAAGCAGGTGGCCAAAAAACATGGATCGACTTAGCTTTGCCCGACCTGCGAACGCTGGCCAGGGAGTTTCGGTCAGCGGTAATCGATGAGGTAAAAAGGGCAGACGATGCGCAAGGCGCCCTCAAGATTCTCCTGGCTCACTTCGGCTTCATCGACGAGGCGCTACTGGCAGTGACCATCCTCACGCCGATCGGAAACGTTGCGGTGATGAGGGACAAGCTCGCCCACATCGTCGAAAAACGCGCTGACTCACGAGAGCGCTACGTTCGGCATGCCATTGATACGCTGACGGGGCCTTTTGAAATTTGGAGAATCCTGTACGACAACGGCGGATACCGCCTAGCCTTCATCAACGCCTACGAGGCAAAGAATGACATGCTCGTCGTGGTGGATGTCAGGCACGGACACGTCCTGTGGAACTTCATGCATGCCCCGGCAAGAGCTATGAACAGGCACCGCCAGGGCGAACTTCTCTACAAGAGATACGTTCTTCAGGACAAACAAAAAGGGGAGCCTGTTGGCTCCCCTTGAGTATTTGAATCCTGATATTGGCATCCTCAGGAAATGGGATGAAGAGGTCTCACCTTACACCGATGTTGCAGCATCGCTGAGGTACCTACGTCCGCTGAAGCCCTGCAAGGCAGCGGATTTCGCGCTCTTGAGGCCATTTTTGATAAAGGCAGCAGGCAAGTCAAATCATTTGTCCGTTCTTTTGTTTCAGTAAAATCCTCCGATCCAGCGACTGCCTGACCCCAGCCGTTCAATCAGCGCCCACAAGCGCCTCGCGTGACGAGCCTGTAACATGCAGCCCCATTGATCCGTACCGCTGGAGCCTGCCCTTGCCCGACATCCGCCCACCCGTGCTTGATGAAATCGACCGCCAGCTGATCGCTGCCCTGCAAATCAACGCCCGTGAAAGCGTGGCAATGCTGGCCAGGCAACTGGGCATCGCACGCACGACCGTAACTTCGCGGCTGGCGCGACTGGAAAAGGCCAAAGTCATCACCGGCTACGGCGTACGTCTGGGCCAACGCGTCGTGGATGGCGGGTTGCAGGCGTATGTCGGGATCAAGGTGCAGCCGCGCTCCGGCAAAGAGGTGTTGCGGCGGTTGAGTGCGATGGCCCAGGTGCAGCAATTGTGTGCAGTGAGTGGCGAATTTGATTACGTGGCGTGGCTGCGTACGGACTCGCCGGAACAGCTCGATCAGCTTCTCGATCAGATCGGCAGCGTAGACGGCGTGGAGAAGACCACGACCTCGATCATCCTCAGCAGCAAAATTGATCGCGGACATCCAGTCTGATCATTATATTCGTCAGATTGCAGCACCAACGCTCAAAACGACGACACTTTGCGTCTTATTAACGTGTTCTACGCTCCCTAGAATGGCTGGCATCTTTTCCTATACTCAGACGCGCATCCTGCGTCGGGTCGCCAGCAAGGTCAGCCATGAACAAGAACAATCGCCATCCTGCAGACGGTAAGAAACCGATCACCATTTTCGGCCCGGACTTTCCTTTCGCCTTCGACGACTGGATCGAACACCCGGCCGGTCTCGGCAGCATTCCCGAGCACAATCACGGCGCCGAAGTGGCGATCGTCGGTGCCGGCATTGCAGGTCTGGTGGCGGCTTACGAGCTGATGAAACTGGGCTTGAAACCCGTCGTTTATGAGGCCTCGAAGCTCGGCGGCCGTTTGCGTTCCCAAGCATTCAACGGCACTGACGGCATCGTCGCCGAGCTCGGCGGCATGCGCTTCCCGGTGTCTTCCACCGCCTTCTATCACTACGTCGACAAACTCGGTCTGGAGACCAAGCCTTTCCCCAACCCGCTGACGCCGGCCTCCGGTAGCACCGTGATCGACCTGGAAGGCAAAACCCACTACGCACAGAGCCTGAAGGATCTTCCTGCACTGTTCCAGGAAGTGGCTGACGCATGGGCCGATGCTCTGGAGGCCGGTTCGCAGTTCGCCGACATCCAGCAAGCGATCCGCGACCGCGACGTGCCACGCCTCAAAGAGCTGTGGAACACCCTGGTGCCGCTGTGGGACGACCGCACGTTCTACGACTTCGTCGCCACGTCGAAAGCCTTCGCCAAACTGTCGTTCCATCACCGCGAAGTGTTCGGCCAGGTCGGTTTCGGTACCGGCGGCTGGGACTCGGACTTCCCCAACTCGATGCTGGAAATCTTCCGTGTGGTGATGACCAACTGCGACGATCACCAGCACCTGGTGGTCGGCGGCGTCGAACAAGTGCCGCAGGGCATCTGGCGTCATGCGCCGGAGCGCTGCGTTCACTGGCCGCAAGGCACTAGCCTCAAGTCGTTGCACCATGGCGCGCCACGTTCCGGGGTGAAGAAAATTGCCCACGCACCTGACGGACGTTTCGCGGTCACCGACAACAATGGCGACACCCGCGAATACGCCGCCGTGCTGACAACCTGCCAGAGCTGGCTGCTGACCACCCAGATCGAATGCGACGAAAGCCTGTTCTCACAAAAAATGTGGATGGCGCTGGACCGCACTCGCTACATGCAATCGTCGAAGACGTTCGTGATGGTCGACCGCCCGTTCTGGAAGGACAAGGACCCGGAAACCGGCCGCGACCTGATGAGCATGACCCTCACCGATCGCCTGACCCGTGGCACCTACCTGTTCGACAACGGCGACGACAAACCGGGCGTGATCTGCCTGTCGTACTCGTGGATGAGCGACGCGCTGAAGATGCTCCCGCACCCGGTGGAAAAACGCGTGAAACTGGCGCTGGATGCGTTGAAGAAAATTTACCCGAAAGTCGACATCGCCGCGCGGATCATCGGCGATCCGATCACCGTGTCGTGGGAAGCCGACCCGCATTTCCTCGGCGCGTTCAAGGGTGCCCTGCCCGGTCACTATCGCTACAACCAGCGCATGTACGCGCATTTCATGCAGGACGACATGCCGGCGGAGCAGCGCGGGATTTTCATCGCCGGCGACGACGTATCGTGGACGCCTGCGTGGGTTGAAGGCGCAGTGCAGACCTCGCTCAACGCGGTGTGGGGAATCATGAAGCACTTCGGCGGGTCCACACATAAAGAGAACCCCGGTCCGGGTGATGTGTTCAACGACATCGGCCCGATCGCCCTGCCCGAGTAAGAGGAATCCCTGATGCGTGTAGCCCTTTACCAATGCCCACCGCTGCCTCTGGAACCCGCCGCCAACCTTCAGCGCCTGCAACAACTGGCGATGGAGGCCAAAGGTGCCGACCTGCTGGTGGTGCCGGAAATGTTCCTGACCGGCTACAACATCGGCAAAGAAGCGGTCGCGACGTTGGCCGAGGTCTACAACGGTGAATGGGCGCAGCAAGTCGGACGGATCGCCAAGGCTGCCGGCCTGGCGATTCTCTACGGGTATCCTGAGCGCACGGCGGATGGGCAAATCTACAACGCCGTGCAGCTAATTGATTCGAACGGCGAGCGCCTGTGCAATTACCGCAAGACGCATCTGTTCGGCGATCTGGATCGTTCGATGTTCAGCCCCGGCGATGGCGAGTTTCCCATCGTCGAACTCAACGGCTGGAAGCTCGGATTCCTGATCTGCTACGACCTGGAGTTCCCGGAGAACGCCCGGCGCCTGGCCCTTGAAGGTGCCGAGCTGATTCTGGTGCCGACGGCGAACATGATTCCTTTCGATTTCATTGCCGATGTTTCCGTGCGCTCCCGCGCTTTCGAAAACCAGTGCTACGTGGCTTACGCCAACTACTGCGGCCACGAAGGCGACATCCATTACTGCGGACAAAGCAGCATTGCCGCGCCGGATGGCAGCCGCATCGCCCAGGCCGGACTGGATGAAGCCTTGATCGTCGGTGAGCTCAATCGCCAGTTGATGGTCGACTCCCGCAGCGCCAACCGCTACTTCAACGACCGCCGCCCCGAACTTTACGACGCGCTCAACAAGCGCTAATCCGCTAGCATTGGCACTTCACTGTTCTGGAAGTGCCCATGCCTGCGCCGACTCATCCCCGCCCCCACACCGAAACCCTGGCCAACGGCTTGCGCGTGACCCTGCGTCACGTGCCCGGCCTGAAGCGCAGTGCCGCCGCGTTGCGGGTGGCTGCCGGTAGTCATGACGTGCCGTTGGCGTGGCCGGGGCTGGCGCATTTCCTTGAGCATTTGCTGTTTCTCGGCACCGAGCGCTTTCCTGCAAGCCAAGGGCTGATGGCCTACGTGCAAGGTCACGGCGGCCAGGTGAATGCCAGCACCCGCGAGCGCACCACCGATTTCTTCTTTGAGTTGCCGCCAGCGTCCTTCAACGGTGGGCTGGAGCGTCTGTCAGACATGCTCACCCATCCCCGTATGAATCCGGACGATCAGTTGCGGGAACGGGAAGTGTTGCAGGCAGAGTTTGTCGCGTGGTCCCAGGACGCCAAAGCTCAGCAGCAAGAGGCGCTGTTCGAGGGATTGTCAGCAGAGCATCCGTTGCGCGGCTTTCATGCAGGGAACCGCGACAGCCTGCCGGTAGAACACGCGGAGTTTCAGCAGGCACTGAAAGACTTCCATCAGCAGTTTTACCGCACCGGGCAGATGACCCTGAGTCTGGTCGGGCCGCAGAGCATTGAAGAGCTGCGAGTGCTGGCCGAGCAGTTTGCCGCCGCGCTGACCGCTGGGGATAAAACTGCACAGGCAGCCCCAGCTCGCTTGATGGACAACCCACAGACAAGTTATCAACAGGTCGGCGAGCGGCGCAGCAATCTGCTGTTTGCGCTGGAGGACCTGCCGGAGTCGTCGGCCGAAGCGTTGGCGTTTCTCTGTCACTGGTTGAACAGCGCCAAACCCGGTGGATTGCTCGCGCATTTGCAGCAGCAGGGTCTCGCGAATGGTTTGCAGGCCTGCGTGCAGTACCAGTTCGCAGGGCAGGCTTTGCTGCATCTTCAGTTCACTGCACCTTGCGGGTCACTCGATGCCATTCGCGAGCAATGGCTGGATTGGCTGAGTTTCTTCGCCGCACAGCAGGACTGGCCGGTATTGCGTGAGGAGTATGCGGCGCTGCATCAACGCCAGCAGCAAGTCTGCGGCGCACTGAATCTGGCGCGGCTCGACAGCGAACAACTCGAAAGCGGCTTGTCCGAATCGGCCGTTGCGGCGCTCAAAGAGATCTTCGACAAAATCGGCACTGTGGATAACTTCAGCGGCCACTGGCATTTGCCCGCTGCCAACCCGTTTCTGCGTACGGCCGAACCACTGGCCAACGCCGGCCTGATCCGTGGCCAGACCAGCGCTCACCGAGGTCTGCGCACGTTTGCTCAGGATCGCTCGCGCACCCGCCGCGAACGCTCCCCAATGCAATTCAGCCAGGCGCTGCCGGATAACGCTGACGAAGGTGCGGTGTATGTGCGCTGGCAGATGGAAGCGGCGGCCACGGCCGACCTGCAAGCGAAACTGCAACGCAGTCTGCGGGAAGTGTCGGATGAAGCACGCCAGGCCGGGGTCGAGCTTTCGTTCAGCACCACGGGCAATCAGTGGTTGTTGAAGGTGACCGGCCTGCAGGACATATTGCCCGGCGTCCTGGAGCATGCGCTGAAACATCTGACACAAGTTGATGCCGTTTCCGCGCGAAGTGAGCCGGAAGAACCGTTGATGCCGATTCGCCAATTGCTCAGGGCATTACCCGAACACGACCTGCAATCGCTAACGACGTCTGACGATGCCGCACACCTGTGGACAACTTCCCGCTGGGACGGTCTGGCGCTGGGACTCAACCCACAGACTCAATCCGCCATGGGCCTGGCCCTGAGTCGCATCCCCGGCATCCCGGACAGTCAATTGCGCACCCCCTCGGCACCTAAGGCCCAATACCTGTGGCAGCAAATCGACAGCGACTCCAGCGAACACGCCTTGCTGCTGTTCTGCCCGACCGCCAGCCACGAAATCGCCGATGAAGCCGCGTGGCGCCTGCTCGCGCACCTGTGCCAGACACCTTTCTACCAACGCCTGCGAGTCGAACTGCAACTCGGTTACGCGGTGTTCAGCGGGTTGCGTCAGATTCATGGCCAGAGCGGATTGCTGTTCGGTGTGCAATCGCCCTCGGCTACCGCCGCGCAATTGCTCGACCACATTCAGCAGTTTCTCGATGGCCTGCCAGCCCTGATCGAACAACTCGATGACGCCAGCCTCACCCAGCAACACCAGACGCTTGCCGATCAGTTCGATGACAGCGCCCTGTCCAGCAAAGATGCGGCCGAGTTCCTGTGGCAGGCCCGACTCGCCGGCCACTCGTCGGATTATCTGGCACAACTGCGCTGCGCCATCGCTCAACTGGATCGCCCGGCATTACTGGCCGCTGCACAACGCCTGATCCGCGCCGAAAGCGGCTGGCACGGCCTGTCCAACAACCTTGCGCCGGGCTCGCCATGGCAAGCGGCAAAATGATCATTACCGGGGCTGCAAGGAGCTTTCTCAAAGATTCACGGGCCAACCCCCTGAAATTTTGAGTAACATAGCCACCTAACTATTTGGAACATCCCTGCGCTGCCGTGGACTATACCTATGGATAGCGCTATCTCACCCACCTGAAAAAGGAGTCACCCGATGGCCTGGACCAAACCTGCTTACACCGACCTGCGCATCGGCTTCGAAGTCACCATGTACTTCGCCAGCCGCTGAGTCCTGCCTCAAGCAGAACACTGCAGTGCAACGCCTCGGCTCGCCGGGGCGTTTTATTTTCAGCGTTGAAATGATGGAGCGTTCATGTTCGTCCAGATTCTGGGTTCGGCCGCCGGTGGCGGTTTTCCGCAGTGGAACTGCAACTGCGTCAATTGCGCCGGTTTTCGCGACGGCAGCCTGAATGCCAAGGCCCGCACCCAATCGTCCATTGCCATCTCCGATGACGGCGTGAACTGGGTGCTGTGCAACGCCTCGCCGGACATCCGCGCGCAGCTTCAGAGCTTCGCCCCGATGCAACCGGGCCGAGCCCTGCGTGACACCGGCATCAGCGCGATCATCCTGATGGACAGCCAGATCGACCACACCACCGGCCTGCTCAGCCTGCGCGAAGGCTGCCCGCATCAGGTCTGGTGCACGGATATGGTCCACGAAGACCTGAGCACCGGTTTCCCGTTGTTCACCATGCTCAAGCACTGGAACGGCGGGCTGGACTGGAACCGCATCGAACTCGACCAGAGCTTCACCGTCGCCGCCTGCCCGAACCTGCGCTTCACCCCGCTGCCGTTGCGCAGCGCCGCACCGCCCTATTCGCCACACCGTTTCGACCCGCACCCGGGCGACAACATTGGCCTGATCGTCGAAGACCTCAGCACCGGCGGCAAACTGTTCTATGCCCCGGGCCTGGGCAAGGTCGACGCGCCGTTGCTGGACATCATGGCCGGCAGCGACTGCGTGCTGGTGGACGGGACGATGTGGGACGACGATGAAATGCAGCGCCGTGGCGTCGGCACCCGCACCGGCCGCGAAATGGGCCACCTGGCGCAGAACGGCCCCGGCGGCATGCTCGAAGTGCTGGAACAGCTTCCCGAGCAGCGCAAGGTGCTTATCCACATCAACAACACCAACCCGATCCTCGACGAAGACTCCCCGGAGCGCGCGGAACTGGTGCGACGCAATGTTGAAGTGGCGTATGACGGCATGAGCATTGTCCTGTAACGAATGCCCCGGAGAACCGCAATGACCGACACCCCGCTGTCCCCCGCCGAATTCGAAGCGGCCCTGCGCGCCAAGGGCGCCTATTACCACATTCATCACCCGTATCACGTGGCGATGTATGAAGGCCGGGCCACCCGCGAGCAGATCCAGGGCTGGGTCGCCAACCGTTTCTACTATCAGGTGAACATCCCCCTGAAAGACGCGGCGATCCTCGCCAACTGCCCGGATCGCGAGATCCGCCGCGAGTGGATTCAGCGCCTGCTCGACCACGACGGCGCCCCAGGTGAAGACGGCGGTATCGAAGCCTGGTTGCGTCTCGGCCAGGCCGTCGGTCTCGATCCGGATCAACTGCGCTCCCAGGAACTGGTGCTGCCCGGCGTGCGCTTCGCGGTCGACGCCTACGTCAATTTCGCCCGCCGCGCCAGTTGGCAGGAAGCCGCCAGCAGCTCTCTGACCGAGCTGTTCGCGCCGCAGATCCACCAGTCGCGTCTCGACAGCTGGCCGCAGCATTACCCGTGGATCGACCCGGCCGGCTACGAATATTTCCGCACCCGTCTCGGTCAGGCCCGGCGTGATGTCGAGCATGGTCTGGCGATCACGCTGGAGCACTACAAGACCCGCGAGGGTCAGGAGCGCATGCTGGAAATTCTCCAGTTCAAACTGGACATCCTTTGGAGCATGCTCGATGCCATGAGCATGGCCTACGAACTGAACCGCCCGCCGTATCACAGCGTCACCGATCAACGGGTCTGGCATAAAGGAATCGCCTTATGAGTTTCGACCGCAGCAAGACCCCGACCTGGCGTCCCGGCTACCGTTTCCAGTACGAACCGGCGCAGAAAGGCCATGTGCTGCTGTACCCGGAAGGCATGATCAAGCTCAATGAAAGCGCCGCGCTGATCGGCGGTCTGATCGACGGTGAGCGGGATGTCGCGGCGATCATCGCCGAACTCGACAGACAGTTCCCCGGCGTGCCCGAGCTCGGTGACGACATCGAGCAATTCATGGAGGTTGCCCGTGCGCAGCACTGGATCGAACTTGCCTGAGTCATCGGTGCAAGTCCCGGCCAAACCGGAAATCGGCCTGCCGCTGTGGCTGCTCGCCGAGCTGACTTACCGCTGCCCGCTGCAATGCCCGTACTGCTCCAATCCGCTGGATTTCGCCGAGCAGGGCAAAGAGCTGAGCACCGAGCAGTGGATCAAGGTTTTTCGCGAAGCGCGGGAGATGGGCGCGGCGCAACTGGGCTTTTCCGGGGGCGAGCCGCTGGTACGCCAGGACCTCGCCGAGCTGATTCGTGAAGCGCGCCAGTTGGGTTTCTACACCAACCTGATCACCTCCGGTATCGGCCTGACCGAGCAGAAGATCAGCGACTTCAAGAAAGCCGGGCTCGACCACATCCAGATCAGTTTCCAGGCCAGCGACGAGCAAGTGAACAACCTGCTCGCCGGCTCGAAAAAGGCCTTCGCGCAGAAACTGGAAATGGCCCGCGCCGTGAAGGCACACGGCTATCCGATGGTGCTTAACTTTGTCACCCATCGGCACAACATCGACAAGATCGACCGCATCATCGAGCTGTGCATCGCGCTCGAAGCGGACTTCGTCGAGCTCGCCACCTGCCAGTTCTACGGCTGGGCGCAGCTCAATCGTGTCGGCCTGTTGCCGACCAAGGAACAACTGGTCCGCGCCGAACGCATCACCAATGAATACCGCGCCAAACTGGAAGCCGAAGGGCATCCGTGCAAGCTGATTTTCGTCACCCCGGACTACTACGAGGAGCGCCCGAAAGCCTGCATGAACGGCTGGGGCAGCCTGTTTCTGACGGTCACGCCGGACGGCACTGCCCTGCCCTGTCATGGCGCCCGACAGCTGCCGGTACAATTTCCCAATGTGCGCGACCACAGCATGCAGCACATCTGGTATGACTCGTTCGGTTTCAACCGCTTTCGTGGTTATGACTGGATGCCCGAGCCGTGCCGTTCCTGCGACGAAAAGGAACAGGACTTTGGCGGCTGCCGCTGCCAGGCGTTCATGCTCACCGGCGATGCCAGCAATGCCGACCCGGTGTGCAGCAAGTCCGAACATCACGGTGTGATCCTCAAGGCCCGCGAAGAAGCCGAGCACGCCACCCAGACCATCGAACAACTGGCCTTTCGCAATGAACGAAACTCGCGCCTCATCGCCAAAGGCTGAGCCTTTCAGCGCCACTGCCGCGGTTGCCGCCGGCGTGGATTTCGCCGAATTGCAGCTCGGTGCCCATGGCTTGTTCTGGAATGAATACCGCCCCGCAGACGCCGCATGCCGGATCTGGCACTGGCGCGAAGGCGCGGCGAAATGTCTGACGCCTGCGGGCTTCAGCGTGCGCAGCCGGGTGTACGAATATGGTGGTGGGGCGTTTTGTCTGACGCCTGATGGAGTGGTTTTCGTCAACGAGGCGGATCAACAGCTGTATCGCCAGACGTTGGATGGAGAGCCCGAGGTTCTGACGTCGGGCGAGTGCCGATACGGTGATCTGCACTTTGCCAACGGGCAGGTGCTGGCCGTTGAAGAGAACGGTGATCGCCATCGGCTAGTGGCCATCGATCTGGCGACTGGTGCCCGCCATAGGCTGGCTGAAGGCGCGGATTTCTACGCCTCGCCAATCATCAGCCCGGATGGTCAGCACCTGGCGTGGATCGAGTGGAGCCGCCCGCATCAACCGTGGACGTCCACCCGTTTGATGCTCGCCGAGCGCACAGGTAATGGATTTTCTGCCCCACGTTGCGTGGCCGGTGAAACGATTGAAGAGTCGATCCAGCAACCGCGCTTCGATGCCAATGGCCGACTGGGCTGCCTGACCGACCGTAACGGATATTGGCAGCTGTGGAGCGAGTCTGCAGACGGCTTGCAACCGTTACCTTGCGCTCCGGCCGATCACGCGCCGGCCCCATGGCAACTCGGCGGCTGCACCTGGCTGCCCACCGACGAAGACTTTTTGGCGAGCTGGAGCGAAGGCGGTTTTGGTCGTCTGGCACTCAACGGCGAAGACTTCACCGGCGACTACAGTCGCTTCCGTCATCTGGCTGTCGATGATCAGTTCATTTACTGCATCGCCGCCTCACCGATCAGCCCTTCAGCGGTACTCGCCATCGATCGCGAGTCGCGTGAAGTGAAAGTGCTGGCCGGCGGCATTGCACCGCTGCCTGCCGAGCGCATCAGCCGCCCGCAAACCCTGCGCTATCCCAGCGGTTCGGGTGAAGCGCACGGCTTCTTTTACCCGTCCACAAGTGGCGATGAGAAACCGCCGCTGGTGGTGTTCATCCACGGCGGCCCGACGTCAGCGTGCTACCCGATGCTCGACCCGCGCATCCAGTACTGGGCGCAACGCGGCTTCGCCGTCGCCGACCTCAACTACCGCGGCAGCAGCGGCTACGGCCGGGAGTATCGGCAAGCATTGCATCTGAGCTGGGGCGCGGTGGATGTCGAGGATGCCTGCGCAGTGGTGGCCTATCTGGCTGAACGCGGCATGATCGACGGCGAGCGTGCATTCATCCGTGGCGGCAGCGCCGGCGGCTACACAACGTTGTGTGCCCTGGCGTTCCATCACGTGTTCCGCGCCGGCGCCAGCCTGTATGGCGTCAGTGACCCGGTCGCCCTGGGCCGCGCGACACACAAGTTCGAAGGCGATTATCTGGACTGGCTGATCGGCGATCCCGAGCAAGATGCCGAACGCTATGCGGCCCGCACGCCGTTGCTGCACGCAGGCAACATTCGCGTACCGGTGATTTTCTTCCAGGGTGAACTGGACGCCGTGGTCGTGCCGCAACAGAGCCGCGACATGGTCGCGGCTCTGGAGCAAAACGGCATTGAGGTCGAAGCGCATTACTACGCCGACGAACGTCACGGCTTCCGCCGGGCCGTCAATCAGGCCCATGCGCTGGAGCAGGAGTGGCGCTTCTACCGGCGAGTGATGGGTCTGGCGGACTGAAGCTCAGCGCTTGGCGATGATGTACACCGCATGCACGATCCCCGGGATGTAACCGCACAGCGTCAGCAGAATGTTCAGCCAGAACGCACCGCCGAACCCGACCTGCAGAAACACACCCAGTGGCGGCAACAGAATGGCGATGATGATTCGAATGAAGTCCATGGGGCAGCTCCTGATTGGGGGTTGGCTCGACTGAGCCATACAAGCTAATCGACCTGTGCCGTTTGTCAGGGTTCAGTACAACCCGCGATCTCGCCATTTGAATGCCATTACCCGGCCACAAAAAAACGCCCCACGCCAAAAGAATCAGGCGTGGGGCGTGCGTTATACCGCGAGACGGTTCTTGAATTCGGGTGGGAAACTTCAGGTCAGACGGCAATCCCTTTGCGGCATTGCAGTTGCGCGGTGCGTACCCGGGAAAAGGCACGGGCCAAGCGCAGGAGCATCTCGTCGATATTGGCCTTGCTGACGGTAAGCGCCGGGGTGAAGCGCAGGCAGTTGGCCTGCGGGGCGTTGAGCAGCAAACCTTCATGGAGCGCAGCTTTGACGACGGCCTCGGCAGAGTCTTCCGACAGGGTCAGTCCCCAAAACAGCCCTTGCCCGCGCAACTCGCCATGTTCATAACGATGCGCCAGACGAGCGAGCCCTTCGCGCAGATGCCGGCCGTTGTCCCGGATCTGTTCGAGGAATGCGCGGTCCTGCACGCTGTCTAGCACCACCAGCCCTGCAGCGGTCATCAGCGCGTTGCCGTGATGAGTACCGCCCAACTCGCCGGAGTCGAAACAGCAGGCCTTGCCTCGCGCCAACAATGCAGCCAGTGGCACGCCACCGCCGAGGCCTTTGCCGAGCACGACGATATCGGCGCGCACGCCGTAGGATTGTTCGGCGAGCAAGGTGCCGCAGCGGCCGATGCCGGTCTGCACCTCGTCAAGGATCAGCAGAATCCCCAACTCACGGCACAGACGTTCAACACCCTTGAGGTAATGCTCGGTCGCTGGAATCACACCGGCATCGCTCTGGATCGGTTCGAGCATGATCGCCACGGTCTGCGCATCGACCGCTGCATGCAGCGCTGGCAGGTCATTGAACGGCACCAGATCAAAGCCCGGCAGCAGCGGCGCAAAGCGATTGTGCAGGTTGCAACTGTCCGACGCCGAAATCGTCGCCAGACTACGTCCGTGGCAGCCTTGTCTGGCGACAATGATCCGCGAGGCACCACCGCGATGCAGTTGACCCCATTTACGCGCCAGCTTGATTGCGGCTTCACAGGCTTCGCTGCCACTGTTGAGCAAATATGCTTGATCGCTTGAGGTACTGGCACACAGACGCTCGGCGAGGCTGAGCATGCCGCGATTGTGCAGATTGAAGCCGGGATTGATCAAGGCCTGGGCCTGGCTGGCGATGGCTTTGACCAGTGCCGAAGGGCTGTGACCGAGGCTGTTAGCGCCACCGGCCTGGGAAAAGTCCAGATAGGCGCGGTCATTGCTGTCCCACAACCAGGAACCCTGGCCGCGAACAAATACCTGTTGCGGGCGTTCGACGCTGGGCATCAGGCGCTCGGCATTCAGGCCATCAGCGGCGTCCGATTCATGGGTTTCAAAAGCCAGGTCATCGAGGCTTGGTGTCTGGCGCCGCAGGCTGAACAGATTCATTGAAAAAAAACTCGATTGAGGTTTTTTGAACTGCCTATGTAATCGTTATCGAAACAATCGCTGGTCATTGCCCTTTCCGGCCCTGTAAGCCCCGTGGATGCGGTTAGACTAGGCTCACACACGGCCGCCGGCCATTTCGATTTCCCAGCATTTTCGATAAGTGTTACTTATGGATTTCAAACAACTGCGGTATTTCGTCGCGGTCTACGAAGAAGGTCACGTCGGGCGTGCCGCCGAACGTCTGTCGATCTCCCAACCGGCGCTGTCCCAGCAGATCCGCCACCTGGAACAGAACCTCGACGTGACCCTGTTCGAACGCAGCAGCAAGCGCCTGCTGCCGACCCTCGCCGCCCATACGCTGTACAACCACGCCCTGCCACTGCTCGACGGCATGCAACGCGCGCGTGAGGCGCTGGGCAACTTCAAGGGTCAGGCGCTGCGCACACTGGCGATCGGTGTGCTGCAAACCGTGCACACCAGCCTGGTGCCGCAAATGCTTGAGCGGGTGCGCAAGGCCCAGCCGCATCTGGTGGTGCAGATTTATGAATTGACGGGGCTGGAGATCGAGCGGCGCCTGCTCAATGGCTCGCTGGACATTGGCATCAGTTATCTGCCGCCACGCCAGCCCGGGCTGCACGGCGTGATGCTGTACGAAGATGAACTGACGCTGGTCATCCCGGCGGATCATCCGCTGCGTGAATTCAAGAAGGTTTCAATGAGCCAGGCCGCCGAACTGCCGATGTTGCTGCTGGGTGAAGAATTCCAGATCCGCCAGATCTGGCAGGCGCAACTGGCCAGCCTTGGACGCCGCCCACAAGTGCAGGCGGAACTGAACAATATGGTGGGGATTCTCGACAGCCTGCCGCACACACGTCTGGCGACGGTGCTGCCCGGTCGTTCGCAAAAGGAGTACGACGATCAGGATCTACTGTGGAAACCGCTAAGTGAGCCGCGTGTGCCGTTGAAGGTCGGGCTGGTATGTCGCGACGTACAACGCCAGCAGGCGCCATTGGCCTTGCTGCGAACCTTGCTGGAAGAGGTGATGCAGCGCGAGGACAAACCGCTCAAAGGCGCGCCGGCCATGGATCCGCTGAGCTGAAAACTTTTCTGCGGGCAAAAGAAAACCCCGCCGAAGCGGGGCTTTGCAGACTGTTTCCCTGACATCCATTTCACTCCGCCACCCTGGCAGAATCCTACGTGTCCGTGTTGTTGCTTTGCGCTTCCTGCGCGACGTCCATGAAATGTAGATTAGCTCTGGATCCAATCTGCGCCTATGGGAGAACAGCAGCACGTCATGTAAGAGATTGCTTACATGACGTTACATCATCAGAACTGCCCGGCATCCAGCAGGAACAGCGACTCGCTGCCAGCCTTGACCGACGCGCTCAACGAGTGAATCCGCGGCAGCAGACGGGCGAAATAGAACCGCGCAGTACCGAGTTTGCTCGCGTAGAAATCGTCCTGCGCTTCTTTGCCCAGCGATGCCTTGGCCATCAGTGCCCACATGTAGGCGTAGGACACGTAGCCAAACACCTGCAGATACTCGACCGACGCCGCACCGATTTCGTTCGGATTGGTTTTCGCCACGTCCAGCAGCCACGAGGTCAATTCGTCGAGGGTGTCGACGGCGTCATTCAGCGGTTTGGTGAACTCGCCGAGATCGGCACTGGCGGTCGCAGTGAAATGGCGGATCTCGTCGGCGAACAGTTTGTAGAACGCGCCGCCGCTGCCGACGATCTTGCGACCCACCAGGTCCAGCGCCTGAATGCCGTTGGTGCCTTCGTAGATCTGGGTGATGCGTACGTCACGCACCAATTGCTCCTGGCCCCACTCGCGGATGTAGCCGTGGCCGCCGAAGATCTGTTGACCGTGGACAGTGGTTTCCAGACCCAGGTCGGTCAGGAATGCCTTGGCCACTGGCGTCAGCAAGGCAACCAGGTCCTCGGCACGTTTACGGGTGGCAGCGTCTTCACTGAACTTGGCGGTGTCGAGTTGCATCGCCACGTAGGTGGAGAACGCACGGCCGCCTTCGTTCGAGGCTTTCATGGTCAGCAGCATGCGACGCACGTCCGGGTGGACGATGATCGGGTCGGCAACCTTGTCCTTGTTCTGCGCGCCGGTCGGCGAACGGCTTTGCAGGCGATCGCGGGCGTATTCGATGGCGTTCTGGTACGAGCGCTCGCCGGTAGCCAGGCCTTGGATACCGACACCCAGACGCTCGTAGTTCATCATGGTGAACATCGCGGCCAGGCCTTTGTTCGGCTCGCCGACCAGGTAACCCACGGCTTCGTCGAAGTTCATCACGCACGTGGCGGAGGCCTGGATGCCCATCTTGTGTTCGATCGAACCGCAGTTCGCCGGGTTGCGCGCGCCCAGGCTGCCATCGGCATTGACCATGAACTTCGGCACCAGGAACAGCGAAATGCCTTTCGGCCCTGCCGGTGCGTCCGGCAGCTTGGCCAGCACCAGGTGGATGATGTTTTCGGTCAGGTCGTGCTCACCGCCGGTGATGAAGATCTTGGTGCCGCTGACCTTGTAGGAACCGTCCGCCTGAGGTTCGGCCTTGGTGCGAATGATGCCCAGGTCGGTGCCGGCATGCGGCTCGGTCAGGCACATGGAACCGGCCCAGATCCCCGCGTACATGTTCGGCAGGTAAGCGGCTTTCAGCTCTTCGCTGGCGTGGGCGTTGATCGACAGGCAGGCGCCGGCAGTCAGCATCGGATACAGACCGAAGGACAGGCTGGCGGAGTTGACCATTTCTTCGACTTGGGCCGACACGGCTTTCGGCATGCCCATGCCGCCGTATTCCGGATCACCGCCAACACCGACCCAGCCGCCTTCGGCATACGTCTGATAGGCCTGTGGGAAACCGGCCGGCGTGGTGACGGCACCGTCGGCCCAGTGGCAGCCTTCTTCGTCGGCGGCACGGCTCAGGGGCGCGATGCTTTTGCTGGTGACCTTGCCGGCCTCCTCAAGAATGGCTTCGACAGTTTCTGCGTCTACAGTCTCGGCCAGTGCCGGCAGTTCGGCCCAGAGTTTGGCGACTTCGAACACTTCATTGAGGACGAAGCGCATATCGCGCAGCGGCGCTTTGTAGTCAGCCATGGCAAACCTCGCAAAGATCAAAACAGGTGAATCGTGGAAGGGTGTTTTCGTTGAGTCGGAGTGTAACCCAACAACTTTTGCGACACATAGGGTCAGGCGGTGACTGATTTGTTATTTTTAGTCACCATCAATCAGCCATAAAGAAGCCCGCAATCAGCGGGCTCTTTTGTTTAACAGTGGCGTGTTACAGCGAGAACAACTGCGCCGGCAATTTCATCAGGCAATCACTGCCCGCCTCGATCGCCGCGCGATGCGCCGCAGTACGTGGCAACAACCGCTTGAAGTAAAACTCGCACGTCGCCAGTTTGCCCTGGCAGAAATCGCCATCACCCTCGCCCGACTCCAGCTGTGCCTGGGCGACCAGCGCCATGCGCAACCACAGATAGCCGAGGACGATGTAACCGCTGTACATCAGGTAATCCACCGACGCGGCGCCGACTTCATCCGGGTTCTTCATTGCCGCCATGCCGACCTTCATGGTCAGCTCGCCCCACTGCTGATTGAGGCCATCAAGCTGCGCGACAAACTCGCCCAGTTGCGGATGCCCGGCATTTGCCGCGCAGAACTTGTGGACGATTTTGGTGAAGTTGCGCAGCAGCTTGCCCTGGCTGCCCAACACTTTGCGCCCGAGCAGATCCAGCGCCTGAATGCCGTTGGTGCCTTCGTAGATCGGCGCGATCCGGCAATCGCGAACCAGTTGCTCCATGCCCCACTCGCGGATAAATCCGTGGCCACCAAACACCTGCATGCCGTGGTTGGTCACCTCCAGCCCGGTGTCAGTCATGAACGCCTTGCAGATCGGGGTCAGGAACGCCAACAGATCCTCGGCCTCCTGACGCGCGTCGGCGTCCGGGCTCAGGTGCGCAACATCGAGCATTTGCGCGGTGAAATAGGTCAGCGCGCGGTTGCCTTCGTTGAAGGCTTTCATGGTCAGCAGCATGCGTCGAACGTCCGGGTGGACGATGATCGGATCCGCCGGTTTGTCCGGGGCTTTGGCGCCGGTCAAGGCGCGCATCTGCAGACGGTCGTTGGCGTATTTGATTGCGCCCTGGAAACTTGCCTCGCCCAGACACAGGCCCTGCATCCCGGTGCCGAGGCGCGCGTGGTTCATCATGGTGAACATGCAGTTCAGGCCTTTGTTCGGCTCACCGATCAGGAAGCCTTTGGCGTCATCGAAGTTCAGCACGCAGGTGGCAGAGGCCTTGATGCCCATCTTGTGTTCGATCGAACCGCAGGAAACGCCGTTGCGTTCCCCCGCCTCACCGGCTGCATCCGGCAGGAATTTCGGCACGATGAACAGCGAAATCCCCTTGGTCCCGGCCGGCGCGTCCGGCAGTTTGGCCAGCACCAGATGAATGATGTTGTCGCTCATGTCGTGCTCGCCGGCGGAGATGAAAATCTTGCTGCCGGTGACCGCGTAACTACCGTCGGCCTGAGGCACGGCGCGGGTCTTGATGATGCCCAGGTCGGTGCCGCAATGGGCTTCGGTCAGGCACATGGTGCCGGTCCACTGGCCCGCAGTGAGTTTGCGCAGATAGGTGTTTTTCTGTTCCTCGGTGCCGTGGGCGTGGATCGCCGACATGGCGCCGTGGGTCAGGCCCGGGTACATGCCCCAGGAAGTGTTGCTGGAGGCGACCATTTCGCTGATCACCAGCCCCAGCGAACTCGGCAGACCCTGACCGCCGTAAGCCGGGTCTGCCGCCAGACCGTGCCAGCCGCCTTCCACGTATTGTGCGAAGGCCTGCTTGAAGCCTGTAGGCGTTGTCACCACGCCGTTGTCGAAATGGCAGCCCTCTTCGTCACCGCTGCGATTGAGCGGTGCCAGAACGTTCTCACAGAACTTCGCGCCTTCGTCGAGGATCGCGTTGACCATGTCCGGGCTGGCGTCGTGGGCGCCGAGGGCCGCGTACTGGGTGTGAAAGTCAAAGACGTGGTCGATCAGAAAGCGCATGTCGCGCAGGGGGGCTTTGTACTCGGGCATGGTGGCTTCTCCTTCAGCAGATTTCTCCAACCTACTGCCGGCCACCCTGCCCCACAATCACTGTCCAGACGCTGAATGCGCCGTCATCACTCAACCTGCGGCGCTGTCCATGCGCACCGCGCCACGACGGTTCTGACCGAACGCCATCACGCAGTTCCGCCCTGCTCCTTTGGCGGCATAGAGCGCTTCGTCGGCGGATTTGAGCACTTGCTCCGGGTTGCGCTGCTCCACACGCTCGGCGACGCCGATGCTCACCGTCACGGACACACTGGACGCACCGGAACCGGCACGACGCTGGCGACCCTGCTGGTCGTCCTGCGGGCGGTTTTCCTGATTGCGCAACTGGATGTTGTAGGACGCAATCGACTCGCGGATGACTTCCAGGTGCGGCATGCACTCTTCAAGGGTCTTGCCCGCAAACACCAGGGCGAATTCCTCACCCCCGTAGCGATACGCCCTACCGCCACCGCTGATTTTGGACAGCTTGCTGGCCACCAGTCGCAGGACCTGGTCACCCACGTCGTGACCGTGGGTGTCGTTGAATTTCTTGAAATGATCGACGTCGCTCATCGCCAGCACATAGTTGCGCCCCAGACGCTGCATGCGCTCGTTGAGTGCGCGACGGCCCGGCAGGCCGGTGAGTTCGTCACGGAAGGCCATTTGGTAAGCCTCGTGCGCTACGGCCGCCGCAATCATCAGCATCACCTGGCTGCACATGATGTTCAGGGTAAACGGCAGGATGAAGGTTTTCGGCAGCATCCAGAACACTCCGAGCAACCCCACCAGTTGCGCCGCGTGCAGCGGTCGCGGGTTGCGCCAGTACTGCCAGGCCAGCAACAGGAACGCCGAGAGGAACACCGGATAGGACATCTGGATCAGGCTCATCCATGCGCCGTGCAGGGCTGGCCAGCGAATCTCCGAGAGCCACATCAGCAACGCCTGTGGGTAGCTTTGCTCAAGCCCCAGCGCCACGCTGCCAAACGCCAGCAGCACGGCAAACCGCGCCACCATGTCCTGAAACAGGTGCGTGCGCTCCTGCCACGCGGCGAACAACCCAAACAACAGGGGCAACAGCAGGCAGACCAGATGGAACACCACGGCCGCGTCTTCGCGCACCTTGCCGTTATCGCGGTAATAGTCGGTCTGGGTGTCGAGCAGGAAGTAGGCGATGTACACCGTGACCATCAGAAACAGTTCGCGCTGGCGTCGATAAACCGCGCAATACGACCCGCCCAGCAACAGCACCAGGGTTGGCAGCACGTTGAACAGCGAGGTGAAGAACACGTTGAGGTCTTTGACGTACGCAGCCGCCAACCCCGCAAGCAACAACAGCAGTGAAGGTATGAAATGACTGAAACGTACAGCGGAAGAACGCGGCAAGGGTAAAGCTCCGACCGTCTTGGCAAAGAGATGGCATTGTGCCTGCAATGTGGCCAGTTAAGCACACACAATGTGATCCAGATCACAGGCTGTCTCTTTAACGGCCGAATCCCTCGGTTTCTGAGCCTTCAATCAAGGTTTTTTGCCTGAGAAGCATGAAACTTTCGTCATGGCCATCATGCTTGATGGCCATGACGATCATTTCCACTCAAAGATCGTTGTAGAACGGCTGCAACGGCCCCTCCGCCGCCGGCCGGCCTTCAGCGCCGTAAGGCTTGAGATTCAGCGATGCATCCGTTGCCTGACGAGTCGTGACCTTCGGACTGGCCGGGCGCTGGGTCACGGCATTCTCATCCCCGATGTGGCCCTGCGGGATGACCAGCGACGGATGATCGAATGGCGCCCGCTCCCAGGCGACGCGCGGATCAGTCAGGCCGACTTCCATGAATTTCACCAAGGCGTCAATTTCGTCAGGCGTCAGGTTCAGCGCCGTCATGTCCGGATCGAGGTTGGAGGTGTTGTGCTGATTCACCGCCGGGTGCTCGAACCCGCTGGTGTTGTTGGCATCCTCGCCGCGCCGGTCACCGCCACGGTTGTAGAACTCCATGACCTGTTTGAGCGTGGCGCGACTGCCGTTGTGGAAGTACGGGCCGGTCAGGGCAATATTGCGCAGGGTCGGCGTCTTGAACGCGCCGTCGACCGAGTCGCGGAACCCGACATTCGGCTTGAGCGTGGCGTCGCACGGAATCGCGGCACTCAGCGGCGCTTCGAAGGTGCACACGTCGACATCCAGTGGGTCGACCGAGCGGCCGCCCTGCAACACGGTGTTGTACTGACGGGTGAACGACCACGGATTGCCCCAGGCATCCGCGCCGCCGAGGGCCAGATCTTCGGAAGTCGGACGCACACCGGTGTTGTAGAAGCCGTTGTCGTAAAGGGTGGTCAGGTTGTCAGCCATCACCATGCGCTCGATACGTTCACGCGGGTGCATCAACAAGCGGCTGGCCGCGTTGGTCAGCTCCGCGCCGCCGTGGCAATTGACGCATTTGCCTTTGCCGAGGAACAGGTTCATCCCCTCGACCTGCTGCGCGTTCATCGCGGTGTGGTCACCTTGCAGGTAGGCATCGATCGGTGCCTGATCGGACACCAGCGTGGCTTCGTACATCTGAATCGCCAGGCCAAAGAACAGCGGGAAGTTGGCCTCCATCTGGGTGTACGGCGCGCCGCCCACCGAGACGTTTTGCGTGGCGTTCCACAACCGGGGCTGGAAGGCATTCTTGATCAGTTCGCGATAAGTCGGACGCCGTGCGCCGGACACTGGCCCCAGCACCGAATCACTGGAGGAAATCCGCTGCTGCTTGAGCATCAGGGTGTCGAGCATCCTGCGACCGATGTCGGCAAAGGTACGGCCACCGCAGGACATTTCCACCGGGCTGCCGGGCGGGCCAACGGCTTGCGAGGCGGCAGACGCATCGTTGAGCGCCAGCCTGACTTTGGTGGCGACCGTGCTGCGTTCGCTGGTCACGTAGATCCCCGCATCCGGGTCGCGATTGCCGAACGGCGAAAATCCGTTGAACACGTTGTTGGCCCGACCGTCCCAGAAATTGCGCACGTTGAACGCGGCGTTGATCACCGACGGCGCGTTGCGCCCGGTGCTACGACGCACGTTGATGCCGCCGACCTGGAACAGGCCGTCCGGCTGCTGGGTGCATTTGTCGAACCGTGGCTGGTTGGGTTTGACGAAGTTGGCGTCGAACACGCCTTGGGAACCGACCACATCGTCGGTCGAGTAAACGATCGGCGAGTTGCGCTCCAGTGGATTACTCAGCACGTGGGTCGGGAAGTCGGTTTTTTTCAGCGTGTAGTTCGGGCCACCCTTGCCGCCGGACAACGTGGCGTAGGTCGCCACGTCGCCGGGAATGTCGGAAGCCACAAACGGCTTGTTGAAAATCGACGCGACGTTGGCGTTGGTGTTGGCCTGGCCGGGGTTGAGCTGGTTGGTGATGCGGTGATCGACACCGGCATGGTAGTGACAGGAGGCGCACGCAGTCGCGCCGTCGCTGCCGATCTCCATGTCCCAGAACAACGCCTTGCCCAACAGGATCGCGGCAGAGCGGTTGAGCACGTAGTCGGTCATCAGGTCGACCTTGCGCCCGCCTTCCGTCCCGGACGGATCGGGAGGCACCATCCCGCGCAACGATTGCAGCGACGGGACTTCCGGCACCGGGGGATCGACTTCGGCGGGGTCGGCGGCCCAGGCGCTGTGGACTGACAGCGCGATGGGTAACCAGAAGGTCAAACGAGCGAGTCGACTGATGTTCATAGGCTTCACCCTGACTGTTGTTGTTAAGTGCCGGGCGTCATGCTTCTTTGAGCAGGCAGTTCTCGTTAGCACCGGTAATTCGGACAGTGCAATTAATTGGCCACCCTTCTGGAAACATCTTGAATCAATAAGCGCAGGGGTTCGGCTGAGCAAAGCCGTCATCAATGCTGGGGAATCAGCCCCGGGATTGGGGAAATCCGGGCACAAAAAAAACCGCTGCCCCCGAAGGAGCAGCGGTTTTCAGAACGACCGCGTTAAGGCTTAGTAGCCCAGCGAGAAGTTCTCTTCTTTCATGTCCATCAGGTTGTTTGCGCCCGACAGCATGGTTGCCACGTGCGTACGGGTACGCGGCAGGATGCGCTGGAAGTAGAAGCGCGCGGTTTGCAGCTTGGCGGTGTAGAAGGCCTCGTCGGTGGTACCGGCAGCCAGTTTTTCAGCAGCCAGACGCGCCATGTCAGCCCAGAAGTAAGCCAGGCAGGCGTAACCGGAGTACATCAGGTAGTCCACGGAGGCCGCGCCGACTTCTTCGCGATCTTTCATGGCAGCCATACCGACCTTCATGGTCAACTCGCCCCACTCTTTGTTCAGTGCAGCCAACGGTGCGACGAATTCTTTAACGGCTTCGTTGCCTTCGTTGTTCTGGCAGAACTTGTGGACGATCTTGGTGAAGCCTTTCAGGGCCTCGCCTTGAGTCATCAGCACTTTACGGCCCAGCAGGTCGAGTGCCTGGATGCCGGTGGTGCCTTCGTACAGCATCGAGATGCGGCTGTCGCGAACGTTCTGCTCCATGCCCCACTCGGCGATGAAGCCGTGGCCGCCATAGATCTGTACGCCGTGGTTGGCGGATTCGAAACCGACTTCGGTCATGAACGCCTTGGCGATTGGGGTCATGAAGGCCAGCAGTGCGTCGGCTTTCTTCTTCTCTTCTTCGTCCACGCCGTATTTGACGATGTCGACCTGTTTGGCGGTGAAGTACACCATCGCACGGTTGCCTTCGGCGAATGCCTTCATGGTCAACAGCATGCGGCGTACGTCAGGGTGAACGATGATCGGGTCAGCCGCTTTTTCTGGCGCTTTCGGGCCAGTCAGGGAGCGCATTTGCAGACGATCGCGAGCGTATTTCAGGCCGCCCTGGAAGCCGATTTCGGCGTGGGCCAGACCTTGCAGCGCGGTACCCAGACGTGCGGTGTTCATGAAGGTGAACATGCAGTTCAGGCCTTTGTTCGCCGGGCCGATCAGGAAACCGGTCGCGCCGTCGAAGTTCATCACGCAAGTGGCGTTGCCGTGGATGCCCATCTTGTGTTCCAGCGAGCCGCAGCTCACAGCGTTGCGAGCGCCAACGGTGCCATCGGCATTCGGCATGAACTTCGGAACGATGAACAGGGAAATGCCTTTGGTGCCAGCCGGTGCGTCAGGCAGGCGGGCCAGTACGATGTGGACGATGTTGTCGGCCATGTCGTGTTCACCGGCCGAGATGAAGATCTTGGTGCCGGAGACTTTGTAGGAACCGTCGGCCTGAGGTTCGGCCTTGGTGCGCAGCATGCCCAGGTCGGTGCCGCAGTGCGGCTCGGTCAGGCACATGGTGCCGGTCCATTCGCCGGAGACCAGTTTGGTCAGATAGGCTTCTTGCTGCTCTGGAGTACCGTGCTCGGAGATGGTGTTCATCGCGCCGTGCGACAGGCCCGGGTACATGCCCCACGACCAGTTGGCTTCGCCGACCATTTCGCTTACCGCCAGACCCAGCGACTCAGGCAGACCCTGACCGCCGTGCTCGACGTCATGGGCCAGGCTTGGCCAGCCGCCTTCGACGAATTGCTTGTAGGCCTCTTTGAAGCCAGTCGGGGTTTTCACGCCGGACTCGCTCCAGGTGCAACCTTCGATGTCGCCCACACGGTTCAGCGGTGCCAGCACCTGCTCACAAAACTTGGCGCCCTCTTCGAGAATGGCGTCAACCATGTCCGGCGTTGCGTCTGCGCACGCTGGAAGGCTCTGATAGTGCGCTTCGTAGCCGAGCAGTTCGTCACGAACGAAGCGAATATCACGCAAGGGGGCCTTGTAGTCAGGCATAGCGATAAACCTCTGCTGATGTAACCGGGAATGAACGACCGCATTGATTTGTTGTGACGGTCAAACAGTTGTTTGAAACATACGTTTACGCCGAAATCTTGTCAAGCGTCGATCTTTTGCCATTCGTCATCACATTTTTCGAACACCGGACACAGCAACGCGACATGCGCCCGGGCGAGCCATGTGCAATGAAAAAAGATTAGTTGAGGGAGAAGGACTTACAACGAAAAACGCCGCGAACAGTCGCGGCGTCTGGCAAAGCGGATATCAGAAAATCAGGCGAATGTATCGATGATCGTACCGAGCATTTCATCGGAAGCCTTGGCGACTTTCGTGCCCAGCTCCACTTGAAACTTGCCCTGGGCCATCTCGGCCATGGCGCTGCCCGGATCCATTTGCTGGCTGCGATCCACGCCGCGCAAGCGATCGATCTGTGCCTCGGAAGACTGACTGGTGACTGAGCGCTCAATGGTGTTGTTGGCGATCTGGCTGGCAGCCTGATCGACACGGTTCTGCCCGGTCTGAATGCTGCTCAGACCTGCATAAAAAGCTGTGTTTCCGGAGATTTCCATGGGAGCTCTCATCCTTGGGAAGGATCAATGGGTGCCATTGAATCAGAGGCGTCAGAAAAACACCCGTCAAAAACACTAATGGCACAGTGCCTTCCCATAGTCAAAATCAGTCGAGCAGATCCAGTTGCAAGTGATCGGCGACCGCCTCGGCGCTGACCGCCTTGAGTTTCGGCACCCGCCCCAGACACGGCGCCGGAATACGCTCGGCCAGTGTCGCCAGGTTTTCTTCCAGCCGCGAGGTCTTCGGATCAATGATGTTCGCTACCCAACCGGCCAGTTGCAGCCCGTCACGGGCAATTGCCTCGGCCGTCAGCAACGCATGGCTGATACAACCCAGACGCACGCCGACCACCAGAATCACCGGCAGATTCAGCGCAATGGCCAGGTCCGACAGATTGTCCTGATCCGCCAACGGCACCCGCCACCCGCCCGCGCCTTCAATCAATGTGAAGTCGGCGTTCATGGCCAGAATCTCGCGCATCGGCGCCAGCAGCGATTGCACGGTCAACGCCACGCCTGCCTCACGGGCCGCCAGATGCGGCGCGATCGCCGGCTCGAACGCCACCGGATTGACCTGTTGATAAGTCAGCGGCAACGAGCACTCGGCCTGCAGCGCCAAGGCATCGGAGTTGCGCAGACCTCTGGGCGTCACGACACAACCGGACGCCACCGGCTTGCCCGCCGCCGTACTCAACCCTGCCGATCGGGCGGCATGCAGCAACCCGGCGGCGACCGTCGTCTTGCCGACGTCGGTGTCGGTTCCGGTGATGAAATAGGCTGCGCTCATACGGGTTTCTCCAACACGGCGTAGACCACCTGATAAGTCGCCGGCAAGCCCTGCGGCTGACGGAACTGCTCGTAGGCTTCGACCAGCCCCAGAATCCGCGCCCGACCGGTCAATCCGCCCGGCCGACCGGGGTTCAGGTTATGCGCGCCTAGCGCCTTGAGTTCGTGCGTCAGGCTGCGCACATCCGGGTAATGCAGCACATGTGGCCGGTTCTCCAGACTGACCGTGCGCAGACCACTGGCCGCACACAATTGCTCGTACCGAGCGAACTCACGGAAACGGTTGACGTGCACCAGGCCATCGACCTGACGCCAACTGTCGCGCAATTCGTACAGCGTCCCTACACAAAGACTAGCAAACGCGAAAATCCCTCCCGGTTTCAGTACTCGGAAGGCTTCGCCGAGCACCGATTCGAAGTCTGCGCACCACTGCACGGCGAGGCTGGAGAAGATCAGATCACAGGTCGAATTCTGCAACGGCAGACGCTCAGCATCGCCAGCAATAAAGTGCGCGGCCCCACCCAATGGCCGGGCGTGATTGAGCATGCCCTCGGCGATGTCCAGCGCCAGCCCTTCGTTACCCGCAAAACGTTCAGCCAGCGCCCGAGTGAAATACCCGGTGCCGCAGCCCAGATCCAGCCAGCGCGACGGCAGAAAATCCACCGGCAGACGATTCAGCAACTGCGTGCCCACATCACGCTGTAACTCGGCGACGCTGTCGTAGCTGGCCGCTGCGCGGGAAAAGGAAGCCGCTACCTGGCGCTTGTCAGGCAAGCCGCCGGGCAGCGCAGCAAGAGACAAATCAGTCATCACCACACTCACTTAAAAAAGCCTGGATCGCACCGGCCACACCGTGGGGGTCTTCCAGAAGAAACGCATGGCTGGCCTGCTCGATCAGCCCGACCTCGACATCCGCCAGCAAGGCGAACAACTCGCCCGCGGCTTCCGCCGGCACCAGCCCGTCCAGCCCGGCAAACAGATGCAATTGCGGGCCTCGAAACACCTGCAAGGCATTGCGCGTATCGATCTGCGCCAACAACTCCAGACCCGCCATCAAGGCGATCGGTGAAGTATTCGGCGCACCGCCCTGCAACAGTCGCGACAAGCCGCGAGAGTCTTGCGCACCCTGAGCGCACAGCAACGAAAAACGCTTGAGGGTCTGACGCGGATCAGCACTGCAACCGGCCAGAAATGCATCGAAGGTTTCCCCCGGCATCGCGCTCGGCCACTGGTCATGGGCAACAAAAGAAGGATTGCTCGCCAGCGTCAGCAAGCCGCAGCAATGTTCACCACGCCGCGCCGCCAGCTCAGAAGCCAGCATGCCGCCCAGCGACCAGCCACCCAGCCAGACGTCCTGGGGAATGCGCTCATCGAGTTCGTCGAGCCAATCCGCAGGATCGCTGGATTCCAGCTCCGGCAACGGTTCGATTTCGACCGTCAGGTGTTCGTCGAGCCCACGCAGCGCAGCCGCCAAGGGTTCCAGCGGGGAAACACCGAGGCCCCAGCCGGGGAGCAGAATCAGACGATCACGCATGGCTTGGCTCCGACTTCAGTTGGGCAAAGCAATCGGCCAGTCCTTCTAACAATAGTTGCACCTGCGCCTCGCTGTGGGCGGCGGTCAGCGTGACCCGCAGCCGAGCACTGCCGGCGGGCACAGTCGGCGGGCGGATCGCGGTGACCATCAACCCACGCTCGCGCAGCATCTGCGACAAACGTACGGCGCGACCGGCATCGCCAATCATGATCGGCTGAATCGGCGTGAAGCTGTCCATCAGCTCCAGACCGATCTGTTCGGCGCCGAGACGGAATTGGCGGATCAGCGTCTGCAAATGCTCGCGACGCCAGTGTTCGCTGCGCAGCAGTTCCAGGCTTTTCAAGGTTGCGCAGGCCAGCGCCGGTGGCTGGCTGGTGGTGTAGATGTACGGACGGGCGAACTGGATCAGGCTTTCGATCAACTCCTCACTGCCGGCGACAAACGCGCCCGCCGTGCCGAACGCTTTGCCGAGGGTACCGACCAGCACCGGCACGTCATCCTGGCTCAGACCGAAATGCTCGACGATGCCCCCACCATTGGCACCTAGCGGACCGAAACCGTGGGCGTCATCGACCATCAGCCACGCGCCTTTGGCCTTGGCTTCGCGGGCCAGCGCCGGCAGGTCGGCGAGATCACCGTCCATGCTGAACACGCCGTCGGTGACCACCAGCGTATTGCCGGTGGCTTTCTCCAGACGTTTGGCGAGGCTTTCGGCGTCGTTATGCAGATAGCGATTGAACCGCGCGCCGGACAACAATCCGGCATCCAGCAACGACGCATGATTGAGCCGGTCCTCCAGCACCGTATCGCCCTGCCCGACCAGCGCCGTGACCGCGCCGAGGTTGGCCATGTAGCCGGTGGTGAACAACAGCGCACGTGGCCGTCCGGTGAGGTCGGCCAGAGCTTCTTCCAGCGCGTGATGCGGGCCGCTGTGGCCGATCACCAGATGCGAAGCACCGCCGCCGACGCCCCACTTCGAGGCACCGGCGCGCCAGGCTTCGATCACTTGCGGATGATTGGCCAGGCCCAGGTAATCGTTGTTGCAGAACGCCAGCAATGGCTGACCGTCGACCACCACTTGCGGCCCCTGGGGGCTTTCAAGCAGCGGTCGCTGGCGATAGAGATTTTCGGCACGACGGGCAGCAAGGCGTGCGGCGAGATCGAAAGACATGCAAGCCTCACGGGTGGCAAATGAATCAGCAGACGCCGCCCGAGGCAGCGCCTGAAAGAACGGACGATCAGACTGCCGCGTTGTAGAACTGCTCGCTGCTCTTCTGCTCCACCAGCGCCTGCTCGATGGCGGCCTGATGCACTTCGTCGGCATGTTCTTCGCGGGCTTCCGGCTGAATGCCCAGACGCGCAAACAGCTGCATGTCCTTGTCGGCCTGCGGGTTGGCGGTGGTCAGCAGTTTGTCGCCGTAGAAAATCGAGTTGGCGCCGGCGAAGAACGCCAGGGCCTGCATCTGCTCGTTCATCGCTTCGCGGCCAGCGGACAGACGCACGTGGGATTGCGGCATCAGGATCCGCGCCACGGCGAGCATGCGGATGAAGTCGAACGGATCGACGTCGTCAGCGTTTTCCAGCGGCGTGCCGGCGACTTTCACCAGCATGTTGATCGGCACCGACTCCGGATGCTCCGGCAGGTTGGCCAGCTGGATCAGCAGGTTCGCGCGGTCATCGAGGGACTCGCCCATACCGAGGATGCCGCCGGAGCAGATTTTCATACCGGCATCGCGCACGTAGGCCAGGGTCTGCAGACGCTCGCTGTAGGTGCGGGTAGTGATGATGCTGCCGTAGAACTCCGGCGAGGTGTCCAGGTTGTGGTTGTAGTAGTCGAGCCCGGCCTTGGCCAGTGCTTCGGTCTGATCCTGATCGAGGCGACCGAGGGTCATGCAGGTTTCCAGGCCCATGGCCTTAACGCCTTCGACCATCTTCAACACGTAGGGCATGTCCTTGGCCGACGGGTGCTTCCACGCCGCGCCCATGCAGAAACGGGTCGAGCCGATGGCCTTGGCGCGGGCAGCCTCTTCGAGGACTTTCTGCACTTCCATCAGCTTTTCTTTTTCCAGACCGGTGTTGTAGTGACCGGACTGCGGACAGTATTTGCAATCTTCCGGGCAGGCGCCGGTCTTGATCGACAGCAGGGTGGAAACCTGGACGCGGTTGGCGTCGAAATGCGCGCGGTGCACCGTCTGCGCCTGGAACAGCAAGTCGTTGAATGGCTGAACGAAGAGTGCTTTGACTTCGGCCAAAGACCAGTCGTGACGCAGGGTGGCAGTGGTGCTGGCGCTCATGGGCGATTCCTTGGTTATGCTTGGCTGGCGCCTGGGGAAACGGAATACCCACAGGCACGACACGGATGTTCGGCATATTTAAGGAAGAGCCATGCACTGTCAACCACATCAAGATAGACCGGTTTACATCTGGTTAAATAACAACCAGCACTGTTTATTGTGCGATGAGCCGGCGGAAACCGAAACACCTCTCTGCGTGGCCTGCGAAACCGAACTGCCCTGGCTGGGTGATCAATGCATGACATGTGCCTTGCCGCTGCCCGCTGCGGGCCTGACGTGTGGCGGCTGCCTGAAGGATCCGCCCGCCTTCGAACACGTGGCGGTGCCCTGGTCCTACGGCTTTCCGGTGGACAGCCTGATCACCCGATTCAAGCACAATGCGAAATGGCCGTTTGGTCGCCTGCTCGGCGATGTTCTCGGGCAATTCCTGCAACATCGCTTCGATGAAGGCCTGCCACGCCCGGATGCCTTGTTACCGATACCGTTGGCGAACAAGCGTCTGCGCCAACGTGGATTCAATCAGGCGGCAATGCTGGCGCGGTGGCTCGGCAAGCAACTGGATCTTCCCTGTGAAGAAAATATCCTGCGCCGAATTCAGAACACCAGCGCCCAGCAGGCACTCGACGCCAAGGCGCGCAAACGCAATCTGCGCAATGCCTTCAACCTTGTGCCGGACGCTGATGTAAAAGGCCGGCATCTCGCCTTGGTGGATGATGTGCTGACCACCGGCGCCACCGCCCAGGCATTGGCCCGGCTGCTGGTGGACGCGGGCGCCACGCGGGTCGACGTCTACTGCCTGGCCCGAACACCGAAACCTGGCGACGCGGCTTGACTCACACGCGCCAAGCGGCCAACTTCCTCCACCATCAACCCAGCACAAAGCACCCGACATGTCCTTGCCTTCCCTGTTGTCCCAGCACATCGTCCGCCGCCCGCAGCGCATCGCCCTGCTGCAACACATTGCCGAACAGGGCTCGATCACCCGCGCCGCCAAAAGCGCGGGCCTGAGTTACAAGGCGGCGTGGGACGCCATCGATGAGTTGAACAATCTCGCGCAAAAGCCGCTGGTCGAGCGGGCTGTCGGCGGCAAGGGCGGCGGTGGCGCCAGACTGTCCAGCGAAGGCGAACGGGTGCTGCGTCTTTATCAGAAGCTGCAAGCCTTACAGGCGCAGGTGCTGGAGGCCGCTGAAGACGCCAGCGATCTGGATCTACTGGGGCGTTTGATGCTCCGGACCAGCGCCCGCAATCAATTGCATGGCAAAGTCGTCAGCATCGAGCATCAGGGCCGCAATGACCTGATCCGTCTCGAACTGGCCGAAGGCCTGTGCATCGATGCGCAGATCACCCACGACAGCACCGTGCATCTGGAGCTGCAACCGGGCACCGAAGTGGTGGCACTGATTAAGGCCGGCTGGCTGGAGTTGCTGGGGCGAGAACAGGCTGCAACATCTGGTCACAATCTTCTGAGCGGTACCCTCGAAGCCATTCTCGATGCCGAAGACGGCCCCAGCGAAGTACGCGTCGCCCTGCCCAATGGCCAGACACTCTGCGCCCTGGCTGAGCCGCTGCACCTGCGCACCCAGGGACTGACCGTCGAACAACCGGTGCAAGTGCAGTTCTCGCCGTCCAATGTGCTGATCGGCACACCGCTTTAGCGCGGGTTCCTGCAACAAAAGCGTCATCGCCTCTCATTAAGGTGGCTGCCAAAACCAAGCAGGGAGCCTGATGTGAGCCTATTAGAAGAAAACCAATCCACTGACCTGGAAAAAATGGTCGGCATGAGCCGTCGCGGTTTCATCGGCGCCGGCGCACTGTGCGGCGCGGCGATGTTCCTCGGCGGCAGCCTGTTGAGCCGCAGCGCGCTGGCCACCGGTGTCAGCGCCGGCAACAGCCGCCTGCTCGGCTTCGACAGCATTCCGGCCGCCACCACCGACGTCATCAGCCTGCCCAAGGGCTACAAATCGTCGGTGTTGATCAGCTGGGGTCAGCCCCTGCACAAGAACGGCCCGGCCTTCGACCCGAGCGGCAACGGCACTGCGGCTGCACAGGAAGTGCAGTTCGGCGACAACAACGACGGCATGAGCCTGTTCGCCTTCCCGGACGACAAGAATCGCGCCCTGATGGCGATCAACAACGAATACACCAACTACCGCTACCTCTACCCCCATGGCGGTCAGCCGCAGTCGGCGGAAGACGTGCGCAAGGCGCTGGCCTGCGAAGGCGTGTCGGTGATCGAAGTGGCGCGCAAGAACGGCCAATGGCAGTTCGTTCAGGGCTCGCGCTACAACCGCCGCATCCACGGCAACTCGCCACTACGCATCAGCGGCCCGGCTGCCGGTCATGAGCTGATGAAGACCAGCGCCGACAAGCACGGCAAGAAAGTCCTCGGCACCTTCCAGAACTGCGCCAACGGCAAGACCCCGTGGGGCACTTACCTGACCTGTGAAGAGAACTTCACTGACTGCTTCGGCAGCAGCAACGCCCAGCAGCAGTTCGACCCGGCGCAGAAACGCTACGGCGTGTCGGTCGCCAGCCGCGAGATCAACTGGCATCCGTTCGATCCACGCTTCGACATGGCGAAGAACCCGAACGAGCTCAACCGTCACGGCTGGGTCGTGGAAATCGACCCGTTCGACCCGCAATCGACGCCAGTCAAACGCACCGCCCTCGGTCGCTTCAAACACGAAAACGCCGCCCTGGCCGAGACCGACGACGGTCGCGCCGTGGTGTACATGGGCGACGATGAACGCGGCGAGTTCATCTACAAGTTCATCAGCCGCGACCGCATCAACCACCGCAACGCGAAAGCCAACCGCGACATCCTCGATCACGGCACCCTGTACGTGGCGAAGTTCGACGCGGGCGACGGCAACCCCGACCACCCGAAAGGCCAGGGCCAGTGGATCGAACTGACCCACGGCAAGAACGGTATCGACGCCAGCAGCGGTTTTGCCGATCAGGCGGAAGTGCTGATTCATGCACGCCTGGCGGCCAGTGTGGTCGGCGCCACGCGCATGGACCGCCCGGAATGGATCGTGGTCAGCCCGAAAGACGGCCAGGTCTATTGCACCCTGACCAACAACGCCAAACGCGGCGAAGACGGGCAGCCGGTGGGCGGCCCGAACCCGCGCGAGAAGAACGTCTACGGGCAGATCCTGCGCTGGCGCACCGACCGCGACGATCACGGTTCGAAGACCTTCGCCTGGGATCTGTTCGTGGTGGCCGGCAACCCGGGCGTGCATGCCGGTACGCCGAAGGGCGGCTCGTCGAATATCACCCCGCAGAACATGTTCAACAGCCCCGACGGCCTCGGTTTCGACAAGGCCGGCCGACTGTGGATTCTCACCGACGGTGATTCGAGCAACGCCGGGGACTTTGCCGGGATGGGCAACAACCAGATGCTCTGCGCCGATCCCAAGACCGGTGAGATTCGCCGGTTCATGGTCGGGCCGATCGGTTGCGAAGTCACCGGGATCAGTTTCTCGCCAGATCAGAAAACCCTGTTTGTCGGGATCCAGCATCCAGGCGAGAACGGCGGCTCGACCTTCCCCGAGCATTTGCCGAACGGCAAGCCGCGCTCTTCGGTGATGGCGATTACCCGTGAGGATGGCGGGATCGTCGGCGCCTGATACGGCAGCGGTCAGATCGTTCCCGCGTTCCGCGCGGGAACGATCCCCCTCAAGACAGCTTGTCTGCGCTACCATGCTGGGCCGGACGCGGCAGCCTGCCGCGCGCAGGAGTCAGCATGGCCCACCCGTTTGAAACCCTCACCCCAGACCTCGTGCTCGATGCCGTCGAAAGCATCGGCTTTCTGAGCGACGCGCGTATTCTGGCGCTCAACAGTTACGAAAACCGCGTCTATCAGGTCGGCATCGAAGACTCCGAACCGCTGATTGCCAAGTTCTATCGCCCGCAGCGCTGGACCAACGAAGCCATTCTCGAAGAGCACCAGTTCACCTTCGAACTGGCCGACGTCGAGATCCCGGTGGTGGCGCCACTTATCCACAACGGCCAGACCCTGCACGAACACGCCGGTTTCCGTTTCACCCTGTTTCCCCGTCGCGGTGGCCGGGCGCCGGAGCCGGGCAACCTCGACCAGTTGTATCGCCTCGGTCAGTTGCTGGGGCGCATTCATGCAGTCGGCGCAACACGTCCGTTCGAGCATCGCGAAGCGCTGGCCGTGCAGAACTTCGGCCACGCCTCGCTGAACACTTTGCTGGAAGGCAACTTCATCCCCAAAAGCCTGTTGCCGGCCTACGAGTCCGTCGCCCGCGACCTGCTCAAGCGCGTGGAAGACGCCTACGCCGCCACGCCGCATCAGAACATCCGCATGCACGGCGACTGCCACCCCGGCAACATGATGTGCCGCGACGAGATGTTCCACATCGTCGACCTTGACGACTGCCGCATGGGCCCGGCCGTGCAGGACATCTGGATGATGCTCGCGGGCGATCGTCAGGAATGCCTCGGACAACTGTCGGAGTTGATGGACGGCTACAACGAATTCCACGATTTCGACCCGCGCGAACTGGCGCTGATCGAACCGCTGCGCGCCCTGCGCCTGATGCATTACAGCGCCTGGCTGGCCCGACGCTGGGACGATCCGGCGTTTCCTCACAGTTTTCCGTGGTTCGGCACGGAGCGGTATTGGGGCGATCAGGTGCTGGCGTTGCGTGAACAACTGGCGGCATTGAATGAAGAGCCGTTGAAGCTTTTCTGACACGACACGTCTATACAACTGCCCGTACAATCGCTGCTTTGTTAGCTGCCTAAGCAAGGATTCTGCATGCAAGCCGCCAACCCGCGTCGCGGGTACATTCTGGGCCTGAGTGCCTACATCATCTGGGGCCTGTTCCCGCTCTACTTCAAAGCCATCGCCGAAGTGCCGGCGGTGGAGATCATCATCCACCGGGTGTTGTGGTCGGCGCTGTTCGGCGCGCTGTTGCTGATGGTCTGGAAGCATCCGGGCTGGTGGCAGGAGCTGCGCGACAACCCGAAACGCCTGGCGATTCTCGCGCTCAGCGGCACCCTGATCGCGGCCAACTGGCTGACCTACGTCTGGTCGGTGAACAACGGCCGGATGCTGGAAGCGAGTCTGGGTTACTACATCAACCCACTGGTGAATGTGCTGCTGGGCATGCTGATCCTCGGCGAACGCCTGCGGCGCATGCAGTGGCTGGCGGTCGGTCTGGCGGCGGTCGGCGTGGCGCAGCAGGTATGGCAGGTCGGCAGTCTGCCGTGGGTGTCGTTGGTGCTGGCACTGACCTTCGGTTTCTACGGGCTGATCCGCAAGCAGGCGCCGGTCAAGGCACTGCCGGGGCTGGTGGTGGAAACCTGGATGCTGGTGCCGATCGCCCTCGCGTGGCTACTGTTCAATCCGACCGCCACCAGTGCACAAGCTGCGTTCTGGACCACCTCCGAAGCCTGGTGGCTGGTGGCAGCCGGCCCGGTGACGCTGGTGCCGTTAGTGTGTTTCAACGCGGCCACGCGGCATTTGCCCTACACCACCATCGGCTTCCTGCAATACCTGGCACCGACGCTGGTGCTGTTGCAGGCAGTGCTGCTGTTCGGTGAGCACTTGTCGTCGAGTACGCTGATCGCCTTCATGTTTATCTGGGCCGGTCTGGCGGTGTACAGCGTCGATGCGTGGATGAGCCTGCGTCGTCGCAGCTGATCAAAAAACGCACAAACCTCCACAGGCCACGGTTCTCGTGGCCTGTATCGTTCCTTCCCAAGGTTATCCACAGCGTGATCCCCGCCGTTTGTGCGCAAGTCACTGAATGCTGGCGGTTTTTTGATCAATCTTCGCAAAGCCACGGCGGACGTGGCCTGGCGGTCGGTCTCTACAGGTTATCCACAGGCAGGTGCACGTTTAAACTGGATAACCCGATCCGTCTTCACGGGTCGGTGCGCAGTACCAATTCCACCATCAAGTCATCGGCCAGGGTTTCCAGGCGCGATTGCAGCACATCCAGCGACAGGGTCAGCGGCACCGCCAGAATCGCCTCGGCGTGGAACAACGGCTCGCTGCTCATCGGCGCCGGGCGCACTTCGGTCACCAGCCGTTCGAGGTTCACGCCCTGCTCGCTCAGCAACCGGGTGATATCCCGCACGATGCCCGGACGATCATTGCCCACCAGTTCCATGGCAATCGGTTTCCAGGTGCAGGCCTGTTCAATACCGCTTTCGGCGACCAGCACACGAATGCCCTGAGTCGACAAAGCTTGTAGGGCATCGACTAATTCGTCGTAGGCCTCCGCCGGCACGCCGACCCGCAGAATCCCGGCGAACTGCCCGGCCATCCGTGACATGCGGCTTTCCAGCCAGTTGCCACCGTGCTCGGCGATGCATTGGGCGATGCGCTCGACCTGCCCGGGCTTGTCCGGCGCGAAGACGGTGAGTACGAGGTGATCCATGGCGCAGCCCTCTTGTCATGACTTTTGTTATAGAAAAACAAGTATAGGCAAGCGTTCGACAGACGCCTCAGACGCTCGAAATCACAAATCGTGTACAACTTTTTATATTTAACTGGAACAATCCATTGGTTTTTTGAGAACATCCCGTTCCGCGCCGTGACCGCAATGCGTCATGGGGTCGCAGAACGACGTAATTAGTCTGATTTTCACAACCGCAATGCATCATGTAGTATGCCGCAGCGCGCACTACATAACGTTGGATCGATGTCTGCCCAAGGCACGTTCGCAACCCTGAAAGCCCCGTCAGCAAGGCCCCAAGCCGTTGATTGGTCCCAGCCCAGCCGCCAGCGATGGCATGTACTGGTCGAGGGGTTTGTGGTTTAAATGGCCAGAGGCTTCATTGTTAAATTGAAGAGCTGAAAAGCGAAATAGCTGAGCAGAGTGAGGCAAGCAATGACTGAACACGTTCAAGTCGGTGGCCTGCAGGTCGCCAAAGTCCTGTTCGACTTCGTGAACAACGAAGCCATTCCCGGTACCGGCCTCACCGCCGAAAAATTCTGGGAAGGCGCCGACAAGGTCATTCACGACCTGGCGCCGAAGAACAAAGCCCTACTCGCCAAACGCGATGACTTCCAGGCCCGTATCGACGGCTGGCACCAGAGCCGTGCCGGTCAACCACACGACGCCGTGGCCTACAAAGCCTTCCTGCAAGAGATCGGTTATCTGCTGCCAGAAGCGGCTGATTTCCAGGCAACGACGCAAAACGTCGATGACGAAATCGCCCGTACCGCCGGCCCGCAACTCGTGGTCCCGGTGATGAACGCCCGCTTCGCCCTCAACGCCTCGAACGCCCGCTGGGGTTCGCTGTACGACGCCCTGTATGGCACCGACGCCATCAGCGAAGCCGGCGGCGCGGAAAAAGGCAAAGGCTACAACAAGGTGCGTGGCGACAAAGTCATCGCCTTCGCCCGTGCGTTCCTCGACGAAGCAGCGCCACTGGCGGCCGGCTCCCACGTCGATTCCACCAGTTACAAGATCGATGACGGCAAACTGGTCGTCACCCTCAAGGGCGGCAGCAACAGCGGCCTGCGCAACGATGCACAGCTGATCGGCTTCCAGGGCGATGCGTCGGCTCCGATCGCGATCCTGCTGAAGAACAACGGCCTGCATTTCGAAATCCAGATCGATGCCAGCACCCCGGTCGGCCAGACCGATGCCGCCGGCGTCAAAGACATCCTGATGGAAGCGGCACTGACCACCATCATGGACTGCGAAGACTCCGTGGCCGCCGTCGATGCCGACGACAAGGTGGTGATCTACCGCAATTGGCTGGGCCTGATGAAGGGCGACCTCGCGGAATCCGTTTCCAAGGGCGGCCAGACTTTCACCCGCACCATGAACCCGGACCGTACCTACACCAAGGTCGACGGCAGCGAACTGACCCTGCACGGCCGCTCGCTGTTGTTCGTGCGTAACGTCGGTCACCTGATGACCATCGACGCGATCCTCGACAAGCACGGCAATGAAGTGCCGGAAGGCATCCTCGACGGTCTGGTGACTTGCCTGGCGGCGATGCACAACCTGAGCGGCAACACTTCGCGCAAGAACACCCGCACCGGTTCGGTCTATATCGTCAAACCGAAGATGCACGGCCCGGAAGAAGCAGCGTTCACCAACGAACTGTTCGGTCGCATCGAAGACGTGCTGGGCCTCAAGCGCAACACCCTGAAAGTCGGGATCATGGACGAGGAACGCCGCACCACGGTCAACCTCAAGGCCTGCATCCAGGCCGCCAGCGAGCGCGTGGTGTTCATCAACACCGGTTTCCTCGACCGCACCGGCGACGAAATCCACACCTCCATGGAAGCCGGCCCGATGGTGCGCAAGGCTGACATGAAGGCTGAAAAGTGGATCGGCGCCTACGAAAACTGGAACGTCGATATCGGTCTGAGCACCGGCCTGCAAGGTCGTGCGCAAATCGGTAAAGGCATGTGGGCGATGCCCGACCTGATGGCGGCGATGCTCGAACAGAAAATCGCTCACCCGCTGGCCGGTGCCAACACTGCCTGGGTTCCATCGCCGACGGCTGCCGCGCTGCACGCGCTGCACTACCACAAGGTCGACGTGTTCGCCCGTCAGGCCGAGCTGGCCAAACGTGCTCGCGCTTCGGTCGATGACATCCTGACCATCCCGCTGGCGGTCAACCCGAACTGGACGCCGGAGCAGATCAAGAACGAACTGGACAACAACGCCCAGGGCATTCTCGGTTACGTGGTGCGCTGGATCGACCAGGGCGTGGGTTGCTCGAAAGTGCCGGACATCAACGACGTCGGCCTGATGGAAGACCGTGCGACGCTGCGTATCTCCAGCCAGCACATCGCCAACTGGCTGCGCCACGGTGTCGTCACCGAGGCGCAAGTGATGGAAAGCCTCAAGCGCATGGCGCCAGTGGTGGACCGTCAGAACGCCAACGACCCGCTGTACCGTCCGCTGGCACCGAACTTCGACAGCAACATCGCCTTCCAGGCGGCGGTCGAACTGGTGATTGAAGGCACCAAGCAGCCGAACGGTTACACCGAGCCGGTCCTGCACCGTCGCCGTCGCGAGTTCAAGGCTGCCAATGGCCTGTAACCCGCGCTGATGCCGGACATGAAAAAGCCCTGATCTTTCGATCAGGGCTTTTTTGTTTGCGTCGGATTAGCTAGGGCTCGATCCCCAACTCATGCTTGACCAGTCCAAGCAATTTGGCGGTATCGATCGGCTTGAGCAGAAAGTCCACCACGCTCAAATGCATCGCCGCGATGGCGTCCTTCACGTCCGCATCACCCGAGACAATGATGATCGGCATCGCCGCCCGTACCGACTCGCGCACCTGACGGACCAGCTCGAGACCGCCGACATGCCCCATCCGCAGATCCGTGATCACCAGGCCGATGGAAGGTTTTTCCTCGATCATCTTGAGTGCGGATTCGCCGCTGGCTGCCGTCATGCAACGAATGCCGTCCAGTGCCAGGATCTCCGACAGCAACTCGCGGGCGTCCTTGTCGTCATCAACGATCAGTACCCGCTGCGGCGGCAGGTCGGGTTCCAGCATGACGGCGCTGAGCGCTTCCCGCTCGGCGTCGCTCAAAATATCGTGGTCGGACATGGCGTTCTCTACGTTTTCAAATCGATCCCCTGGCACAGTGGTCAGACATCGCTGGGCAGAGCTTCAATGTGCACTTCGTCGGATTTTTTTCCAAGGGGCTAACCTGAGAATTTCCGACTGTTTGTGTAGGGCATATCCGAAAACTACCCAACGGCACGCCAAACCTAGACTTACGTCCAATGGGCACCCCGCGCGCTGGGGTCGACCATGGCTGCAACGATCCAATAACAACAATTCGAAAAAGACTGCGGTAATGGTTATGAGTAAAGCGGACGCCTTCACCCAGGCAGGGAAAACCGCGGTGTTGCAGAACATTCAGGGCACTTTGCAATTCCTCCAGCGCTTCCCCCCTTTCAATCAGATGGAACACGCCCACCTGGCCTATCTGGTGGAGCAATGCCAGCTGCGCTTCTACGGTCAGGGCGAGAGCATCATCAAACCCGCCGACGGGCCGGTCGAACACTTCTACATCGTCAAGCAGGGCCGGGTGGTCGGCGAGCGGCCGCACACGGCCAAGGGCGGCACCGAAACCACGTTTGAAATCACCACCGGCGAGTGTTTTCCCCTCGCCGCACTGCTCGGCGAACGGGCGACCCGCACCGAGCATCTGGCCGGCGAAGACACCTTCTGCCTGCAACTGAACAAACTGGCGTTCATCAAGCTGTTCGCCCTATCCAACACCTTCCGCGACTTCGCCCTGCGCGGGGTCAGCAGCCTGCTGGATCAGGTCAACCAGCAAGTCCAGCAGAAAGCCGTGGAAACCCTCGGCACCCAATATTCGCTGAACACCCGCTTGGGCGAATTGGCCATGCGCCATCCGGTGACGTGCAGCCCTTCCACTCCACTGCGCGAAGCGGTGAAGCTGATGCACGAACAACAGGTCGGCAGCATCGTCGCGGTGGATGAGCACAAGGCGCCACTGGGGATTTTCACCCTGCGCGATCTGCGCCATGTGGTGGCTGCGGGCGTTGGCGACTTCAATGAACCGATCGAACGCCACATGACGCCCTCGCCGTTCTATCTGTCGCCGGATCACAGCGCCTTCGATGCGGCGATCGCGATGACCGAGCGGCATATCGCCCACGTGTGTCTGGTCAAGGATCAGCGTCTGTGCGGCGTGGTCTCCGAGCGTGATCTGTTCTCGCTGCAACGGGTCGATCTGGTGCACTTGGCACGGACCATCCGCAGCGCCCAGCGGGTTGAACAACTGGTGACTCTGCGTGGCGAGATCGGCCAACTGGTGGAGCGCATGCTGGCTCACGGCGCATCGTCGACCCAGATCACCCACATCATCACCCTGCTCAACGATCACACCGTGTGCCGGGTAATCGAGCTGACCCTCGCGGAGAAAGGCGACCCCGGTGTGCCGTTCAGTTGGCTGTGCTTCGGCAGCGAAGGCCGGCGCGAGCAGACCCTGCACACCGATCAGGACAACGGCATTCTGTTCGATGCGCGGGATGCGGCCCATGCCGCGGAGATTCGCGGCAAGTTGCTGCCCATCGCCCAGCAGATCAATAACAGCCTGGCACAATGCGGCTTCACCCTGTGCAAGGGCAACGTCATGGCCGGCAATCCGCAGCTGTGCCTGTCCCGCGCCGAATGGGCCCGACGCTTTGCCGCGTTCATTCGCGAGGCAACGCCGGAGAACCTGCTGGGCTCAAGCATCTATTTCGATCTGCGGGTGGTCTGGGGCGATGAACAGGGTTGCGAGCAATTGCGTCGGGGGATTCTCGATCAGGTCGGCGACAATCGTTTGTTCCAGCGGATGATGGCCGAGAACGCCTTGCGCAACCGCCCACCGGTGGGGCGTTTCCGTGAATTCGTGTTGACCCGCAAGAACGGCGAGAAAGCCACGCTGGACCTGAAGATCCAGGGCCTGACGCCGTTTGTCGACGGTGCACGTCTGCTGGCTCTGGCCAATGGCATCGACGCCAACAACACCCTCGAACGCTTCCGCCAGTTGGTGGAGAAAGAAGTCATCGACCGACTGGATGGCGCCGCGTACGAGGAGGCTTATCACTTTATCCAGCAGACACGCATGCAGCAGCATCAGCTCCAGACCCGGGAAAACCTGCCGTATTCGAACCGGGTCGATCCCGACAGCCTCAATCATCTGGACCGGCGCATCCTGCGTGAATCCCTGCGTCAGGCCCAGCGCCTGCAAAGCAGCCTGACCCTGCGGTATCAGCTATGAGCCTGTTCTCGTGGCTGCGTCCGGCCAGCCCGGTTCTGCCGGACGATCTGCAACAACGCCTGACGAAACTGCCGGCGATCGGCGAACTGAGCGAATGCAGCCTGCGCGAACAGCGCTGGGTGGTGCTGGATCTGGAAACCACCGGGCTCAACCTTAACAAGGACCGGGTACTGTCGATTGGCGCGGTGGTGATCGAGGACGGCGCCATCGACTTCAGCCAGCAGTTCGAACGCACCCTGCAATGTCGCGAACTCAAGCTCAGCCCCAGTGTTTTGATCCACGGGTTGGGACCGAACGCGATTGCCGCCGGCAGCGAGCCGGCCGAGGCGCTGCTCGAGCTTCTGGAGTTTATTGGCGACAGTCCGGTGCTGGCGTTTCATGCGCCGTTCGATCAGCACATGCTGGGCCGGGCGGTGAAAGAACACCTGGGCCACAAGTTGCAGCAAGTGTTTCTGGATGTCGCCGACATTGCACCGCTGGTTTGCCCGCAGGCGCACATCCGCGAGGCTGGGCTGGACGAGTGGATCGACTGGTTCAAGCTCGAAGTGTTCGAGCGTCACCATGCCAGCGCCGACGCACTGGCCACGGCGGAACTGGCGTTGATTCTGTTCAGCCGGGCACGTCAGCAGCAGATTCACAGCCCATTGAATTTGCAGCAACGCCTGAGTCAGTGGAAGCGCCGCCAGCAGACGCATTCGTTCTGAGCCCCGGGTTGTCGCCCGACAACCCGACCGGTGGCCAATTGCTAACCATTCCCACCTCTGCCACAATCGCGAACAATTCTCGTTAGTTAACATTTCCCAGTCGGTGCCTTCGTGTCGTCAGCCCAAAGCCCTCACAGTGAGCTCGTCGGTGCGTTGTATCGCGACCATCGCGGCTGGCTGCTGGGCTGGCTGCGCCGCAACGTGGCCTGCCCGCAACGCGCCGAAGACCTGAGCCAGGACACCTTCGTCCGCCTGCTCGGTCGCGAGGAACTGCTGACGCCTCGCGAACCCCGAGCCTTTCTGGTGGCCATCGCCAAGGGTCTGCTGTTCGACTACTTCCGTCGCGCCGCCCTGGAACAAGCCTATCTCGCCGAACTGATGCTGATCCCCGAAGGCGAGCAGCCGTCGGTGGAAGAGCAGCAACTGATACTCGAAGACCTCAAAGCTATCGATCGTCTGCTCGGCCAATTGTCGACCAAGGCCCGCGCCGCATTCCTTTATAACCGTCTCGACGGCCTGACCCATGCCGAGATCGCCGACAAACTCGGCGTGTCGGTGCCGCGCGTGCGCCAGTACCTGGCCCAGGGTATCCGCCAGTGCTACATCGCCCTGTACGGTGAGCCGACATGAACCCGGCCAGTTCCAAACCGGTCTCGGCCCACGTACTGGACGCGGCGATTGCCTGGCAATTGACCCTCGATTCCAGCAGCCCGCTGGAGCGCGAAGAATTCGCCAAATGGCACGCCGCCAACGAAGAACACGCCCGTGCCTGGCGTCAGTTGGGCATGCTCGACCAGCGTTTCAGCGTGGCCAACGGCCCGGCCCGCAGCGCGTTGCTGCAATCGCGCGAAGGCATCCGCCGCCGGGTGCGCAAGCTTGGCAGCGGACTGGCCAGTGTTGTCGCGGTGGTCGGCCTGTCGTTGTTTGCCGCAGAACACTATCTGCCGCTGGATTACTGGCTCGCCGACCAGCGCACCGCTACCGGTGAACAACGCACCGTACGGCTGGCGGACGGCACCGTGATCAACCTCAACACTCACAGCGCCGTGGATGTGCGATTCAATGAAAAGCAGCGGCTGATCGTGCTGCAGGAAGGTGAAATCCTCATCGAGACCGGTCATGGCGATGCACGACCGTTCATCGTCGAAACCCGCGAAGGCCGCATGCGCGCGCTGGGTACGCGGTTTCTGGTCAAACGCGAAGAACAGGGCACGCGCCTGAGCGTGTTGCAGTCGGCCGTCGCGGCGCATCCGCAATCCGATCCGCAGGAACAGATCCTGCGCGAAGGCCAGCAGGTGCTGATCCGCGACAACGGCCTGGACGCCGTCGTCGCGCTCAACCCCGGTGCCGATGCCTGGACGCGCGGCATGCTGGTGGTGGACAACGCGCGTCTGGAAGACCTGGTGCACGAGCTCGGCCGCTATCGTCGTGGCCATCTGGGCACAGCGCCGGAAGTGGCCGACCTGCGCATTACCGGCAGCTTCCCGCTGCACGATACCGACAAGGCGTTGAGCGCCCTGCTCCCGACCCTGCCGGTGCAGATCGAGCAGCACACGCCGTGGTGGGTCACCGTGGCCAAGGCTGATCCGAAGCCCTGATCCTCTGCCATAACGCCGTCCATTTCGCGTTAATGGAAATTATTTTCATCCAGCCCTATCACTTTTCGATTCTCGTCCGGCACACAGGCAATTGAGAAATATTTCCATTCAGGAGCCGCCGTATGTCCCGTTCGCTAGACACCTTGTTGCGCCCCAGTTTGCTGGCGGTCGCCATTGCCCTCTGCACCCCGCTGGCCAGCAGCCAACTGATCGCCGCAGAACAGGCGTCGAGCGTTCGCGCCTACAACCTGCCGGCCGCGCCGCTCTCCACCACCCTGAACCAGATCGCCAGCCAGGGCGGCCTCACGCTGTCGCTGAATCCGTCGCTGGCGGCGGGCAAGACGTCGGCGCCAGTCAACGGCCAATATGACGCGGCAGGCGCACTGAGCGCCGCCCTGCGCGGCACCGGCCTGCAACTGGAACAAAGCAGCACCGGCACGTACACCCTGGTCGCGGTGCCGGAAGGCGTGATGGCCCTGCCGGAAACTTCGGTAATCGGTGTGGAAAACTCTGAAAGCGCCTGGGGCCCGGTCGAAGGCTACACCGCCACTCGCACCGCCGCCGGCACCAAGACTGACACCGCGCTGGTCGAAGCACCGCGTTCGATCTCCGTCGCCACCCGCCAGCAGATGGACGACCGCAGCGTCCACAGCCTCGATGACGCCGTGCGCTACATGCCGGGCATCACCGCCAGCAGCTACGGCAGCGACACCCGCGCCGACTGGCTGCGCGTGCGTGGCTTCGAACCGACCCAGTTCCTCGATGGCCTGCCGCTGCCAAAAGGCGTGTACGCCAACCCGAAACAGGAAACCTGGAACCTCGACCGCCTCGCCCTGCTGCGCGGCCCGGCCTCGTCGGTTTACGGCCAGACCCCGCCGGGCGGCCTGCTGGACATGGTCAGCCGTCGCCCTAGCGATGTGCAGAGCAGCGAAATCCAGTTGCAGTACGGCAGCGACAACCACCGTCAGATCAACTTCGCCAGCACCGGCAAGATCGACGATGCCGGGCAGTTCCTCTACGGCCTCAGCGGCGTGGTACGTGACAGCGGCACGCAGGTCGATCACGTCGACAACAAGCGCTACAACATCGCGCCGAGCCTGACCTGGAACATCGACGACGACACCAAGTTCACCCTGCTGACCCAGTTCACCCGCGACGATACCGGCATCACCAGCCAGTTCCTGCCAGTGCAGGGCACCAAGATCGACATGCCGTTCGGCAAGGTTTCCCACCACAAGAACCTCGGCGATCCGGACTGGGAATACTACGACCGCACCTACTACGCGCTCGGTTATGCCTTCGAACATCGCCTGAACGATGTGTGGCAGTTCAAGCAGAACCTGCGTTACACCAAGTCGGATCTGTCGTTCCAGAGCCTGACCCCGGGTTCGTATCCGTACACCCAGGTGGACAACGCTGGCAACGTCGGTCGCACCAGCACCAGTGTCGAAGAGGACATCAGCCAGTTCGCCGTCGACAACAACTTCCAGGCTGACTTTGCCACCGGCGACATCCGCCACACCCTGCTGCTGGGTCTGGATCACCAGCGCAGCAACACCAACTACACCTCGATCTTCGGTGACGGTCTGACCACCAACGTGCTCAACCCGATCTACGGTCAGCCGATCGTGCGTCCGGCGCGCTCCACCGCGTTCTACGACTACGACCAGAAGACCTACCAGACCGGTCTGTACGTGCAGGACCAGATGGCCCTCGACCAATGGCGCCTGACCCTCGGTGGCCGTGAAGACTGGGTGCACACCGGTACGAAGTTCATCAACAAGGCCGACGCCACCAACACCGACCGCGACAAGGCCTTCAGCGGCAACGCGGCACTGAGCTACGTGTTCGACTCGGGTTTCGTGCCGTACATTTCCTACGCCGAATCCTTCCAGCCCACCAGTGGCGCCGACGCCTCTTCCACTGAATCGCTCAAGCCGACCGAAGGCAAGCAGTGGGAACTGGGCATCAAGTACCAGCCGCCCGGCAGCAAGACCCTGCTGTCCGCCGCGGCGTATGACCTGACCCAGAAAAACGTCTCGGTAAGCTCCTTCGTCAACGGCGTATCGATCACCAGCCAGACCGGCGAAGTGAAAGTCAAAGGCCTGGAGCTGGAAGCCACCTCCGATGTCACCGACAACCTGAAAGTCATCGCCGCCTACACCCTGGCCAAGTCCGAAGTGCAGAACGGCGCCGACAAGGGCAACCGCCTGCAACTGATGCCGAACCAGCAAGCCTCGCTGTGGACCGATTACACCTGGCACAGCGGCGTGCTCGACGGCTTCGGCGTCGGCGGCGGTGTGCGCTACACCGGCAACACCTACGGCGACAAGGCCAACACCTGGCTGGGCAAGGCTGATGCCTACACCGTGTTCGATGCCGCCGTGCATTACGACCTCGGTCGCCTGGACAACAGCCTCAAAGGCGCGTCGCTGGCACTCAACGCCACCAACCTGCTGAACAAGGACTACATTTCCACCTGCGACAGCTTCTACTGCTACTACGGCGACCAGCGCAGCGTCGTCGCCAGTGCCACCTACAAGTGGTAAGCGCTTGAGCTGAAACAGGCCCTGCAACCAGGCCGTCCCTCGTGGACGGCTTTGGTGTTTTTGAAGGTCATGAAATGAAAAGTAAAACAATCCGCCGCTGGTCGTTCGTCCACACCTGGACCAGCCTGATCTGCACCGTGTTTTTGCTGTTGCTGGCCCTGACCGGCCTGCCGCTGATCTTTCATCACGAGATCGAGCATCTGCTCGGTGACGCACCCCAGGTGCGCGAGATGCCGGCCGATACGCCGCACCTGAATCTGGCGCAACTGGTGCAAGCCGCCGAAGCCCATCGTCCCGGCGAAGTCGTGCAGTACTTCGGTTTCGAAGACGACGAGCCGAACACCGTGCTGACGATCATGGCGAAGACGGCCGGCACCGAGCCGAACTCCTCGCACACTTTCATGCTCGACGCCCGCACCGGCGAAGCCCTGGAAACACCCTCGGCCAACGGCGGCCTGATGCTGTTCATCCTGCGCCTGCACGTCGACATGTTTGCCGGACTGCCGGGCAAGTTGCTGCTGGCGTTCATGGGTGTGCTGTTTGTGGTGGCGATCGTGTCCGGGACGGTGTTGTACCTGCCGTTCATGCGTCGCCTGGACTTCGGCACCGTGCGCCGGGACAAATCCACCCGTCTGCGTTGGCTCGATCTGCACAACCTGATCGGCGTGGTGACCCTGACCTGGGCGCTGGTGGTCGGTGTGACGGGAGTGATCAGCGCCTGTGCCGATCTGATCATCGCGGCCTGGCGCAACGATTCGCTCAACGCCATGATCGCGCCCTACCGCGATGCGCCGCCGCTGACTCACCTCGCCCCGGCCACCCGCCTGCTGGATATCGCCGGCGAAGTCGCGCCGGGGATGAAACCGGACTTCATCGCGTTCCCCGGCACCCGGTTTTCCAGCGAGCACCACTACTCGGTGTTCATGAAGGGTGGCACCCACCTGACCTCGCACTTGCTGACGCCAGTGCTGATCGACGCCAGCAACTTGCAGGTCACGGCGGTCGCTGAACGGCCGTGGTACATGGACGCCATGGGCATGTCGCAGCCGCTGCACTTTGGCGACTACGGCGGCATGCCGATGAAAATCCTCTGGGCCACCCTCGATGTACTGACCATCATCGTCCTCGGCAGCGGCGTGTACTTGTGGGTGGTGCGGCGCAAGGCCGCGAAACCGGTGCTGGAAACAGCGGAGGCTTCGGCATGAAACCGCGTCAGTCGAATTTCTGGAAAGTCTTCAGCACACCGCTGGTGATCGCGTTGCTCAGTGCGGCGGGGTTGTTCGCCGCCCTGCTGGGCGACGGGATCTGGGATGGCTTGAGCTGGATCGGTCTGGGTGTGCCAGCCGCACTCGCCCTTCGCGGTCTGTTGCAACGGCACTGAATGGCTTGAGCCTGACGGGCAACGCGCTATGCTGCCCGTTCATTGCCCTTGACCGAGACCCTGCCGATGTCCGCTCCCAGCATGACCCTGTTCCACAACACCCTGTCCCCGTTCGTGCGCAAAGTCATGGTGCTGCTGCACGAGACTGGCCAGCAGGATCGCGTCGCCTTGCAGGACTGCGTCCTGACACCGGTCAACCCCAGCACTGCGCTGAACGAAGACAACCCGCTCGGCAAGATCCCGGCCCTGCGCCTGGCTGATGGCAATGTCATCCATGACAGCCGGGTGATCCTCGATTACCTCGACCACCAGCACGTCGGCAACCCGCTGATCCCTCGCGACGGCTCGGCCCGCTGGCGTCGTCTGACCCTGGCCTCGATGGCCGACGGCATCATGGACGCCTCCGTCATGGTGCGTTACGAGCAAGTGCTGCGTGCCCCGGAAAAGCACTGGGACGAGTGGCTCGAGGCCCAGCGCGACAAGATCCGCCGGACCCTGGCGCTGCTGGAGCGCGACGCCATCGCCGAACTGACCTGCCATTTCGACGTCGCGTCGATCAGCGTGGCCTGTGCACTGGGTTATCTGGATCTGCGCTTCCCGGATCTGGGCTGGCGTGAAGCCAACCCGCAACTGGCCAACTGGTTCTTTGAAGTGAGCCAGCGGCCGTCGATGATTGCGACAATGCCGAAGGTTTGATGCGCGGGGCGGGAGGCAGTGACGCGAAGATCAGCGTCACCAATACCTCTGCCTCCCGCTGATCCTCACGCAACCCCACAAACCGGCTCATTGCACCGCTCCGAGATCAAACTCCAGGGGCTTGGCCGGTTTCTGCCCGACGCCATACCAGTCCAGGTTACGGGTCAGCACCATGAACACGCCCAACAGGCCGAACAGCAACAGCGAGCCCATCAGCAGCGCGTAATCCTCGGCGCTGAGCAAGCCGTAGAGCAGGCCATACAACGCCGCCAATCCCGCCGAAAAACTCAGACCATGACGCACGCTGTGCAGCACGTGGCAGACATAGAAGCCAATCAGCAACACACAACCACTGGCCGACAGCAGATACGCCAGGGCAAACCCGATGTGTTCCGACAACGACAACAACAGCAGATAGAAGAACGCCAGCGCCACACCCACCAGCGCATATTGCACCGGGTGCACGGCCAGGCTTTTCAATATCTCGAACAGGAAGAAACCGGCGAACGTCAGGACAATGAACAACAGCGCATATTTGATCGCCCGATCGCTCTTCAGGTATTGATCCACCGGATCGATGAAGCTCACCCCGAAACTGCGGCCGTTGAACGCCTCGCAATCGTTGCCCGAGACGCAACGGTTCATGGCCTCTTGCAGGTTGGTGGAGAAAAACGAGGTCTGCCAATCGGCGGTGAAGCCCTGATCGGTGACTTCACGCTTGGCCGGCAGGAAGTTGCCGATGAAGCTCGGATGCGGCCAGTTGGCGGAAAGATTCACGCGGCTGGTCTTGCCCACCGGCAGCACCTGCAACGAGCCGGTGCCTTGCAAGCGCAGGTCGAAACCGAAGGCCAGTTCCGTGACCTGAGTTGTATCGAGTGCCGGCAACGTCGCCCGAACGCCCTCGCCGAGCCAGCCCACTTGCGTGCCGGGCACGAAGTCCAGGCGTTGCGAACCGAGTTCCAGTTTCAGGGCATTTTCGATCCCGCGAATGTCACTGATGCCGATTGCGAGAAATGGCGCATCGAATTTGTAATCAGCAAAATCTTCCTTGATCCCCAACTGCGCCGGCAGCGAAAAATGCCCGCTGATGCGGTTGTCGGCGTGGAACAGTCGCGCTTCATAGATGCCCCGGGCACGCAGTTCAGTCTGCACCTGGCCGTCGAGTTCGAAGCGCTCCGGCAGGAAGTACAAGCGTCCACGTTCCTCACCGATTTCCTGATAACGCTCATCGGTCTTTTCCCTGGTTTTCCAGGTGCGCACCACTTTACGGTACGACACCACCATCACCGGCCCGCTGATCTGCTGGCTGTAGCTTGAGCTTCTGGCGATGTCTTCGAGCACACCGTCGCGCAGTTGCTGGCGATCATCGATGACGCCGTCGATCATCAGCAGCGGCACCAGCAGTAACAGGATCAACAGGGCAATGGCCCCGAGCTTGAATGTCAGATTTCGGTTCATCGGAACGCTCCCTTGTTGGAATGGAGCGAGTCTGTAAACGCTGTGTGGGTTTGTGATGGAGGTTGTGTGGGCTTTGTGTGGAAATACCTGTAAAACGCCTTTTCCGTCATCAAGTGCAGGACCACTTCGCGCCATAAGGGCAAGGTTCGAACAAGGATTATTCAATTGCGAAACAACTCATTCGACTTGATCAGGCATTTTGCCGCGCTGATGGTGCTGGTCAGTCACCACTTCGCACTTTGGGGCCTGGAAGAGCCAGGCATCGCCGGCTACAACTCATTGGGCGGCATCGCCGTCATCGCCTTCTTCTCGATCTCCGGCCTGCTGATCACCCATAGCTTCCTCAATGCCAGCAGCGTCACCGACTACCTGGCCAAACGTGTCGCGAGGATTTTCCCGGCGCTGATCGCCTGCGCGTTCATCATGACGTTTGTGGCGGGCGGGATATTTGCCGACGGCTATATCACCGGTCCTGCGGCGCTGATCGACTTCCTGCGCATCTCGCTGTTCGGCCGCGCGGCAATCGATGAAATCACCAACGGTTTTATCTTCAGCGAGTCGTTCAATGGCAGCCTGTGGACACTGAAGATCGAATTCGCCTTTTATCTGCTGGTGGCGGCCGCGCTGAGTCTGTACCGCCGGGCTGCGACGGCCGGTGCAATGCTGGTGGCGTTCTGTATTGCGACCTATGTGCTGGGCAATGGCCCCGCCTCGGCGCTGACGCAGAAACTGGCGGTGTATGGCTGTGCCGGTATCGCCTTTTTTGCCGGGTCGCTCCTGGCCTTCTACAAACAATACCTGGGCGCCAGACATCGAATGGCAATGACGCTGGTGGCCTGTCTCGGCCTGATGCCATTGGCGGTGGGAACCCCGTTGACCGGGGTGGTCGTCACGCTGTGCATTTGCCTGGCCACGTTGAGCCTGGGCCTGTTGTATATCGATAGCACCATTCGTGGCCGGTTCGACCTCTCCTACGGCATCTATCTGTATGCGTTTCCCGTACAGCAATTGGTGATCAACAAGACGTCGCTGACGTTCGTGCCGTCCATGATCGTGTCGGCGCTGATCGTGATCGTGTTGGCCATCGCGTCCTGGCTGTGGATCGAACGACCGGCACTGCAATGGGTGCACCGCCGAAGCAAGGCCCGGATCAATGAGGTGATGACGCCGTCCTGAGCGCAAGACGGCTCGCCCGAGTGTTCACGGCAGGTGCAATTGCACCTGCACGCCACCGTCAAGGTTGTCGATGCGCAGAGAGCCACCGTGCAACTTGACCACCTCTTCGACGAAGTTCAGCCCAAGCCCCGTGCTTTTGCGGCCACTGTCCGGACGCGGCAATGAATAGAATCGCTCGGTCAGACGCGCCAGCGCGTAATCGGGAATCGGCGCGGCTTCGTTGAACAGCCGAAACTCGATCTGCTCGCCAACCCGCTCGGCGTCAAATCGCAGCAACCCCCGTAGCGGTGTGAAATCCAGTGCGTTCTCCAGCAGATTGCCCAAAGCCTGACGCAGCAGAAACGGCTCGCCGATCAGCGACAAATCCGCCGGGATGGTGCACTCGATTCGCAGTTGTTTACCTTCAATGCGCGCAGCCTGTGCCTGCAACACTTCATCGACCAGCGCAGCGAGCGGCACAGCGACGCGTTCTTCCAGCGCCTGACGCTGCTCGACCTGGGCCAGATCGAGCAGTCGCTCAATCAGTTGCTGCATGCGCGCACTTTCGCTGTCGATGTTGCCGACGAAACGCTGCCGTTGCGCCAACGGCATTTCGCTTTGCAACAGCTCCGCAGCGCCGCGAATTGCCGCCAGCGGGCTCTTCAATTCATGGGTCAAGGTGTGGACATAGCGTTCGACGTAGGCCTTGCCTTCAAGCTGGGTGCGCATCTGTTCCACGGCGCTCGCCAGTTGTTCCAGCTCGCCACCACGGTAATGCGGCACTTCCACCCGACGCCCTTCGCTCACGGCCTCGGCATAACGGGTCAAACGGTGCAGTGCCCGGCTCAGCCACCATGACAACAGCGCACCGAGCAGCAGACCCAAGACGATCAGCCCGGCGCCATAACCCAGCAGGCGACGCTCGGTGCGGTCGACATAGGGTTGCAACGAGCTGTTGGGTTTGGCCACGGTGACCACGCCGATGATCTGGCCAGCGTCGCGGATCGGCGCACCGACGTGCATGACCGAAGAGTTCGGATCATTGGGGTCGCTGCGGCTGGAGCGCGCGCCGTATTCGCCGCGCAGGGTCAGGTAGACGTCGTTCCAGCGCGAGTAATCCTGACCGACCGCGAGGCCACTGGAGTCCAGCACCACGATGCCCCTGGCGTCAGTGACGTAGATGCGGTGGTTGACCTGGTTTTTCGGCAGGCCCCAGATCGTCGCTTTCGGCTGGCGCTCGCCATAGGCACGGAGCAGTTCCGGCCAGCGATTCTGGCTGAGGGTGCCAGCCTTGAAATCGTCCTTGAGGATTTCCGCCATCAGGTTGGCCGTGTCGACCAGGGTTTCCTCGGTGGACTGGCGCACGCCGGGGCGGATTTCCTCCATCACGGTGTTGAGCACGAAATAACCGGTGAGGCCGATAAACAGCACGTACACCAGGAAAATCCGCAGCCCCAACGACATCAGCTGTGCCCCGGGCTGTAGCTGTAGCCGAGGCCGCGATGGGTCTGGATCGGCTCGGCTTCGGCGCGAATCAGGCGCAACTTGGCGCGTACGCTCTTGATGTGGCTGTCGATGCTGCGCTCGTAGCCGGCATCCGCTGCCACCCCCAGCGCATCGAGCAGTTGCTCGCGGCTGAACACCCGCTCCGGTTGTTCGAGCAGGCATTGCAGCAGACGGAATTCATGACGGGTCAGGCTCAACGCCTGGCCGCGATAGCTGATCTGCACGCGCTCGGGATCGATGCGAAACACCCCCGACCAGGCTTCGGCCGGCGGACGCGGTGCCATGCGCTTGAGAATTGCCCGGACCCGCGCCGCCACTTCACGAGGGCTGAACGGCTTGACCACGTAGTCGTCGGCGCCGATTTCCAGGCCCACCACGCGGTCGATTTCGGCATCCCGGGCGCTGAGGAACAGCACCGGTACTTCGCTGAACCGGCGCAGTTGCTTGCAGGTTTCAAAGCCGCTGATGTCCGGCAGGCCGATGTCGAGGATGATCAGGTCGGCCGGCGTCTGGCGCTGATGCTCCAGCGCCGCCGCGCCGAGGCTCAGCCAGGTCGTGGTGAAGCCCTCGCCCTGCAAGGCAAAAATCAGCGTGTCGGCAATTGCCGCTTCGTCTTCGACAATCAGGATATGAGGCATGGCGTCCGAGCCTGTGGATTAAGTGCGCGAACGGTGCCCCAAGCCTGACGTTACGTCAATGAGACCACTTAGCAGTCTGGCTTGTCGGCGGTGAATCGACGCGCCGGGTTTACCGCTGCGCCGAACTCACGCAGCGCCTTGGCACCGATCAGCAGTGGATAGTTGAAATGGCTGCGGTCGGTCAGGTTGACCTCCACGGTACGCTTGACGTTGCCCAGGCACAGCTCCAGATCGACCACCGGGCGCTTGGCGGCTTCCGTGGTGTCGCGATCCTCGTCGTCCTCGTCGGAGCGGCTCTTGATCTTGCTGATCCGCGCGATCTTGTGTTCGAACACCTTGTTGCTGGCGTCCTTGGTCGCGAGACGGAAACGCACCCAGTCTTCGCCGTCGCGGGTGAAGGTCTCGATGTCCTTGGCCGACAGCGAGGCGGTCAGCGCGCCGGTGTCCATTTTTGCCTTGAACACTTGCCCGCCGATTTCCGGTAGCGCGATGTATTCGTAACGCCCGTACAGGGTCGGCTCGGCGGCCAGCACCGGCAGGGCAACAAGGGAAAGCAAAGCAAGGAGGGATTTCACGTAAGGGGCTTCCTTGAGAAATGGGGCGTCAGACGCGAGATTTTAGACCGCTGTTCACTTGATCGTTCCCGCAAGGCTAACGCGCCAAAGGTGAAACATTCGTAACCCGCGATTTGGCCTGTCGCCCGAAGCCACTTATCATGGCGCGCCCATCCGCTTTCATAGAGTTGCTTATGCGCCGCCTGCTCACCGGCTGTTTCGTCACCCTGCTGTTATTGCTCAACACCCTGGTGCTGTTCGGCCCGCTGATGGTGTTCGCCCTGCTCAAGCTGATCCTGCCGGGACGCTTTCGCGATTACGCCTCGTGGGCGGTGATGTGGATTGCCGAGACCTGGGCGGAAATCGACAAACTGATCTTCCGCCTGTGCATCCCGACGCAATGGGACATCCGGGGCGGCGATGATCTGCGTGGCGACACGTCGTATCTGGTGATCAGTAACCATCAGTCCTGGGTCGATATCCCGGCGCTGATCCAGACCCTCAACCGACGCACGCCGTTCTTCAAGTTCTTCCTCAAGAAGGAATTGATCTGGGTGCCGTTCCTGGGCCTTGCCTGGTGGGCGCTGGATTACCCGTTCATGAAACGCTACACCAAGGCGTTCCTGGCGAAGCACCCGGAACTGGCCGGCAAGGACCTGGAAATCACCAAAGCCGCGTGCGAACTGTTCAAGCGTCAGCCGGTGACGGTGGTCAATTATCTGGAAGGCACGCGCTATACCGCGGCCAAAAGCACTCAGCAACAGTCACCGTTCAGCCATCTGCTCAAGCCCAAGGCGGGCGGTGTGGCGTTTGTGCTGGCGGCGATGGGTGAACAGCTGGACGCAATTCTGGATGTGACCGTGGTTTACCCACAGCCGAAGATTCCGGGTTTCTGGGACCTGATCAGCGGTAACGTGCCGCGGGTGATCATCGATATCCGTACTCGTGAACTCGACCCGGCGCTGTGGCAGGGCGACTACGAAAACGATCCGGTGTTTCGCGAGAAGATCCAGAACTGGGTCAACCAGCTCTGGACCGAGAAAGACCAGCGCATCGCCGAACTGCGCGGCGGGCGCCGTTGAATCAACTGCCGGCGCCGGTGCCCCAGATGCTGCCCAGGCTTTGCAGCAGCGAGCCGCCCACACCCTGCTGACCGAGGTATTGCAGCAGTATCGGGGCAAACTGGCCAACCATGCCGCTGTCCATGCCCAACGCCCCAAAGGCATTGTTCAAGTCATTGGTGTCCTTGACGTTGCCCAGCGCGTTTTCCAGCCCGGCGGATTTGCCGGACGATCCGAGCAACCCGCTCAACGCCGCCAGATTGCCGCCGCCACCGGAAAGTTTGTCGATCCCCGGCACATCCTTGGCCAACTGCGAATAGTCAGTGTTGCTGAGCTGGTTTTTCGCCAGCCCCAGCATGGCACTGGTACCGCCGACCGCTTGCTGCGGCGTGACGTTCAGCGCGCTCAGTGCACTCAACAGACCGGCGGTTTCCGAGGTTGGCGCCGCTGCCGCAGCCTTGTCACCGCCCTGCATGCCCGACACCGCACCGGCAACGTCGCTCAGGCTGAAACCGGCAAATACCGGACCTGCCGCCAGGGTCAGGAGCGATGCCAGGGCAAAACCGCGTGAAATCTTCATTCAGACATCCTCTTGTGGCGTAAAAACCCTTCGTCAGCGAAGGGACAAACTGCCGGTTTGACCGAGTATCCGCCGGCATGTTCCGAGCGTAGCGCATCCATTCTGAACCCGGCCGCGTATATGAAACGTGAAACCCCGGATACCCCATGATGAATGGCACGAGCGCAGTAGCTGAACTAGCCTGTGAACTACCCGAAACCAGCACCCGCCCTGTCTGGAGACTTGTCATTACCTTCGCCGACACCGATCAGCTGCGGCAATTGCTGGCCCAGTGTTCACTGGGCGACCGCCGTGCCTTCGAAACGCTGTACCGCAGCGTTGGCCCGCGCCTGCACGGCGTGGCTCTGCGTTTCATGGGGCGACCGGATCTGGCCGAGGAAGTGTTGCAGGAAAGCTTCGTGCGGATCTGGAACAACGCCTCGCGCTACGAATCGCACCTGTCGGCGCCAATGACCTGGATGATCAACATCACCCGCAACCAGGCCATCGACCAGTTGCGTAAACACCGAGACCGGCCTCTGACCGATGTTGAACAGGACGCCCTGGCGGACGAAAGCCCGTCGGCCCATGACCAATTGAACAGCGCCCGCGAAGCCACAGCCCTGAACCGCTGCCTGGAAACCCTCGAAGGCATGCAGCGCCAGTCGATTACCGTGGCCTACTTTCAGGGTTTGTCCTGCTCGGAACTGGCCGAGCATCTGGCGGCGCCGCTCGGCTCGGTCAAATCATGGATTCGCCGTGGCATGGAACGCCTGCGCCGGTGCCTTGAATCATGAACTACCAGACCCCTGCCCTGCGCCGCGCGCTCGCCGCCGATTACGCCATCGGCTTGATGGCTGCGCCGGCCCGTCGGCGTTTCGAGCAGTTGCTGCTGGAAGACGCGGCCCTGCGCGTCGAACTGGCGCACTGGCAGGAAAGCCTCGCCAGCCTCACCGAAACATTGCCGGAGATTCCAGTGCCGGAGCGCGTGTGGCACGGCGTTACTGCGCGTATCGAGCCGCAGGTGCTGCACGTCCCCGAGAAGCGTCCGTTCTGGAACTGGCTGCGGGTGACGGCGGCACTGGCTTCAATCGTGGTGCTGGTGTTCCTCGGCTCGCTGTACACCCACGACGACGCCCGCTACCGCGCCACCCTGCTGAGCGCCGACGCGAAACCGGCGCTGAAAGTGGAAGCCCATGATGATTACCTGCAAGTCGAGCCGCTGACATTGGCGGCTGTCGATCCTCAGCGCAGCCTGGAGCTGTGGGCGATTCCCGCCGATGGCAAGCCAATCTCGCTGGGTGTGATCCCGGCGGGCGGCAAAGGTAAGGTTGAATTGAACGACGCGCAGAAGGCGCTGATCGGTAAGCCGATTGCGCTGGCGGTCAGTCTTGAGCCGAAGGGTGGGTCGCCGACCGGGCAGCCGACGGGGCCGGTATTGTATCAAGGGGCATTGGCGGGATTATGAAGTCAATCAAGTCCGGCTCAAGGTCCAGAGGTCTCTTTACTCCAGAGGGTTTAAAAGATGCGATCACAACTATTGCTGGGTGCACTTTCTTTTTTCATCATGTCTTCTGTCCATGCGCAAACCTTGATTTGCCCAAAGGCAGCGCAAATTGACCAAGTCAGCACCGAAAGCGGGACGTACGTATTCACGGCACCGGCATCCAAAGGCACGACATGGATGGGTACTGGTGCGGAGGAGTTCGATCTGAAAACGGCATCGTTCACCGGGGCAAAAATAGATGACCCAGTCCTGACTTGCGATTACAAGGACCAGTCTGATCGCACGATGCAGCTAACGTTGAAAGAGGCGAAAAAGGCTCGCCCCGTCGCCAAAGGCAACTGGAAAGAAAACCAGTGCAGCTCCGAAAAGCTCACGCTCTGCGCATTCAACATTCAGTAAAAAAGGCGACCCGTAGGTCGCCTTTCTTTATACCTTGATGCTTACGCCGCACTGAACAACTTGTGCGGATCAATCACAAACTTCTTCGGCACGCCCGCATCGAACTCGCCGTAGCCTTCCGGCGCCTGATCGAGGCTGATGACCTGCACACCCACCACTTCGGCGATGTTGATGCGGTCCCACATGATCGCCTGCATCAACTGGCGGTTGTATTTCATTACCGGAGTCTGTCCGGTGTGGAAGCTGTGGGATTTGGCCCAGCCGAGGCCGAAGCGGATGCTCAGGCTGCCCATTTTTGCGGCAGCATCCACAGCCCCCGGATCTTCGGTCACGTACAGGCCCGGAATACCGATCTTGCCAGCTACGCGCACCACGCCCATCAGCGAGTTGAGCACGGTGGCCGGGGCTTCGGATTTGACGCCGTCATGGCCATGACCACGGGCTTCGAAGCCCACGCAGTCCACCGCGCAATCCACTTCCGGTTCGCCCAGCAGTGCGGCGATCTGTTCGTGCAGCGGGGTGTCTTTCGACAGGTCGACGATTTCGAAACCCTGAGCCTTGGCGTGGGCCAGGCGGATGGTGTTGACGTCGCCGATGATGACCACCGCCGCGCCCAGCAGACGGGCCGAAGCGGCAGCGGCCAGACCGACCGGGCCGGCGCCCGCGATGTAAACGGTGCTGCCCGGGCCAACGCCTGCAGTAACGGCGCCGTGGTAACCGGTCGGCAGGATGTCGGAGAGGCAGGTCAGGTCACGGATTTTCTCCATGGCCTTGTCGCGGTCCGGCAGTTTCAGCAGGTTGAAGTCGGCGTACGGCACCAGCACGTACTCGGCCTGGCCGCCGGTCCAGTCGCCCATGTCGACGTAACCGTAGGCACCGCCGGCGCGGGCCGGGTTGACGGTCAGGCAGACGCCGGTGTGTTGTTCCTTGCAGGAACGGCAGCGCCCGCAAGCCACGTTGAACGGAACGGACACCAGATCGCCGATCTTCAGGTTCTCGACGTCGGAACCCTTCTCGATCACTTCACCGGTGATTTCATGGCCCAGTACCAGACCGGTCTGCGCCGTGGTCCGGCCGCGCACCATGTGCTGGTCGGAGCCGCAAATGTTGGTTGAAACCACACGCAGGATCACACCGTGCTCGATCTTCCTGCCGCGCGGATCCTGCATTTTCGGATAGTCGATTTTCTGTACTTCGACCTTGCCAGCGCCGAGATACACCACACCACGATTGCCAGACATGCTTTCACCTCGCTGTTGTTTTTATGGAACCGCGCCGCCCAGGCAGGCAGCGCGTTAAGTGCTCGGGTTATTGCTTGTTGGTCTTGCGTTGTCTGTGACTCAAAGAACGACGGTGCGGTTGGCGTTCAGGAACACCCGTCGCTCGATGTGATAACCCACCGCCCGCGCCAGAGTCAGGCCTTCGATGTCGCGGCCCTTGGCAATCAGGTCTTCGGGGTAATGACTGTGATCCACCGCCTCGACGCCCTGGGCGATGATCGGCCCCTCGTCCAGGTCGTTGTTGATGTAGTGCGCCGTCGCACCCACCAGTTTCACGCCCTTGTTGTAGGCCTGGTGATACGGCTTGGCACCCTTGAAGCCCGGCAGCAGCGAGTGATGAATGTTGATCGCCTTGCCATCGAGCTTGCGGCACAGCTCCGGCGACAACACCTGCATGTAGCGGGCGAGGATCACCAGTTCGGCACCGGACTCTTCGATCACCTGCCACACCTGACGCTCCTGCGACGGCTTGTCGTTGGGGTCGAGGGGGAAGTGGTAGTAGGGAATCTGGTGCCAGTCGGCCAGCGGCTTGAGGTCCGGGTGGTTGGACACCACTGCCGCCACGTCCATCGACAACTGGCCTATGCGTTGGCGGTAGAGCAAGTCGTTGAGGCAGTGATCGGCCTTGGAGACCATGATCACCACTTTCGGCCGGTAGTTCGGCGCGGTCAGTTCGAAGATCATGCCGAACGCCTGACCGCGTTCGGCGAGGCCGGCGCGGAAGGATTGCTCGTCAAAACCGTCGGGCTGACGGAATTCCACACGAATGAAGAAGCGGCCCGAGAGCCGGTCGTCGAACGAGTGGTGCTCGGTGACGTAGCAGCCCTGCTCGAACAGAAAACGCGTCACCGCGTCCACGGTGCCGAGAACGCTGGGGCAGTCGGCGGTCAGAATCCATGTATCCGGGGCGCGGCTCATTGTCGTTTTTCTCCTCTACTCGCTCCCACGCGCAGCGTGGGAACGATCATTACGCCTGAACGCTAAGGCCGTATTCGGCGGACGCATCCTGCAACCACAACCACCAGTAATCCGAGAAACTGCGACGAATCAGCAGTTCCCAGGTGTCTTCGGCGGTATGACGGATCATCAGCTGCGACTTGGCGAACACCGTGCCCACAGCCTTGCCGACCGGGAAGTTGTTCGGGTGCACGTCGTAGCTGGTGGACTTCATCAGCACCTGACGCACGTTCGGGCCGCTCAGTTCGAGCACTTGCTGGCCGCCGCTGACGTTGACGATCGCAATGTGCAGATCGCCCAGCGCTTCGCGCAGTTTCTGCTCGGCGGCGAACTCTTCGCCGCTCGGCACGATCAACAGCCACTCGTCAGGGCCCATCCATTGCAGGCTGGTTTCGCCTTTGACGATGACGCTCAGGGCGCCCGGCAACTCAATGCCCAGGGCCTTGTGCACGCCGGCAGCGAACGCGGCATCGTGGCCGTCGCCACGAATGGTCAGATGGCCGAGGAGTTTCTTCTCGCGCACGGTCACGCCGGCACTTTTGCGGCCCTTGCCCACCAGGCTGGCGAGGTCGGCGTGATGCAGCGACGACTCGGCCTTGGCCCCGGTGGTCGGGCGTTGTTGGTAAACGTTGGCTGCGGTCATAAAGCACCCTTCCTGAATTCTGTGCCGCTCCCGCGCCAGGCGCGGGAGCGATCAATTAGATGTTCTGGCGATCGCCTTTCGGATCGAAGAACACCGAAGAAACGATTTCCGCCTCGATCACGCTGCCATCCGCCAGCGGTGCGAACACCCGCTCGCCCAGACGCTTCAGACCGCCCTTCACCACGCCCATGGCAAACGAATAACCGAGGGAGTTGTGCGCGTAGCTGGAGGTCACGTGGCCGACCATGGTCATCGGGATCGACTGCTTAGTGTTGAACACCAGTTGCGCACCTTCCGGCAGCCATACGTTTGGATCGACTGGTTTCAAGCCGACCAACTGTTTGCGCTGGTCACGCACGCAGTCTTCTCGGTTCATTCCGCGCTGGCCGATCCACGAGAACGGTTTGGTGCGACCGACACACCAGCCCATGTTCAGGTCGTCCGGGGTCATCGAGCCGTCGGTGTCCTGGCCGACGATGATGAAGCCCTTCTCGGCCCGCAGGACGTGCATGGTTTCAGTGCCATATGGCGTCAGGTTGAACGCCTTCCCCGCCTCAACAATCTTCTCCAAAACACCCATCGCGTAGTCGGCCTGGACGTTGACTTCGTACGACAGCTCACCGGTAAACGAGATGCGGAACACCCGCGCCGGCACACCGCCGACCAGACCTTCTTTCCAGGTCATGAACGGGAACGCTTCGTTGGCGAGGTCGATGTCGGTCACGGCGCTGAGCAGCTTGCGGCTGTTCGGGCCGGACAGGGTCATGGTCGCCCAGTGGTCGGTGACGGAGGTGAAGTACACCTTCATCTCTGGCCATTCGGTCTGGTGGTACAGCTCCAGCCACTGCAGCACGCGAGCCGCACCGCCGGTGGTGGTGGTCATGACGAAATGGTTGTCGGCCAGACACGCCGTCACACCGTCATCGAAGACCATGCCGTCTTCCTTGCACATCAGGCCGTAACGGGCCTTGCCCACGTCGAGCTTGGTCCAGGCGTTGGTGTAAACGCGGTTGAGGAACTCACGGGCGTCCGGGCCCTGGATGTCGATCTTGCCCAGGGTCGAAGCGTCCAGCAGACCGACGCTGTCGCGCACAGCCTTGCATTCGCGCTTGACGGCGGCATGCATGTCTTCGCCGTTTTTCGGGAAGTACCACGGACGTTTCCACTGGCCGACGTCTTCGAACTCGGCGCCGTTTTTCAGGTGCCATTGATGCAGTGCGGTGTAACGCACAGGTTCGAAAATGTGCCCACAGTGACGGCCCGCTACCGCGCCGAAAGTCACCGGCGTGTAGTTCGGACGGAACATCGTGGTGCCCATCTGCGGGATGGTCACGTTCAGCGAACGGGCGGCAATCGCCAGGCCGTTGACGTTGCCGAGCTTGCCCTGATCGGTGCCGAAGCCCAGCGCGGTGTAGCGCTTGACGTGCTCGACCGACTCGAAACCTTCGCGGGTCGCCAGTTCGATGGCGGCGGCGGTCACGTCGTTCTGCAGGTCGACGAATTGCTTCGGTGCCCGTGAGGTGTTCTTTTCATGCGGCACCTGGAACAGCGCCAGGGTCGGCTCTTCATGACGGCTCAAGGCTTTCGGCAACACGCCTTCAACGGTCTGGAACCCGGCTTCGGACGCAGCGCGCACGCCACCTTCAAAACCGTCGGCCAGGGAATCGCCGAGACCGTAGACGCCGTTGATACCACCGACGCACACGCGCTTCTGCGGTGCTTCGCCCGGTACGAAACCGAGGATGTCTTCGCGCCAGATCGGCTTGCCGCCGAGGTGCGACGCCAGGTGAACCACCGGGCTGTAACCGCCGGAGCTGGCGATCAGGTCGCAGTCGAGCCATTCGCCCGGGCTGGTGACCTTGTGACCTTTGACATCGATCGCCGCCACGCGGGCAGCGGTGACGTGCTTGCTGCCACGAGCCTCGATCACGGCGCTGCCGGTGAGGATGCGGATACCTTTGGCGCGCGCCTCTTCCACCAGCGCACCGCGCGGATTGCTGCGGGCGTCGGCGATGGCCACGACTTGCAGGCTGGCATCGAGCCAATCCAGCGCCACGCGATAGGCGTGATCGTTGTTGGTCGACAGCACCAGCTTCTTGCCCGGTGCCACACCGTAGCGACGCACGTAAGTCGACACAGCACCGGCGAGCATGTTGCCCGGCACGTCGTTGTTGCCGTAGACCAGCGGACGCTCGTGAGCACCGGTCGCCAGCACCACGCGCTTGGCGCGGACGCGGTGAATGCGCTGACGCACCTGGCCGATCGGAGCGCGGTCGCCGAGGTGATCGGTGAGGCGTTCGTGAATGGTCAGGAAGTTGTGGTCGTGGTAACCGTTGACCGTGGCGCGCGGCAACAGCAGCACGTCCGGGGTGTTCTTCAATTCGGCAACGACACTGGCGACCCACTCCACCGCAGGCTTGCCATCGAGGCTTTCGCGGGAGTCGAGCAGGCTGCCGCCGAACTCTTCCTGCTCGTCGGCGATGATCACCCGCGCACCGCTGCGCGCAGCCGCCAGGGCAGCCGCCAGACCGGCCGGGCCGGCGCCGACGATCAACACGTCGCAGTGCTGGTTCATGTAGTCGTAGGTGTCCGGATCATTCTCGGTCGGCGAACGGCCAAGACCTGCTGCCTTACGAATGTACTTCTCGTAAGTCATCCAGAACGATTGCGGATACATGAAGGTTTTGTAGTAGAAACCCGGTGGCATCAGCTTGCCGCCGACCTTGCCGAGAATGCCCATCATGTCGTTGTTGACGCTCGGCCAGCCGTTGGTGCTGGTGGCGACCAGGCCTTGGTACAACGCCTGTTGCGTGGCGCGCACGTTGGGGATCTGGGTGGCTTCGGTGGCACCGATCTGCAGCACCGCGTTCGGCTCTTCGGCACCGGCGGCGAAGATGCCGCGTGGACGCGAATACTTGAAGCTGCGGCCAATGATGTCGACGCCGTTGGCCAGCAGTGCAGCGGCCAGCGAATCGCCTTCGAAACCTTTGTAGACCTGGCCGTTGAAGGTGAAGCTCAGCACTTTGTTGCGGTCGATCCGTCCACCGTTGGACAGGCGATTGGTCTGGCTCATACCTTCTCTCCCAGCGCCGTCGTGGCTGTTTTCGCAGTGTCAGCCTTGTCGGTGAATTGCGGCTTGGTGCCGATCTTGTAGGTTTCGAGAATCTCGTAGGTCACGGTGTCGCGGGTGACGTTGAAGTACTGGCGGCAACCGGCGACGTGATCCCACAACTCGTGGTGCAGGCCGCGAGGGTTGTCGCGGAAGAACATGTAGTCGCCCCACTCTTCATCAGTGCAGGCGCCTGGGTCCAGCGGACGCGGGATGTGCGCTTGGCCGGATGCGTGGAATTCCTCTTCGGAGCGCAGTTCGCCGCAGTGAGGACAGAAGATATGCAACATGGGATTTCTCCTGTTAGTGGGCGACAGCCGCAGCGCCGTGTTCGTCGATCAACGCACCGTTGTGGAAACGGTCGATGGAGAAAGGTGCGGCCAGCGGGTGCATTTCACCCTTGGCCAGACTCGCGGCAAACACGTTGCCCGAGCCAGGTGTGGCCTTGAAGCCGCCGGTACCCCAACCGCAGTTGAAGAACATGTTCGGCACCGGGGTTTTCGAAATGATCGGGCAGGCGTCCGGCGTGGTGTCGACGATGCCGCCCCACTGACGGTTCATGCGTACCCGCGACAGCACCGGGAACATCTCGACGATGGCCTGGATGGTGTGCTCGATCACCGGGTACGAACCGCGCTGGCCGTAGCCGTTGTAGCCGTCGATACCGGCACCGATCACCAGGTCGCCCTTGTCGGACTGGCTGATGTAACCGTGCACGGCGTTGGACATGATCACGCTGTCGATGATCGGTTTGATCGGCTCGGACACCAGTGCCTGCAACGGGTGGGATTCGATCGGCAGACGGAAACCGGCGAGTTTGGCCATGTGCCCGGAGTTACCGGCGGTGACCACGCCGACGCGCTTGGCGCCAATGAAACCCTTGTTGGTTTCAACGCCGATGCACACGCCGTTTTCCTTGCGGAAGCCGATCACTTCGGTCTGCTGGATCAAGTCCACGCCCAAGGCGTCGGCGGCACGGGCAAAGCCCCACGCCACGGCATCGTGACGGGCCACGCCGCCGCGACGCTGGACGGTTGCACCCATCACCGGATAGCGGGTGTTTTTCGAGCAGTCGAGGTACGGAATTTCGTCCGCGACTTGCTTGGCGTTGAGCAGTTCGCCGTCGACGCCGTTGAGGCGGTTGGCGCTGACCCGACGCTCGGAATCACGGATGTCCTGCAGGGTATGGCACAGGTTGTAGACGCCGCGCTGGGAGAACATCACGTTGTAGTTCAGGTCCTGAGACAGGCCTTCCCACAGTTTCATCGCGTGTTCGTACAGGTGCGCCGACTCGTCCCACAGGTAGTTGGAGCGAACGATGGTGGTATTGCGCGCGGTGTTACCGCCGCCCAGCCAGCCCTTCTCGACCACGGCCACGTTGGTGATGCCGTGCTCTTTGGCCAGATAGTAAGCCGTCGCCAGACCGTGCCCGCCGCCGCCGACGATGACTACGTCGTAGACCTTCTTCGGGGTCGGCGTGCGCCACATGCGCTGCCAGTTTTCGTGGTGGCTGAGGGAGTGTTTGAAGAGGCCGAAGCCCGAATAGCGTTGCATAGTCATGTACTCCAGAACGCTCAGCGATAAACCGGGAAGTCAGCGCACAGGGCCGAAACCTGCTGGGCGACATTGGCCTCGACATCGGCGTCGCCGAGGTTGTCGAGGATGTCGCAGATCCAGCCGGCCAGCGTCACGCACTGGGTCACCTTGAAGCCGCGCGTGGTCACCGCCGGGGTGCCGATGCGCAGGCCGGAGGTGACGAACGGCGACTGCGGGTCGTTCGGTACGGCGTTCTTGTTGACGGTGATGTGAGCGCGACCGAGGGCGGCGTCCGCGTCTTTACCGGTGAGGCCCTGACGGATCAGGCTGACCAGGAACAGGTGGTTGTCGGTGCCGCCGGACACTACATCGTAGCCACGTTTGATAAATACGCTCGCCATCGCCTGGGCGTTGTCGATCACTTGCTGCTGATAGGCCTTGAAGCCAGGCTCCAGCGCTTCCTTGAAGCACACGGCTTTACCGGCGATGACGTGCATCAGCGGGCCGCCCTGGGCGCCGGGGAATACCGCAGCGTTGAGTTTCTTCTCGATCTCTTCGTTGGCCTTGGCCAGGATCAGGCCGCCACGCGGACCACGCAGGGTCTTGTGAGTGGTGGTGGTGACCACGTCGGCGTACGGCAGCGGGTTCGGGTACAGACCGGCAGCCACCAGACCGGCCACGTGGGCCATGTCGACGAACAGCAGCGCACCGACCTTGTCGGCGATCTGACGGAAGCGCGGGAAGTCGAGGGTTTTCGAGTAGGCCGAGAAACCGGCGACGATCATTTTCGGTTTGTGCTCGACCGCCAGACGCTCGACTTCGTCGTAATCGATCAGGCCGGTCTTGGTGTCGATGCCGTACTGCACGGCGTTGTAGAGCTTGCCCGAGGACGACACCTTGGCGCCGTGGGTCAGGTGACCGCCATGGGCCAGACTCATGCCGAGGATGGTGTCGCCAGCCTGGATCAGCGCCAGATAGACAGCGCTGTTGGCCGAGGAACCGGAGTGCGGCTGGACGTTGGCGTAATCGGCACCGAACAGTTGCTTGGCGCGTTCGATGGCCAGCGCTTCGACCTTGTCGACGTGCTCGCAGCCACCGTAATAGCGCTTGCCCGGATAGCCTTCGGCGTATTTGTTGGTCAGGCCGCTGCCTTGCGCTTCCATGACGCGTTTGCTGGTGTAGTTCTCCGACGCGATCAGCTCGATGTGATCTTCCTGACGTTGCTCCTCGGCATTCATCGCCGCCAGCAGTGCATCGTCGTAACCCTGGATCTGGTCTTGCTTGCTGAACATCGCGTCTCTCCCAGCGGCATCTGTGCGCCATTCGTCTCGGTAAGGCACGGCGTTTCGGCAGTGCCCTTTGATGCGATGGTATGGCCGGCGCAGGGAGGTCAAATGCCTACGGACGCCACGCAAAGGTGCGTTTACGACATGGCGGGGGCGACGGACTCAAACAAGCAGCTGGCGCAAGCCCAGAAGAACCATGAAATGCGCGGGATAGAGCGCATACGCCCAGCGGCGCATGGGTGGCGCGCGGAGGAAAGTGACATGTCGCAACAGGAACATTCCGAGCAGTGGCGCAATCAGGCATGTCGCGATGCCGAAGATCGCCACGCGGTTGCCGAACTGGGCGGACTCGTAGAGCACCTGCCACTGATTCGCCGCCAGACACACCAACCCCGGCAGCAGGCTGAAATACCAGGGTTTGCGAAACGCCAGCAACATCGCCAGCGGCAGCAGGATGCCGAACAGACCGAACATCAGTCGCTCCGGGAACAACGCCGCCACCAGCAAGGCGCTGATGCCCAGCAGTCGCGAAATCGCCGTTCGATCCAGCCAGCCCCGCGCCACCAGCAAGCCCAGCGCCAGCGTGGGCATCACGTTCAAGGTGTCGGGATCGGGAATGTACAAACGGTAGGGAATCTCGCTGAGCAGGCTGAACAGCAACAACCAGCCCAGATAGCGCCATTCGGTCTTACGCGCGCCGTCACGGGCCAGATTCGCCGCCATCGCCAGGCAGAACCACGGGAACGCCAACCGCCCCGGCACATACAGCCAATCGGCGCTGATCCCGACATATCGCAGGTGATCGAGCAGCATGCTCAGCAGCGCCAGCCACTTGAGCAGATCGAGTGCGCCGTCGCGCTGGCTCAGGTGCATAATCGACCCGCATCCCTGTAATGTTCTGTCAGCGACATCCCGTGTGCTCCCCGGATGATCTTCGGTAAAGTGCGCACCATCATTGACCCCACGAAGCGCCACAAGCGCCTCGATCACGGAAGCCGGCCATGACCGACAAGAGCCAACAATTCGCCAGCGACAACTACTCCGGTATCTGCCCTGAAGCCTGGGCTGCCATGGAACAGGCCAACCACGGCCACCAGCGCGCCTATGGCGACGATGAGTGGACAGCACGCGCCTCGGATGATTTCCGCAAACTGTTCGAGACCGACTGCGAAGTGTTCTTCGCCTTCAACGGCACCGCCGCCAACTCGCTGGCGCTGTCGTCGCTGTGCCAGAGTTATCACAGCGTGATCTGCTCGGAAACCGCCCACGTCGAAACCGACGAATGCGGCGCCCCGGAGTTCTTCTCCAACGGCTCGAAACTGCTGATCGCCGGCACTGAAAACGGCAAGATCACCCCGGCCTCGATCCGCGAAGTCGCCCTCAAGCGCCAGGACATCCACTACCCGAAACCACGCGTGGTGACCCTGACCCAGGCCACCGAAGTCGGCAGCGTCTATACCCCGGAAGAAGTCCGCGCCATCAGCGACACCTGCAAGGAACTGGGCCTGAACCTGCACATGGACGGCGCGCGTTTCTCCAACGCCTGCGCGTTCCTCGGCTGCTCGCCGGCAGACCTGACCTGGAAGGCCGGCGTCGATGTGCTGTGCTTCGGCGGCACGAAAAACGGCATGGCGGTGGGTGAAGCGATCCTGTTCTTCAACCACAAACTGGCCGAAGACTTCGACTACCGCTGCAAACAGGCCGGGCAACTGGCCTCGAAAATGCGCTTCCTGTCGGCCCCGTGGGTCGGCATCCTGGAAAACGACGCCTGGCTCAAATACGCCCGCCACGCCAACCACTGCGCGCAACTGCTGGCCGAACTGGTCAGCGACATCCCGGGCGTGGAACTGATGTTCCCGGTCCAGGCCAATGGCGTGTTCCTGCAACTTTCGGAACCGGCCATCGCCGCCCTGACCGCTCGCGGCTGGCGCTTCTACACCTTCATCGGCAAGGGCGGCGCCCGCTTCATGTGCTCGTGGGATACCGAAGAAGAACGCGTGCGCGAACTGGCGCGCGACATCCGCGAAGTCATGTCGGCCTGATCCCCTCCCCGTGGCGCGGGAGCCAGCTCCCCGCCACAGCTCACCTCTCCCTCCCGCTTCAGCTCCATCGTCTACATTGTTTGTCGAGCCATCGCTCACATAACAATAAGCAGGAGCATCCGCATGTCGCTAAAAGGCAAAACCCTGTTCATCACCGGCGCCAGCCGTGGCATCGGGCGCGAGATTGCGCTACGGGCCGCGCGGGACGGGGCCAACATCGTGATCGCCGCCAAGAGCGCCGAACCGCATGCCAAGCTACCCGGTACCATCCACAGCGTCGCAGCGGAAGCCGAAGCGGCCGGTGGCAAGGCTTTGGCCCTGCAACTGGATGTGCGCGATGAAGAGGCCGTGCGCCAGGCACTGGCCCAGGCCAACGAACATTTCGGCGCCATTGATGCACTGGTGAACAACGCCGGGGCGATCAAACTGACCGGTGTTCAACATATCGAACTCAAGCGTTTCGACCTGATGCACCAGATCAACACCCGTGCGGTGTTGCTGTGCAGCCAGGCGGCCCTGCCCTATCTGAAGAAATCCTCCGGGCACATTCTCAACCTGTCACCGCCGCTGAACCTCGCCAGCAAATGGTTCGCGCAATACAGCCCCTACACCGTGACCAAGTACGGCATGAGCATGCTGACTGTCGGGATGAGCGAAGAATTTGCCAACTACGGGATCAGCGTCAACTCGCTGTGGCCACAGACCATGATCGCCACGGCCGCGATCGAGTTTCAGCTGGGCAATCGTGAGTCGTTCAAGCATGCGCGCACGCCAGCGATCATGGCGGATGCGGCGCATGTGATTCTGGACAGCAGCGGGCGACGGATTACCGGGCGGTTGTTGATTGATGAGGAGATCTTGCGCGAAAGCGGCGTGAGCGAATTCGATCACTATCGGTTTGAACCGAAGAGTGACGCGAAGTTGATGACGGATCTGTTTATCGACTGAACATTTTCAGAAACAACCTACGCCAGGCCCTACATAAACCAAACAGACCTCGCCATAGACTGCCTGCTCCTTTTTCGAGGAGTGCTGACTATGGCGAACCCTGCCTACATGACCATCACCGGCAAGACTCAAGGCCTTATTTCAGCGGGATGTTCGACCCCGGAATCGGTCGGCAACAAATACCAGAAAGCCCATACCGATGAAATCATGGTGTTCGCCTTGAGCCATGAAATGCGCCGCGACAACAATCTCGGCAAAGCCGTCCACCAGCCGGTCATCATCACCAAAGCGGTCGACAAATCTTCCCCATTGCTGGCTCAGGCGCATTCGAACAACGAAGAACTCGAATGCACAATCAGCCTTTATCGAACCTCGCCTCAAGGTCAGCAGGAAAAGTTTTATTCGATCGCCCTCGATGGGGCCGTTCTCGCCGAACTCTCGCAGGAGATGCCCCACGTCATTCTGCAAAACGACGCCCAACCCCAAGAACAATTGGCCATTCGTTACCGCGGCATCAGTTGGGTACACCACATTGCGGGCACCACCGGCTATACCTCGTGGGGCAGCCAGGATTGAACCCTCGACCACATGACCTTCAGGCCGTCACCAAAGCATCGCAATACGTGAAATATGGAGGATGGATTGGTACAGCCTTAGGCGGTGGGGCGTCGGCAATTAAGGTTCAAGAAGTTTGTACGAACCAGAGTGCCAAGGCATGCGAAAAAGTGAAATATACCGAGGCGGGGAGTTTCCTGGGTGGAGTTGCCGGCTCTGCCTTGGGTGCGAGTACTGCCACGACAATCTGCGTAGCACTCGGGGTATCCAGTGCGGGAGTCGGTGGGGCACTGTGCGGGATAGTGGTTGCGGGAGCTGGATTTTTTACGGTCGGCTATATGGGCGAAAAAGGCGGCGAGATCGCCGGAGAGTTGATTTACGAGAAAACCCAATGAACTTTGAAACTGCAAGAGATGCATTCATCATTCTAAACATCATAAACTTCGCCGCACTCATAACAATCAACTGCATCTCGTTGTATATCGCAAAAACAAAAATAGAACTAATAATGAACAGCCTTCAAAACAGCTCGATCGCTGGAGGCCTTATGATGCTATGGCGTGGAGGCATGCGGGGGCGCATCTACATGATGGGGGAAATTTTTAGTTTCCTGAAGCGTCCCGAAATCTACATTTATCAAGGGAAGCTGAGCGCAAAAGATATTAAAAATTTTCCGCCAGACTTCAAACGCACGCTGCTTACACTATATAAATGTCAGAGAATTTCCGGATTCACTTTTTTATTCTTTTGACTTCTCGCCGCATTCGAAGTTATTTAAAAACAGCAACAAATGACTTCATACGATCTCCCCTATGGGAGATCGCCCCCAAGCCTGCAAACTGAATTCAATACTCGATCCGCACATCCCCCTTCGGCACACTGCAGCAAGAAAGAATGTACCCCTCCGCCTCGTCGTCTTCGGTGATCCCGCCGTTGTGATCCATCTCCACCTCGCCACCCAGCTTGAGCACCTTGCACGTCCCGCAGATCCCCATCCCGCAGGCTTTCGGGATCATCAGCCCAACCTTGGCAGCCGCCGCATGCACAGTCTCACCCGGTGCCACGCGAATGCTCTTGTCCGAAGAGGTGAACTCCACCAGATGCAGATCCGCCGCCGGCACTTCCGGCGCTTCCGCTGCCTGTTCGGCCTGTTCCACCGCATCCGCGCGGGCTTCCGGTGGCGTGGCGCCGAAGGATTCTTCGTGATAGCGCTTCATGTCGTAGCCGGCGTTTTCCAGCAGGCGCTTGACCGCCGTCATGTACGGCGTCGGGCCACAGCAGAAGACTTCGCGCTCGAGGAAGTCCGGCACCATCAGTTCCAGCATCTTGTGGTTGAGGTAGCCGCGATAGCCGGCCCACGGCTCGCCCAGCCCGTGTTTCTCGCAGATCAGGTGCAGGCTGAAGTTGTCGATTCGCGACGCCATGTGTTCCAGCTCGCGGTGGTAAATGATGTCTTTCGGTGAGCGGGCGCTGTGGATGAACGTCATGTCGACGTTGCCGTTGGTGTCGTAGAACCAGCGCGCCATGGACATGCACGGCGTGATGCCGACACCGCCGCTGAGGTACAGCACTTTAGGGCTCGGAAAATCGATGGCGTTGAACAACCCGACCGGCCCGTGCACCGCCAGTTCCTGGCCTTCATGCAGCGTGTCGTGCAGCCAGTTGGACACCTTGCCCCCCGGTACGCGCTTGATGGTCACCGAAAAGCTGTACGGCACCGACGGCGAGCTGGAAATGGTGTACGAACGCATGATCGGCTGGCCGTCGATTTCCAGCTCCAGGGTAACGAACTGCCCGGGCTTGAAGAAGAACAGGATCGGCTGGTCGGCCATGAAGCAGAAGGTGCGCACATCCCAGGTTTCCTGGATGACTTTGACGCAACGGACAATGTGTCGGCCATTGGCCCAGGTCTGAGTGGTGACCGGATTCAGGAAGCTGTTGGACATGCTTGTTCTCCACGGCCGACTGTCGGCCTTCATGTGGCGATTCTGCGTATAGCGCAGACGGCCCGTTTACCTATCCGCGACATTGACATACTTATCGCGACCAGCCCCCAACCACCGGGGGTTGCGCGTCGGGAACAGATTGCACCATGTCGCCCATGGATAAGGTTCTCGCCTGCGGCGGCCCCACACTCGCCCCAACACAAACAGATTCTTTACACCTTGCGCTGCAACCCTGATCAGCCACTTTCGCGGCCACGCAGATGGCCTTGAGGATTACATCGATGGACACCGCAAAAATCAGCCTGGGCGACCCGCTGGAACCCGCACGCAAGGCCACCGCACAAATGCTGCAAGAGCGCGAGCGCACCTTCTCGCTGCCGCAACCGTTCTACAGTGACGAGCGCCTGTTCGATATCGACATGCAGGAGATCTTCCAGAAAGAGTGGTTGATCGCCGGCATGACCTGCGAGATCCCGGCCAAGGGCAACTACCTGACGCTGCAGATCGGCAAGAACCCGATCATCGTGATCCGCGGCGCCGAAGGCGTGGTGCACGCGTTCCACAACGTCTGCCGCCACCGTGGCTCACGCCTGTGCACCAGCGACAAGGGCAAGGTCGCCAAACTGGTCTGCCACTACCACCAGTGGACGTATGAGCTGGACGGCCGCCTGCTGTTCGCCGGCACCGAGATGGGCGCCGACTTCGACATGAACCAGTACGGCCTCAAACCGGTGAACGTGAAGACCGCCGGCGGCTACATCTTCATCAGCCTGGCAGAGAACCCGCCGGCCATCGATGACTTCCTGTCGACGCTGAACCACTACATGGAACCGTACGACATGGAGAACACCAAGGTGGCGATTACCACCACCTTGATGGAAAAGGCCAACTGGAAACTGGTGCTGGAAAACAACCGCGAGTGCTATCACTGCAACGCATCGCACCCGGAACTGCTGAAAACCCTGCTGGAGTGGGACGACGTCACCGACCCGCGCGCCGATCAGGCGTTCAAGGACCACGTCGCCGATTCCGCTGCTGCCTGGGAAGCCGAGAAGATCCCTTACGCCCACGCCAGCTTCGGCCTGCGCAACCGCATCGTGCGCATGCCGCTGCTTAAAGGCACCGTATCGATGACCCTGGACGGTAAACAGGGCTGCGCCAAGCTGATGGGCCGGATCAAGAACCCGGACTTGGGCTCGATGCGCATCCTGCACCTGCCGCACTCGTGGAACCACTGCATGGGCGACCACATCATCGTCTTCACCGTGTGGCCGATCAGCGCCCAGGAAACCATGGTCACCACCAAATGGCTGGTGCACAAGGATGCCGTCGAAGGCGTGGATTACGACGTCGAGCGCATGCGCCAGGTGTGGGACGCGACCAACGATCAGGACCGTCGTCTGGCCGAAGAAAACCAGCGCGGGATCAACTCCACCGCGTACCAGCCTGGGCCTTACTCCAAGACCTATGAGTTCGGTGTGGTCAACTTCGTCGACTGGTACAGCGAGCGGTTGCTGAGCAACCTCGGAGCCGAGCCAGCGCCGTATCTCAAAGGTGTTCCGGTTCAGGGTTGATTCGCGTCATTGATCGTTCCCGCGTCCTGCGCGGGAACGATCAAACGGATCACTTCGATGACCACCTCACAGATCCATCCTCGCCAATAAACTCCTCGAAAATATCCTCCCCCACCAGCCTGATTCTTGCGTACCCGTTCAACACCCGCAGTGGATAGTCCGGATCCTTCGCATCCTGCGTCTCCGAAAACAGCACCCCCGAATGCCCGTTCAGTTCACTGGTGGTGCCGTAGGGAATCGCCCCGTGCCCGGCGCAGCGCGCATGCAACCCGCCCTGGGTCGCGTAGACGATACCGTTGTGCAGGTGCCCCCAATACCAGTAATCCGGCTCGCGCCCCAGTGCATCGCACACCGGTTGATACAGCGCGGTCTTGTTGTGCCCGGTGATGTCGAAGCCTTGATGGTGACTGAGCACCATGAGCTTTTTGCGTTTCGGCAGACTTTTCATCCACTCGATCTGCGGCTTGTTCAGGGTGCCGTCCATGTACAGGTTCATGACATCCGAGGCGTACGCCGTGTCCAGCCCGACAATCAGCCAGTCGTCGTTGATCAGGGCAAAGTAGCTGGTGCCCTGCTGCCCCGGAAAACGCGTGGCCAGTTCCTTGAAGTAACCGTGGGCGCCGCTGTACATCTCGTGGTTGGAATTGAGGGTGAACGAACCGTGGGTGCCCATCGGCCAGCCGGCCATGTCGGTGTCTTCCTGGGAATGGGTACCGGCGTAATAGACATCCCCCAGGTGAATGGTGAAGTCGGCGTTGGCCAGTTGCATCTGGTTGGCCACCGACACCGCTGGCGCATGACTGTTGAACGGCCCGGTGCCCCAGTCGCCGGCAATCGCCAGCGTCACTTCGCGCTCCATTGTCACCAGCGCAGGATCGGTGCCGAAGGTCGCGTGATGGCGCAGGTTTTCGATCCATTTGAGCAGCGCCTCGCTCCACAGCAGGTCCAGCAGCTCCCACTTGCGACACCCCAGCAGCGTGCCGTCCTTGAGCGCCGTGGTCTGTAGTTGATCGGGTGATTGCGGCAACGGCGTCGCGTTGCCGATGCGCAGGATCGACAGACCGTGGGACAACTCCCACGGCACGGCCGGCACGTCGTCCGGCAACTCGCCGTGCTTGAGCACGTACTGCGCCTGATCGTGACCGCGCTGGAGCAATTTGATGATGGCCTGGAACTCCTCGGGTTCCAGTTCGCTGATGAGCTTCATCCAGGCCATTTCCACCCGGGTAAACAGGCCGTGCAGACGCAGTTTGACCTTGTCGTATTCATGCTTCAGATGACCGACTGCCGACATGACGTAATCCTCTATCCGTAGGGGTTCACAGGGTTTTCATGAATTCGATCAGCGCGCGCTTGTCGTCGTCCGACAGCGTCGTGCCATACAGGTGACCGGTGTTGTGATTGCCCTCCAGGCGCGTGTCGTACTTGAAGTCCGCCGAGGCTTTGGCCTGCGCGCCGCTGGTCACGAAGCCGACGTTGACCGGGTCGTAGACATCGGAGCCGGTGACGAACACCTGCGGACGTTTTTCCGGCGGTTGCAGCAAATCCCACAGGGTCGGCACCGAACCGTTGTGCAGGTACGGCGCGCGCAGCCAGATGCCGTCGGTGGGCGTGTTGCTGTAGCTCTGGGTCTTGCGGTACGCGCCGAAATCGAACGGCGGTTTCTTGAAGGTGTGGAACGCCGCCACCAGCCCGACAGTGAACGAGTCCAGCCGATGCGGATCGGTGCCGAGCTGGTCGATGTTGGTGGTGACCTGCCCGGTGTCGACACGACCGAAGTCGTGGCAACCGGCGCAATTGGTTTCCCAGATCGGTTTGCCTTGGGCGACCTTGGCCTGATCCAGTGCCCACGGCCACGCCGGCGCCTTGTGCCCGAGCAGCCAGTTGGTCACGCGATTGAAACTCGGTGGCAGCACCGACTCTGGCGTCGCACCCACCGCCATCGCAGCGGCGTAGTTGCGCTCGTGGATCTTGTTGTTATTGCCGTCCCAGTGCAGGTACATCGATTCTCGGGGTTTCTGGTTCCACACTTGCGGCAGGTCCACGGTGCCTATGGTCGAGTCATCCGGGAAGCCGAACACCACCATTTTCGTCGGGTTGAAGGTGTCGGTACGCCCCGGCCCCTGTGGCGGCCGCAGCTTCTGCCAGGCATAGGCCTGCTTCTGTTTGAGCAGCGCGGTCTTGGCCATCGGAATGATCAGGTAACGGTTGTAGATGCGCTCGAAAAAGCCGAGCTGGAACTTGCTGTTGATCGCCGCCATCACCGCGTCGGTGGTGAATTTCGGGTCGCTGGCGCAATCGTAGGCGAACCACTGGAAGGCTTGCAGTTGCAGGGTGTTGGCCGGTGCGCTCGGCACATTGACCGCGACATCACTGGCATTCGCCCGGTAGGAGCCGGTGTGGCACAGCGCACAGTTCGGCTCGACGGTCGGGTAGCCGATCTGCCGCTTGGCCATGCCGATCGGCAGGTCCTTGCCGTTCTCGAACAGGAAACCGAAGACTTCCCAACCACCGGGTTTCGGCATTTTTTCCGGGCACATCTGCGGCAGTACGGAGAACAGGTAATACGGGATCCGCGCTTCGATGCCCAGGCCGATGGCCGCGTATTTGTAGTGATCTTCGTCGGAGGCATATTCCTGCTCCGGCACCACGCGCAGCATCTGATACCAGGTCTCGTAGCCGATGAACCCCAGCAACGCGACCACGACCAGCGTGCCGACCTTGAACGCGTGGCTCTGCCAATGCCGCGCCCACGCCGCCCGCCATTCGCGCCAGCCGTCACAGAGCAGGGCAAGGGGGCGGTTTTCCGGGGTGGTGCCGAGGTACAGCAGGATGCCGAGGATCAGGAAAAAGCTCAGGTCACCCATCAGCATCGGCACGAACACCGAGCCCTGGCTGCTGGTGTTGATCAGGTAGATCCAGAACGCCACGGCGATCAGCCGCGTCAGCACACACAACCAGGAATGCACCACATAGCGCGGCGCGTTGAAGCCCGACGGCATGTAGAACACGCTGATGCCCACCAGCAGCATCCCGGCGTTTTCCAGCCACGGGTCGGAGAGTTGCGGCGGCAGGCCAACCACCGATGTCAGCAACCCCGGCGCGAACAGCGCCGGGATCGCGAACACCATGTTCATCGCAATGCCGAGCCAGATGAAACGTTGAAACCAGCGGATGTAGCTGTCCATGTCATCCATTTCCTTGTGCAGACTGGAGAGGTGTAGCGCCTGATACCCCGCCATCGCTGGCAAGCCGACTCCCACACTTGATGGCGGTGCGCCTTGATGGGAGCGAGCCTGCTCGCGATTGCAGCCGACTCGGTTTCAAGTCAGCCGAGGGCCGTTTTCTCCAGGTGTTCAAGGATGATCGGATACACATCGACCACCGCGTTCTTGCCGAACATGCAATCGATATGGCCATAACCCGGCACCACATGCCGGCTATAACGCTCCGGCCCATGCTTCTCGCAAACCTTCTGATAGGTCTTGAGCGTGCTCTCCGGCAAATAGCACTGGTTTTCCGCGCCGCTGATGAAGCAGATCGGCATGGTCAACCGGTCGAAGTGCGGCATGTACACATCGTTGCCCTTGAAATCCACCAGATGTCCTTTGCGCACGATCAGTGCCAGGTGCTCGAAGGTCTCGATGTTCGACTCGCCGAACAGTTCGTGCAGGTTGTCATGCAGCGTCTCGTTGAGGGTGTCGTGGCGGTACAGCGAGGCGTACATGAAGGTGATGCGGTGGCACACCGGGTTGGTGCAATAACCCTGTGCTTCAATCCGCGCGTAGCCGTTGAGGGCCTTGTCGTAGAGCTTGTTGAACCAGTTCTCCTTGCTGTCGGCGTAGGCCGTCATCGACTTCACGCCAATCGCATCGAGCATGCCCGGCAGGTGCAGACCAGCCTTCAAGCCCGTTGCGGTCGCGACCACCGTGTCGGCGGCAATCTGTGAGCAGACCACCGAACGCACGCCCTGCAAACCGGCGAGCAACGACATGAAGAACGTCGTCGCGCCGTAGCAATGCACCACGCATTGCACGTCCTTCGTGCCGGTCTGCTGCTGGATCTGCCCGATGGCGGCCTTGAAGTCGTACTGGGCGATCTGATCGCCGTTCCATTCCTTCTTGCTGGCCGGCAGCAGGATGCTCACCCGGAAATCCAGCAGCCACACGTCGTAGTCGTGCTTGCACAGAAACTCCAGCAGGTTGGTCTGGATGGTGTCGGTGGAAAAGATATTCGAGCCCACACCCAAGCCATGCACCAGCATCACCGGGCCTTTGCTGCCGGCCTGATAGCGGCTCAGGCGCAGTTCCACGCCATCCTCGGTGGGGAAGAAATGCACAGCCGGCGTCGGCGCATCCAGCGGTCGTTTCAAGCGTGGCGGTGCGTCGGGATTGAAGTATTTGTCACCGGCGAACACCCCGCCGTAACTCTCCCAGAGAATCCCGGCGAAGAACTTGCCGAACCGCGCCAGCCCTTCGATGCGCTCGCGCTCGTTGCGCGCATTGAGGACTTTCATGGTGGTCATCTGCTTGGCGAAATCGGCCGGATGGATGTGCATCACACCCGAACCGATCACCTCGCCCGACTTGTCCGGTCCACGGTAGAGCGTCACGTAAAGGGTGCTGGTGTCATGCCAGATATTCAGCACGCCGTTGTCTTCCGGCACGGTCTTGAACGCACTGAAGAAATAGTCGCTGCCGTCCTCGGCGGTCAGTTTCATGTCGTATTTCATGTGGCGCGTGTCGACCTGCTGCTCGAATTGCTCGAACAGGTTGAACACGCCGTTGCTGGCGGTCAGCGGCTCCGGCGACAGCGCCGGGGCGATCACCGTACCGACGATGGTCGCGGCGTGTTCCGGTTCCTTGATCATCCGGTTGAGATCGTTGGCGGTGATGGTCAGGGTGAAGTCGATCGGCGAATTATCCGCCTCGCCGCGCTTGGCGGCCGCTTCGTAGACCTTGAGGTCGGTGCTTTGCGCAGCAGTGAAGGCCCGGGAGAAATAGCCTTTCATTGTTTCGGTGAACTGCACGCCAAGGGTCGGTGGCGCAGTCTGTTTACGCGGCGCCGATGGCAGCGTGTAGTCGATCTTCCAGCCACGATCGGCGGCCAGCAGGCCCATGTTGCGCTCGCTGACGGCGGAGATCGTCAGCAGCGGGTTGACCGCCAGTGACGTTGGAATCACCGCGCCGTCGGTCACGTACAGGTTGGCGTAGACATCGGTGCCACTGGCGCCGCTGAACACCTGCCCCTTGTGATTGACCACGCCTTGCCCGGCGTCCTTGCCCATCACGCAACCGCCCAGCGGATGCACCGAGACGATGCTGTGTTTGAGCAACTTGGTCCAGATAGGATTCTCCACCCAGATCCCGCCCAACGCCTGGGTGCTCTGGTGCAGGCGTTCGTTGCCGATCTTGAAGTTTTCCTGTTCGCCAACGCCCGGCCAGTCAATGCGCAACTGATCCTTGTTATCGAGGACCATGCGGCCCTGGCCACTGTCGTGGCTCATGATCAGGTACGTCTGCATGTTGTGCAGCGCGCCGTAGTACGGGCCGCGCAGGAAGCTTTCGGCCTCGCGCTCCTTGTACTTCACTTTGCCGCTGAAACTGTCGTCGGTGGGCTTGCCGATCAGCTCGGCAAACCCGGCCATCGCCGGCACCATCGGCCGGCCAAGCGCGCCGGGGATCGAACCTTCCTCGATGACCATGCGGCTGCGCCAGTCGCCTTCGGTGCGCATGTCGATGATCGAGGTGATGCACGGGCCGACCGGTTTCATTTCCTTGGCCGGGTGCGTGCCGAAACCGATGCCGTTGATGGTCTGTTCGCAGTTGTGGCCGAAGCCGAGGATGTCACCGTTGCCGCTCATGTTCTCGCCGAGCTGCCCGGACATCGCCAGGCCCTTGTCCCGCGAGCGCAGCAGAATCTCGGTGGAACCGAGGGTGCCGGCGGACACCACGACGATGTCGGCCTTCACGAACAGCGTCGGCGCGTCGAACTTCTCGCGACCACTGTCCAGATACTGGAAGTGCACGATCCAGCCATCGCCATCGCGCTCCAGATGCCGCACCTGGGCCTGGCAGATGATCTCCGCGCCGTGATTGCAGGCGTCCGGCAGGTAGTTCATCAGCGTGGTGTTCTTGGCCTTGTTGTTACAGCCCGAAACGCAGTCGCCGCAGTGGTTGCACGGCAGTTGCTCGACGCCGACGTGGTTGAGGTTGTTCGGCAGTTTGTCGAAGGTCACGTTGATCGGCGGCTTGTAGAAGTGCGCGCCTTGCTTGAGGAAATCCGCGGATTTTTTGTTGGCGTCGAGCTTGGGCAAATTCGGCGCGGTATTCGGGTAAGGATTGGGTTTGAGCATTTCCCGGGCGCGGGCATAACCGTCCTTGAGCAGGGTGTCGCGGTGTTCGCGCACCTCCTGCGGCCAGCGCGGGTCGTCAAAGACGCCGGGCTCGGGCTCCAGCGAGACGTTGGCATTGATCAGCGACGTGCCACCCAGGCCACAGCCGACCACTACGTTCTGCTGCGCGTTGACGTGCAGATCGAACAACCCGGTGCGCGAGCCGATGTGGCCGTCCGGGTCATTCACCTGCAATTCTTCGGTCGCAGCGATCATGGTGTTGGGGTATTCGCCGGGCTGGATTTCCCGACCGCGTTCCAGCAGACACACCTTTTTGCCGGCCCGGGACAACCGCGAAGCGGCAATGCCGCCGCCATACCCGGAGCCGATGACGATCACGTCGTAGTGTTCCTTGATGTCGCTGATGGGCATTGCGATCCGTGTCATGAGGTGGTTCCTCTCTCAGGCAGATGGGGCAACTCTGCGGTTGCCTGCAATCAATGGGCGAACGGGCACCTGGCCTCCGGTTTCGGCGGCAGTACAGCGATGTGGGCAATATCGACTCGCTAGAGACGGGCGTGCTGATTGGCGGCACGACGCAAGGTGCGCTTGCGCGGCAGCGGGGCCGGTAAGGCGCGGAGCATGCGGGGATTGAGGGGTGAGCGATGTGGCTGGGTATCCATCACGCGTTCTCCCTGAACCAGATGTGGATAAGTGACGGCGGTCCTTGTGCCATTGGAGTGAAGACAGCGGCCGGAATGAAGTCAAGGCAGCGCTTTAGAACTGTATGAAATCTGATCAATTACCGTTTGGACTATAGCCGGCGGGGCTCGCAGGGTTTGGCGAACAAGTTATCCACATAGCCACCCACAGCAAATGGGGACAACTGTGGATGACCCGGAAAAATATCGACGGTTTTGTGAAGAAAAACCGTGACTTATCCAGAAGCAGGGTTTTCAGCAACGATTGAGTGTTTTTTGATCACAAGTCTGCAAGGCACGGATTGCGTGGCTTGCAAAGGATGGCGAACACCTTATCCACAGAAGCGCCAACAGACTTCGGGGGTAACTTGGCGGGATCTGTGGAAAAGCGCTGGAGGCCTTGATAAATCGAGGTTTACGCGAGGTCTTGCGAGTCAAAAGGCTGAATTGATCGTTTTTCGATCAACTCTTCGCAAGCCACGTTTTATATGGCTTACAGCGGATAGCGAACATCTTATCCACAGAAGCGCCAACAGAGATTGGGGGCAACTTGGGGAGTGATCCTGAGGAAAAAGCTCGAAAAAACCGCGAGTTAGGCTGGTTGTTTTTTGATCTTAAGGCTGGAGGGCTTGGTTGGCGTGGGGTTCAGGGATGGGCGAACACGTTATCCACAGATCCGCCAACAGGGATTGTGGGTAAAAACCCTCTTCCAAAGGAAGAGGGTCAAATGCAGGACTCTAGCGGACAACACCTTCTTCGATCAGCAGTTTGAGAATAGCTTCGGCACCTGCCTCGGCCGTCACGCCCTTAAGTACTTGCCCCCCACCCCCACTGGCCTTGGCCGTCGCCGCCTTCATCCGGTCCGCCCCGCTCTTGGCCTTGATCACCTTCAACCGTTTCGGCCGTGGCTTGGCCGGTTGCAGGGTCGACACCGCAAGCAATTCGTCGTCCACCACTTCCACGTCTTTTGCCTGGAGAACCCCACGCCGCGCCGGGCCGTAAGCACTCTGCCGAGGCTTGGGCGCGGCGTTATCCACAGTCGCGAGAAACGGCAGGCGCACTTTCAACCGGCGCCGCTGCCCACGGGGCAACGCCTGCAGCACCAGCGCCGAGCCGTCGTTGATCGATTCGACCTGTGCCAGCCCCACCACCAGCGGCCAGCCCAGGCCTTCGGCCAGCAGGAACGGCAGCATCCCCGAACCTTCGCCGGTTTCCGCCTGGCTGCCGGTCAGTACGACCTGGGCGCCGGCATCACGCAGATAGTCGGTCAACGCCGGCAGCGCGTCGGCGCCGGCCGGTTGTTCCAGCACATGCATCTGTGTAAGGCCCATGCCCAGATAGGCGCGCAGCGCAGGTTCGCCAATGTCTCCGGCATGCAGCACTTGCAGGTTATCCCCAGCCAGTTGCAGACCAAGCTCCACCGCGCGGGCGTCCTGTTCGGCGCGGCGCGGGCGGCCCGAGGTCGGGTGGGCACCGATTGAAACCAGACTGATGATCTTTGTGCTCATAACCGTTCCTTAAGCCGCATCGCGCTTGGCTTCGTTGCGGTAGGCCTCTACCGCCGCGATCAAGGCCTGAAGAATTTCCGCGCTTTCGCCGATCACCGACAGGTCGGCACGCTTGATCATGTCGCAGCCCGGATCGAGGTTGATCGCCACCACCTTGTCGCAGGCACCGATGCCTTGCAGGTGCTGGATCGCCCCGGAAATCCCCACGGCCACGTAAACCCGCGCCGTGACCCAGGTGCCGGACGCACCGACCTGACGGTCACGGGTCATGAAACCATCGTCCACCGCCACCCGCGAGGCGCCTTCGGTGGCACCGAGAGCGGCGGCGGTCCTGTGGAAAAGCTCCCAGTCCTTGACGCCGTTGCCGCCAGAGAAGATGAACTCGGCTTCGGCCATCGGGATCGCCGACGGATCCACCGCCACCGCGCCCAGATCCTCGATCCGCGACAGGCTGCGCGCGACCGATGTGGATAACTCCACCGGCAGCGCTTCGTGACGGGTTTCGCTGACCGGTTCGGCGCATTCGGCGGACGCCAGAATCAACCGCGCCACCGGACGAGCGAGATCCTGCAACCCGGCACCGGCGCGGCCGATGCATTCCTGATCCTTGACCTGCCACACCCGTGTGGCCGGGCGTTCGCCCAGTGCAGCGGCAAAGCGCCGACCCAGTTCGCCGCCACCGCTGCGGCTGTCCGGCAGCAGCCAGTGACGCGGGTTGAACTGGTTATCCACAGCGCGCAGGCCCTGGATCCGTTGTTCCGGTGCATAACCGCTGAATTCTTCGCCTTCCAGCACCAGCAAGCGATCGACGCCTGCCGTGGCAAAAGCGTTTTCCTTGTGCTCGCCGAAGACCACGGCCAACACGGCGCCGTCGCTGCCGGCCAGTTGATGAGCCAGGCCGAGCAAATCACGGTCGTGGCTGCTCAGGCGGCCACCGACCATGTCGGGCACCACGCTGATGTAGAACGCCGGGGCCGGCACCTGATGCAGCGGCAATTGCACTTCGACCGCTGCCGAGCGTTTGACCGCCCCGCCCTGCTGGGCGCCGCTGCGGTCGATGCGCTTGATGCCGTTCGGCCCGATAAAGCCGATGCCGTGCAGGTTCTTGCGGATGATCCCGTTGGGCCCCATCCAGCTGTGTTGCGCCGGTTGCATGGCCGCGTGCAGCGGATGCAGACGGTTGCGTGCGATCCATTCGGCGCGGGGGTCGCGGCGGATAATGTCGCTCATCAGTGGGCCTCCGCAGGTTCACGTTTGGCCGGGGTGGCAGGCTTGTTCGGCGCGGCGTCTTCGAGCAGCGCGTCGGCCACCAGTTCGGCGATGTCCTTGATCAGCGGACGCGGTTCGACCACGCCTTCGAGCATCGCCGTGCACTGTGGACAACCCACCGCCACCAGCTCGGCGCCGGTCTCGCGGATGTCTTCCATGCGCATGTCGGGGATCCGCTGCTTGCCCGGAATGTCAGTGATCGGCGCCCCGCCACCACCGCCGCAGCAGCGCGAACGGAAGCCGGAACGTTGCATCTCCTTGATCTCGATGCCGAGCGCACGCAGCACTTCGCGCGGCGCCTCGTACTCGCCGTTGTAGCGGCCGAGGTAGCACGGATCGTGGTAAGTCACGCTGTTGCCTTTGTGCTGACCGAGGTTCAGCGCGCCGGCCTGGATGATTTCCGCCAGATAAGTGCTGTGGTGCTGCACGAGGTAATTGCCATCGAACGCGCCGTACTCGTTTTTCAGCACATGGAAGCTGTGCGGATCGCAGGTGACGATGCGGTTGAAGCTGTACTTGGCCAGGGTCTGGATATTGCGTTTGGCGAGCAACTGGAAGGTTGCTTCATCACCAAGACGTCGGGCAACGTCGCCGCTGTCGCGCTCTTCAAGACCCAGCACCGCGAAGTCGACCTTGGCCGCTTTCAGCACTTTGACGAAGGCGCGCAAGGTGCGCTGGTTGCGCATGTCGAAGGCGCCGTCGCCGACCCAGAACAGCACGTCGGTGGACTGCTTTTCGCTGAGCAGGTTGAGGTTCAGGTCAGCCGCCCAGTTCATCCGTCCGCCCGGGGCGAAACCGCCCGGGTTGTCGGTGGCGATCAGGTTTTCCAGGACTTCGGCGCCCTTGTTCGGGGTCGCGCCTTTTTCCAGGGTCAGGTGACGACGCATGTCGACGATGGCATCGACGTGCTCGATCATCATCGGGCATTCCTCGACGCAGGCGCGGCATGTGGTGCACGACCACAGGGTTTCGGCATCGACCAGGCCGTTGACGATCGGTTGATGCGGATTGCCGCTGTGTTCGCCGACCGGTTTACCCGGATAAGGGCTGCCGGCGAACTTGGCATCGATGCCGCCGGCGAGGCCGACGACCATGTCCTGAATCAGCTTTTTCGGATTCAGCGGCTGGCCGGCGGCGAATGCCGGGCACGCCGCTTCGCACTTGCCGCACTGCACGCAGGCGTCGAAACCGAGCAACTGGTTCCAGGTGAAGTCCTTGGGCTTTTCCACACCCAGCGGTGCGGTCGGATCATTCAGGTCCAGCGGTTTCAAACCGGTGGAACGGCCGCCGCCAAAACGTTCGGCGCGACGGTGCCAGGCCAGGTGCAGCGCACCGGCGAAGGCGTGTTTCATCGGGCCGCCCCAGGTCATGCCGAAGAACAGTTCCGACACGCCCCACAACACGCCGAGCCCGAGAATCGCTGCGAGCACCCAGCCACCGAAGTTCTCCGGCAGGATCCCGGCCACCGGCAAGGTCACCAGGAAGAACGACGCCGAGAACGCCAGCAGGCTTTTCGGCAGGCGCATCCACGGGCCTTTCGACAGCCGCGACGGCGGGTTGAGCCGACGCCGATAAACGAAGATCGCCCCGACGAACATCACCGTCGTCATCAGCAGTAACGCGTAGCCAAGAATGCGGTTATGCAGGCCGAAACCGTGCACCAGAATCGCCAGCACGATCGACGCCACCGCACCGCCCGCCGTGGCGACGTGGGTGTTGGCGATGTATTTGTCCCGCGCCACCACGTGGTGCAGATCGACCATGTAACGCTTGGGCATGGCAAACAGGCCGCCGATCAGATCGACCTTCGAGGCCCGGCCCCGGCGCCACATGGCCACCCGCCGCAACGCACCCAGCACCGCAAGGGCCAGGGCTGCGAACAACAGGATTGGAAGAAGGGTGTTCAACATGGTGAAGCTCCCACCAGTACAGCCTGGAGAAACACGTTCAGCGTGTTCCCGTGGAAGCGAGCTTGCTCGCGAAGCGCTGGGTCAGTCGGTACAGAGATGACTGACAGCATGCATTCGCGGGCAAGCCCGCTCCCACAGGGTCATGTGCAAGCCTTTAGAAGTCTTTGCACAACCGCAGGGCGTCATAGATCGCAGCGTGGGTATTACGCTGCGCCACGCAGTCACCGATGCGGAACAGCAGGTAACCGTCGCCATTGCTGCTCAACGAAGGTTGCGGCTGGATCGCGAACAGCGCCTCGACATCGATCTGGCCCTTGTTGCGCGAGCCGTCCTTGAGGGCGTAGTAGATTTCTTCATCCGGGCGCACGCCGTTCTCGACGACCACCTGATCCACCACCCGCTCCTCTTTGGCGCCGGTGTATTCGTTCTCCAGCACCGCGACCAGCTTGTCGCCTTCGCGGTAGACCTTCTCCAGCATCATGTCGCCGGTCATGATCACTTCTTTCGGGTACATGCTGCGGTAGTAGGTCGGGAACGACGTACCGCCGATGGCCACGCCCGGTTTGATGTCGTCGGTGACGATCTCGACCTGACTGCCCTTGTCAGCGAGGAAGTCGGCGACCGACATCCCGGTGAACTCGCAAATGGTGTCGTAGACCAGCACGTTCTTGCCCGGCGCGACCTTGCCGTCGAGCACGTCCCAGCTGCTGACCACCAGCCCTTCGGCGGCGCCCCAGTGCTCGTTCTGCTCCAGGTACGGATGCCCGCCGACGGCCAGCACCACGATGTCCGGACGCAGGTCCATGATGGTGTCGGCATCGGCGGCAGTGCCCAGACGCAGGTCGACTTTCAGCCGCGCCAGTTCCAGCTGGAACCAGCGGGTGATGCCGGCGATCTGGTCACGCTGCGGCGCTTTCGACGCCGTGGTGATCTGCCCGCCGATGAATTCCTTCTTCTCGAACAGGGTCACGTCGTGGCCACGTTCGGCTGCCACGCGAGCAGCTTCCATCCCCGCCGGGCCGGCACCGACGATTACCACCTTGCGTTTCGGCCCGGTGGATTTCTCGATGATGTGCGGCACGCCCATGTATTCACGGGAGGTCGCGGCGTTCTGGATACACAGCACGTCCAGACCTTGGTACTGGCGGTCGATGCAGTAGTTGGCGCCAACACACTGTTTGATCTGGTCGATCTGGCCCATCTTGATCTTGGCGATCAGGTGCGGGTCGGCGATGTGGGCGCGAGTCATGCCGACCATGTCGACGTAACCGCCCTCGAGAATCCGCGTGGCCTGGTTCGGGTCCTTGATGTTCTGCGCGTGCAGCACCGGAACCTTGACCACTTCCTTGATCCCGGCCGCCAGGTGCAGGAACGGCTCCGGCGGATAGCTCATGTTCGGAATCACGTTGGCCAGGGTGTTGTGGGTGTCGCAACCCGAGCCGACGACGCCGATGAAATCGAGCATTCCGGTGTCGTCGTAATACTTGGCGATCTGCTTCATGTCTTCGTGGGACAGACCGTCCGGGTGGAACTCGTCACCGCAGATACGCATGCCGACGCAGAAATCGTCACCGACTTCGGCACGTACGGCTTTCAGAACTTCCAGACCGAACTTCATCCGGCCTTCGAAAGTGCCGCCCCATTCGTCGGTACGCTTGTTGACGCGAGGGCTCCAGAACTGGTCGATCATGTGCTGGTGCACCGCCGACAGTTCGACGCCGTCCAGACCACCGGCCTTGGCGCGGCGAGCAGCTTGCGCGTAGTTGCCGATCACCCGCCAGATTTCTTCCGGCTCGATGGTCTTGCAGGTGGCGCGGTGCACCGGTTCACGGATGCCCGACGGCGACATCAGGGTCGGCCAGTGGAAACCGTCCCAACGGGAGCGACGGCCCATGTGGGTAATCTGGATCATGATCTTGGCGCCATGCTTGTGCATGGCGTCGGCGAGGTTCTGGAAGTGCGGGATGATCCGGTCGGTGGACAGGTTCACCGAGCTCCACCATTGCTGCGGGCTGTCGATCGCCACCACGGACGAACCGCCACAGATCGCCAGGCCGATGCCGCCCTTGGCTTTCTCTTCGTAATACTTGACGTACCGTTCGGTGGTCATGCCGCCGTCGGTCGCGTAGACCTCGGCGTGCGCGGTGCTGAGCACGCGGTTGCGGATGGTCAGTTTGCCGATCTGGATCGGCTGGAACATTGCTTCGAAAGCCATGGCGGGTTCCTCGACTTACAACGGCTTGACGGTGAACAGGCCGTCGTCGTGGCCTTCTTCGGAGCCACCGTAGACTTGCTCGGCCACGGTGCGGATCTTGCTGCCACGAGCGGCGAGGATCTGATCCATCGCGCCGGCAAACCAGCCGGTGAACATGTAGTCGACCTTGCGTCCGACCTTGCCGTAGACGTAGACGAACGCTGAGTGTTCGAGCTTGACGCTGCAGGTGCCTTTATCGAGGTCGATGTCCTGGATCTTGAACAGGCCCCAGCCGCGCTGCGACAGACGCTTCATGTAGTGCTCGAACACCGCGACGCCTTCCAGACCGTGGCATTCGGCTTCTTTTTCACACCAGTGCCAGGCGGATTTGTAGCCGGCCTTGTAGAGGATTTCGGCGTAGGCGTCGGCGCCCAGCACTTCCTCGATGCCCATGTGATTGTTGACGAAGAAGTGGCGCGGCACGTACAGCATCGGCAGGGCGTCGGAGGTCCAGACACCGGTCTCGCTGTCGACTTCGATTGGCAATTGCGGGGCGATCTTGGCCATGGAAACTTAACTCCAGAAAAATTTGGGTGTTGCCCCCGGCGCGGACGGCCGGGGGAAAGTATTCAGAGAAGCGGCTTACTCGCCCCAGACGTCCTTGAGGACGTTGACCCAGTTCTCGCCCATGATCTTGCGTACGACGCGCTCGGAATGGCCGCGTTTGAGCAGGGTTTCGGTCAGGTTCGGGAACTCGCCGACGGTGCGGATGCCCAGCGGGTTGATGATCTTGCCGAAGTTGGTCAGACGGCGGGCGTAGCCCTTGTCGTGGGTCAGGTATTCGAAGAAGTCCTGACCGTGACCCTGGGTGAAGTCGGTGCCAATGCCGATGGCGTCTTCGCCCACGATGTTCATGGTGTATTCGATCGCTTCGGCGTAGTCGTCGATGGTCGAATCGATGCCCTTGGCCAGGAACGGCGCGAACATGGTCACGCCGACAAAACCGCCGTGGTCGGCGATGAACTTCAGCTCTTCGTCAGACTTGTTGCGCGGGTGCTCCTTGAGCCCCGACGGCAGGCAGTGGGAATAGCAGACCGGTTTTTTCGATTCGAGGATGACTTCCTCGGAGGTCTTGGAGCCGACGTGGGACAGGTCGCACATGACGCCGACGCGGTTCATCTCGGCGACGATTTCGCGACCGAAGCCCGACAGGCCGCCGTCACGCTCGTAGCAACCGGTGCCCACCAGGTTCTGGGTGTTGTAGCACATCTGCACGATGCCGACGCCGAGCTGCTTGAACACCTCGACATAGCCGATCTGGTCTTCGAACGCATGGGCGTTCTGGAAGCCGAAGAGGATGCCGGTCTTGCCCTGCTCCTTGGCCTTGCGGATGTCGGCGGTGGTGCGGACGGGGATCACCAGATCGCTGTTTTCGCGAATCAGTTTCTGGCTGGCAGCGATGTTGTTGACCGTGGCCTGAAAGCCCTCCCACACCGACACGGTGCAGTTGGCCGCCGTCAGACCGCCCTTGCGCATGTCTTCGAACAGCTCGCGGTTCCATTTGGCAATAATCAGACCGTCGATAACGATGCTGTCGGCGTGTAATTCGGCTGGGCTCATCAGGCGTCCCCTTATTGGCGATTCATGCGCCGAATCGTCTGCCGGCGCTTTGGGGCCAGCATATGCCTCGGTGCGCGACCAGCCGGGTGCAAAAACGACAGGGGAATTGCCGAAAGCGTCAATCCGCGACAAAGGGTCGCCAACCGGTCCGACCAGCCACCTGTTCAAGCCCGCAAGCTTGAGCCAGAATCTGCCGCATCTCGGAAACACCACTGGATTAGAGCGGCGACATCAATGAAATCGATCTTCCTGGCTTTGGCACTGATTGCGACCGGCGTACACGCCGCCGAAGAGTCCGACAACAACCCGTGCGACGCGGTGGAAAACGACGTCCAGACCCTGGAATGCTCGACCTACAGCCGCACCACCGCCGAAGACCTGCTCCAGGACAACTTCAAAAGCCTGAACGAGCGCATGCAATCGACCTACGGCAAGAACCCTGCGCAACTGACCGACATCACCGTCAAACTCAAGACCGCCCAGCAACAATGGCTGAAAACCCGCGACGCCGATTGCGCCGTAGAAGCCTTCCCGGCGACGGACGGCAGCAAGGCGTTCAAGATTGCGCAGAATGATTGCGTGGCGCGGATGAGTGACGAGCGGTCGGAGTTTTTGGAGTCGATAGGTCAGGAGTGAGTCGAAGATGGAAAGCATGATTCCCCATGAAGTCGTTAGCCGCATCGTTGATGGCGCCTTGCCGGTTCGGGCCTGGCGCGAACATCTCAACCTGACTCAGGAAGAAGTGGCGAAACGCATGAGCATTTCGCAGCCAGCCTTCGCCCAGCAGGAAACCGTTGCAAAGCCGCGCAAGGCCACTCGCGAGAAGATTGCAGCGGCGTTTGGCATCACCGCCAACCAGCTTGAGCTGTAAGCTGCACCTCTCCAGCCAATCAAGGGATTCACATGAACATCTGCGGTATCGAAATCAAAGGCAGTGAAGCGATCATCGCTGTGGCCTCCCTCGACGGTTCGGCGTTGAGCCATGTTGCTCTGAGCACCAAGAAAATCGCGCTGGACGATGACGACGAGGCGGCCAACGTCAAAATGTTCGCTGCGCAGGTAGCGTCGTTCGTGCGGGAAAACGCCATTGATCGCATCGCGATCAAGAAGCGCAGCAAGAAGGGTGAGTTTGCCGGTGGGCCGACCACGTTCAAGATCGAGGGCGTGTTTCAGTTGCTGGACGGTTGTGAGGTGACGCTGCTGTCGCCGCAGACGATCAATGCCCAGGTCAAGAAGCACAACGTTGAACTGCCGGGGACGCTGAACAAGTATCAGCATGAGGCTTACAAGGCGGCCTGCTCCGCCTTGCTGAAAAAGTAACTCAAGCCTGAGCGGTACGCCGATCCTCCCGCGGACACCGGGCAAATTTCGCCCGGTAGCTGCGGGTGAAATACGACGGTGATTCAAACCCGCAGGCGATGCTGACTTCCAGCACGCTCATGTCGGTCTGGCGCAACAGCTGCCGGGCTTTCTCCAGTCGCAAGCGCAGATAGAAATTGCTCGGCGTGTCGTTCAGGTGCAGGCGGAACAACCGCTCCAGTTGCCGCCGCGTCACCTTGATCGATTCCGCCAGTTCCAGGGTGGTCAGCGGCGGTTCGCTGTGCTGCTCCATCTCGCCGATCACATGCACCAGTTTCTTGTTGCTGATGCCATAGCGCGTGGCGACTTCCATGCGCTGGTGGTCCTTGCGCGGACGAATCCTTCCCAATACAAACTGCTCGCTGACCTGGATCGCCAGTTGCGGGCCGTGGGCCTGGGCGATCAGGTCGAGCATCAGGTCGATGGAAGCGGTGCCGCCGGCAGACGTGATGCGCCGACGGTCGATCTCGAACAGCTCCTGGGTGACGCTGAGCTGTGGATAAGATTCCTTGAAGGCATCGATGGCCTCCCAGTGCAGGGTCAGGCGATGGCCATCGAGCAGGCCGGCCTCGGCGAGGACGAAGCTGCCAGTGTCGATGGCGCCGAGGGTCACGCCTTCGTTGTCCAGGCGTCGCAGCCAGTGTTCCAACGCCGGGGTAGCGAACTTCAGTGGTTCGAAGCCGGCGACCACCAACAGCGTCGCACCTTTCTTCAGCGGTTCCAATGCCGCATCGGCGTTGACCGACATCCCGTTGCTCGCCAGCACCGCCCCGCCATCGGCGCTCAAGACGTGCCAGCGGTACAGCTCGCCGCGAAAGCGGTTGGCCACCCGCAGCGGTTCGATCGCAGAGATGAAACCGATGGCGGAAAAACCCGGCATCAACAGAAAGTAGAAATCCTGGGACATGGCGCGCACTCGGTCAGCGGGTAGCGTGCAACGTTGATACGCCAGTTGTCGTCGGCATTCAAGAGCACAGGTCGCTGCAGTGCAAGAGCTGGTCGCCGCAGTGCGTTTTCATCGGTGCATTGCTGCGTAATTTGGCATCACCGGCACGACAGATGCCGGGACCCACAATAACGACCTGCCGAGGAACCCGACATGAAACGACTGATCAGCAGCTGTGTTCTCGCACTCAGCGGTACCGCGTTTTTAAGCGCCAGTGTCATGGCGGCCGAACCTGCCGCGTGCCAGAACGTGCGCATGGGCGTCGTGAACTGGACCGACGTGATCGCCACCAGCGCCATGACCCAGGTTCTGCTCGACGGCCTCGGCTACAGCACCAAACAAACCAGCGCCTCCCAGCAAATCATCTTCGCCGGGATCCGCGACCAGCGTCTGGACCTGTTCCTCGGCTACTGGAACCCGTTGATGACCCAGACCATCACCCCGTTCGTCGATGCCAATCAGGTCAAAGTCCTCCAGGCCCCGAGCCTCAAGGATGCCCGCGCCACCCTCGCCGTACCGACCTATCTGGCGGACAAGGGTCTGAAAACCTTCGCCGATATCGCCAAGTTCGAGAAAGAACTGGGCGGCAAGATCTACGGCATCGAGCCAGGCTCGGGCGCCAACACCCAGATCAAGGCGATGATCGCCAAGAACCAGTTCGGCCTCGGCAAATTCCAGCTCGTGGAATCGAGCGAGGCCGGCATGCTCGCCGCCGTCGATCGCGCCGTGCGCCGCAAGGAAGCCGTGGTGTTCTTCGGCTGGGCGCCGCACCCGATGAACGTCAATGTGAAGATGACTTATCTGACCGGCAGCGACGACGCCCTCGGCCCGAACGAAGGCATGGCCACCGTGTGGACCGTCACCGCGCCGAAATACGCCGAACAATGCCCGAACGTCGGTCGCCTGCTGAGCAATCTGACGTTCACCGCCGAAGACGAGAGCCGGATGATGCAGCCGCTGCTCGATCACAAGGACGCTTTCGAATCGGCCAAACAATGGCTCAAGGATCACCCGCAGGACAAACAGCGCTGGCTCGAAGGCGTGACCACTTTCGATGGCAAACCGGCGGCTGAAAACCTCCAGCTCACCAGTAAATAAACCGCAACGAACGAACCACTTCGCAGCCCGCCACGGGCTGCGAACAGACCCATCACGCCTGAAGGAAAACGCACCATGAACCACGACGTCATCATCACCTGCGCACTCACCGGTGCTGGCGACACGACCGCCAAGAGCCCTCACGTGCCGGTCACTCCGAAACAGATCGCCGCAGCCGCTGTGGAAGCGGCCAAGGCCGGTGCCACCGTCGTGCATTGCCATGTCCGCGACCCGCAGACCGGCAAGTTCAGCCGTGACGTGGCGCTGTACCGCGAAGTCATGGAGCGCATCCGCGAAGCCGACGTCGACATCATCGTCAACCTCACCGCCGGCATGGGCGGCGACCTGGAAATCGGCCCGGGCGAGAACCCGATGGAGTTCGGCCCGAACACCGATCTGGTCGGCCCGCTGACCCGTCTGGCCCACGTCGAGGAGCTGCTGCCGGAAATCTGCACCCTGGATTGCGGCACCCTGAACTTCGGCGACGGCGACACCATTTACGTCTCCACCCCGGCGCAACTGCGCGCCGGCGCCAAGCGCATCACCGAGCTGGGCGTGAAGGCGGAGCTTGAGATTTTCGACACCGGTCACCTGTGGTTCGCCAAACAGATGATCAAGGAAGGCCTGCTCGACAACCCGCTGTTCCAGCTGTGCCTGGGCATCCCGTGGGGGGCGCCGGCCGACACCACCACCATGAAAGCCATGGTCGACAACCTGCCCGCCGACGCGGTGTGGGCCGGCTTCGGCATCGGCCGGATGCAAATGCCGATGGCGGCGCAAGCGGTGCTGCTCGGCGGCAACGTGCGGGTCGGTCTGGAAGACAACCTGTGGCTGGACAAAGGCGTGCTCGCGACCAACGGCCAACTGGTCGAACGCGCCAGCGAAATCCTCAGCCGTCTCGGCGCCCGCGTACTGACCCCGGCGGAAGGTCGCAAGAAAATGGGCCTGACCCAGCGCGGCTGAAGCCACCCTTTCCCCCGGTGGGCGGGCCATTGGCGCCCACCGTTTTTTTGCCTCATTCCAGGAAGTGACCATGAGCTTTATCACCGAAATCAAAACCTTCGCAGCACTGGGCAGCGGCGTCATCGGCAGCGGCTGGGTCGCCCGCGCCCTCGCCCATGGCCTCGACGTGGTGGCCTGGGACCCGGCGCCGGGTGCCGAAGCGGCGCTGCGCAAACGCGTGGCCAATGCCTGGGGCGCGCTGGAGAAAAACGGTCTGGCGCCGGGCGCCTCGCAGGACCGCCTGCGCTTTGTGGCGACCATTGAAGAATGCGTACGCGATGCGGATTTCATCCAGGAAAGCGCCCCGGAACGCCTCGAACTGAAACTGGAACTGCACAGCAAGATCAGCGCGGCGGCCAAGCCCAATGCCCTGATCGGCTCCAGCACCTCGGGCCTGTTGCCGAGCGAGTTCTACGAGAGTTCGACCCACCCGGAACGTTGCGTGGTCGGTCACCCGTTTAACCCGGTTTACCTGCTGCCGCTGGTTGAAGTGGTCGGCGGCAAGAACACCGCGCCGGAAGCGGTTCAAGCGGCGATGAAAGTCTACGAATCCCTCGGCATGCGCCCGCTGCATGTGCGCAAGGAAGTGCCGGGGTTCATCGCCGACCGCCTGCTCGAAGCGCTGTGGCGCGAGGCGCTGCACCTGGTCAACGACGGTGTGGCGACCACCGGTGAAATCGATGATGCGATCCGCTTTGGTGCCGGTCTGCGCTGGTCGTTCATGGGTACGTTTTTGACCTACACCCTGGCCGGTGGCGATGCCGGCATGCGTCACTTCATGTCGCAGTTCGGCCCGGCGTTGCAGTTGCCGTGGACGTACCTGCCGGCGCCGGAGCTGACGGACAAGTTGATCGACGACGTGGTGGATGGCACCAGCGATCAACTGGGGCGACACAGTATTTCGGCGCTGGAGCGCTATCGTGATGATTGCCTGCTGGCGGTGCTTGAGGCGGTGAAGACCACCAAAGAGAAGCACGGGATGAGTTTCAGCGAGTGATGTGTTGATTGATCGTACCCACGCAAAGCGTGGGTACGAACGTGCCTGGAGATCAGTATGCCCACCCTCACCACCTACCAAACCAGAATCATCCCCGACTGGGTCGATTACAACGGCCACCTGCGCGACGCCTTCTATCTGCTGATCTTCAGCTACGCCACCGACGCCCTGATGGACCGCCTCGGTATGGACAGCAACAACCGCGAGGCCAGCGGTAACTCATTGTTCACCCTCGAACTGCACCTCAACTATCTGCACGAAGTGAAGCTCGATGCCGAGGTCGAAGTGCGCACACAGATCATCGGTCACGACCAGAAACGCCTGCACCTCTATCACAGCCTGCACCTGGCCGGCGGTGACAAGGAACTGGCCGGCAACGAACAGATGCTGCTGCACGTCGACCTCGCCGGGCCGCGTTCGGCTCCGTTTACCCCGGACACCCTGAGCCGCCTGCAAGCCATCGTCGCCGAGCAGGCCGACCTGCCCGCCCCGGCTTACATCGGCCGGGTCATCGCATTGCCGCCAGCCCGGTAAATCCATCCAACGCAAGGAGCCGCCATGCAAACCGCCGCCGCAGTTGCCGATTTCCGTACTTATCCGTTGATCAGCGCGCTGAACGGCGTGCAGAACCTGGCGGATCGCGTCCTGATCGAATGGGCCGACGGGCGCGTCAGCCCGTTCCACCATGTGTGGCTACGGGACAACTGCCCGTGTCCGCAGTGCGTCTACAGCGTTACCCGCGAGCAGGTGTTCGAGATCGTCGATGCGGCGCAGGATCTATCACCCGCCGCCGCGCACATCGACACCGATGGCTGCCTGCGCATCGACTGGCAGGACGGCCACCTCAGCCGCTTCGATGCCGGCTGGCTGCGGGCCCACGCCTATGACGACGAGTCCCGCGCCGAACGCCTGGCCGCCAAACCGAAAGCCTTTCTCTGGCGCAGCGACTTGCAGTTGCCGGTGTTCGACTATTCAGCCCTGATGAACGACAACGCCGCGCTGCTGCAATGGTTGCTGGCCGTGCGCGACATCGGTCTGACCCAGGTGCGCGGCGTGCCCACCGAACCCGGTTCGCTGAAGCTGATCGCCCAGCGCATTTCGTTCATCCGCGAGAGCAATTTCGGCGTGCTGTTCAACGTGCAATCCAAGGCCGACGCCGACAGCAATGCCTACACCGCTTTCAACCTGCCGTTGCACACCGACCTGCCGACTCGCGAGCTGCAACCGGGGCTGCAATTTCTGCATTGCCTGGTGAACGACGCCGAGGGTGGCGAGAGTATTTTTGTCGACGGTTTTGCGATTGCCGAAGCCTTGCGTCAGGAAGATCCCGCGTCGTTCAAGGCGCTGTGCGAGATCCCGGTGGAATTTCGCAACAAGGACCGCCACAGCGACTATCGCTGCCTCGCCCCGATCATCGCCCTGGATGCCTTGGGCCGGGTTGCGGAAATCCGGATGGCCAACTTTCTGCGCGGCGCGTTCGACACCTCAGTCGAGCAAATGCCCCTGCTGTATCGCGCGTATCGACGCTTCATCGCCATGACCCGCGAGCCACGCTTCCGGCTGATGCAGCGGCTCAATCCGGGCGAGTTGTGGTGCTTCGACAACCGCCGCACCCTGCATGCGCGCAACGCCTTCGACCCGACCACCGGAGCCCGGCACTTTCAGGGCTGCTACATCGATCGGGATGAGTTGTTGTCACGGATTCTGGTGTTGCAGCGCTAGACCGCGTCATCGTTATTCGCAGGCAAAAAAAGCCCCGATGCAAGCCGTGACAGGATCGGGGCGAGGGTACTGTTGAGGAGCTGCCGTGCCGAGGGTGACCAAACCTTCGTGAAGCGAGCTGGGTTCAGTGTGCCCACTCCCCGATACGGCAAGTTAGCCGAAAACGACATGCTCATAGCCAATGTGGACACTGCGACAAATCGCCCTTGCCGTGCCTGGGCAGGCCTACCAGAATCGAGCCACGACCTCCGTTGCCGAAGAAGGATTCGCGTCATGATGTATGCCGATTTGATCGATCAGGAAGACCTGTTGGGCCAACTCAAGTCGTTGGGATTCGAAGTACCGTCGGGCTCGTCTGCGCAGCAGGCCTGTGAGTGCGCCGTGCGGGGCCTGGACGATGTGCGGGCCAATACGTTGCGCACCATGGTCAAGCAGATGTACACCAGCAGCGCGAGTATTCAGCCGACCGTGCGTGAGGCCATCGACAAGCAGTTGCTGCCGGCCCTGGCGCAGTACCAGCAGACCCGCGCCTGACATCCCGGGCGTTTGCTAGAGTGGTGGCCTTGATGACCACCACGAGCGAACGCCGATGTTCCTTATCCAAAACTGCCAGTCCAGCGAGCAATCGGGCTGGCTGCCCCTGCGCCAGGCCCTCTGGCCCGATGCTTCGGAACACGAACATCGCGATGAAATCGAGCAGCAACTGAAAGCGCCGCAGCGCTATATCAACTTCGTCGCCTACGACACGCAGCACCATCCCGTCGGCCTCGCCGAAGCCTCACTGCGCACCGATTACGTCAACGGTACCGACAGCTCGCCGGTGGTGTATCTGGAAGGTATCTACGTGATACCGGAGCAGCGCCGCCATGGCGTTGCCGCCCGGTTGATCGAGCACGTTGCGCAGTGGGGACGGGAAAACGGCTGCGTGGAAATGGCTTCCGATACCGGTGTCGACAACCTGACCAGTCAAGCGACACACAAGGCGCTCGGCTTCGAGGAAACCGAGCGCGTCGTGTACTTCAAACGCGCGCTCTGATCAGAGGCGCACGCTGGCAAAGGTCGATTCGTTGCGCGCCTGGCTCAGCGCCGACATCGGCCCGGACAGCGGCGACATCACAATGGCCTGCGGCAGCGGCAGCATCGCCACCTGCTGGGTGGTGTTGGAACCGACGCGCTCGTCACGCGGCGGAATGCCGAAGTATTCGCGGTAGCACTTGGAGAAGTGCGGCGTCGACACGAAACCGCAGACCGACGCCACTTCGATGATCGACATCGGCGTCTGCTTGAGCAATTGCCGGGCACGGATCAGGCGCAGCTTGAGGTAGTAGCGCGACGGCGAGCAGTGCAGGTATTTCTGGAACAGGCGCTCGAGCTGGCGACGGGACACGGCGACGTACACCGCCAGTTCATCGAGGTCGATCGGCTCTTCCAGGTTGGCTTCCATCAGCGCGACGATTTCCTGCAGTTTCGGCTGGTTGGTGCCGAGCATGTGCTTGAGCGGCACGCGCTGGTGATCCTGCTCGTTACGGATGCGCTCGTAGACGAACATCTCGGAGATCGCGGCGGACAGTTCACGGCCGTGATCGCGGCTGATCAGGTGCAGCATCATGTCCAGCGGCGCGGTGCCGCCGGAGCTGGTGAAACGGTTGCGGTCGAGGGTGAACAGACGGGTGCTCATCGCAACGCGCGGGAAAGCTTCCTGCATCGCCGCCAGACATTCCCAGTGCACGCTGCAATCGAAGCCGTCGAGCAGGCCGGCGCAGGCCAGGGCCCAACTGCCGGTGCACACGGCACCGAGGCGACGGGACTGGCGCGCCTGGCTTTGCAGCCACGAGACGTGTTCACGAGTAACAGTGCGTTGAATGCCGATCCCGCCGCACACGATGATGGTGTCGAGGGCCGGGGCTTTGTGCATGGAGGCGTCGGGAGTGATCTGCAGACCGTCACTGGCCCAGACCTGGCCACCGTCGACGGTGAGGGTGGTCCAGCGATACAGCTCGCGACCGGACAGTTGGTTGGCCATGCGCAGCGGTTCGACTGCAGAAGCCAGGGAAATCAGCGTGAAATTGTCCAGCAGCAGAAAGCCGATGGATTGAGGCGCACGGTTCTGGGGTTGAGCCCCGGAGTTGAACGACGTCATCGCGGTATCTCCTCACACAAAGCGGGTGATGGCCTCAGGCGGAGGCTCTTGTTATTGCCATCGTTCTCTTGCGTGAGACGGGGCTTTGTTATGACAGAGCAATTGCCATGCCTGAAATTGAATGTGCGTTCAATAACTCCTGAAAACGACGTCGCGACGCGTCTATACAAGCCGTCCGACGAAAGGTAGTTCGAAGTGCCATCAGCGGCGGTGAAAGCCCTGCCCCGAAGCGCGTGAGCAAATCGGTAGCACTTGTGGGAACAGGGCCGGGCGCGATTGTCGGACAGTGTCACCGCAGGCACGGGTGACGGACGGTCGCCAGCATCAATCACGCGCTGGAGGTGGGAAAGACTCTTATCTGATTGCGACGCGCCAAAAGGTGGCGCGTTTTATTGCCGATGCTCGCTTGGTGCGCAGTTTTGACTGGTCTGGTGTTATCGGAGGAATCAGCATTCAACCGCGCTGACCGCCAAGCCACCCCGCGAAGTCTCTTTATATTTGTCATGCATGTCGGCACCGGTATCGCGCATGGTTCGGATCACCCGGTCCAGCGAAATAAAGTGCTGACCATCGCCGCGCAGGGCCATCTGTGCCGCGTTGATTGCTTTCACCGCCGCAATCGCGTTGCGCTCAATGCACGGCACCTGGACAAGACCGCCCACCGGGTCGCAGGTCAGGCCGAGGTTGTGCTCCAGGCCGATTTCCGCCGCGTTGCACAATTGCTCCGGGCTTGCGCCGAGGATTTCCGCCAGCCCTGCCGCCGCCATTGCGCAGGCCGAACCGACCTCACCCTGACAGCCAACTTCCGCGCCGGAGATCGAGGCGTTCTTCTTGCACAGAATCCCCACCGCCGCCGCCCCGAGGAAATAGTCGACCACGTTGGCGTCGGTCACCGCCTCGCTGAATTTCATGAAGTAGTGCAGCACCGCCGGAATGATCCCGGCCGCGCCGTTGGTCGGTGCCGTGACCATGCGCCCGCCGGCAGCGTTCTCTTCGTTCACCGCCAGGGCGAACAGGTTGACCCACTCCATCGCGCTGAGGGTCGAGCCGATCACATTGGGCTTGTTCAATTCCTGAAGGCTGCGGTGCAACTTGGCCGCACGCCGCCGCACGTTCAGGCCGCCGGGCAGGATGCCTTCGTGCTTGAGGCCCTGCTCGACGCAATCCTGCATCGCCCGCCAGAGCTTCATCAGCCCGGCGCGGATTTCCTCTTCACTGCGCCAGACTTTCTCGTTGGCCATCATCAGTTCGGCGACACGCAGGTTGTTCTTCTTGCACAACTCCAGCAGTTCGACGGCGCTGGAGAAGTCATAAGGCAATTCGGTGCGATCCAGATCCACCACACCGCTGGACGCCTGCGCCTCATCGACCACGAAACCGCCGCCGACCGAATAGTAGGTGTCGCGATGAATCTCGCCGAGATCGCCTTCGGCAACCAGGGTCATGGCGTTGGGGTGGAACGGCAGGTTTTCGTCGATCAGGCGCATGTCGCGGGCCCATATAAAGGGCACCGACAAACGACCATCCAGTAAAAGGGTGTGAGTTTCGCGCAGGGCCTGGATTCGTGGGCCGATCTGCGACGGATCGATCGCGTCCGGCCACTCGCCCATCAGTCCCATGATCACGGCGTTGTCGCTGCCGTGACCGACACCGGTGGCCGACAGCGAACCGAACAGCTGCACCTCGATCCGCCGCACTTGCTCCAGCAGGAATTTGTCGCGCAGAGACTCGACGAACAGCGCCGCGGCGCGCATTGGCCCGACGGTGTGAGAGCTGGACGGGCCGATGCCGATTTTGAACAGGTCGAAAACGCTGATAGCCATTGATGCAGAGCTCCTGAGAGTGCCGTCCGGGGCGTGAAGCGCCCGCTGGCGGAGCTGCTACGCTCAAGCTGCGATCCGCCGGAATGCCCGCATCATCAGGCTTTTCCCGGGTCGCTCGGCGTCTGACACCGACGCACTCATGCCCACTAACGCCGTGCCGGTTTTCGCCCGTGTTTTCGCCGTTTTTATGCGGTTCAGATGGCCAAACGGGGCTGAAAAAAGCTGTAAACGACGTCACCGACACTGGATGCGACCATCCCTGTACTGGATACGACGCACCCTGTAGGCGTCAGATTTTCACTGGTACATGATCGTATCGACTCGATTGCAAGGCGCCGTGGTAGAGCTGTCTCCAGAACGCCATCCAACCGCAACCTATAAGTGCGGTGGTCCAGTCGGAACACTGCCAAAAAAAACACCAAGGAGTCCATCCATGAAAGGTTCCCCGTCGTTGTTGTTGGCCGCCATGCTGAGTCTGCCGTTACTGGCTCAAGCCGCAGAACCGGCGCAGTGCAGTACCGTTAACTTCTCCGATGTCGGCTGGACCGACATCACCGCAACAACCGCGACCACCAGCGTGGTGCTCGACGCCCTCGGCTACAAGACCAAGACCACCATGATCTCCGTGCCCGTGACCTACAAGTCGCTGGCCGACGGCAAGAACATGGACGTGTTCCTCGGCAACTGGATGCCGACCATGGAAAACGACATCAAGGCCTACCGTGATGCCGGCACCGTGGAAGTCGTGCGCACCAACCTCAAGGGCGCCAAATACACCCTCGCCGTACCGCAGGCGCTGTACGACAAGGGCCTGCATGACTTCGCCGACATCGCCAAATTCAAGAAAGAACTCGACGGCAAGATCTATGGCATCGAGCCGGGCAACGACGGCAACCGTCTGATCCAGAGCATGATCGACAAGGATGCCTTCGGCCTGAAAGCCGCGGGTTTCAAAGTCGTCGAATCGTCCGAAGCGGGCATGCTCTCGCAGGTCGACCGCGCGCAGAAACGCGACACCGCCGTGGTTTTCCTCGGCTGGGCGCCGCACCCGATGAACAAGCGCTTCAAGATTCAATACCTGACCGGCGGCGACGACTTCTTCGGCCCGGATTTCGGCGCGGCCACCGTCGCGACCAACACCCGCAAGGGCTACGTCGAAGAATGCAGCAACGTCGGTCAGTTGCTGAAGAATCTGGAGTTCACCGTCGACATGGAAAGCACCCTGATGGGCAACATCCTGGACGACAAGATGAAGCCTGACGCGGCCGCCAAGGCCTGGCTGAAAAAGAATCCACAGGTGCTCGATACCTGGCTCGCTGGCGTGACCACCATTGACGGTAAACCTGGCCTGGAGGCCGTGAAAGCCAAGCTCGCACAGTAATCGCTTATGCCGGACGGCTCCGGCCGTCCGGGCTGTTTATTTCCTTGCATGCGGACGTTCACTACCATGCTGATTGATCAGAAAATCCCTTTAGGCCAGTACATCGCGGGCTTCGTTGAATGGTTGACGCAACACGGCGCCAGCACTTTCGACGCAATCGCCGTGACCCTGGAAACGATGATCCACGGCGTGACGTTTGCGCTGACCTGGTTCAACCCGCTGGTGTTGATCGGCCTCATCGCTCTGCTCGCGCATTTCATTCAACGCAAATGGGGCCTCACCGCGTTCGTGATCGCCTCCTTTCTGCTGATCCTCAATCTGGGGTACTGGCAGGAAACCATGGAAACCCTCGCCCAGGTCATGTTCGCGACCCTGGTCTGCGTGGTCATCGGCGTGCCGCTGGGCATCGTCGCCGCGCACAAACCGATGTTCTACACTTTAATGAGGCCGGTGCTCGATCTGATGCAGACCGTACCGACCTTCGTTTACCTCATTCCTACCCTGACCCTCTTCGGGCTGGGCGTGGTTCCGGGCCTGATCTCCACGGTGGTGTTCGCCATCGCTGCGCCGATCCGCCTGACCTACCTGGGCATCCGCGATGTCCCGGAAGAACTGATGGACGCCGGCAAGGCCTTCGGCTGCTCGCGTCGCCAACTGCTTTCACGGATCGAACTGCCCCACGCCATGCCAAGCATCGCGGCCGGCATCACCCAGTGCATCATGCTGTCGTTGTCGATGGTGGTGATCGCGGCACTGGTGGGCGCCGACGGACTCGGCAAACCGGTGGTCAACGCACTGAACACTGCTGATATCGCCCTGGGCTTCGAAGCGGGCCTGGCGATCGTACTGCTGGCGATCATGCTCGACCGTATCTGCAAACAACCCGACGCAAAAGTAGGGGGTGACGCATGAGCATTATTCGCTTCGATAACGTTGACGTTATCTTCGCCAAGGATCCACGCGAGGCGCTCAAGCTGCTGGATCAGGGCATGACCCGTAACGAGATCCTGAAAAAGACCGGGCAGATTGTCGGCGTTGAAAAAGCCAGCCTGGATATCGAGAAAGGTGAAATCTGCGTGCTGATGGGCCTGTCCGGCTCCGGCAAATCCAGCCTGCTGCGCTGCATCAACGGCCTCAACACCGTGAGCCGCGGCAAGCTGTTCGTCGAGCACGAAGGCAAGCAGATCGACATCGCCTCGTGCACCCCGGCCGAACTGAAAATGATGCGCACCAAGCGCATTGCGATGGTGTTCCAGAAGTTCGCCCTGATGCCTTGGTTGACCGTGCGCGAGAACATCAGCTTCGGTCTGGAAATGCAGGGCCGTCCCGAGAAAGAACGCCGCAAACTGGTGGACGACAAGCTTGAGCTGGTCGGCCTGACCCAGTGGCGCAACAAGAAACCCAACGAGCTGTCCGGCGGCATGCAGCAGCGTGTAGGCCTGGCCCGCGCGCTAGCGATGGACGCAGACATTCTGCTGATGGACGAACCGTTCTCGGCCCTCGACCCGCTGATCCGTCAGGGTCTGCAGGATGAATTGCTGGAACTGCAACGCAAGCTGAGCAAGACCATCGTGTTCGTGAGCCACGACCTCGACGAGGCGCTGAAACTCGGCAGCCGCATCGCGATCATGAAAGACGGCCGGATCATCCAGTACAGCGTGCCGGAAGAGATCGTGCTCAATCCTGCGGACGATTACGTGCGCACCTTCGTTGCCCACACCAATCCGCTGAACGTGCTCTGCGGTCGCAGCCTGATGCGCACGCTGGACAACTGCAAACGCATCAACGGTTCGGTGTGCCTCGATCCGGGCGGCGATTCGTGGCTGGATCTGGCTGAAGGCAACACCATCAAGGGTGCACGCAAGAACGGTTCGGTACTCGACCTGCAGAACTGGGTACCGGGACAAGCGGTGGAAGGTCTTGATCGTCGCCCGACACTGGTGGACTCGAACATCGGCATGCGTGACGCGTTGCAGATTCGTTACCAGACCGGCAACAAGCTGGTGCTGCACGACAACAACCATGTGGTGGGGATTCTTGGGGACAGCGAGCTGTATCACGCGCTGCTCGGCAAGAACCTGGGGTAAAGCGCACAGATGCAAAAACGCCGCGAGAGGATCGCGGCGTTTTTGTTTTCATCATTCCCACGCAGGACGTGGGAATGAACAATCGCTATTAGCTGTACACCCGGCCAAGGAGCTGCCGATGGCTTTCAAACTGATCGAGCACATCGCGAGTGATCTGATCCTGCGTGAAGCCCATCAGGTCGTAATCCTGGCTGCCGTTGTGCAGGTACACCTCGGCGCGGTAGTAACGCTGGCGCGCTTCATCGGACTGGGCCGATTCGGTCGGGGTCGCCAGATAGCCGTCCAGGCTCACTTCGTAGACAAAAGGGTTGCCCTCTTCCATCTCGACGCGCACGCCCATGCAACGCTTGGATTTACCCAGCAGCGTTTGCACTTCCAGGCCTTGGGTACGCAGCTGTGCAGCCGCATCGTCCAGCGCCGGAGTAACGTGTTTGTCCATGAAACGTTGCACCACCGACTGGCTCGGTTGCAGGTCCAGTTGAGTCAGGCGCTCGCTGAAACCACGACGACCGCGCTCAGCCAGTTGCGCTTGCTCCTGTTCGATCTGCACGTCCTGGCGCATGGCCTTGTGCAAGCCGAACATGAAGAACACCAGCACCACCGAGAACGGCAGACCGGCCAGCACCACCATGGTCTGCATGGCTTCGAAGTTACCGGCGAACAGCAGGCCGATGGTCACCAGGGTGATCACGACCGACCAGAAGATCCGCAACCAGTGCGGTGCGTCTTCGTCGACGGTGCCGCCCTTGCAGGAAAGGTTGGCCATCATTACCGCGCCAGAGTCGGCCGGGGTCAGGAACAGTACGAAACCTACAAAGATCGACACACCGATGACGACTTTCGACGCCGGGTAATGTTCAAGCAACTGATAGATCGCCATCGACGGCTGTTCCAGCGCCGTCTTGCCAAGCTCCACCGCACCGTGGTTCATCACCAGGTCCAGTGCCGAGTTACCGAAGATCGACAGCCACGCCAGGGTGAAGCCCAGCGGAATCAGCAGCACGCCGGCCACCAGTTCACGCACGGTACGACCACGGGAAATCCGCGCGATGAACATGCCGACGAATGGGGCCCAGGAAATCCACCATGCCCAGTAGAACAGAGTCCACAGGCCCAGCCAGCGGTCGGACTTGGCACTGTCGCCTTCATAGACGTACAGGTCGAAAGTCTTCAGCACCACGCCGTTGAGGTAGTCACCGATGTTCTGCACGAAGCCGTTGAGCAGGTGCAGGGTCGGGCCGAACAGCAGCACGAAAATCAGCAGGCCGCTGAACAGAATGATGTTGAGGTTGGACAGACGACGGATGCCGTTTTCCACGCCGGACACGGCAGCGATGGTCGCCACGGTGCTCATCACGATGATCACGATCAGCAGGTTGGTGTTGCTGTGCTCCATGCCGAACAGGTTTTCCAGGCCCGAAGATACTTGCAGCGAGCCGATCCCCAGGTTGGTCACCAGACCCAGCAGGGTCACGAACATGCCGAAGCCGTCTACCGCATGGCCGGCAGCGCCCTTGACCCAACGCTCGCCCACCAGCGGGTACAGCGCCGAACGCAGTGCCAGCGGCTGGTTATGACGGTAAGCGAAATAGGCAACAGCCAGACCGACCAGTGCGTAGATCGCCCAGCCGTGCAGGCCCCAGTGCAGGAAAGTCAGCTGAACAGCCTGACGCGCCGCCAGGTTGGTAGCGGACGCACCTTCCGGTGGGTTGAAGTAGTGATCCAGCGGCTCGGAGGCGCCGAAGTACAGCAGCGAAATACCGATACCCGACGAGAACAGCATCCCCGCCCAGGCGCCATAGCTGAAATCCGGGGTGTCGTCCTTGCTACCCAGTTTGAGTTTGCCGTAGGAAGAGAACGCCAGGCCCACCACAAACACCAGGTAAGCGGCGATCACCACCATGTAGTACCAGCCGAAGCTGCGGGACAACCAGGCCTGAGCCACTCCCAGCATTCTGCCGGCCTCTTGCGGGGCGATGATCAGAATGGCGGTCAACAACAGAATCAACGCGGTCGAGGTGTAGAACACCCAACCGTTGACCGTCACCTTCTCGGGCGGGGTCTTTATAAGCGAGGCAGAACTCATGGCACAAATGCTCCAGGCAGTGCGAGAGAAGAACACAAGGCAACACGGAACCCGACCAATCGGTTAGTTGGCAGCCGACCGGCGGGTGATATAAAGACACCCCGAAAAAAGCCCGAACCTGCAGAGATGGCACCGCGAATCGCCGTCGTGGCCGAGGTCTGGACGTTCATCCGAAACCTGGCCTCGAGCGTCTTGCCCATTCAACACGTCCATCGAACGTCGAACCGCGCCTTGCCCCGCGCAGGTTTCGAGCATTTTCGGATGTCGGTTTATCGCCACTTACACGTAGGAAAAATCTGTAGGCAGCGACGATTTGTCGCAGATCTTATTCTTTGTTGATTGAACGTTCAATCAAAACAAAATAGACTGGCCCTCAATCCGATCGGCGTTTATCGCCCGTTGGAAGGCCTAAGGAGATGTGCAAGATGCCCAAGGTCGGTATGCAACCCATCCGCCGCCAACAACTGATCGAAGCCACTTTGCAGGCCGTCGATCAGGTCGGAATGGGGGACGCCAGCATTGCGCTGATCGCCCGTTTGGCCGGTGTCTCGAATGGCATCATCAGTCACTATTTTCAGGACAAGAACGGCCTGATTGCCGCCACGATGCGGTATCTGATGAGCGTCCTCAGCGAGAACGTCACCGCGCGCCGTCAGGCGCTGGCAGACAGCAGCCCCCGGGCGCATCTGCAGGTGATCATCGAAGGCAACTTCGACGCCAGCCAGGTCAATGGCCCGGCAATGAAAACCTGGCTGGCCTTCTGGGCCACCAGCATGCACCAGCCGTCTTTGCACAGGTTGCAGCGGATCAACGATCACCGTCTGTATTCCAACCTGTGCTGCGAGTTCCGCCGTGTGTTGCCGCTCGAAGATGCGCGCAGCGCCGCCCGTGGACTGGCAGCTCTGATTGACGGCTTGTGGTTGCGCGGCGCGCTGTCGGGAGACGCTTTCGACACCGCGCAGGCGCAACAGATCGCTTACGAATACATGGATTTCCAATTGGCCAAGAAGGTGAGCTAGAGCACAGAGAAAACGCTCGGCCCCTGAACGCCACCGCAGCCTGATCGCGGTGGTCAACGCCAACCACTTATGCACTTGCGAGGACACTATGGCCCGTTTCGAACTGCAAAAACTCTACATCGATGGCGCGTACTCCGACGCCGGCAGCGATGCCACCTTCGAAGCCATCAACCCGGCTAACGGTGAAGTCCTCGCACAAGTGCAACGTGCGACCAAGGAAGACGTCGAGCGCGCAGTCGTCAGCGCCGAAAAGGGCCAGAAAATCTGGGCCGCGATGACCGCCATGGAGCGTTCGCGCATCCTGCGTCGCGCCGTCGACATCCTGCGCGAGCGCAACGATGAACTGGCTGCTCTGGAAACCCTGGACACCGGTAAAGCGTTCTCCGAAACCAAATACGTCGACATCGTTACCGGCGCCGACGTGCTGGAATACTACGCAGGCCTGGTACCCGCCATCGAAGGCGAGCAGATCCCGCTGCGTGACACCGCATTCGTCTACACCCGTCGCGAGCCGCTGGGCGTGGTTGCCGGTATCGGCGCGTGGAACTACCCGATCCAGATCGCCCTGTGGAAATCCGCTCCAGCCCTGGCGGCCGGTAACGCGATGATCTTCAAGCCAAGCGAAGTCACCTCGCTGACCACCCTGAAACTGGCCGAGATCTACACCGAAGCCGGCGTTCCGAACGGCGTGTTCAACGTCCTGACCGGCAGCGGCCGTGAAGTCGGCACCTGGCTGACCGAGCACCCGCGCATCGAGAAAATCTCCTTCACCGGCGGCACCGACACCGGCAAGAAGGTCATGGCCAGCGCTTCGGCTTCGTCGCTCAAAGACGTGACCATGGAGCTGGGCGGCAAGTCCCCGCTGATCATCTGCGACGACGCCGACCTGGATCGCGCCGCCGACACCGCCATGATGGCCAACTTCTACAGCTCCGGTCAGGTCTGCACCAACGGCACTCGCGTGTTCGTGCCGAGCCACCTGAAAGCCGCTTTCGAAGCCAAGATCGTCGAGCGCGTTGCCCGCATCCGCGTTGGCAACCCGGAAGACGAAAACACCAACTTCGGCCCGCTGGTCAGCTTCGCTCACATGGAAAACGTGCTGGGCTACATCGCCAAGGGTAAAGAAGAAGGCGCTCGCGTTCTGTGCGGCGGCGACCGTCTGACCGACGGCGAATTCGCCAAAGGCGCGTTCGTGGCACCGACCGTGTTCACCGACTGCACCGACGACATGACCATCGTCCGTGAAGAAATCTTCGGCCCGGTAATGGCGATCCTGACCTACGAAACCGAAGAAGAAGTGATCCGCCGCGCCAACGACACCGATTTCGGCCTGGCCGCCGGTATCGTCACCCGCGACCTGAACCGCGCCCACCGCGTGATTCATCAACTGGAAGCCGGTATCTGCTGGATCAACGCCTGGGGCGAGTCCGACGCGAAAATGCCGGTCGGCGGTTACAAGCAGTCGGGCGTTGGCCGTGAGAACGGCATCAGCTCGCTGAACAACTTCACTCGCATCAAATCGGTACAGGTCGAGCTGGGCGATTACGTCTCGGTGTTCTAAGACCCGCCATCGTGCGCTGCCCGCGAAGCCGCCTTCGCGGGCATGTCTGCTCGCCGCTCCCACACGGGAAGCGCTGGCTGTCTGACCTGACCAACTTTCAAAGAGGGTGCATTCAATGTCCCAAGAATTCGATTACATCATCGTGGGTGCCGGTTCTGCCGGTAACACCCTGGCGACCCGTCTGACTGAAGACGAAGGCGTCACCGTCCTGCTACTCGAAGCGGGCGGCCCGGACTACCGCATGGACTTCCGCACGCAGATGCCGGCCGCACTGGCCTTCCCGCTGCAAGGCCGTCGCTACAACTGGGCGTACGAAACCGATCCGGAACCGTACATGGACGGTCGCCGGATGGAATGCGGTCGCGGCAAGGGCCTCGGCGGTTCCTCGCTGATCAACGGCATGTGCTACATCCGCGGCAACGCGATGGACTACGACGGCTGGGCGAAACTGCCAGGCCTGGAAGACTGGACCTACCTCGACTGCCTGCCGTACTTCCGCAAAGCGGAAACCCGCGACATCGGCCCGAACGACTACCACGGTGGCGAAGGTCCGGTCAGCGTGACCACGCCGAAGGCGGGCAACAACCCGCTGTTCCACGCCATGGTTGAAGCTGGCGTACAAGCCGGTTACCCGCGCACCGAAGACTTGAACGGCTACCAGCAGGAAGGCTTCGGCCCGATGGACCGCACCGTGACGCCGAAAGGCCGTCGTGCTTCCACCGCCCGTGGTTACCTGGACGTGGCCAAGAAGCGTTCGACCCTGACCATCGTCACTCACGCCCTGACCGACAAAGTCTTGTTCGACGGCAAGCGTGCCGTTGGCGTGCGTTACCTGGTCGGCGCTGCCGAAGAGCGCGTTGAAGCCCGCGCGCGCAAGGAAGTCATCGTCTGCTCCGGCGCGATCGCTTCGCCGCAACTGCTGCAACGCTCCGGCGTCGGCCCGGCGAAACTGCTGGAAAGCCTCGACATCCCGGTCGTTCACGATCTGCCGGGCGTCGGCGAAAACCTGCAGGATCACCTCGAGCTGTACCTGCAATTCGCCTGCACCCAACCGGTCTCGCTGTACCCGTCGCTGCTCTGGTACAACCAGCCGGCCATCGGTGCCGAGTGGCTGTTCAACGGCACCGGCATCGGCGCCAGCAACCAGTTCGAAGCCGGCGGTTTCATCCGTACTCGCGAAGAGTTCGAATGGCCGAACATCCAGTACCACTTCCTGCCGGTGGCGATTAACTACAACGGCAGCAACGGTGTGCAAGAGCACGGTTTCCAGGCGCACATGGGTTCCATGCGTTCGCCGAGCCGTGGTCGCATCCAGGTCAAATCCAAGGATCCGCGCCAGCACCCGAGCATCCTGTTCAACTACATGGCCACCGAACAAGACTGGCAGGAATTCCGCGACGGCATCCGCCTGACCCGTGAAATCATGCAACAGCCTGCACTGGACGCTTTCCGTGGCCGCGAAATCAGCCCGGGCATCGAAGTGCAAACCGATGAGCAGCTGGACAAGTTCATCCGCGAGCACGCCGAAACCGCGTTCCACCCGTCCTGCTCGTGCAAGATGGGCACCGACGAGATGGCGGTCGTGGACGGCCAGGGCCGCGTGCATGGCATGCAGGGTCTGCGTGTGGTCGATGCCTCGATCATGCCGATCATCACCACCGGCAACCTGAACGCGCCGACGATCATGATGGCCGAGAAAATCGCCGACAAGATCCGTGGCCGTCAGCCACTGCCACGCAGCAAGGCGCCGTACTACGTCGCCGGCGATGCGCCGGTGAAAGGCAAGGCACTGCGTGATGTGAGTGCTGTTGCTCAGTAAGTCGTAATACCGGGCGGTGATCGTTCCCATGCAATGTGGGAACGATCAGCCGACTCAAAGCAGTAAATCCTCCTACACCCCCTCTTCACTTGATCCTACCCCCACGCAGGCCTACTCTAGTCCTCGCGCAATCGTTTCACCCCTCCCCGCCGAATCCGCTTCGCCGCTACTCCCATAACAAGGAGGTTCCCTGATGTTCGATTTCCACCCCCAGCTCAAGCAGCGCTTCGCTGCCTTGCGCACGGGCGCCGAGTTTTTTTCCTTGCGGTATGTACGCGAGTCCGGCCAGTACCTGTCGGTGCGCAAGAACGTTGCCGAACCGCCGAGCCTGAGCCGCGACGAAGGTGCGATGCTCACCGTTCGCGTCAACGGCGTCGAAGCCTACGCCGCGACCAATGACCTGTCGCAACAAGGCCTGCAAGCCGCCCTCGAGCGCGCCGAACAGCAGGCCCGGCGGATCAAACCCCACGCCCTGCTCGACCTGAGCCAGCAGCCGGTGTCCAGCGACCGCGCCGATTACTTTTCACCCAATCTCGAACAACCCTTCCCGTCCCTGAGCGAATGCTTCGAGCTGCTCGGCGCGGAATCCGCCTCGGTGCCAAAGGATGAGCGCCTGGTGAATTGGGAAGTGAGCATCGGCATCACCCATGTTGAACAGATCTACCTGAGCAGTGCCGGGGCCGAATTGCGCCAGGCCCAGCGCTTCGTTTACCCGGGCCTGGACGTCACCGCCTACGACGGCAACGACAGCCAGACCCGCAGCCTCGGCCGCGAGAACTTCGGCCAGCAGGGCGGCGCCGACGTGATCAGCCGTTGCGGCCTGATCGGCGCCGGCCCGCAAGTCGCCGATCAGGCGCTGCAATTGCTGCTCGCGCCGAACACCCCGCAAGGCCCACGCGACCTGCTGCTGATGCCTGACCAGATGATGCTGCAGATCCATGAATCCATTGGTCACCCACTGGAACTGGACCGGATCCTCGGCGACGAGCGCAATTACGCGGGCACCAGTTTCGTCAAAACCTCGGATTTCGGCAGCCTGCAATACGGCTCGAAACTGCTCAACGTGACGTTCGATCCGGGCATTCCCGAAGAACTGGCGAGTTACGGTCACGATGACGACGGTTCCAAAGCCAGCAAGCAATTCCTGATTCGCGAAGGCCTGTTGGTACGGCCGCTGGGCGGTGCACTGTCGCAGTTCCGCGCAGGTCTGGACGGCGTCGCCAACAGTCGCGCCTGCGGCTGGAACCGACCGCCCATCGACCGCATGGCCAACCTCAACATCGAGCCGGGCGATCAGCCGCTGGAACAACTGATCGGCGGCATCGAAAACGGCATTCTGATGAGCACCAACCGCTCATGGTCGATCGACGATGCACGCAACAAATTCCAGTTCGGCTGCGAATGGGGCCAGTTGATTGAAAACGGCGAACTCAAAGGCGTGGTGAAGAACCCGAACTACCGGGGCATTTCCGCGCACTTCTGGAAGAGCCTGCGCGCCGTCGGCAACGCCGGCACCACCAAAGTGCTGGGCACGCCGAACTGCGGCAAGGGCGAACCGAACCAGGTGATCCGCGTCGGCCACGCTTCGCCGGCCTGCGTGTTCAGCAATGTTGATGTGTTTGGGGGAGACGCCTGATGAGTACTTCCAAGAGCCAGGTCGAAGCCTTCAAGGTTCTGGTCAACTGGCTGCGCGATACCGTGCGCGAGCCGGAACAATTCACTCTGAGTTACGACGCCGAATCGTCGGCCTTCGTCCGTTTCAACCACGCCAAGGTGCGTCAGGCCGGGCAAGTGCAGCAAGCCGGTATCGGCCTGAAACTGATCGACGACGGTCGTCATGCCGACCTGCACATCACCCTGTCCGGTGAGCCGACCACCGACCTGCAGCGCCTCGCCGAAGGCTTGCAGCAACTGCGCGAAACCCTGCCGCTGCTGCCGCAGGATCCTTACCTGTTGCTCAACCACAACGGCTGGCAGAGCAAGAACGTGCAGGAGCATCCGCTGCCGGACACCGAACAGGTCGTGGCGGAAATCGCTCAAGCAGCCGAAGGTCTGGATCTGGTCGGCTTCTACGCTGCCGGCCCGATCAGCCGTGGTTTCGCCAGTTCTTCCGGCGCGTTCGGTTGGCATCAGGCCAACAGCTTCAACTTCGATTTCAGCCTGTTCCACGAGAACGGCGAAGCGGTGAAAGCCAGCTACGCCGGGCACGAGTGGAGCAGCGAAGGTTTCGCCAAACGCTTCCAGCAGGCCCGCGAGCAACTCGAGTTTCTGGGGCGACCGCTGCGCACCTTGCCGCCCGGCCAATACCGCGCCTATCTGGCGCCGGCAGCCCTGGAAGAAATCATGGGCATGCTGTGCTGGGGCGGTTTCTCGGCGCAGTCGATTGCCAGCAAGAGCAGCCCGTTGCAGAAGCTGTATGCCGGCGACCAGGCGTTCAGCCCGCTGGTGTCCCTCGACGAGAAAGTCAGCGACTCGCTGAGCCCGGCGTTTTCCGGCGAAGGTTACCCACGCAGCGATCTGCGGTTGATCATCGAAGGCAAGGCCGGCGAGCAACTGGTCGGTTCGCGCAGTGCCGCCGAATACGGTCTGACGGCCAACGGTGCCGGCGGTGGTGAGTCGCCGAGTGCGCTGAACATGGGCGCAGGCAATCTGCCGCAGGCCGAGATCCTCAAGCAGTTGGGCACCGGCTTGTACATCAGCAACCTGTGGTACCTGAACTTCTCCGATCAACCGGCCGCGCGCCTGACCGGCATGACCCGGTTTGCCACGTTCTGGGTTGAAAACGGCGAGATTCAGGCGCCGGTCAGCACCATGCGTTTCGACGACAGCGCCTACAGCCTGCTGGGTTCGCAGCTGGAAGCGTTGACTGCCGAGCGCGAGTTGCTGCTGTCAGCGAGCACCTACAGCCAGCGCAATACGTCGTCGGCGCTGTTGCCGGGGGCGTTGGTGAGCCGTCTGACCCTGACGCTCTGATACAAATCGTTCCCGCGCCTTGCGCGGGAACGATCATTCACGGCCCTACACCACAAGAGGTTCCATGCCCAACCGCCCGCCTCTCGACGCCATCACCGCCCGCTGGTTGCCGTGGGTCGTCGCCATCGCTTTCTTCATGCAGTCCCTCGACGGGACCATCCTCAACACCGCCCTGCCGGCCATGGCCCGGGATCTGGCCGAAGACCCGTTGCGCATGCAAGGCGTGGTCATCGCCTACATGCTCACCGTGGCGTTGCTGATTCCAGCCTCGGGCTGGATCGCCGACCGCTTCGGCACCAAGAAAATCTTTTTCGGCGCGATCCTGCTGTTCAGCATCGGCTCGTTGCTCTGCGCCCTGTCGAGCAGCCTGAGCATGCTGATCGGTGCCCGGGTGATTCAGGGCCTCGGCGGCGCACTGATGTTGCCGGTCGGACGGCTGGTGGTGCTGCGCGCCTACCCGCGTTCGGAACTGGTGCGGATCATGGGCTTCATCACAATTCCCGGCCTGCTCGGCCCGCTGATCGGCCCGACCATGGGCGGCTGGATGGTGCAATACCTGACGTGGCACTGGATCTTTTTGATCAACCTGCCGGTCGGTGTCATCGGTTGCTACGCGGTGTGGAAGTTCATCCCCGACCTGCGCGGCACCGAACGTACACGTTTCGATAGCCTGGGTTTCCTGCTGTTCGGCGCGGCGATGGTGCTGATCACCATCGCCATGGAAGGTCTTGGCGAACTGCACCTGCCGCACCTGCGGGTGATGCTGTTGCTGTTCGGCGGCATGGCGTGTCTGGCGGCGTACTGGCTGCGCGCCGGGCACATCGACAATCCGCTGTTCGCGCCATCGCTGTTCAAGACCCGCACCTTCGCGGTCGGCATCCTCGGCAACCTGTTCGCTCGCCTGGGCAGCGGCGCCCTGCCGTTTCTGGTGCCGTTGCTGCTGCAAGTGGCGCTGGGTTATTCGCCGTCCCAGGCCGGGATGAGCATGCTACCGCTGGCGGCTGCCGCGATGGTCGCCAAGTGGGGCGCGCGGCCGCTGATCGAACGCCTCGGCTATCGCATCGTGCTGACCGGCAACACACTGTTTCTGGGGATCATGCTGGCGAGCATGGGCCTGGTCAGCGAGCAGACGCCGTACTGGCTGCTGCTGTGCCTGCTGGCGATTCTCGGGGCGATCAACTCGCTGCAATTCACCGCGATGAACACCGTGACCCTGATCGACCTCGACGACGCCAGCGCCAGCAGCGGCAACAGCCTGCTGTCGGTGGTGGCGCAGTTGTCGCTGAGCCTCGGTGTGGCGTGCGCCGGTGCGCTGCTCGGCGGCTTTACGGCGGAGATCGGTAACGACGGTGTTGAGACCGTGTTGGGCGCGTTTCAGCTCACGTTCGTGACCGTTGGGATCATGGCGATGCTGGCCGCAACCATCTTCTCGCAGCTTTCCAAGAATGACGGACGGCGTGTCAGAGGTCCGGAACAGCACATCGAGTCTTAGTTTCCGGACGATAAGTGCCTACGCTCGACCATGCTGCGTTGAAAACAGGCTCGAAATGCTCATTGGCTAAAGCCAACTCCGCTTTCTCGCCTGTTTTCGCCTTGCCTGGCCTTCGCTCGGCGACTTCTCGTCCGGAAACTACGGGCTAATGGCCACTGGACTGGTACACTGCGCGACATTTTGTTTTGCAGGCCAGTCCCGTGACCACCATCGCCACCGCTTTTAATACTTTGCCGCTGTCCGCCGCCATGCTGGCTAACCTCGAATCGCTCGGTTATGCCCAGATGACGCCGATCCAGGCGCAGAGCTTGCCGGTGATCCTCAAGGGGATGGACCTGATCGCCCAGGCCAAGACCGGCAGCGGCAAGACCGCCGCGTTCGGCATCGGCCTGCTGAACCCGATCAATCCGCGCTACTTCGGCTGCCAGGCGCTGGTGATTTGCCCGACTCGCGAACTGGCCGACCAGGTCGCCAAGGAAATCCGTCGTCTGGCCCGCGCCGAAGACAACATCAAGGTCCTGACCCTGTGCGGCGGCGTGTCGTTCGGCCCGCAGATCGGCTCGCTGGAGCACGGCGCGCACATCATCGTCGGCACCCCGGGCCGCATCCAGCAGCACCTGCGCAAGGGTTCGCTGGTCCTCGACGGCCTCAACACACTGATCCTCGACGAAGCCGACCGCATGCTCGACATGGGTTTCTACGACGCCATCGAAGACATCATCGAGCAGACCCCGGCCCGTCGTCAGACCCTGCTGTTCTCCGCGACCTACCCGGTGGGCATCAAGCAACTGGCGTCGAAGTTCATGCGTGATCCGCAAACGGTGAAAGCCGAAGCGTTCCACGACGACACGCAGATCGAACAACGCTTCTACGAAATTTCCCCGGAAGAGCGCATGAGCGCGGTGACCAAGGTCCTGCACCACTTCCGTCCAGCTTCCACCGTGGCATTCTGCTTCACCAAGCAGCAAGTGCAGGAAACCGTCGATCACCTGACTTCCAAAGGCATTTCCGCCGTCGGCCTGCACGGCGATCTGGAACAGCGTGACCGCGATCAGGTATTGGCAATGTTCGCCAACCGCAGCACTTCGGTACTGGTTGCCACGGACGTCGCCGCCCGCGGCCTGGACATCGATGCACTGGACATGGTGATCAACGTCGAACTGGCCCGCGATTCGGAAATCCACATTCACCGCGTCGGCCGTACCGGTCGTGCCGGTGAGAAAGGCATCGCGGTCAGCCTGGTGGCGCCCTCCGAAGCGCACCGCGCACAAGCCATCGAACAACTGCAGAAAACCCCGCTGAACTGGGATCAGGTGGACAACCTGAAATCCCAGGGTGGTGCCCCGCTGCAACCGCCGATGAGCACGCTGTGCATCGGTGGCGGCCGTAAAGACAAGGTGCGCCCGGGCGACATTCTTGGCGCACTGACCGGCGATGCCGGCATCCCTGGCGCTCAGGTTGGCAAGATCGCGATCTTCGACTTCCAGTCCTATGTGGCGGTTGAGCGCACCGTGGTCATGCAGGCGCTGCAGCGTTTGAACAACGGCAAGATCAAGGGTCGTTCGCTGCGCGTACGCGTCCTCTGACCTGATCGTTACCGCGTCGAGGCGTCGAACCGTCCGCGCGGGAATGCATCCTGTGACGCTCCGCGTCACGATTTAAAAGCGGACGCAGAGCGTCCATGGCGGCATTCCCACGCAGAGCGTGGGAACGATCATTGTGTGAGGACACCGTTTTGCGCTCTACCGAAGTCGTGATCATTGGCGCTGGCGCCGCAGGGTTGATGTGTGCACTGACCGCCGCCGGGCGCGGGCGTCAGGTGCTGCTGCTCGACCACGCGAACAAGGCCGGCAAGAAAATCCTGATGTCCGGCGGTGGGCGCTGCAACTTCACCAACATGTATACCGAGCCGAGCAATTTCCTCTCGCAGAATTCGCACTTCTGCAAATCCGCGCTGGCCCGCTACACCCAGTGGGATTTCATCGGCATGGTCGCCAAACACGGCGTGCCGTATCACGAGAAAAAGCTCGGCCAGTTGTTCTGCGATAACAAATCCAGCGACATCCTCGGCATGCTGCTGGACGAGTGCGATCAGGTCGGCGTCAACCTGCACCTGGACACCTCGATCCAGACCATCGAGAAAGTCGAGGGCGGTTACTTGCTCGACACCACCCTCGGGCAGATCCAGTGCCAGTCGCTGGTGATCGCCACCGGCGGCCTGTCGATCCCGACGTTGGGTGCCACCGGTTTCGGTTATCAGGTCGCCAAGCAATTCGGCCACGACCTGCTGCCGACCCGCGCCGGGCTGGTGCCGTTCACCATCACCGATCAGCTCAAGGATTTGTGCACCGAACTGTCCGGCACCTCGGTGGATTGCCTGGTCAGCTGCAACGACCAGAGCTTTCGCGAGAACATCCTGTTCACTCACCGCGGCCTCAGCGGCCCGGCGATTCTGCAGATTTCCTCGTTCTGGGAATCCGGTGACACCGTCGAGATCAACCTGCTGCCCGATCACGACGCGGCGAGCTGGCTGCAACAGCAAACCGCCGAACGCCCGAACAGCGAACTGAAAACCCTGCTCGGTGAAATCTTCACCAAGAAGATGGCCAACCTGCTGGCGGACAACTGGTTCGTCTCCAAACCGATGAAGCAGTACACCCACGCCGAACTCGCGGACATCGCCGAGAAGCTCGGCAGCTGGAAAGTCGTCCCGGCCGGCACCGAAGGCTACCGCACCGCCGAAGTCACCCTCGGTGGCGTCGACACCCGCGAAGTCTCGTCCAAGACCATGGAATCGCTGAAAAGCCCGGGCCTCTATTTTGTTGGCGAAGTGCTGGATGTCACCGGGCATCTGGGCGGTTTCAACTTCCAGTGGGCCTGGGCATCGGGTTACGCGGCGGCGCAATACGTCTGATTCGAAGGCCGGGCGGAACACTTTTTGCTGTCAGATGTGATCGGCGCCATTGCGTCGGCGTCATTACTGGCTCAATTTAGCGGCATCGCCTCGGAAGGCCTTCGCACTTCATGTCCTCGACCTCGTTTCGTCAGTCTTTGCGGCGCCTGTGGGCGCTGGATAAATTCAGCTACAGCGTACGGGTGTTCATCGCCCTGACCGGCAGCATGGCGCTGTGCTGGTATCAGGATGAAATGGGGCTGCTGATCCCGCTGTTCCTCGGGATCATCGCCAGCGCCCTGGCCGAGACCGACGACAGTTGGCAGGGCCGCCTCAACGCACTGGCGGTGACGCTGGTGTGTTTCAGCGTCGCGGCGCTGTCGGTGGAATTGCTGTTCCCCTACCCCATCGTGTTCGTCATCGCTCTGGCACTGGCCAGTTTCGGCCTGACCATGCTCGGGGCGCTCGGTGAGCGATATGGCGCGATCGCTTCGGCGACCCTGATTCTTTCCGTCTACACCATGATCGGCGTCGACCAGCGCGGCGGCGCAGTCACAGATTTCTGGCACGAGCCGATGCTGCTGGTGGCCGGCGCCGCGTGGTACGGCTTGCTGTCGGTGCTGTGGCAGGCGATGTTTTCCAACCAGCCGGTGCAGCAGAGTCTGGCGCGGCTGTTCCGTGAACTGGGTTATTACCTGAAGCTGAAATCCTCGCTGTTCGAGCCGATCCGTCAGATGGACGTCGAAGCGCGGCGGCTGGAACTGGCTCAACAAAACGGCCGCGTCGTTGCGGCACTGAACAGCGCCAAGGAAATCATCCTGCATCGGGTCGGCAACGGTCGCCCCGGCTCGAAAGTCAGCCGTTACCTGAAGCTGTACTTCCTTGCCCAGGACATTCACGAACGCGCCAGTTCTTCGCACTATCCCTACAACGCGCTGGCCGAAGCGTTTTTCCACAGCGACGTGCTGTTCCGCTGCCAGCGTCTGCTGCGCCAGCAAGGCAAGGCGTGCCGGGCGCTGGCCGAATCGATCCAGATGCGCCAGCCGTTCATCTACGACGCGACATTCGCCGAAGCCCTGAGCGACCTGCACGCCTCCCTCGAGCATCTGCGTATCCAGAGCAACCCGGCCTGGCGCGGGCTGTTGCGTTCGTTGCGGGCACTGGCGGCCAACCTCGGCACGCTCGACCGTCTGCTCAGCGACGCGAGCAATCCGGATGCGCTGGCCGATGCCACCGACAGCAGCCTGCTCGACCGCTCGCCGCGTAACTTCAAGGACGTACTGGTTCGCCTGCGCACCCAACTGACACCGACGTCATTGCTGTTCCGCCACGCCCTGCGCCTGCCGCTGGCGTTGAGCATCGGTTACGGCATGGTGCATCTGATTCACCCGTCGCAAGGCTACTGGATCATCCTCACCACGCTGTTCGTCTGCCAGCCGAACTACGGCGCCACCCGGCGCAAACTCGGCCAGCGGATTCTCGGCACCGCCATCGGCCTGACCATCGCCTGGGCGCTGTTCGATCTGTTCCCGAGCCCGCTGGTGCAGTCGTGCTTCGCCATCGCCGCCGGTGTGGTGTTCTTTACCAACCGCACCACCCGCTACACCGTGGCGACCGCCGCGATCACGATCATGGTGCTGTTCTGCTTCAACCAGGTCGGTGACGGTTACGGGCTGTTTGTGCCGCGCCTGCTCGATACCTTGCTCGGCAGTCTGATCGCAGGCCTGACGGTGATCCTGTTCCTGCCGGACTGGCAGGGTCGGCGCCTGAACAAAGTGCTGGCCAACACCCTGACCTGCAACAGCATCTACCTGCGCCAGATCATGCAGCAATACGCCGCCGGCAAGAGCGACGACCTCGCTTACCGCCTCGCCCGCCGCAACGCGCACAACGCCGACGCGGCGCTGTCGACCACACTGGCAAACATGCTGATGGAGCCGGGGCATTTCCGGAAAGAGGCCGACGTTGGCTTCCGCTTCCTGGTGCTGTCGCACACCCTGCTCAGTTATCTGTCAGGCCTTGGTGCGCACCGGGAAACCCAGCTGCCGGCCGAGGTGCGTGAGCATCTGATCGATGGCGCCGGGGTGAAACTGGCCACCAGCATCGATGAAATTGCCCAGGGACTGGCCAGCAAACAGCCGATTGCGATTCAGAGCGATGAAGAAGAGGCGCTGGCCAATGAGCTAGAGCAAATGGCTGACGAGATCGATGAAGGCCAGCGACTGGTGCAGACGCAACTGGCGCTGATCTGCCGCCAGCTGGGCCCGTTGCGGACGCTGGCGGCGCACTTGATCAAGGACACCGGCGAGGCTTGAGCCGCCTCACATGCCATGCTGCCTGAGCAACTTGTCATAGCTGCCGTCGGCCTTCATCGCCGCAATCGCCTTGTCGAACCCGGCCACGATCTGTTCGTGCTCCGGGTTCTTCAGGCTGACCAGAATGTGCAGGCTGTTCTCGCTCAACGGCTTGGGCAGGAACTCCACGGCGTTGCGCACTTTCGGTGATTCACGGGCCAGGTAATAGCGGGCGACGAATTCGTCTTCCAGGGTCAGCTTGACCCGATCCGCTGCCAGCATGCGCACAGCCATCGCGAAGTTATGTACAGGGACTTTCTGCAACGCAGTGTCGGCATCGAACGGCGCGGAATAGGCGTAGCCGCGCACCACCGCAATCGGATAGGTGTGCAGTTCCTGCAAGTTGTTGTATTCGATGGGCGTGTCTTTGCGCTTGAGAAAACGCACACGGTTGAGCAGGTATTCGTCGGAAAACTGCCCCAGCTTCGTGCGCTCGTCGTTGTACCAGGCGTTGACCAGCACGTCGTAACGCCCCTCGCCAACCCCGAGCAGCGCCCGCGCCCACGGCACCTGTTCGTAATCGCTGGCATAACCTGCCCGGGCCAGAGCCGTGCTGACAATGTCCGTGGCCAGTCCACCGTTGACCAGCGTGTCATCGGTAAACGGCGGCCAGACGTCGAAGACCAGACGCAATTTCTCCGCTGCAGCGCTTTGACCCAGCAACAGCAATCCGATCAAAGCAATAGCTCGATGCAATCGCGGCATGCTTGAAAATCCTTAGCGGGCGGGCCGCCCGGCGTGTTTTCAGTCAAAACCCCAAGGCCCCGTACCGGCGAATCCCAGGCCCTAACATTAGCTCATTGAAGCCGTTGCACAGCGCTTCTCTGCAGATTACACAAAGAAGTCGGCGGCGCGAGAAAGGAATGATGGCATTTTGGCCTTCGTCACAGATTATTGCGCCATACAGACATATTTCGACGGTGCGCTTAGTATCGGGCGACGTTGTTCAAGGAATCGGAAGATGACAATCGAGTGGATCTGCAAACATCACAGCGATCTGGGACTGGAGCAGCTGTACGCCATTTTGAAATTGCGCTCGGAAGTGTTCGTGGTCGAACAGCGCTGCGCCTACCTGGACCCGGACGGTCAGGATCTGGATGGCGATACCTGCCACTTGATGGGCTGGGACGGTGATCAACTGGTGGCGTACCTGCGCCTGCTGGACCCGGAATCCCAGGGCGGCGACGTGGTGATCGGCCGCGTACTGACGGCACCGGCCGGACGTGGCAAAGGGCTAGGGCATGAAATGATGGAGCAGGCGCTGAAACAGGCCGAGAAGCGCTGGCCCGAGGTGCCGATCTATCTGTCGGCCCAGGCGCATTTGCAGGGGTATTACGGGCGGTACGGGTTTGTGGTGGCGGGTGAGGAATATCTTGAGGATGACATTCCACACATTGGCATGCGCAGGTCTTGAGATTCCCCCTTCGCGGGCTTGCCCGCGAAGGAACTGCATTGGTCAGGGATACTCGAGAACAGCCTTGATCTGCCGCAAATTCCGCTCGATCCACCCCCGATCAATCGCCCCCCACTCGCGAATCCGATAGCGCCCCGCATGATTGCGCGCGCCCTCTTCCTGTTCGAATTCGCAGACGATATCCAGATCCGCCAGCGCCGCGATGGTGTCCTGCGCCGTGCGCCGGGGCATGCCGGTGACTTCGGTCAGCGCCGGCACGCTGCTGGCCAGGCCGCTGTCGATCAGGTACGCCACGTACAAGCGCCGGTAGAAACTGCTCTTGGTCTTGCTCACGTCCATGCATGCACTCCGCTGTTTGATTTTTTATTGCATGTCTCGCCAGGTCAGATAGACCCGCAGGTCGAACTCGATCTGGTGATAGCCCGGCAGCATGTGATCACACAATTTGTAGAACGCCTTGTTGTGATCCGATTCCTTGAAGTGCGCCAGCTCGTGCACCACGATCATCTTCAGAAACTCCGGCGCGGCCTCCTTGAACAGCGAGGCGATGCGAATCTCTTTCTTGGCCTTGAGCTTGCCGCCCTGCACTCGAGAGACCGTGGTGTGCAGACCGAGGGCGCGGTGGGTCAGGTCGAGGCGGTTGTCGAACAGCACCTTGTCGATGGCCGGGGCGTTGCGCAGGAATTCCTGTTTCAAATCGAGCGCGTAGCCGTACAACGCCTTGTCGCTCTGCACATCGTGGCGGCCCGGATAGCGTTGGCTCAGGTAATCACCGAGGCGATCTTCGGCAATCAATTGGCGCACCTGATCCTGCAATTGCGCGGGATAGGCCTGGAGGTATTTCAACGCAGTCATGGGGCGGCACGGGTCATGAAAAGGCCGCCAGTGTAACGAATTCAACTGGCCAACGCGCTCCAGTCGAACGGCTCGGCAAAGCGCGTGGCGTCCTCGGCGACCAACGGCCGCGCCACCAGGAACCCTTGCACGTACTCGCAACCATGGGCTTGCAGCCATTGGTATTGCTCGACGGTTTCCACGCCTTCGGCAATCACCAGCAAGCCGTATTCCTTGCACAGCTCGATGACGCTGCGCACCAGCGAAGCGTCCCGCGATGAGTCCGGCAATCGGGCGATCAGGTGGCGATCGAGTTTGAGGGTATCCAGTTCCAGGTCGCGCAGATGCGACAACGAACAGGACCCGGAACCGAAATCATCCAGCGCCACCCGCACCCCGAGATTGCGCAGCAACCGCAGCTGTTTGCGCGTTTCATCGGGATTGACCGTCAGCGCCTCCTCGGTGACTTCCACTTCCATCTGATGCGGCTGCAAACCATGGCGCTCCAGCACCTGGCGCAATTCGGTTACCAGATTCGGCAAACCGAACTGGGTATTGCTCAGACTCACGCCGAGCACCAGATCCTTGGAAAACTCGGACTCCCAGGCCTTACGCTGCCCGGCGCCGCGATGATAGATCCAACTGCCGAGCCGGCTGATCAGCGTCGCCTCCTCCAGCAACGGCAGGAACAACCCCGGCGGCACGTCGCCGACGCTCGGATGCTGCCAGCGCAGCAACGCCTCGAAACCGCGAATCCTGCCGTCACCGATCGCCACCTGCGGCTGATACACCAGATTGAAATCACGGTTCTCGATGGCGTTGCGCACGCTCTCTTCCAGCATCAGCCGTGAGCGCGCGCGGCCGTTCATTTCATGATCGTAGAAGCGATATTGCTGACGCCCGGCGCGCTTGGCTTCGTACATGGCAATGTCCGAGGCGCGCATCAAACCGTCGAGGTTGTTGCCGCAATCCGGGTACGTCGCGATGCCGATGCTGGCGCCGAGGGCGATGTCCATGCCTTCGATCTGCTGACAGATCGACACTCGTTCGATGAGCTTCTCGGCGATCTTTGCTGCCTGTTCGGGGAATTCCAGATCCAGCAGCGCGGTGAACTCGTCACCGCCCATCCGCGCCAGAATGTCGAACGGTCGCAGGCAGGCTTTCAGTTGCTCGGAGACCCAGCGCAGCACCCGATCCCCGGCATCATGGCCGAGGGAGTCATTGACCCGTTTGAAGCCGTCGAGATCGAGGTACATCAACACCCAACTGCTGTCCGTGCGCTCGCCGCGCAGCAGCAGGTTCTCAACCGTCTGGTAGAAACCGCGACGATTAAGCAGTCCGGTCAACGGATCGGTGACTGCCTGAAATTCCAACTGCTGATGCAGATGGCGCACCACCGACATGTCCAGCACCGTCACCACCATCGCGTGTTGCTCGCTCGGCAACGGCGCGCAGGAGAGTGCCACCGGCACCTGCTGACCCGGTGCGGTACGCAGCAACGCATCGTGTAATCGCAGCGTCTCGCCACGTTTGTAACTGGCATAAAACTCGGAATCGGCCCACAGCGGAATGTGCGGTTTCTGCAAGTAATCGAGAAACTCCTGCCCCTCCAACTCCTTCACCGGGGCATTCAGCAACCGCGAAATCGCCGGGTTGGCGAAGCGGATCAAACCATCCTCGGCCAGCACCAAAATCCCTTCGGCCGCGTTATCCAGCACCGACGCATTGAAGGCCCGCGCCGACTCCAGATCCTGACTCAAGCGCTGCAACGCCCGGCGATTGCGCTGGTGCTCCAGCAACGCCTGGACTTTCGGTTTGAGAATCTGTGGATCGAAGGGTTTGAACAAGTAATCCACCGCGCCACTGGCATAGCCCTTGATCACGGCGTCCTGGGACTGCTCGTTGGCGGTGAGGAAAATGATTGGCGTCAGCCGCGTTCGCTGGCTGCCACGCATCAGACGCGCGACCTCGAAACCGTCCATGCCCGGCATCTGCACATCCAGCAGCACCAGGTCGATGTCGTGTTCAAGCAACAGGCTGAGGGCTTCGAAACCGGAAGCCGCGGTCATCACCTGCCAGTCCTGGCGCTGCAACAACGCGCGCATGCTGATCAGATTTTCAGGGTAGTCATCAACGATCAAAAGGACTGAGCTGCCTTCACCTGGCGTGGGTTGCGCGCATTCCATGCTGCTTCTCTTGTCGGGACATCCAATCGGGACGCGGCCGGTTTCTCGTGAAAACCGTACAGTTACTGAGCCTTCACTCTAGTCCTGGATCCGAAAAAGCAGTAGCTGTCATCAGGCCATCATTTAACCAAACCGGTAAGAAGCCGACTAACGGTCATCGCTGGAGCCCCCGAAAACCGGGAAAGATGGCATTTCGACAGGATGTTGACGCCAATCATCCGCCAGACGGCCGTTAACAAAAAATCCCTCTACGCTTATAAAGGCCGCCCCCAAGAACCGCGAGCTAGAGCTTCTGGCACGCGCGTGCAGGAAAAATAGAGTGGAAGAACCGACATGATCGACCTCGCAACCTGGAACCTCAGCGTTCCCGTTGGCAGCCCGCCCTACACCGTCGAAACCTCCAAACTGGTGAACGGCTTCAAGGATCAGTACTTCCATTCCGACACCGGCACCCTGTTCTTCTGGTCCCCGGTGACCGGCTCGAAAACCGAAAACGCCATCTACCCGCGCACCGAACTGCGCGAAACCTACAGCAACGGAACATTGCGCAACTGGTACTACCCGGACGCCGACAACCTGCTGCGCGCGACCCTCTCGGTCAACAAGGTGCCCAGCTCGGGCAAGATCGTCATCGGCCAGATTCATGCGTATGAAAGTCAGAAACCGCTGGTGAAGCTTGAGTATCAGTACAAGACCAAGCTTGAGTCCGGCAACCTGGTGATCAAAGTGCGGATGCACCCTGATGATGACGAAGGCCGGGTGATTACCCTGGCGACCGGAATCAAACTGGATCGCGAGTTCAATTACCTGATTCACCTGAGTCCAGGTGGCGCGCTGGGCGTGAGTGCGGCCGGGTATCAGTGGGACTCGCAGATCAGCGCCACGTGGCGCAACAAGCCGCTGTATTTCAAGGCGGGTGTGTATGTGCAGGACAACACCGGTTACACCAGCGAGGGTGGGCAGGTCACGTTCAGCAAGCTGGATATCGATCACGATAAATAGCAGCCGCGTGACCGTTTAAGGCTTCTGTTTAAAGGCAGTCCGCGTAACGTCCCGAAGCCTACAACGGCTTGCGTCGCTGCCTACCGGTACGCCAGAATCCGCCGGCTTGTGCGCCTGGAGGGCCGTCGGTAACTTGATTCGGGTCACTGATTCGCAGTGATCGGGTTTAGTAGCCTGTGGTTTCAAGCTTGGTGCACAAGCATCTGTCAGTCAGGTATTTCAATACCTGTGCTCGATGGCGACTGTGCGCAGGGCACCCTCGGGTGCGCCGGCTTGCTCGAAACCCCGGTCTACTAACCTGCGTACAGTTGCCTCCACTTTGATTAGTAGCCAGAGCGGGGGCACTCCAAATCAGGTTTCGAGCAAATGATTAAATCAACGCCTCATCCGCCAGAAACAGATCTGGCCTCCCCCTACGATTCCCTCGACCCCAAAAAACTCAACGAAGCCGCCGAACGCGCCCTCGACCACTACCTCTGCCCCGGCGCCCGCATCATGGCCACGGTCAACGAACCCGACCGCATGTACTTCGCCAACCCCGCCTACAACACCGAGTCCCTGCTGGCCAACGCCAGCGAAACCCTCGGCTCCGCCACAGAAATGCTCCACAACTTCGCCGCGATCCTGTCGCCATCCCACCGCAAAACCGCGCTGGGCATTGCTCAAGTAGTGATGGTTGCGGAGCTGGCGGTTAACCAGGCGCTAGATCACGTCGAACCGAGCTAGGCGCGACTGCCCGACCAAAGGAACTCTAAATAGACCCGTCTTCCGACGGGTCTCCTGCGAGCCCTAGAATACATAATCCCGAAGTACAATTTTTACCGCTCTCGTACACTCAGGTGATCACATAAGTATTGAGAAAACTCACGGCAGTATTTCGAATTGGAAGCACCGTAATCTGTGGAAACGGAGAAGGTGGCGTTGGAGTTGCTCCACCATATTGAACGGCTTCTAAATCATACGTCCCCGGCGTGATACCACGAGCGAGCAATACATTCACACTTATTTCACCTCTAATGAATACTCCTTGCTGCCGCCGCAAAGACCAGAAGATAGAATAATCATCGAGTGTATATGTCAGAACAAGGACAGGAAAAGGAATGTTGACATCCACCAAATAGAACTCCAACACATCACCAACCCTAGTGCAATCTGGCAAGAGATACTCGACTTGAAAGTATTGCTGACCAACAGGCCCCGCATTCTGAGTTATTTTAGGCGCTACACTTCTCATCCTTGGCAAGGGATAAGCACTAAAGTCGAAAGCGACCATCATCAATACGCCGGGAGGCGACAATGGTGTATTCGGTGAAATTTGAGTAATGATCAATTTCAGCCCCCCTACTTAATTTTATTTTGGCTCTCAGCCACTCCTACAATCTATCGAGCACGCGCAGGATATACACCTGTAAGATTTCACAGTCCTTTATAACTATTCGCAATTGTTCGTTACTCAAACTTTGCAAATTCAGATAAAAATTTCAGCTCCAAGCTTGTATCAAATAGCACTGCAAAATTCCGGCTCAAAAAAAATCCGCCTCTCGGCGGATTTTTCATTCAATCAGCTAAACACCCAGTCTCAATTGACCTTGGCGTTCAACTCACCCTTCAGATAACGCTGATACATGCTTTCCAGCGAGATCGGCTTGATCTTCGAAGCGTTGCCGGCAGTGCCAAAAGCTTCGTAACGAGCGATACATACATCGCGCATTGCCTTCACGGTTTCGCCGAAGAATTTACGCGGGTCGAACTCGCTCGGGTTGGTGGCCATCAGGCGACGCATGGCGCCGGTGGATGCCAGACGCAGGTCGGTGTCGATGTTGACCTTGCGCACGCCGTGCTTGATGCCTTCGACGATTTCTTCAACCGGTACGCCGTAGGTTTCTTTGATGTCGCCGCCGTACTGGTTGATGATCGCCAGCCACTCTTGTGGCACCGACGAGGAACCGTGCATCACCAGGTGGGTGTTCGGGATGCGTTTGTGGATTTCCTTGATGCGGTCGATCGCCAGCACGTCACCGGTAGGTGGCTTGGTGAACTTGTAGGCGCCGTGGCTGGTGCCGATGGCGATAGCCAGGGCGTCGACCTGAGTCTTCTTGACGAAGTCAGCGGCTTCTTCCGGGTCAGTCAGCATCTGGCTGTGATCCAGAACGCCTTCGGCGCCGATGCCGTCTTCTTCACCGGCCATGCCGGTTTCCAGCGAACCCAGGCAGCCCAGCTCGCCTTCAACCGAAACGCCGCAGGCGTGAGCCATGGCGACGGTTTGTTGAGTAACGCGGACGTTGTATTCGTAGTCGGTCGGGGTCTTGCCGTCTTCGCCGAGGGAGCCATCCATCATTACCGAGCTGAAGCCCAGTTGAATGGAGCGCTGGCAGACGTCAGGGCTGGTGCCGTGGTCCTGGTGCATGCAGACCGGGATGTGCGGAAATTCTTCGATCGCGGCCAGGATCAGGTGACGCAGGAACGGCGCGCCAGCGTATTTGCGAGCGCCGGCCGAAGCCTGAACGATCACCGGGGAGTCAGTCTTGTCAGCGGCTTCCATGATGGCGCGCATCTGCTCAAGGTTGTTGACGTTGAAGGCTGGAACGCCGTAGCCGAATTCGGCTGCGTGGTCCAGCATCTGGCGCATGCTGATAAGTGCCATTGTGTGTGTCTCTCCCGGTTTGGGTCGTTAATCGTGCCAGCCTGCCGGAGCGGCGGCGGCTATTCAAGTGATTGCGGATCGGGGGTCGGCCCCGGCCCGGTGATTCGGTGCAGCAAATTCTGTTTTATTCGGCTTTGCAGCCCCGGCCGATCAGATCATTGGTAGCGACCCAGTAGACCAGGCCTTCATTACCTTTGATGTGAAACGCCAGCATGTCGTCGCTGTACAGCGCGCCCGAGGCGCCCGGCTCTTCTTTCAGGCGATAGACCTGATCGCCGCCGCCCAGTCGCACATCGACTGCCTTCTGGCCGGCGTCGGTGTAGCGCCACAGCACCTTGGCCTGGCTGTCGCAGGTCCAGGTGGTCCAGTTATCCACAGGGGCGGATGACTGGAACGGGTTCCACTGCGCGCAACCACCCAACAATCCCAATGCCGCAACGGCGATCAAGCCTTTCATCCGTGTTCCTCGACCGGCAGCACACGCCGCCGGCCCTGAGTTAAAGAGTCAGACCGGTCAAGGACAACCATGTTCCTTGGCCGGGGTTTGCGTCTCGTATTTGTCCAGGCCTTCCGGACCCGAGCGCTTGTTCAGCACCGGGTTGGTTTCGGCCTGCCAGTCGGCCTGGTAGCAGCCTTTCTGTGCCTCGCCGGGTGCCGGTTCCGGCGCAGCCTTCGGGTTACTCCCGCAGGCTGCCAATGTACCGGTCAGCAACAACAGCGCTAACGACTTGACCATCTGAACACTCCTTTGCCTGGCCAAACGGGCGGCCTCAGGCCTTGGCCCGGCTTTCCAGGACTTCAACGGCCGGCAGCACCTTGCCTTCGACGAATTCGAGGAACGCGCCACCGCCGGTGGAAATGTAGGAGATCTTTTCCGCCACGCCATATTTATCGATGGCCGCCAGGGTGTCGCCACCACCGGCAATCGAGAACGCCGCGCTGTCGGCGATGGCCTGGGCCAGCACTTTGGTGCCGTTGCCGAACTGGTCGAATTCGAACACGCCGACCGGGCCGTTCCACAGGATGGTTTTCGACGACTTCAGCAGTTCGGCGAAGTTGGCGGCGGTCTGCGGACCGATGTCGAGGATCATGTCGTCGGCAGCAACGTCAGCGATCAGCTTCACAGTCGCTTCGGCGCTTTCAGCGAATTCCTTGGCAACCACAACGTCAACCGGCAGCGGCACACTGACCTTGGCGGCGATGGCGCGAGCGGTGTCCAGCAAGTCCGGCTCGTACAGCGACTTGCCGACCGGGTGACCGGCCGCAGCGAGGAAGGTGTTGGCGATGCCGCCGCCGACGATCAGTTGATCGCAGATCTGGCTCAGGCTGTTCAGCACGTCGAGTTTGGTCGACACCTTGGAACCGGCAACGATGGCCGCCATTGGTTTGGCCGGGGCGCCCAGGGCTTTGCCCAGTGCGTCGAGTTCAGCGGCCAGCAGCGGGCCGGCAGCGGCGACTTTGGCGAACTTGGCAACGCCGTGGGTCGAGCCTTCGGCGCGGTGAGCGGTGCCGAAAGCGTCCATCACGAACACGTCGCACAGGGCGGCGTATTGCTGGGCCAGTTCGTCGGCGTTCTTTTTCTCGCCCTTGTTGAAGCGCACGTTTTCGAACAGCACGATGTCGCCGGCCTTGACGTCAACGCCGCCCAGGTAGTCGGCCACCAGCGGCACTTCGCGGCCCAGGGCCTTGCTCAGGTAGTCGGCGACGGGCTTGAGGCTGTTCTCGGCGGAGAACTCGCCTTCGGTCGGACGACCCAGGTGCGAGCAGACCATCACGGCCGCGCCTTTTTCCAGGGCCAGCTTGATGGTCGGCAGCGAAGCCAGGATACGCGCATCGCTGGTGACAACACCGTCCTTGACTGGGACGTTGAGGTCTTCGCGGATCAATACGCGCTTACCTTGCAGATCGAGGTCGGACATCTTCAACACGGTCATGGGTCGCACTTCCTACGGTTTTTTTGAAGTCGCTGTTTGCAGATAGTGTTCTGCAACATCCAGCATTCGGTTGGCAAAACCCCATTCGTTGTCGAACCAGGCCAGGATGTTCACCAGCCGTGGGCCGGAAACGCGGGTCTGACTGGCATCGACGATGGCCGAATGTGGGTCATGGTTGAAATCACAGCTAGCATGGGGAAGCTCGGTGTAGGCCAGCAGACCTTTGAGCGGGCCGCTGGTGGCGGCGTCGCGCAGGATCCGGTTGACCTCGCCGGCGTCGGTGTCGCTCGCGGTCTGCATCGTGATGTCGAGGCAGGACACGTTGACCGTCGGCACGCGTACGGCTTTGGCCTGAATTCGCCCGGCAAGTTCCGGCAGCAGACGCTCGATACCGCGCGCCAGACCAGTGGACACCGGGATCACCGACTGGAACGCCGAACGGGTGCGGCGCAGGTCTTCGTGGTGATAGGCGTCGATCACCGGCTGATCGTTCATCGCCGAGTGAATCGTGGTGATCGACACGTAATCCAGGCCGACCGCCTGATCCAGCAGACGCAACAGCGGCACGCCGCAGTTGGTGGTGCAGGAGGCGTTGGACACCAGCAGCTCGTCACCGGTCAGACAATCCTGATTGACGCCGTAGACGATGGTGGCGTCGACATCCGCCTCGCTGGCCATCGGCTGCGAAAACAGCACCCGTGGCGCGCCGGCGTCGAGGAAACGCTGGCCGTCTTCGCGGGTGTGGTAGGCGCCGGAGCATTCGAGCACCAGATCGACGCCAAGCGACGCCCAATCGATGCCTTCGGGGGTGGCACTGCGCAGGACCTTCACGCAGTTGCCATTGATATGCAGACAATCGCCGTCGACCTTCACTTCACCGGGAAACCGGCCGTGGGTGGAGTCGAAGCGTGTCAGGTATTCGATGCTGGCCATGTCGGCCAGATCGTTGATCGCGACAATTTCAAACCCGGCCTTCTCGCCTCGCTCGAACAACGCACGCAAGACGCAACGACCAATCCGGCCGTAGCCGTTGAGTGCAACTTTGTAGGGACGCGGTTGAGGCATGGGGTTCTCGATAGTATTCGCTAACAACACAACCCTATGCAGGAGCTGCCGAAGGCTGCGTTCTTTTGATCCTGTTTTTAAGATCAAGATCAAAAGAACGCAGCCTTCGGCAGCGCCTACAGGGGAACGCGATGGCCAGGGCCACCGCATTCGTACTGCTTAGTCTTCCAGCAGCTCTTCAGCCTGACCCAGGATGTTTTCCAGGGTGAAGCCGAACTCTTCGAACAGGGCCGGAGCCGGAGCCGATTCGCCGTAGGTGGTCATGCCGATCACGCGACCTTCCAGACCCACGTACTTGAACCAGAAGTCGGCGTGGGCCGCTTCGATCGCGATACGCGCGCCAACCTGCAACGGCAGGACCGATTGCTTGTAGCTGGCGTCCTGAGCGTCGAACAGGCTGGTGCAAGGCATCGAAACAACACGCACCTTGCGGCCCTGCTCGGTCAGTTTGTCGAAGGCCTGAACGGCCAGGCCGACTTCCGAACCGGTGGCGATCAGGATCAGCTCAGGCTCGCCTGCGCAGTCCTTCAGCACGTAGCCACCACGGCTGATGTCGGCGATCTGGCCGGCATCACGGGTTTGGTGCTGCAGGTTCTGGCGCGAGAAGATCAGCGCCGACGGGCCGTCCTTGCGCTCCAGGGCGTTTTTCCAGGCCACGGCCGATTCAACGGCATCGGCTGGACGCCAGGTGTCGAGGTTCGGCGTGCTGCGCAGGCTGGTCAGTTGCTCGATCGGCTGGTGCGTCGGGCCGTCTTCGCCCAGACCGATGGAGTCGTGGGTGTAGACGTGGATCACACGCTGCTTCATCAGTGCGGACATGCGCACCGCGTTGCGGGCGTATTCCATGAACATCAGGAAGGTCGCGCCGTAAGGCACCAGGCCGCCGTGCAGGGCAACGCCGTTCATGATCGCGGTCATGCCGAATTCGCGCACGCCGTAGTACATGTAGTTGCCGCTGGCGTCTTCGGCGCTGACGCCTTTGCAGCCTTTCCACAGAGTCAGGTTGGAACCGGCCAGGTCAGCCGAACCGCCCAGCACTTCCGGCAGCAGCGGGCCGAACGCGTTCAGGGCATTCTGGCTGGCTTTACGGCTGGCGATGGTTTCGCCCTTGGCCGCGACTTCAGCGATGTAGGCCGAAGCCTTCTCGGAGAAATCAGCCGGCAGCTCGCCGCTCAGACGACGGATCAGTTCGTTGGCTTCGGTCGGGAACGCGGCGGAGTAGGCAGCGAAACGCTGGTCCCACTCGGACTCGACGGCGCGGCCCTTTTCCTTGGCATCCCACTCGGCGTAGATGTCGGCCGGGATTTCGAACGGACCGTGGTTCCAGTTCAGCGCCTGACGGGTCAGGGCGATTTCCGCGTCACCCAGCGGGGCGCCGTGGCAATCTTCCTTGCCCTGCTTGTTCGGCGAACCGAAACCGATGGTGGTCTTGCAGCAGATCAGGGTCGGCAGCGGGCTCTTGCGCGCGGTGTCGATGGCGGTCTTGATCTCTTCCGGATCGTGACCGTCGACGTTGCGGATCACCTGCCAGTTGTAGGCTTCGAAACGCTTCGGCGTGTCATCGGTGAACCAGCCTTCGACTTCGCCGTCGATGGAGATGCCGTTGTCATCGTAGAAGGCGATCAGCTTGCCCAGGCCCAGCGTACCGGCCAGGGAAGCGACTTCGTGGGAAATGCCTTCCATCATGCAGCCATCACCCAGGAACACGTAGGTGTGGTGGTCGACGATGTTGTGGCCAGGACGGTTGAATTGCGCGCCCAGTACCTTTTCAGCCAGGGCGAAGCCCACGGCGTTGGCCAGACCCTGACCCAGCGGGCCGGTGGTGGTTTCAACGCCCGGGGTGTAACCGAATTCCGGGTGGCCCGGGGTGCGGCTGTGCAATTGACGGAACTGTTTCAGGTCGTCGATCGACAGGTCGTAACCGGTCAGGTGCAGCAGCGAGTAGATCAACATCGAGCCGTGGCCGTTGGACAGCACGAAGCGGTCACGGTCAGCGAACGATGGATTGCTCGGGTTGTGCTTGAGGTAGTCGCGCCAAAGCACTTCGGCGATATCTGCCATACCCATAGGGGCACCGGGATGGCCGCTGTTGGCTTTTTGCACGGCATCCATGCTGAGGGCACGAATGGCGTTGGCACGCTCACGACGGCTAGGCATCGCTGATCTCCTGGGTTTGAATAGATTGAAACGGAAAAAAGGAGGGCATTTTCCCTCACCCGAGCGCCTCGGGGCAATGACAGATAGTCATCCGGAAGCGTTTTTCCCATGGATAACATCGGTTTCGGCTGGTGAAACCTTTCCGCTGTTCGTCTGTAGAGTTAACCGGTCAGTGAGAAGTGCAATTAAAAGCGCCATCCATCGAGCAATATCAAAACTTTTTGATATTGACCTTGCGGTGTTTTCCGGCCGTCTCTAGACTGCTGGCCCTATGAACTTACGCGTGCCTTCCATTCGCCATGACGATTGCGACGAGCTGGCGGCCCTGTGCAAGGCCGGCGGCGATCCGCTGCGGCTGAATGTATTGCGCGCCCTGGCCAACGATTCGTTCGGCGTTCTGGAACTGGCGCAGATCTTCGATATCGGCCAGTCCGGCATGAGCCATCACCTTAAAGTGTTGGCACAGGCGGATCTGGTGGCGACTCGCCGTGAAGGCAATGCGGTTTTCTATCGCCGCGCCCTGCCCCACACCGAGTTGCTGGGCGGCAAGTTGCACGCGGCGTTGTTAGAAGAAGTCGACAATCTGGCGCTGCCGGCCGACGTGGAAACGCGGATCGCACAGGTACACGGGCAGCGTGCTGCCAACAGCCAGGATTTTTTCGCACGGGTCGCAGAGAAATTCCGCGCCCAGCAGGATTTGATTGCCGGCCTGCCGCAGTACCGTGAAAGCGTGCTGGCCCTGCTCGACAAACTGAATTTCGATGGTGCAGCCTCGGCCATCGAAGTCGGCCCCGGTGATGGTGCTTTCCTGCCGGAACTGGCCCGTCGTTTCGGCACCGTAACCGCACTGGACAACAGCGCGGCGATGCTCGAACTGGCCCGCCAGGTATGTGAACGTGAAAAGCTGGCTAACGTCAGCCTGCAATTGGCCGATGCATTGAATGGCGTGAGCCTTCAGGCCGATTGCGTGGTGTTGAACATGGTGTTGCACCATTTCGCCGCGCCGGCCGAAGCGCTCAAGCACATGGCCAGCCTGCTGCAACCGGGCGGTAGCCTGCTCGTGACAGAGTTATGTAGCCACAACCAGAGTTGGGCCAGGGAGGCCTGCGGTGATCTGTGGTTGGGGTTTGAACAGGACGATCTGGCCCGTTGGGCCACCGCTGCGGGACTCGTTCCCGGGGACAGCCTCTATGTAGGCTTACGTAATGGTTTCCAGATTCAGGTCCGCCATTTTCAGCGACCGGCTGGCGACACTCACCATCGGTAAATTCAGGAAAACATCGAGATGAGCGAATACTCCCTCTTCACCTCCGAGTCCGTGTCCGAAGGGCATCCGGACAAAATCGCCGACCAGATTTCCGATGCGGTGCTGGACGCCATCATCACCCAGGACAAACACGCACGCGTTGCCGTGGAAACCCTGGTCAAGACTGGCGTGGCCATCGTTGCCGGTGAAGTGACCACCAGCGCCTGGGTCGATCTGGAAGAGATCGTGCGTAACGTGATTCTCGACATCGGCTACAACAGCTCCGACGTCGGCTTCGACGGCGCGACCTGCGGCGTGATGAACATCATCGGCAAGCAGTCCCCTGACATCAACCAGGGTGTTGACCGTGCCAAGCCTGAAGATCAGGGCGCCGGCGACCAGGGCCTGATGTTCGGCTACGCCAGCAACGAAACCGACGTGCTGATGCCAGCACCGATCACCTTCTCGCACCAGTTGGTTCAGCGCCAGGCCGAAGCCCGCAAATCGGGTCTGCTGCCGTGGCTGCGCCCGGACGCCAAGTCGCAAGTGACTTGCCGTTACGAAGGCGGCAAGGTTGTGGGTATCGACGCTGTTGTTCTGTCGACCCAGCACAACCCTGAAGTGTCGTACAAAGACCTGCGCGAAGGCGTGATGGAGCTGATCGTCAAGCACGTGCTGCCTGCCGAACTGCTGAGCAAGGACACCCAGTTCCACATCAACCCGACCGGCCAGTTCATCATTGGCGGCCCGGTAGGTGACTGCGGTCTGACCGGTCGCAAGATCATCGTCGACAGCTACGGCGGCATGGCCCGTCACGGCGGCGGCGCATTCTCCGGCAAGGATCCATCGAAGGTTGACCGTTCGGCCGCCTACGCTGGCCGTTATGTTGCCAAGAACATCGTGGCCGCCGGCCTGGCCGAGCGTTGCGAGATTCAGGTTTCCTACGCGATCGGTGTGGCCCAGCCTACTTCGATCTCGCTGAACACCTTCGGTACCGGCAAGATCAGCGATGACAAGATCATCAAACTGGTCCGCGAAGTGTTCGACCTGCGTCCATACGCAATCACCACCATGCTCGACCTGCTGCACCCGATGTACCAGGAAACCGCAGCCTACGGCCACTTCGGCCGCGCTCCGCAGACCAAGACCGTTGGCGAAGACACCTTCACCACGTTCACCTGGGAAAAAACCGACCGCGCCGACGCTCTGCGTTCTGCTGCCGGTCTGTAAGACTTCCCTGGCGGTACAAGAAGCCCCGCACGGTTCGCGCCGTGCGGGGCTTTTTCATGGCCGCGAAACAACCGGCAAAACAGCCGACCGACCCGCTTGAAAATCCCGGCTAGCCTTTAGGTATCTCTCTGAGCAAGGACGCTCACGATGCTTGCCACACTGCGCCTGTTTTTCTTTTTCCTGCTGTTTTCCCTCCACCTCAATGCTGTCGCTGACGATTGCCCCGCCTGGCCAGCAGGCCGGGCACAAACCGAAATCGCCGCCCTGCAACAGCAGGTCGATCAGTGGGACGACGCCTATCATCGGGAAGGCCGATCACTGATCACCGACGAACTCTACGACCAGTCCCACACCCGACTAGGCGAATGGCGTCAGTGTTTCAAACTTCCTCCACCGCCCAAGCCGTTAAGGACGGCGTCTGGGCCGGTCGCGCACCCGATCGTCCATACCGGCCTCGACAAACTTCACGACGCAGCGGACATCGAAGCCTGGCTGCGCGACCGCAAGGACGTCTGGGCACAACCCAAGATCGACGGCGTAGCCGTCACGCTGGTCTATCGCGCCGGGCGTTTGCAGCAGGCGATCAGTCGCGGCGACGGAATTCGCGGGCAGGACTGGACTGCATCGGCGCACAAGATCAACGCCATTCCCCGGCAACTGACACAACCGCGAGATCTGTCAGTGCAGGGTGAACTCTATTGGCGACTGAACGACCATATCCAGGCCCGAGCCGGCAGCGCCAACGCCCGCGCGACAGTCGCCGGCCTGATGGGACGCAAGGACTTGAGTGCCGAACAGGCAGCAGGCATCGGGCTTTTTGTCTGGGACTGGCCGCTGGGCCCAAGCAGCCTCACAGAGCGAATCACGGGACTGGCATCACTGGGCTTCGCCACGACTGAACCTTACAGCCATCCCGTTGGTGATCTTGCCGAGGCGCAAAAGTGGCGTGATCACTGGTATCGCTCACCGCTGCCCTTCGCCAGTGATGGCATCGTCTTGCGCCAAAGTCTGCGCCCTGCAGCCGAACGTTGGCAGGCGCGCTCGCCTTTCTGGGCCGTGGCCTGGAAGTACCCGTTCGCCCAGGCACTGGCCAATGTACGCAAGGTCGATTTCAAGATCGGCCGTACCGGGCGCATCACCCCCGTGCTGGAACTGGCGCCGGTCATGCTCGATGACCGCCAGATCAGACGCGTCAGCGTCAGTTCACTCAAGCGCTGGCAGGAACTGGACATTCGTCCCGGCGATCAAGTGGCGATCAGCCTGGCCGGGCTGACGATTCCGCGACTCGACAGCGTTGTGCTGCGCAGCACAGAGCGCGTCGAGCTGAACGCTCCACTCGCCAGCGACTTTCACGCGCTAAGCTGCTGGCAACCAACGCCCGGATGCGAGAGTCAGTTCCTCGCGCGCCTGACCTGGCTTGGCGGCAAGCAAGGGCTGGCACTGCCCCATGTCGGGCGCGGTACGTGGGAGAAACTTCTGGAAACAGGCCGCCTGAACAGCCTGCTGGATTGGTTGACCCTCGACGGGCCAGAGCTTGCTAAGATTGCCGGCCTCGGCGAACGCAGCAGCGCTCGCCTGTCGCACAGTTTTCACAGCGCTCGCCAACGGCCGTTCACCCAATGGCTCAAAGCCCTCGGGCTGCCGCCGACCGGCCAGGCTTCTTTGGCTGACTCATGGCAAGCGCTGGCACAACGAAATACCGAACAATGGCAGGCAGAGCCCGGAATCGGCCCCGGTCGCGCAGCGCAATTGAGCGCTTTTTTCCGCGACCCGCAGGTGCTGGTCCTGAGTGAAACCTTACGTGCCGCCGGAATCGACGGTTTCTGAACATGCATCCCGGTACGCCGGGAACCCAACGGTCGCCGAGGCGCTCCAAGAGCGCAGTGCTTTCACGACCCGATTGCCTTTGCACATGGAGCTTTTATGAAATTTCTCGCACCGCTCGCCCTGCTGACTCTTTGCGGCGTAATGGCCGCCCCCGCGATGGCTGGCGAAGACGCCCCGGGCCTGACCGGTTGTGCTGCCAAGAAGCAAGGCATCATCAATCAGATCGAACAGGCCAAATCCCGCGGCAACGCCGACCAGCAGGCCGGCCTCGAAACCGCCCTGCGCGAAGTCACCGAACACTGCACCGACGCCGGCCTGAAAAAGGAACGTGAAAACAAGGTGCTCGACGCCAAGCACGAAGTCAGCAAGCGTCAGGCTGACCTCGACAAGGCCATGAAGAAAGGCGATCCGGAGAAGATCGACAAGCGCAAGAACAAGCTCGCCGAGTCGCGCAAGGAATTGCAGGACGCGCTGGACGAGCTCGACAAGTAACAAAGCCAGGGATCACAGCCAGAGGCTGTGATCCCTTGAACATCAATGGTCGCGAAACTCTTTATGGCAGGCACTGCAGGCATCTTCAACCTTCTGCACCGCCGGCCCCAAATTGCTGGCCTTGTACGGTTGAACCTGGCTGGCGATCACCAGTTCACCGGTGGCCGCCTCAAGGGTGCGGGCCATGTCCTGGAAACGTGCCTGTCTCAGCCAGACATCGTCCTTGGCGCTGGTGTGATCTTCTTCGCGCACCTGCGGAAAGTGTTTCCACGGCTCATGGGACAGCGCATCGAGCTTGACCGCGCCTTCCGTGAATTTCGGCCCGTCGAAGGCAATGCGCCCGCGCAGCATGCCGCCCAGGTCTTCGCCGGTCTTGAGCATCTGCTTGAAGATCGCCTTGCGCTGGCCCAGCGGGGAATTCGGATCGACACCGCCGCAGGCGGACAAGGTCAGACAGGCCAGCAATACAACAGAAAGTCTTTTAAGAGTCATGGTGGCTTCAGGTCACGGAATTCGGCGGCCAGTATCCTCGCGTCACCGCCAAACACCAATAGCCCTATTAATAATACGGGTTGCTGGCGCGCATGGAGCACGCCTGCAACCGACACAGGAAATTCTCCATGAACAGCCGTTTCAAGGCCTGGCGTCACCCACTCATCGCAACCCTGCCGCTGCTGGCCATCCTCGCCGGCTGCACCGGGGGCGACAGTGCCAAGCCGAAAACCCACGCACTGGCCACTTACTCCAGCGCCACCTGGGAAGCGCTGCCCGCAGTGTCCGACAACGATCTGGTGGCCGGTTTCGGTTCGTGGCGCAGCGCCTGCACCCGGCTCAAGGCTGACCCGATCTGGGGCGCCACCTGCGCGGCGGCCGCCAATGTGCCGCAAAGCGCCGGCGACATCCGCAGCTTCCTCAAGCAGCACCTCGACGTCTTCGGGCTGCGCGCCGAGCACGACAATCCCAACGGCCTGATCACCGGTTATTACGAACCGGTCTACCCCGGCAGCCTGACGCAAACCGCAACCGCCAACGTGCCGGTGTACGGCGTGCCTGAAGACATGATCATCGTGTCCCTGGACAGCATTTACCCTGAGCTGAAAGGCAAACGTCTGCGCGGACGCCTCGAAGGTCGCGTGCTCAAGCCTTACGACGACGCCGCGACCATCGAGACCAAAGGCGTCAAGGCACCGGTGGTGGCGTGGCTGACCGATCCGATGAACCTGCAATTCCTGCAGATCCAGGGTTCGGGGCGGATTCAGACCGATGACGGCCGGCAACTGCGCATCGCCTACGCCGACCAGAACGGTCATCCGTATCGACCAATCGGCCGCTGGCTGGTGGAACAGGGTGAGCTGAAGAAAGAAGACGTGACCATGGGCGCGATCAGCAACTGGGCCAAGGCCAATCCGTCGCGTATTCCGGAATTGCTCGGCAGCAACCCGAGTTATGTGTTCTTCACCCGCAACCCGGACAGCAACGAAGGCCCGCGCGGCTCGTTGAATGTGCCGCTGACCGCCGGTTACAGCGCGGCGGTGGATCGCAAGGTGATCCCGCTGGGCAGCCTGCTGTGGCTGTCGACCACTCGCCCTGACGGCACGGCACTGGTACGCCCGGTAGCCGCGCAGGACACCGGCGGCGCGATTGCCGGCGAAGTTCGTGCAGACCTGTTTTGGGGCACCGGTGATGCCGCCGGGCAACTGGCCGGTGACATGAAGCAGCAGGGGCAGATCTGGATGCTCTGGCCAAAAGGCGCGGCGCTGCCGCAAGTGCCGCAGGTGGCCGACAAACTGTAAGCGCAACGCAAAAGATCGCAGGCCTCGTCAGCCTGCGATCTGTTCAGCGTCAGACCGAAACGAAGAAGAAACTGGCGATCAGCCCCATCCCGACAAACCACACCAGCGACCGCAGAATCGCCCAGTCCGCCAGATAGCAAATGATGTAGAGCAGACGACTGGTGATGAACAGCACCGCCAGTACATTCACCGTCACCAGTTCCGCCGTGCCCACCAGATGCGCGACGATCACCGCCGCCGCAAAGGCCGGCGTCACTTCAAAACTGTTCAGTTGCGCTGCATGGGCCCGTCGGGCCAGACCGTTCAGGCTTTCGAGAAAATCCCGAGGATCGTGATTGTCGCTGAGCCGATAACCACCGACAGCTTTGGCCACGCCCGTGCACACATAGGGCAGAAAGATCGCAATCAAAACGCACCACAGAGCCACCGTCATAACGCCGTCCTTCTTCAGTTTTTAGAGTTGGCGGGTCAGAACTTCATCACCAGCATGCCGATCAGCACCAGCCCACAGGCTAAGAGCCGTGGCCGACCGAAAGGTTCTTTCAGGTAGCGCATGCCGAACAGCACCACCAGAATCACGCTGATTTCACGCAACGCAGCCGCTTCGGCAATCGACCCCAGTTGCATCGCCCACAGCACCAGAGCGTAGCTGAACAACACGCAGAACCCGACCGCCAGTCCCAGCTTCCATTGTTCGCGCCAGAACAGCATGAACGCCGGCCGCTTGGCCACCCAAGCCAGCAGCGGGAACGGCCACGCGCTGAGCAGCGTGACCCAGACCAGGTAATCCAGTGGATGCGACCAGCGCCGCAAGGCCTGACCATCGATGTAGGTGTAGCAGCCGATGCACAACCCGATCAGCGCCACCACCGGCAACATCGACCATGGCAAGTGTTTCCCGCCGCCGCCCTGCCAGAGCAGGCAGGCCATGCCCAGCGGGATCAGCATGATCCCGAAGATCTGCTGCGTGGTCAGCACTTCGCTGGCGAAGATCAGGGTCAGCGCCAGTACCACCAGCGGCGACAGTCCACGCATTAACGGATAGACCAGCCCCAGGTCGCCGACACGATAGGCCTGGATCAACAGGTAGCGATAAAGCAGCTCGAACGCCGCCGACGCCAGAATCCACGGCCAGATTTCCTGCGGCGGCAGGCTGATGAAAGGAAATGCCAGCGCGACGAACAACAGCGCCACGGTGTCCATGCAGGCCACCACCAGCAGCCGTTCGGCGCTGAATTTGATCAGGGTATTCCACGCTGCGTGCAACAGCGCCGCCACCAACACCAGAGCTGTCGCCAGCACGTGTCACTCCTTCATTCTTGTTTTTGAACCTGAGCCATTTGATCAGGTCTTTGATTCGCGATGTGTCAGGCGCTGTTTATACGTCAAGCGCCCCCGTCGCCACCGGTTGCGCACAGACAAATCTCAAAAAATCCTGTCTGGGCGACACAATTGTGCCCCCACCCGGCATCTGCCCATCCAACCCTTGCGTCCACGAACGGGCGCGCTGTCTTTTCACCCCCATCCAAAGGACCCCGGATGCTTGAACTCGTCGCCGCTTTCATCTGCCTCACCACCCTCCTCACTTTTGTGAATTTCCGCTTCATCGGTTTGCCTCCGACCATCGGCGTGATGGTTACCGCACTGATGTTTTCCCTGTTGCTGCAAGGCCTGAGCCTGCTCGGCTACCCCGGCCTCGAAGAGCGCGTACAGCAACTGATCGGCCAGATCGACTTCGGTGATCTGCTGATGAACTGGATGCTGTCGTTCCTGCTGTTCGCCGGCGCCTTGCACGTCAACCTGAACGACCTGCGCAGCTACCGCTGGCCCATCGGCCTGCTGGCGACCTTCGGTGTACTGATCGCCACCGCCGTGATCGGCAGCCTCGCCTACTACATTTTTGCCCTGTTCGGCTGGCACGTGAGCTTCCTCTACTGCCTGTTGTTCGGCGCACTGATTTCCCCGACCGACCCGATCGCGGTGCTCGGCGTGTTGCGTACCGCCAATGCCTCGAAACCGTTGAAGACCACCATCGTCGGCGAATCCCTGTTCAACGACGGCACCGCCGTGGTGGTGTTCACCGTGCTGCTGGGCATCGCGCAACTGGGCGAAACCCCGACCGTCGGCGCCACGGCCATGCTGTTCGTCCATGAAGCCGTTGGTGGCGTGCTGTTCGGCGGGCTGATCGGTTATCTGGTGTACCTGATGATCAAGAGCATCGAGCAGCACCAGATCGAAGTCATGCTGACCCTGGCACTGGTGATCGGCGGTTCGGCGATGGCCACCGAGCTGCACGTCTCGGCGCCGATTGCGATGGTGGTCGCCGGTCTGATCATCGGCAACCTCGGTCGCAATCTGGCGATGAACGACATGACGCGCAAATACCTGGACGGTTTCTGGGAGTTGCTCGACGACATGCTCAACGCCCTGCTGTTCGCGCTGATCGGCATGGAACTGTTGCTGCTGCCGTTCAACTGGCTGCACGTGGCGGCGGCGAGCCTGCTGGCACTGGCAATTCTGCTGTCGCGCCTGCTCACCGTGGCCCCGGCCATTGTCCTGTTGCGCCGCTGGCGCACAGTGCCGCGCGGCACCATCCGGATCCTGACCTGGGGCGGTTTGCGCGGCGGTGTTTCGGTGGCGTTGGCCTTGGCCCTGCCGCTGGGCCCGGAACGCGATCTGCTGCTGAGCATCACCTACATCGTGGTGCTGTCGTCGATTCTGTTGCAGGGCCTGACCATCGGCAAACTGGTCAAGCACGCGACTCGCGACGAGCCGGTAACGGCTGCCGAGCCCGCTCACCACTGATCATTTCTTGATCGGCTGCGGATCGGGCTTTTCGGCCTGGTCCGCAGACTCCTTCGGTTTTCCACTTTCGCTGCGGATCTGCGCATGGCTGATCAGGGCGAAGATGAAACTGCCGCCGATGATATTCCCCGCCAATGTCGGTCCGGCAAATACCGCCCAGAAATCACTCCACGGCAACTCGCCGGCAAACACCAGATACGACACTTCCGCCGAACCGACCACGATGTGGGTGAAGTCGCCCAGCGCCATCAGGTAGGTGATGAGGATGATGATCCACATCTTCGCGCTCTCCATGGACGGGATCATCCAGACCATGGTGGCGATCATCCAGCCGGAAACAATGCCCTTGGCGAACATCTGGCTGGCGTGGTTTTCCATGACCTTGCGGCCGATTTCGAGGAAGGCTGCGTCGGTCTTGCTGTCGAAGATCGGCAGTTCGAGCATCACGTACGCCACCAGAATCGTGCCGCACAGATTGCCGAACAGTACGACTGTCCAGAGTCGGATCAGTCGGCCGAAGTTTCGGATCGTCGGTTTGGTCATGACCGGCAGCACAGCGGTCAGGGTGTTTTCGGTGAACAGTTGCTGGCGAGCCAGGATCACCGCCAGAAAACCTGCGCAGTAGCCGAAGCTGGCGATCACCTTGAATTCGTCACCCTCGGGCAACCGGGAATTGAGCAGGCCCATGCCCATCAGCGACAGGCCCATGGTCAGCCCCGCCGCCAGCGCCGACCACCACAGCGCGGCAATGCTGCGCTCCAGTTCCTGGTCGCCCTGTGTACGGATGATTTCATGCAGGACCGCCGCCCGGGGCGGCTGGTTTTTCTCGACTTCGTGCTGTTCCTTGGCCGAGAGGTCGGGGGTCTTGCCGTCTGTTGGCGTGGTCATGGCGGGAAACCGGTGGCGGGGTCATAAAACTACGACACGCGCCATTCGGCTTCCGTTCTACAGAACGCGCCGATTACTCGGTAACAGGCGTTTCATCCTTGAACTGGTCTTTGACGTATTTGATTTCGGTCCGCCCGTGCGGAGCTGGCAGGCCGTCTTCACCGAGGTTGACGAAGACCATCTTCTCGACCGTCAGGATGCTCTTGCGGGTGATCTTGTTGCGCACTTCACAGGTCAGGGTGATCGAGGTGCGGCCGAACTCGGTGGCGGTGATGCCCAGCTCGATGATGTCGCCCTGGCGCGAGGCGCTGACGAAGTTGATCTCGGAAATGTACTTGGTCACCACACGCTGGTTGCCCAGTTGAACGATGGCGTAGATCGCGGCTTCTTCGTCGATCCAGCGCAGCAGGCTGCCGCCGAACAGGGTGCCGTTGGGGTTGAGGTCTTCGGGTTTTACCCATTTGCGGGTGTGGAAATTCATGTTCACTCCTGAGCGTTTGCCGAAAGATGGGCGCCATCTTGGCAGACTGATCGGTCATGCTCCATGAGGCTTCTACTATGGTCGCGATTGGCGATCTTCATTTGGCCGACAGAAACCCTTTGGAAGATCAGTCTAGACGGCTATAATCGCCCCCGTTTCAAAACGGTAACGTTCACTTGATACCGTTTTCCCGCCACCTGTCCGAGGGGCGCTGCAGCAGGTTCAACCTGTCAGGCTCGGATGGGGCGTTGACTGGCTCAGGCCGGACACTAAACGCACAACGGCGCCCATTCGCATACATTACGAATGGAGGCTCTCATGAGCGCTGTTATCACGCCTGCAGATTTTAACGATTACAAAGTTGCCGACATGTCCCTGGCTGCCTGGGGCCGTCGCGAAACCATCATCGCCGAGTCGGAAATGCCGGCCCTGATGGGTCTGCGCCGCAAGTACGCTTCCGAGCAGCCGCTCAAGGGCGCAAAAATCCTCGGCTGCATCCACATGACCATTCAGACCGCCGTGCTGATCGAAACCCTGGTTGCCCTGGGTGCCGAAGTGCGCTGGTCGTCCTGCAACATCTTCTCGACTCAGGATCAGGCCGCTGCTTCCATCGCCGCTGCCGGCATCCCGGTTTTCGCCTGGAAAGGCGAGACTGAAGAAGAGTACGAGTGGTGCCTGGAGCAGACCATCCTGAAAGATGGCCAGCCATGGGACGCCAACATGATCCTCGACGACGGCGGCGACCTGACTCAGCTGCTGCACGACAAGTACCCACAGGTTCTGGACCGCGTTCACGGCGTGACCGAAGAAACCACCACCGGCGTACACCGTCTGCTGGACATGCTGGCCAAGGGCGAACTGCGCATCCCGGCCATCAACGTCAACGACTCGGTGACCAAGTCCAAGAACGACAACAAGTACGGCTGCCGTCACAGCCTGAACGACGCCATCAAGCGTGGTACTGACCACCTGCTGTCCGGCAAGCAAGCGCTGGTCATCGGCTACGGTGACGTGGGCAAGGGCTCGGCCCAGTCCCTGCGTCAGGAAGGCATGATCGTCAAAGTATCCGAAGTCGACCCGATCTGCGCCATGCAAGCCTGCATGGACGGTTTCGAACTGGTTTCGCCGTTCATCGACGGTATCAACGACGGCACCGAAGCCAGCATCGACAAAGCGCTGCTGGGCAAGATCGACCTGATCGTGACCACCACCGGTAACGTCAACGTTTGCGACGCAAACATGCTCAAAGCCCTGAAGAAGCGCGCCGTTGTCTGCAACATCGGTCACTTCGACAACGAAATCGACACCGCTTTCATGCGCAAGAACTGGGCATGGGAAGAAGTGAAGCCACAGGTACACAAGATCCACCGTACCGGCCCGGGCGCTTTCGACGCTCAGAACGACGACTACCTGATCCTGCTGGCCGAAGGCCGTCTGGTGAACCTGGGCAACGCCACCGGTCACCCGAGCCGCATCATGGACGGTTCGTTCGCCAACCAGGTTCTGGCCCAGATCTTCCTGTTCGGCCAGAAGTACGCCGACCTGTCGCCAGCCCAGAAAGCCGAGCGCCTGACCGTTGAAGTACTGCCGAAGAAACTCGACGAAGAAGTGGCCCTGGAAATGGTTCGCGGCTTCGGCGGCGTGGTCACCCAACTGACCAAGCAACAGGCTGACTACATCGGCGTGACCGTCGAAGGCCCGTTCAAGCCGCACGCTTACCGCTACTAAGTAAGAGCAGCTGGAGCTTCAAGCTTCAAGCGGCAAGCAAGGCCACAAGCCGAGCTTGCCGCGCGAAGCCCGAAAGCTCTGCCCCTATTTGTCAAAACAGTGTCAGGCCGCAAGCTTCAGGCACAAGAGACCAGCGCACCTCCGCTGCTCTTGCAGCTTGAAGCTTGCAGCTTGTAGCTGGAGGTCCCCTCCATGTCCCAAGACCGTCGCTACAGCTTCGAGTTCTTCCCGACCAAGACCGATGCTGGGCATGAAAAACTGCTCGCCACTGCCCGTCAGCTGGCCACCTACAACCCTGACTTCTTTTCCTGCACCTACGGCGCGGGCGGCTCGACCCGTGACCGCACGCTGAACACCGTGTTGCAGCTGGAAAGCGAAGTCAAAATCCCCGCCGCCCCGCACCTGTCGTGCGTCGGCGACAGCAAGGACGACCTGCGCGGCCTGCTGAACGAGTACAAGGCTGCTGGCATCAAGCGCATCGTCGCCCTGCGCGGTGACCTGCCGTCCGGCATGGGCATGACCAGCGGCGAGCTGCGTCACGCCAATGAACTGGTTGAATTCATTCGTGAAGAAACCGGCAATCATTTCCACATCGAAGTTGCCGCTTACCCGGAGATGCATCCGCAAGCGCGCAATTACGAAGACGATCTCGCCAATTTCGTGCGCAAGGCCCGTGCCGGCGCCGACAGCGCGATCACCCAGTACTTCTTCAACGCCGACAGCTACTTCTACTTCGTCGATCGTTTGCAGGCGCTGGGCGTAGACATTCCAGTCGTACCGGGGATCATGCCGATCACCAACTACAGCAAGCTCGCGCGTTTCTCCGATGCCTGCGGTGCGGAAATCCCGCGCTGGATCCGCAAGCAACTGGAAGCCTATGGCGATGACAGCCAAAGCATTCAGCGCTTCGGCGAACAGGTCGTCACCGAAATGTGCGAACGCCTGCTGCAGGGCGGCGCACCTGGTCTGCACTTCTATTCCATGAACCAGGCCGAACCTAGCCTGGCGATCTGGAACAACCTGAAGTTGCCACGCTGAGACCGCTGTACGCCGCAAGCTGAACGCTTCATGCCACAACAAAAGATCGCAACTTTCGACAGCTTTTATAGCGCTGTCGCAACTGCGATCTTTTGCTTTTAAGGCCCGAAACAGAGCTTCTGCTGCCAGTTTCTGGCTCTTTGGCGTTTCTCGTCGTAATCTCAAGTCATGCCTTTGATCACGCAGTTATTCGCCGTGCTGGTTTTTGCTTGCCTGAGCTTTGCAGCTCGGGGCGAGAAGCTGCGTATCGTCACCGAACCGTGGGCCCCGTACGTTTACGAAGAGAACGGCAAGAACCTCGGGCTGGACTACGAAACCACCGCCATCGTGTTCAAACGCCTGGGCATCGAAGTCGAATGGCAGTTCCTGCCGTGGAAACGCTGCCTGTCGATGCTCGAAACCGGCCAGGCCGACGGCGCACTGGACATTTTTCACAGCGCCGAACGCGACGCCACCCTGCTCTACCCGAGCGAACCGCTGTCGGACGTCGAATTCGTGATGTTCTACGCCAACGAACGACCGCATCCCTTTCGCAGCCTTGAAGACCTCAAGGGCCTGACCATCGGCACCTCGCCGGGTTATCTGTACAGCCCGGACTTCAGCGAGTCGACCCTGTTCACCCGGGAACCGGCCCCGACCCACGAAGCCAACTTCGGCAAACTGGTGCGCGGGCGGATCGACCTGCTGATCACCGACCGACGCGTGGGCCAACACTTGCTCGATGAACTGAATATCCGCAACCAGATCACTGAAAACCCCACGGTCATCAGCCGTCAGAGCCAGTTCCTGGCCGTTCGGCGCAACGCAGGGATGGATTTGCTGGTGCAGCGCTTCGGCGCCGAACTCAAGCGTTTCAAGCGTGAACCGGCCTATGCCGAGCTCAGCGCACGCTACGGCGCGACCCCGGCCATGACAGCGCCACTGGGCAGCGCCACCGCCAGCGGCAAAACCGTTGAGCAGCAGGAAAGCGGCGCGCAGTGATTGCTCTGTTATACTCCGGCGTTCCCGCCAGGCTCACGCCCGGACGCCCGGAACCGTAACAGGCCTCCCGACCCGCTACAGCGCAGCTTTTCAGCCCGCGCGAGCGCTCCGGACGTGCCTTCGGAACCGCAGCAGGACCGGACGGGATTGCGTCCTCTTAAACGCCATTCGCGCCAGGCAAGACTCCCATTGGGCCAAGCCCTAACTAAAACAGGATTACTCATGTCCTTTGCTTCCCTCGGTCTCTCCGAGGCTTTGGTCCGCGCTATCGAAGACGCGGGCTATACCGAGCCTACTCCGGTGCAACAGCGGGCCATTCCCGCCGTGTTGCAAGGTCGCGACCTGATGGTTGCGGCACAGACAGGTACCGGTAAAACCGGCGGCTTCGCCCTTCCGATCCTGGAGCGGCTGTTCCCTAACGGTCACCCGGACAAATCCCAGCGTCACGGCCCGCGCCAACCGCGCGTCCTGGTGCTGACCCCGACCCGCGAACTCGCGGCCCAGGTTCACGACAGCTTCAAGATCTACGCCCGTGACCTGAAATTCGTCAGCGCCTGCATCTTCGGCGGCGTCGGCATGAACCCGCAGGTTCAGGCCATGTCCCGTGGTGTGGACGTACTGGTTGCCTGCCCAGGTCGTCTGCTCGACCTGTGCGGCCAGGGCAGCGTCGATCTGTCCCACGTTGAAATCCTCGTGCTGGACGAAGCCGACCGCATGCTCGACATGGGCTTCGTCCATGACGTGAAGAAAGTCCTCGCGCGTCTGCCGGCCAAGCGCCAGAACCTGCTGTTCTCGGCGACCTTCTCCAAAGACATCACTGATCTCGCCGGCAAGCTGCTGCACAACCCGGAACGCATCGAAGTGACGCCGCCGAACACCACGGTCGAGCGCATCGAACAACGCGTATTCCGTCTGCCAGCCAGCCACAAGCGTGCGCTGCTGGCTCACCTGATCACCGCTGGCGCCTGGGAACAGGTGCTGGTGTTCACCCGTACCAAGCACGGCGCCAACCGTCTGGCCGAGTACCTGGACAAACACGGCCTGCCGGCTGTGGCGATCCACGGTAACAAGAGCCAGAACGCCCGCACCAAAGCCCTGGCCGACTTCAAGGCCGGCGAAGTGCGCATCCTGGTAGCGACCGATATCGCCGCCCGTGGCCTGGACATCGACCAGTTGCCGCACGTGGTCAACTTCGAACTGCCGAACGTCGATGAAGACTACGTGCACCGCATCGGCCGTACCGGCCGTGCCGGTCGTTCGGGCGAGGCGATCTCGCTGGTTGCGCCGGACGAAGAAAAACTGCTGAAAAGCATCGAACGCATGACCAAGCAGAAAATCGCCGACGGCGACCTGATGGGCTTCGATGCCAGCACCATCGAGGCCGAGAAGCCTGAAGTGCGCGAGCGTCCGGACATGCGCAACCCGCGCAATGCCCGTGGCCCACGCGGCGACGGCCCGAATGGCGGCGGTGGTGGTGGCGGTCGTAAAGACAAAGGCAAAGACAAGGGCAAGGAAAAACCTGCCGGCGAACGCGGTGAGCGTGGCGAGCGTCCAGCCCGTCAACAGAAGCCGCGCGAAGGCACCCCGGCCCGCGAACAGCGTCAGCCGAGCCAACCGCCACGCGCCGCTGCTGACCGTGCTCCGGACGAATTCCTCGACGACGATGTGGATAACTTCGGTAACCGCGTTGACTACGTGCCGAAGCAGGCTCCGGCCGGCGGCCGTGGTCGTCGTCCAGGCGCTCCGGCGCAAGGCGCAGGTTCGGGCGCGCCGCGCACCGGTGGCCAGCCACAAGGTCGCCAGAACGGTCCGCGCAACAGCAACGGTTCGAGCACCGGCACCCCACCGGCCAAACGCAGCGGCCCGCGTAACGGTGCGCCGCGTGACGGCCAGGGTCGTCGCGACGAAAACCCGCGCAACCGCCGCCCGGCCCGTGACGATCAGCAACGTGCCGAGCCGGCCGTGCAGAACCCGCGCAGCAGCGGCCCGAAGATCATGCACAAGGAATCGAAAGCCGACCGCTTCCCGACTCCGGAACAGCTCGATCAACTGCCAAGCCGTCCACGCGGTGAAAAACCGGCCTTGCTGACTCGCAATCGCTGAGTTTCAACAAGGCAATAAAAAACGCCCCCGGTCGCAAGACCGGGGGCGTTTTTGTATGTCTGGCGAAAATTACTTCGCTTTGACACCTTCGAACGAGATGTACAGGTCGACGTTGTCGGACTGTGGACCCAGATCCATCATCTTGCCGAAATCAGAGCGCTTGATGCTGGTGGTACCTTCAAAGCCGGCACGGTAGCCGCCCCATGGATCCTTGCCTTCACCCAGGAACGTGGCCTTGACCACGATCGGCTTGGTCACGCCGTGCAGGGTCAGGTCGCCGGTCACGTCAGCAGTGTCTTTGCCTGCGGCGTTCTTGCCGGTGGATTTGACGCTGGTGGAGACGAACTTGGCGTCAGCAAATTTGCCCACGTCCAGGAAGTCTTTGCTGGCGATGTGCTTGTCGCGCTCGGCGTGGTTGGTGAACACGCTGGCGGTCTTCACGTCGAACTCGATCTTGCTGTCTTCAGGCTTGGCAGCATCGAAGCTGAACTTGCCGCTGATGTCCTTGAAGGTACCGGTGATGAAACTGTAGCCCAGGTGGCTGATCTTGAAGTCGACGAAGGCGTGCTGACCTTCTTTGTCGACGGTGTAGTCAGCGGCCATTACGTTGGCGGACAGCACGGCAGAACCGATTGCCAGAGCGGCCAGAGTCTTTTTCAACATGCTTTCTTTTCCTTTGAGTCGAGGTTGAACGTCAGGCTTTGCGACCGAGCATTCGGGTAAGGGTCGCATCACGATCGATAAAGTGGTGCTTCAATGCTGCCAACGCATGAAGGCCGGAAAAAATTACCAGCGCCCACGCCAGGTACAGATGAATCACCCCAGCGGTATCTGCCTGGTCCGGTAGTCCGGAAACCAGTGCAGGAACTTCAAACAGGCCAAACACCGGGATCCCGACACCGTCTGCGGTGGAAATCAGGTAACCGGCAAGCATCACGGCGAACAGCGCAAGGTAGAGGAACCCATGGCCGAACTTGGCGCCGATGCGGGTCATGCGGCTGTAGCTCTGCAGCGTTGGCGGCGGAGGGCTGACAAAACGCCACAGCACCCGCAACACCATCACAGCCAGCAGCACCAGACCGATGCTCTTGTGCAGATCCGGCGCGTCTTTGCGCCAGGTGCTGTAGTAATCCAGCCCCACCATCCACAGACCGAGCGCAAACAGCCCGAAGACCGCCAGCGCCACACCCCAGTGCATGAAGATGCTGACCCAACCGTAGCGCGAAGAAGAGTTACGTAGCTGCATTGCCCAAATCCTGTGAGAACTGCGAACCAAGACTAGCGAGTTATCTATCGAATTAAAGCGGAAAATTTCGCTTTGAAATATCGAGAAATACGATCAAGAGTCTGAAAGTCGTGGGTTAAGGAAGGATTAAAGACGATTTTGTGTCGTGATGTCAGGCGCAGGTTGCGCAAATCCTGTCAGGAGCATAGGGGGTTTCTTCAGCAGGAAGACGCTCTCCTTGAGGGATCGATTACAAGGAAAAAAATGTTTCAGCCAAGCAATATGTATAGCCAATTGTGTATTTCAACTTGATTGAATGAGTGTTCAACATCTCACATAAAAGGTGAAACACATGGCTATTCGTTACACCCCATTCCAAGCAAGTGGCTCATCAGTATTGCCGCCGAACCAAACGATGTCAGCGGGGCAATTCCTGATATCCGAGAACGGGCGATTCCGACTGATATTGCAGGCAGATGGGAATTTGATAATTCAGGATGGAGAGGCTGTAGTCTGGATTGCAGATGCACATCAACCCCACAGTTTGACCTTGCATCAGAAAAGAATGCATCAGCCCCTACAGTTTGTAATCAGTAATAACGGTTTCCTTTATGACGCTTCCAGAAAGCGAATATGGATTGCTGAAAGTACCCACAGCACTAACAAATCACTTTGGTACAACACCTGCCTGGTGATACAGAACGATGGGAATCTGGTGATATACGACCAGCGCACAGGAAGCCTGCGCTGGGCGCGCTTTGGCTTCATCCCCGGCCGTATCCAGAAGCCAAAACCAAGGTAGCTGAGAAAGCTGCCGGACGGGATAGACGTTTATGAGTGGACGTTTTCCTGAGAGGTGTCTCTAATCACAGCCAAATTCCCGACTTCAAGAGCTTTTGAACAACGGCGGCGGATCGAGACAATCAGGCTTATAGGGATCTATCCGACACTTATGGGCCAACTCGGAATCATGACCTTTAAGTACCAATCGACCATCCACACAGCCGGACAGTGCGACCAACATAACAATCAGAACTACTGCTTGCATATCGCCCTCCAAATTTATTGAAGAACATAGAATCAAGCTGAGGCGCCCTCAATCGCTTCTTTCCTGTATTTCTGTGGGAAGCATCCGATACATCGCCGATGCATGTAGGACTGTGATGCTCTGTAAAAAACCTGCCCAAGATTCAGATATAAAAAACGCGGCCCTTGAGCCGCGTTTTTTTATGCCTGACGGTTACTGCGCCTTGGTATCGGTCGCTGCCGCCGGAGCCGGTTTGGCGGCTGGCTTCTTCGCCGGCTCAGCCTTTTTCGCTGCAGGTTTGGCCGGGGCTTTTTTCGCCTCGGCCTTCGCCGCAGGTTTCTTCGCTGCTGGCTTGGCTGCCGCTTTCTTGGCCGGCTCGGCTTTCGCCGGGGCTGCTGGCTTCGGTGCTTCCACCGGAGCTGGCGCAGGAGCCGGGGTCGGTGCAGGCGCTGGAGCGGCTGGAGCAGGTGCCGGCTCTGGCGCTTTCACTGGCTCCGGTTTCTTGTCGTCGTCCGAACCGCCGAACAGGTTGGTGAAGAAGTTGCCTTTCTTCGCCGCCGTGGCCGCACCCGCTGCGCCTGCCGCCGCTGCTGCGGTGGCCGCTGCCGGGCCGACCTTGATCGGTTCGAAGGATTTGCCCGCCGCCAGGTCTTCAACCTGACTGGCCGCACGCTGACCGGTGCGCAGTGCGCCTTCCAGGGTGCCCGGGTACAAGGTGTCGGTGTGTTCGCCGGCAAACGCTACGCGTTGCAGCGGACGTTCCCACAGGCGCCAGAATTTGCTGATCTGGCCTGGACCGAAGGCCAGGTAGGAGCCGCCAGTCGACGGGTCGGTGCTGTAGCGACGGATTTCATAACCGGTGAACGAGCCACGGGCCTGTGGATAAAACGTGTGCAGACGGATCAGCACCTGATCGACCATCTGCTTGTCGCCGAAGGCCTGCATCACACGGGCGTTGTCGCCGGACAGGTTGATCACCACGTTCGCGCCGCCCTTCAGGGCCGGCTCGATCCACAACATGCCCAGACCGGTGTTGCTGTAGATCTCGCCGGACATCCGCGCCTTGCTTTCCCACACTGGCGTCTTGAATTTCAGCATGATCTGGTCGCGCCAGCCGTAGTTGGTGCCCTTGATCGCAGCCAGGTGCTGGGCGTCCAGCGCCGGGGTCAGCTGGATCTTGTTAAGCGCGCGCAGTGGCACGGCCAATACGACGTAATCCGCCGAATAGCCAACGCTGCCGACCTTGACGGTCACGCCGTCCTTGTCCTGGGTGATGGCGGACACCGGCGAATCGGTCTTGATGGTTTTCAGCTGCTTGACGAAGGCCTGGGCCAGCACCGGGCTGCCACCGACCAGACGCGAAGCGCGCAGGTCACGGTCGGACACGCCGCGATAAACCCGGCTCTGCTGCGCGAAATACAGCAGCGACAGGCGCGAAGGTTCGTCGTAGTGGGTGCGGATATCCTGGTTGATCAGCTGACGCGCGGTGGCTGGCAGGTTCTGCTTGTCGAGCCAGCTCGACACGTTGATCTGGTCCAGGGCGTGCAGGGTGTTGGTCGCGGCCGGGTTCTGCGGATCGTCAATCGAACGCGCCAGATCGTCGCGGGTCTTCTCGTAGGCCTTCAGCGCCTGGGCGGTGGCCGGTTGCTTGGTGGCCAGGTCGGCGGCGGAGAAATACTCGCCGTCGATCAGGTAACCCGGGGTCCGCACGAATTCAGGGGCCGGCGTGGTGCTCAGCTTGAAGGTCGACACGTATTTGTTAAGCACCGGCTGAGCCTTGTCGTTGCCGATCCACTCGCTGGTGGCCATGCCCGAGCGACCGCCCAGGCTCGGCTTGGCTTCCAGCAGCGTCACCTGCCAGCCCTTGTTCTGCAGTTCGTAAGCCGCAGTCAGGCCCGACAGGCCGCCGCCGATCACGATCGCGGTTTTATCCTTGGCCAGCGCCGTAACGCTAAACAGCCCCAACACCACAAGCGCACAGGCGCGCAGCCAACCGACAGACATTCAGCGAACTCCGGAAAAACACGTAGGAAAAAGCAGTTTTGCGGGTCAGACGACCCAAAGAACCGCGAAGAATACGTCAGCCATCAAAACGCCGCCAGCAACGTCTATCGGCCCATACAAAGTAGCTCAATCGACACAATGGGTTGTCCCGACGCGACGCATTGCATAGGCTTGCGCGATTGTTTGCCCGCGCCTGACGCGAGCCGCCTCGAGGAGACTGAACATGGGCCTGAACAACCAGTGGATGCAACGCGATCTCGCGGTGTTGTGGCATCCCTGCACCCAGATGAAAGACCACGAACAGCTGCCGCTGATCCCGATCAAGCGCGGTGAAGGCGTCTGGCTGGAAGATTTCGAAGGCAAGCGCTATCTGGATGCCGTCAGTTCCTGGTGGGTCAACGTGTTCGGTCACGCCAACCCGCGCATCAACCAGCGCATCAAGGATCAGGTCGATCAGCTGGAACACGTGATTCTGGCCGGTTTCAGCCATCAGCCGGTGATCGAGCTGTCCGAGCGCCTGGTGAAAATGACGCCAGAGGGCCTGAACCGGGTGTTCTACGCCGATAACGGCTCGTCCTGCATCGAAGTCGCACTGAAAATGAGCTTTCACTACTGGCTCAACCGCGGCCAGTCGAACAAGAAGCGCTTCGTCACCCTGACCAACAGCTACCACGGCGAAACCATGGCGGCGATGGCGGTCGGCGACGTGCCGCTGTTCACCGAAACCTACAAAGCGCTGCTGATGGACACCATCAAGGTGCCGAGCCCCGATTGCTACCTGCGCCCCCAGGGCATGAGCTGGGAAGAGCATTCGCGCAACATGTTCGCGGCCATGGAACAGACCCTGGCGGAAAATCATGACAGCGTCGCTGCGGTGATCGTCGAGCCGCTGATCCAGGGCGCCGGCGGCATGCGCATGTATCACCCGGTCTATCTCAAGCTGCTGCGCGAGGCCTGCGACCGTTACGGTGTGCACCTGATCCACGATGAAATCGCTGTCGGTTTCGGCCGTACCGGAACGATGTTCGCCTGCGAACAGGCCGGCATCCGCCCGGACTTCCTGTGCCTGTCGAAAGCCCTGACCGGCGGTTATCTGCCATTGGCGGCGTGCCTGACCACCAACGAGGTGTACAGCGCGTTCTACGACGATTACCCGAGCCTGCGCGCCTTCCTGCATTCGCACAGCTACACCGGCAACCCGCTGGCCTGTGCGGCGGCGCTGGCGACGCTGGATATCTTTGAACAGGACAACGTGATCGAGAACAATCGGGCGCTGGCTCAACGGATGGCGTCGTCCACGGCGCATCTGGTGGATCACCCGAACGTTTCCGAAGTCCGCCAGACCGGCATGGTGCTGGCCATCGAGATGGTCAAGGACAAGGCCACGAAAGAAGCCTATCCGTGGCAGGAACGTCGCGGCCTGAAGGTGTTCCAGCATGCGCTGGAGCGTGGCGCGTTGCTGCGTCCGCTGGGCAGCGTGGTGTATTTCCTGCCGCCGTACGTGATCACCCCGGAGCAGATCGACTTCCTCGCCGAAGTCGCCAGCGAAGGCATCGACATCGCCACCCGTGACAGTGTCAGCGTGGCGGTGCCGAAGGATTTCCATCCCGGTTTCCGCGATCCGGGCTAAGCGTCACTCGCCACAACAGCGATCCTGATCCAATTTTCTAGAGAACCACCATGAGACTGTCCCGCTTCTTTATCGACGCCCCGCTCAGCATTGGCGACCACGAACTGCCGGAAGCCCAGGCGCATTACATCAGCCGCGTGCTGCGCATGGCCGAGGGCGATGCGGTGCAGATGTTCGACGGTTCCGGCCACGAGTTTCGCGGTGCACTGCTGGAAGTCGGCAAGAAGCGCGTGACGGTCAGGATCGACGAGCAGTTCGCCGGCCAGGTCGAGTCGCCGTTGCAAATCCACCTCGGCCAGGGCCTGTCCCGAGGCGAGCGGATGGACTGGGCGATCCAGAAAGCCACCGAACTGGGCGTCAACGAAATCACCCCGATTTTCAGCGAACGCTGCGAAGTCCGCCTCAAGGATGAACGCGCCGACAAACGCCTGCTGCACTGGCGTCAGGTAGCGATCAGCGCTTGCGAGCAATGCGGTCGTTCGCGGGTGCCGGTGATTCATCCGCCGGTGTTGCTGGCCGACTGGTTGAAACAGACCGAAGCCGAACTGAAACTGGTTCTGCACCCGGTGGCCGAACCCTTGGTCAGCCACGCCAAGCCATCGACCCTGGCGTTCCTGATCGGCCCTGAAGGCGGCTTGTCCGACGCCGAAGTCGAGCAGGCCAAAGGCAACGGCTTCCACGCCGCCCGCCTCGGCCCGCGCGTGCTGCGCACCGAGACCGCGCCGGTTGTGGCGCTGGCGGTGGCGCAGCAACTGTGGGGTGATTTCTAAACCTGTGGGAGCGATTACAGAACGTAAAACAGAATCGCCACAAAATGCAGCAGGCTCCCGGCGATCACAAACAGATGCCAGATCCCGTGGGCATGCCGCAACCGGTGATCAAGGGCAAAGAAGATGATCCCGACGGTGTACAACACGCCGCCCGACGCCAGCCAGGCAAACCCCGCCGTCCCCAGCGCCGCGATCAGCGGCTTGACCGCCACCAGCACGATCCAGCCCATCACCGCGTAGATCACGATCGACAGGATCCGCGCCTCCGAGCGCGGCTTGATCTCTTGCAGGATGCCGATCAGCGCCAGTCCCCAGACAATCCCGAACAGCGTCCAGCCCCACGGCCCGCGCAGGGTCACCAGGCAGAACGGCGTGTAACTGCCGGCGATCAGCAGGTAGATCGAAAAGTGATCGACCTTCTTCATGATCGCTTTCTTGCGCCCGCGCACGCTGTGGTACACGGTGGATGCGCTGTAGAGCACCAGCAAAGTGAAAGCGTAAATCGCCACGCTGACGATCTTCCACGGGCTGCCGTCGAGGCTGGCAATCACCAGCATCCAGACGCCCCCGATAAACGCCGCTATCGCCCCGACCAGATGCGTCCAGGCGTTCAGTTTTTCTCCGTGATACATGTGTCGCACACCTCGATTTCATTACCGCAGCGCGCAAGGCTCGGGCCTTGAGCGTAAAAGCGCAATGTTTCCGTTCAACGCGGGCCTGCGCCTGTCCTGATATTTGGGCACAATCGACCGATACCAAGAAGAGTCCGCGCCATGCTGATCGACGAAGAATTGACCCTGAAGAAACTCGAGGTGTTCCTCGCCTTCATGCGCACCGGCAACCTCGCCCGCGCCGCCGCCGAGTTGCAGACCAGCAACGTCAGCGTGCACCGCGCGATCCATTCGCTGGAAAGCGCCCTGCGCTGCCCGTTGTTCAAGCACGAAGGACGCAACCTGACGCCGCTGGAGAGCGCCTATGTACTCGAAGAGCGGGCGCAGAAGCTGATTCAGGACGTGGTCGAAAGCGTGCGCCTGACCCGCGAAGCCGCCGGGTTCTCGGCTGAACGCTTCAAGCTCGGCTCGCTGTATTCGCTGACGGTGAAGACCGTGCCGCAGCTGATCATGGGCCTGAAGATCCGCCGCAGCGAACTCAACATCGACCTGATCCTCGGCTCGAACATCGACCTGCTCTACAAGCTGAAAAACATGGAAGTCGATGCGATCCTGGTGTCGCTGGACGACAGCGTCAACGACCCGGACTGCGAGCAGATTCCACTGTTTTCCGACGACATCTTTCTCGCCACGCCGGCCGATTCCCGCTTCGCCCAACGCAGCGAAGTGGATCTGGCGGAGGTGCGCGACGAAACCTTTATCACCCTCACCCAAGGCTTTGCCACCCATCAGGACGGTATTCGGGTGTTCCGCCAGGCGGGGTTCGAGCCGAAGGTGGCGATGCAGGTCAATGACATCTTCACCCTGCTGAGCATGGTCAGCTCCGGGGTCGGTTATGCATTGCTGCCGGGGAGGATTGCGGCGGTGTACGAGAACCGGGTGAAGCTGATTCCGTTGCAGGAAAAGTATCGGTTGCAACAGCACATTGGCGTGGTGTTCCTGAAGGCCAAGGAGCGGGATCCGAATCTGCTGGCGTTGCTGGCGGAGTGTCGGATGTATGCCAATCGCCAGACCACCCAATGATTGCTCCCACGCTCTGCGTGGGAGCAATCTTCAGAACCTAGCCAACAATTCCACGCACGATGAAGAACAACAGCGATGGCCCAAGCAGGCACCCAAGCCCGGTGTGAAACGTAGCCGTCAACGCCCCATAAGGCACCAGCCGCCGATCCGTCGCCGCCAACCCGGCCGTCACGCCACTCACGGTCCCGGCCAACCCGCCGAACACCATCGCCGAACGCGGGTTATCCAGGCCCATCCAGCGCGCCGCCACCGGCGTGCCGACCATCACCAGAATCGCCTTGATCAACCCGGTGGCAATCGACAACGCCATCACATCCGAGGTCGCGCCAATCGCTGCGCCGGTCACAGGCCCGACGATATAAGTCACCGCACCCGCGCCGATGGTGGTCATGCTTACCGCATCGCGGTAACCGAACGCCCAGGCCATGCACGCGCCGACTATGAACGGCAGGATCGTGCCCAGCAGCAGCGCGATCACACCAATCAACCCGGCCTTCTTCGCCTCAGTCGCCTGCACCTCGAAAGCCGTGGCAACGATGGCGAAATCCCGCAGCATCGCGCCGCCCATCAAGCCAATGCCGGAGAACAGCGAAAGATCCGCCAGTCCTTTCTGCCCACCGGTCATGGTGCCGCCAACCCAGGCCAGCACCAGGCCGATGACGATGGCAATCGCCGAGCCGTGAATCCGCCCGAACGTCAGGCGTTTGGAGAGAATCACCGAGATCCACATGATCACGCCGACGAAGGCGAACGCGGTGACCAGACCGTTGTGCTCCAGACCTTTTTCAATGAGATCCCACATATCAGCGACCTCCTACGGGCGTGCCGACCGGGGAGACTTCCGCCGGCTCGTCGGGCAACGGTTCGCCCTTGTGGGTACGGCTGATCAGCGCAATCGTGCAGCCACAGACCACCACCGAACCGATTGCCGCCAGCACCGCCACCGGGCCGCCGTGCAGGGCGGTGACGACGTTCTGTTGCGCGGCCATCGCCACCACCACAGGAATGTACATGGCGCCCCAGAAGCCGACGCCCATCTCGCAATCCTTGGTCATGCCGCCGCGTTTCTGCATCCACAACCGCGCGCAGATCAACAGGATCATGGCGATGCCGACCCCGCCGACGTTGGATTTGACCCCCAGCAGCACGCCAAGCAGGTCACCCATGATCACCCCTGCCAGCGTACAGATCGCCAGCAGCGCCACACCGTAAATAATCATTGTTGTAGTCCTCAAAGTGCATCGTCGAATGTTGTTTTTGTTGTTCGAAGCCTGAGTCGCGGCGGTCTAGAGTCGGCGGCCCTCCTCCTCTCGCAACAGCGCCTGCAAGGTGTCGAGCCGGGCACTGTCGAAGGCAGTGACAGTCCCCTGTTCGAACACCCGGCGCGCCAGCCCGGTCAGCACCGCACCGGGCGGCAGTTGGATCTGTAAACGTACGCCGCGCTCGTAAGCGCTTTGCACGGTGCCGCGCCAGTCCACCACGCGGCACATGTTGAAGGCGAGGTCGTCGCGCAGCGCTTCTACCTTGGTCACAGGCCTTGCGCGACTGCCGCTCAGGTAAGCGATTTTCGGTGTTTTCAGTTCAACCCTGGCGAACGCCTCGGCGAGGGTTTGCGCAGGCTCATCCAGCAACGGGCAGTGCGACGGCACGCTGACCGCCAGACGTTTTGCCAGCCCGGCACCACGACTGCGCGCCAACTCGGCGACCACTTGCATCGCCTTGTCACTGCCGGCAATCACCACCTGGTTATCGGCGTTGATGTTGGCCAGGTACACCGGTGTTTCTGCGCTGTGCACCTGCGAGAGCAACATTTCGACTGTGGACAATTGCAGACCGATGATCGCGGTCATGCCGAAGCCCTGTGGATAAGCCTGCTGCATCAACTCACCCCGCAGGCTGACCAGATGCAACGCATCGCTGAAGCTCAACGCTCCGGCAACCACGGCTGCCGGGTAGGCACCGATGGACAGGCCGGCCACGTAATCTGCGGTGAGTCCGTCCTGTAATAGCTGCCGCGAGGCTGCGACTCCGGCGATCAGCAGACAGAGCTGAACCGCCCGGGTGCTGCGCAACGCTTCGCTGGAATCCAGCCGCAAGACATCTTCACCGAGCCCATCACTGGCCTCGATCAGTGTTTCCCGAGGCAAACGCTGGAGCATGCCGGGCTGCTGCGCGCCCTGACCGGGAAACACCAGCAGACTGCTCACGCTGCCTGCTCCTGCGGGTTCCATGGGTCGCTGACCAGACAGGCTTCATGGGCATTTTTCAGCAGCACCCGCGCAGCATTCCCGGCCCACTCGCGCAGCGCGACGGCACCGAATGGTGTCTGCAATTGCAGGTCGACCCGGCAGGCTGCCTGATCGAAAAGCGCCACCAGTTTGCGCGCCTGATTACGGGTCATCAGTTGCGGCGCTCGCAGGATCAAGTCGAGATCGCTGGCCTCGTGCATTGCCGCAAAGCCGCTCGCAAGCTCAAACCCGGCACTGCCACTGACGCCCCAGATCCAACCGCAATCATCAAGCACCGGCCGCAGTTGCCGGAGCGCTTGCATGACCGGTAGATCACGCTCGCTCTCGACATGACAAAGGGCTTCCGGGCTGACCCGACAAGCAATCGCATCGATGGCCATGAACGCCGCCAACCGCTGCTCGCGCAACACACCGCGTACACCCACCGCCACGAATCCCTCAGCACTCAACGCCCGCCGCACCACCACCGGTTGCCCGGCAGCCAGCGAATCAATCGCCCACTGCGGCGCATCCGCCGGCAACTGCGCCGGCGTCATGCCCCACAGCAGGTCGTGGGCGAGAACGCTGTTCACCACTGCGCCCTCAGCAATTCACGTACGCGGCTGGAGGCTTCGCGATTTTTCGCGCCGAGACGATTGCTCAAGTCAGTCGCGGCAACATCGCCGATGGCTTGCTTCAGGCATTCGCCGACCCGCGCCAGATCCTCCGCCGTCGGCTGTTCGATCTGCTGCACCGACAGGGTTTCCCAGAGCAAGCCGAGGCTGGCGTAGCTGTCGATGTCATAGGCCATCGGCGGCACGCTGGAGGCCAGAGCTTCCAGTTCTTCGACGCTGCGCAAGGTCACCCGCGCCGCCGAAGCCTTGCCCATCGCATGCACCATCACCCCCGGATCACGCAGGGCGATCAAGCGATTGGCCTGATAACCGTGAGCCAGAAATGCCCCCGACATGGCCTTGCCTACCAACAATGCAATCACCGGATGCCCGGCCAGACGAGCGCGGGCGTAAGCGTCCGCCGCACCGGCCAGAGCCTGATGAATGCCGAGAGCTTCTTCGCGACGACCGTAGGCCTGGCTCGGCACATCGACGATGGCGATCAAGGGACGCTTTTGCGCTTTGTCGCGGTCAGCGGTGATCGCGTCATCCACTGCTTTGGCAAGGCCCCAACCTTCGAGCAACCCGACTTCACCGTTGCGAGCGCGAGGGAAACGGTTTTCCGGATCGGCGACCACCGCGATAAAGCGCCCAAGTGGGCCGTCGGCGACCTTCAACGATGGCGGCAAACCTTCAACCACATTCGCGCCAGCGCTCAAGGCGTTGAACCAGTTCAAACCGCGCACGGAATAGCCACTCATGAGCGCTCTCCTTGATACAGATCGCGAACCACCGAAGGCTCGATTTGCTTGTCAGTGTCCAGGCTCGCCAGACGTTGCAGGAACCATTCGGCCTGCTGGCTGCGCGGTTGCGCCGGCAGGCCTTGTTGCAGCAACTCGCCGACCTGCTGGCGGATCTGCGCCACGTCATCGGCGACGTAGCGATCCACCAGGCCACTGGCGAAACGTTGCTCGCCACCGGTCAGGCTCCAGATGAAGGGCCGGTCGCGGGAGTCGTATTCCTCGATCCCGGCTTCCTGCTCGATCACCTGCGGACCGTTCAGGCCGAGGCGTGCTTCCTGGGTCACCAGCAAATAGCTGCACAGCGCGGCGGCAATCGACATCCCGCCAAAGCAACCGACGCTGCCGGCCACCACGCCGACCACGGGTTGGTACTGCTGCAGATCGACAATCGCCGCGTGGATATCGGCAATCGCGGCCAGGCCGAGGTTGGCTTCCTGCAAGCGCACGCCACCGGTCTCCAGCAGCAGAATGGCGCGGGTCGGGATCCCTTTGCGGTTGTCCTCGGCAGCCAGTTCCAGTGCGCCGGCGATTTTGGCGCCGCCGACTTCACCGAGGCTGCCGCCCTGAAACGCGCCTTCAATCGCCGCGATCACCACCGGCAAACCGTCGAGGCTGCCCTTGGCGATCACCACACCGTCATCGGCCTGCGGTACCACGCCCTGACGTTCCAGCCATGGCGACATGACGCGTTGAAACGGGTCGAGCAGTTCGCGGAAAGTACCGGCGTCGAGCAAGGCTTTCGCCCGCTGCCGGGCGCCGAGTTCGACGAATGAATGCTTATGCAGAAGCGCTGAGGTATCAGTCATGGCCGATCTCCTCGAAGCCTTGTTCCAGACGCAGGCGCACCACGCCCGGGGTCGCGCCGAAATCGTGGATATCGATGGCCATCGCCGGCGGTGTGGTGCCGTCGAACATCCGCGCAAACAGATGCTGCCAGCGCTGCTGCGCGCCGTTGACCGAGGTCTGCACGTTGATCGTCAACTTGCCGGCCAGTCCCGGTTCGATCAGCACTTCCAGATCGCCGGAACCGACACATCCGACCAGCGCCCGACCACGTGGAGGCTGCCCGGCGGGGAATTCAAAAGATAAGGTTTCCATCAAAACGCTCCCTGAAGGATGCCGTCGCACTCGATCCGGTCGAGCAACAACGTGGCGGCGAACAAGTCGGCGGCGCCACCGGGCGAGGCATTCAATGCGATGAGTTGTTGATCCAGTTCGTGCAGGCGGCGGCGACCGGTGAGGCTGGCGCTGCCACCGGCGTCGAGCACTGCCTGGGCTCCGTGCTGCATGGCCTGCAGGCCCGGTTCACCGGCGCGATACAGCACGCAGGTGTCGGCGAGGTCGGTCATGATCGCGAGCAAGGCATCAAGCCGGGCGTTCTGTTCGCCATGGCCGGCGACGCGGCTGCGTTTGAGCTGCGGCAAGCCGCGCTGCACTACGGACGGGAAGCCGAGCTGCGCTTCTTCCCGGGCACCGCGAGCGCCGTAGCGTTGGGCGACTTGGGCGCCGTGGCTCAGCGGGCGCGGCGCATAACGGTCATCGAGCAACGCCAGACGTGCGGCGCGCAGGGTGACGGCGCTGGCGCTGGTGGATTTGGTATCCAGCGCAGCGGCCGTGACCAGCAGGCCCAACGCCCAGATCGCCCCGCGATGGGTGTTCACGCCGTGGGTGGTGGCGAGCATCGCTTGCTCCCCTTCCCGTCCGATACGGCCGATGGCTTCACGCAGCGGCAAGCCGATCTCGCCGAACTCAAGCGAGGCCTCGGCCATTTCCTTGAACGCCGGCCACAGCGCCAGCGCCGAAGCGTGCATCAATCCCAGGTGCAGATCGGTATGCGCACCATTGCCGCGACGGTCGACCAGCGCCGGTTTCGGCGACAGATCGGCTTCGTCGATCAGCGCGTCCACTGCCAGGTCCGCCAGCCGTTCCGCGAGGGTGATGGTTTTGGGTTGCAGGTTGAGTGCGTGCATTACCAGCTCCTGAACTTGGCGGGCGGGTTGTAGAGGCCGCCGGACCACTCGACCAGATCGGCCACGCTCTTCGCCGCGAGCAATTCGCGGGTGGCGTCGGTGCGGCGGATGCCAAGGTCTTCGGGCAAGGCGATCAGGCCTTCGCGGCGCATGCGTTCGGTGTCTTTCGGGTTGTGCCGCAGGCCGATGGCGGTAACGCCGGCCACCGCAGCGATCATCGCCTGACGCTCTTCCAGCGAGCGCGCCTTGTACAGGTAGGCGATGCCCTCTTCGGTGAGCAAGTGAGTGACGTCGTCGCCGTAGATCATGATCGGCGCCAGCGGCATGCCGCTTTTCTTCGCCACCTCCACCGCATCGAGGGTTTCGACGAAGGTCGGTTTGCCGCCCTCCTGGAAGGTCTCGACCATTTGCACCACGAGTTTCTTGCCGCGCTCGAGCATCGGTTGCTGCGAATCGTCATGACGCATGTCGAGCCAGGCTGGAGTGCCGTGACGGCGACCGCGTGGGTCGTGCCCCATGTTCGGTGCGCCGCCGAAACCGGCGAGGCGACCACGGGTCACGGTGGAGGAATGGCCATCGCCATCGACTTGCAGGGTTGCGCCGATGAACAGGTCCACCGCGTATTGCCCGGCCAGTTGGCAGAACATTCGGTTGGAACGCAGCGAACCGTCACGCCCGGTGAAGAACACGTCCGGCCGCGCGGCGATGTAGTTTTCCATCCCCAGTTCGGTGCCGAAACAATGCACGCTTTCGACCCAGCCGCTTTCGATGGCCGGGATCAGCGTCGGGTGCGGGTTGAGCGTCCAGTTGCGGCAGATCTTGCCCTTGAGGCCGAGGGATTCGCCGTAGGTCGGCAGGATCAGTTCGATGGCCGCGGTGTTGAAACCGATGCCGTGGTTCAGCGACTGCACATTGTGTTTTTCGTAGATCCCGCGGATCGCCATCATCGCCATCAGTACATGCACAGGTTTGATGTGCCGAGGGTCGCGGGTGAACAGCGGCTCGATGTAGAACGGCTTGTCCGCCACCACCACGAAATCCACCCACGACGCAGGAATGTCAACGCGAGGCAGTTCGCTGACGTCGTCCACCAGTTGATTGACCTGGACGATGACGATGCCGTCACTGAACGCGGCCGGTTCGATCAGCGCCGGGGTGTCTTCGGTGCTCGGGCCGGTGTAGATGTTGCCGGCACGGTCGGCCATAAACCCGGCCGAGAGCACGACGTTGGGGATCAGGTCCACCACCAGCCGGGCGTAGAGTTCGATGTAGGTGTGAATCGCACCGATTTCCAGCAAGCCGTCTTCGAGCAACTGGCTGATGCGCAGGCTCTGGGTACCGGCAAAGGAGAAATCGAGTTTGCGGGCGATGCCGCGTTCGAACAGGTCGAGGTGCTCGGAGCGGCCAACGCTGGGCATGATCATGTGCAGGTCGTGCAGCTTCTCGGGATCGGCCTTGGCCAGCGCACGGGAAAGAAAATCCGCCTGCTTCTGGTTGTTGCCCTCCAGCACCACACGGTCGCCGGGCAGGATCAGCGCCTCAAGCGCCGCGACGATCCTGTCGGTGGGCAACACCACACCGTCGGCCAGCCCGCGCACCTTGTCGAGGCGACGCTGCTTCTCGTCGCGCCGCCGCGTCCAGCGCGAGTCGGGGGAAATTGTTGTTGTCATGCTCACTCCACGGGGTTCGCTGTCGTGGAGCTACCTTAGGAGTGTGTTCGAGGGGCATCAATCAAGCGCGGCGCGTGATCGTTACGCCTGGAGTAACGATTACGCCAAGCCGGCATCTACCAACAGCTTCTCCAGCGCCAACAGATCCGGCACCTTCGCCACCTGCTCCCCAACCTGCACCGCCGCCTGCTCCAGAGCACACAGCGGCACGTCGACATAGCTCAACTGGCTGTCGAGCTTGTAGGAGCGCGGAATCCCCTGCACCAGCAAGGCAATGAAGCGCAGCGTCGGCAATCCGCCCAGGGCGTTGAGGATGACAATCCGTGCCCGTTCGCCGATGACGATCTTGTTGCCGCACGCCGACTCGAAACTCAGCAGCGGAATCTGCCGTTCGCGCCAGGTCACCCGGCCCAGATACCACGGCGGTGTATCGAGGTCGAAGGCGCTGGACTGGTAGTCGATCAGCTCGGCCACAGCGACGTTGGGCAGGATCAGGTTGCGATCGGCCAGCGGCAGCAGCAGCCCGGTGAGCTGGCTGCTGCGCTGGTTATGACGCCGCTCATGCATGTTTTTTGCTCCACAGGGCAATGCTTTCGAGCAGCACCGATTCCTGGTACGGCTTGCCGAGGTAGTCGTTGACGCCGATGGCCATGGCGCGGTCGCGGTGTTTCTGCCCGGTGCGCGAAGTGATCATGATGATCGGCAGGTGTTGCAGGCGCTCATCGTGGCGCACCTGGGTCGCCACTTCGAAGCCGTCCATGCGCGGCATTTCGATGTCGAGCAGCATCAGGTCCGGCATGTGCTCTTCCAGCAGCAACATTGCGTCGACCCCGTCCTTGGCGGTCAGCACGTTCATGCCGTGGCGTTCGAGCAGACGGCTGGTGACCTTGCGCACGGTGACCGAGTCGTCGACCACCATCACCAGCAGCGGCTTCTGCGGCTCGCTTTCAATCTCGTGACCGGTCGGACGCTGCGGCAACCGCGCCTGCATCGCGCGGATCGGCGCCAGCAGATCGAGGATCAGCACCACCCGGCCATCGCCGAGAATCGTCGCCCCGGACACGCCCTGCACCGCCGCGAATTGCGGGCCGAGGCTCTTGACCACGATCTCGCGGGTGCCGGCCATGGCGTCGACCTGCACCGCGATGTGCCGCTCGTTGCATTGCACCAGCAGCACTGGCAGCGGCAGGCTCTGGCCGAGCAGTTTCGGCCGTGGCGCGGTTTTCAGCAGCTCGCCCAGGTAGCACAGTTCATAACGCTGGCCGCCGTACTCGTAGCGCGGCGGATCGTGGCGGAAGTGCCCATCCAGTTCATTCGGCAACACGCGAACGATGCCGTCGATGGTGTTCAGCGGAATCGCATATTGATCCTCACCGCACTGCACCATCAGCGCACGGTTGACCGACACGGTGAACGGCAGGCGAATGCGAAAGTGCACGCCCTGCCCCGGCACCGAGTCGATGCTCATGGTGCCGCCCAGTTGCCGTACTTCTTCGTGCACCACGTCCATGCCCACGCCGCGCCCGGAAATCTGGGTGATTTTTTCGGCGGTGGAGAAGCCCGGCTGAAGGATGAACTGCAACACTTCGCGGTCGCTGATTTCCGCGTTCGGCGCCAGCAAGCCACGCTTGATCGCCTTGCGTCGCACCGCGTCCAGCGGCACGCCGGCGCCGTCATCGCGGATGTCGAAAACGATGTCGCCGCCCTCACGGGACAGGTCGAGGCTGATCTGTCCTTGGGCCGGTTTACCCGCTGCCAGTCGCACGTCGGCCGGCTCCAGACCATGGTCGACGGCGTTGCGCAACATGTGCTCCAGCGGTGCGGCCATGCGTTCGAGGACGTTGCGATCCATCTCGCCTTCGGCGTTGCCGACGGTGAACGCCACGTCCTTGTTCAGCTCTTCGGCGACCTGACGGACGATGCGTTTGAGTCGCGGCAACATGCGCTCGAACGGCACCATGCGCGTGCGCATCAGGCCTTCCTGCAATTCGGTGTTGATCCGGCCTTGCTGTTGCAGCAGGTTCTCGGCGTCGTGGGTGCGCCGGTCGAGGGTTTCCTTGAGGTCGAGCAGGTCGGAGGCGGATTCGAACAGCGCCCGGGACAACTGCTGCAACTGCGAATGGCGATCCATTTCCAGCGGGTCGAATTCTTCGTAGCCCAGACGTTCGGCATCCACTTGCTGACGGCTGAGAATCCGCCCCTGGGTTTCGGTGTCGAGCCGGCGCAACTGATCGCGCATGCGCTCGATGGTGGTTTCCATCTCGTTCAGGGCTGTCTGTGCATCGCTGACCTGCTGCTCGATACGCCCACGGAAAATCGAGGTTTCGCCCGCGAGGTTAACCAGGTCATCGAGCAGTTCGGCGGAGACCTTGACCATGTCCGCGCCGGCCTCGGGGACGGGCGCGGTGGCTTCGGTTTTAACCGGCGCCGGCAACAACAGCGGTGGCGTTGGTGCGGCCACCGGGTGGCTGAAATTCTGGATCGCGCTGATCAGTCGATCCGCTGGCGGGCACGGCTGGCCGGCGCGCACCGCGTCGAGCATCTGTGCCAACCGGTCATGGCCGCGCTGCAACAGGGCAAACAGTTCGGCGCTGCCCTGCAGGGTGCCGGAGGACAGGCTTTCGTAAAGGTATTCCAGCTCATGGGCGAGGTCGCCGATGGGGCCGATTTCCACCATCCGCGCGCCGCCCTTGAGGGTGTGCAGATCGCGCAGCAGGGTTTCCACTTCCTGGCGATTGCCGGGCTCGGCCTGCCAGCGCAGCAGCGCGGCGCCGGAGTTTTCGATGATGTCGAAACCTTCTTCGAGGAAGATTTCCAGCAATTCCGGATCGTGCCCCGGGCCGTCATGGCTGGCGACGGCGGGCGGTGTCTCGGGACTGCCGGCCTGCCCCTGACGGAACTGGCGAATCGCGTCGATCAGCTCCTGCGCCGGTTTCAACGGCTGATGGTCATGCAGTTGATCGAGGTACAACGCCAGGCGGTCATGGCTTTGCAGCAACAGCCGGCCCAAGGCATCGCTATGGTTGTAGCGGCGATCCACCAGGCCTTCGTAAAGGCTCTCCAGTTCCTGGGCAAGATCACCGACGGCCTCGACCTCGGCCATTCGCGCACCGCCCTTGAGAGTGTGCAGATCCCGTTGCAGCGACGACAGCGGCGCGCCGTTTTCCGGGTCGTTCAACCAGCGCTGCAAGGCTTGCCCGGCGCTGTCGAGGATGTCCACCGCCTCTTCGAGGAAGATCTCGACGATCTCGTCATCCGGGGCGATCCCGGTGGTGCTTTTTTGCAGTTCGGCAGTGGCGCTGCCCAGCTCCGAAATGCTCAGGGTACGACTGCCGTCGCTGCGAATCAGGCCCATGGCCGACGGGTCGAGGCTTTCGTCGAGCAGTTCGTGCAGCGCTCGAATACGCTGCGGTTGCGGGGTGATTTCCTGGCCGGCGGCCAGTTCGTCGAGCATGTTGATCAGCGCTTCGTGAGCGTGTTGCGCCTCAAGGAAGAACCGCTCGCTGACCGCCAGGCTGCTTTCTTCCACCGCGCCATACAGGTCGAGCAAGGCTTCGCACAACACATCCACCGGCAGCAGATCCGCCAGGTGCGCGCCCTCGCCGAGGGTCGTCAGCTCATCCAGCAACGCGCTGAGTTCCTGGCGTTCGCCGGGGTGCTGCTGCCAGCGTTGCAAGAGGTTTTCGGCGTCGAGCAGGATGTCCATGCCCTGGGCCAGGAAGTTGTTGATCAGTTGCGGATCACGCTTGACCCGCAAGCTGCTGCTCGGCGCATTGAGGATCGATTCCAGCCGCTCACTCAGCAGGGTTTCGGTGCGTTTGATCAACGACTGGGCACCGACAATCGGCGCCAGCGGATCGTGCTTGAGCTGACGCAGACCGACGCGGAACAGGCCCTCGGCTTCCAGCAGCAATTCCACTTCGTCCAGATCCAGCGCCAGTTGGTGGGCCTTGAATTCCCGGGCCAGTTTGTCCAGCGGCGCCGCCAGTTCGGCGATCGGCAATACGCCGGCCATCGACGCGCTGCCCTTGAGGGTGTGCAGCGCTCGCTGCAATTCATCGCTGGCCTGCAACGGCACGTGTTCGGCGGCCTGATCGAGGAAGCGGTTGAGGCTGGCGAGGTGGGTTTCGGCTTCGTTGCGGAAAATCTCCAGCAACAATGGGTCGAGCGCCGCGACGTCTTCCACGTCTTCGGCCGGCAACGGCGTGTCGCCCTTGGCCAAGGCGTGGGCGCGAGCCGCCAGCTGATCGACATCCTGGCGCTGACGCTGGTGGTTGATGGCGAATTCGGCAATCAGGTCCGGCAGCAACAGCAACGTATCGGCGAGCAATTGTTGCACCGCCGGGCCCGGCTCGACGCTGTGCTCCAGCACGCGATTGAGCAGGTTTTCCACCGCCCAGGCCAGTTCGCCGAGAACCAGTGCACGGACCATTCGACCGCTGCCTTTCAAGGTGTGAAAGGCCCGGCGCAGTTCGCTCAGGGCTGTGCGATCCTGCGGATCGGCGGTCCAGCGCGGCAGGTATTCGCGCAGCACATCGAGCACTTCCTCGGTCTCTTCGAGGAACACCTCACGCAACTCGTCGTCCACCGGCTCTTCATCGGCCGGTGGCGGCAGCAGACTGCCGGGCGTGGTCAGCGCTGGCGGGTTGACCGCCGACACCGGGCTGGCCAGTACGTCGGCCAGCGACTGCACGATGTCCGGGTCATCGAGTTCCTGAAGGTCCTGCATCACCAGCGCTTCGCTGGGGCTGAGCACATCGTCGAGCAGCGGCACCCGTTGTTCGCTGGGCGGCTCGTCAGGAAAGTAGCCGAGGCTGGCCAGGCTTTTCTGCGCCACGTCCAGCAGTTGCTCGCTCGGCGCCTGCGGGTCATCGGTCAGGCGTTCGAGGTAATACTCAAGGCTGGTGATGACATCGGCGAGGTTATCCAGTTGCTGCCAGCCCGGCTCATGGGGATCGAGCAGCAGATGCTCGCGGATGAACCCGTTACAGGCTTCCAGCAGGCTCGCCGCACGGGTCAACGGAATCATCGCCAGTGCGCCGCGCACCTGGGTCAGCAGCGCTGGCAACGGTTGCAGTTGCTGGCGATCCCAGTCGGCGTCGATGTAGTCGACGATCATGTCCTTGGCCTGTTGCAGGCAGATACGCGCTTCCTTGATCACGATCTGATGGATCTGCGTCAGGTCGGTGGTCGGCAGGCGCGAGTCTTCCGGGCTCTCCGGTTCCACCGTGCCGACCATTCCGGCCAGCGTCGCTTCGACGTAAAGCAAGGCACCGGCGACGTCCATCAACGTGGCGTCGTTCGGTTCGCGCTGACCCTGAGCGAGGCTGAGCACCACCGCCAGTTGATCGATGATGACCTTGCGCGGCTGTCCGAAACCGAGCACCGCGAGGGTGTCGGCGATCTGCCGCAGCGGCGCCAGCAGGCTGTCCAGATCCGAGGTGTGCTGGCGGTCGCTGCGCACGAACAGGTCGAGGCGCTCCTTGACCCGCACCAGCTCTTCGCACAACGCCGCGAGCACCGAGCGCATGGCATCGCGGTCGGGGCCGGCCAGGCGCGCGCGTTCTTCGTCGACCATCGCGCTGTCGGGCAACGCGTCGTCCAGGGAGTAGCGATCTTTCATGGTCAGCATCTGCCCGGTGGGATGTTCGGCTTTGGCAATATAGAACAGCAGGCTTTTGAACAGCTCGGGCGGCGGTGGCTGGTTGAGGCCGGCCATGCCTTGCTCGAGCAGACGCTTGAGTTCCTTGTCGGCGTCCTTGAACAGGCTGCGCAGGGCCGGGCTGTTGGCGATCCGGCCTTCGCGCATGCCCTCGACCAGCGCCGAGGCGACCTGCCACAACGGGCTCAGCGGTGCCTCGCCGCTCAAGGCTTCGAGGCGGGTGAAGACTTTGCTCAGGTAACCGAGATGCGTCTGGTCGTCCTGCTCGCGGAGCAATCCCACCAGTGCCATCTGCAACATCTGCCGCAACTTGCGCAGCACATTGGGCAGATCCGCCGGTTCCAGCAGGGCCAACGCTTCAGGGCTCAGCGGCGGCAGCTCGGGCAATTGCGGGCTGAACAGGCTGGTCTCGGACAACAGGCTTTCGCCCCGGGCGCTGCGCAGATCATTGATCAGCGGCAGCACCACCAACGGCAAGTCACGACGGGCACCTTGCACGCGATCGAGGTAGATCGGCAATTGGCCGAAGGCCTGCAACAGCAGGTGCAAGGCTTCGTCGCGGTGGCTGACGCGATCGTTCTGCAGGGCTTCGACCAGATGTTCCATTTCTTCGGCGAGCAAGGCCGCGCCGTAGAACTCGACCATCTGCAGACTGCCGTGGACCTGGTGGATGCACGCCAGGCACTCGTCGAGGCCGGGCACCGACTGCGGATCGTCGAGCACGGCTTCGATGGCCTGATGCGCCTGTCTCAGCGTTTCGGCAATTTCGCCCTTGACCCATTCGAGGGCCACGTAGTCGTGCCGGTCACCCATAACCACTCCGCTCGACATGAACTCACGCCTTGTCCGTGGCGGGCGCTGCCGCCGCGGGCAAGGTGAACCCGGACACCGAACGCCGCAACTGGCTGGCCATTTTCGCCAGGTTGCCGATGCTTTCGGCGGTGGCCGTGGAGCCGGACGAGGTCTGCGAGGTGATCTGCTGGATCACGTTCATCGTCAGGGAAATCTGCCCGGCCGAAGACGTCTGCTGCTGCGCCGCGTTGGAAATGCTCTGGATCAGCGCCGCGAGGGTCTTGGACACGCCTTCGATTTCTTCCAGGGCCACACCGGCATCCTGCGCCAGCCGCGCGCCGCGCACCACTTCGGTGGTGGTCTGTTCCATGGAAATCACGGCTTCGTTGGTGTCGGTCTGGATCGCCCGTACCAGTGTCTCGATCTGCCGGGTCGCGGCGGACGAACGTTCGGCCAGCCGTTGTACTTCGTCGGCAACCACCGCAAAACCGCGCCCGGCGTCACCGGCCATCGAGGCCTGAATCGCGGCGTTGAGGGCGAGGATGTTGGTCTGGTCGGCAATGTCGTCGATCAGGCTGACGATGTCGCCGATTTCCTGGGACGACTCGCCCAGGCGCTTGATGCGTTTGGCGGTGTCCTGGATCTGTTCGCGAATGTTGTCCATGCCGTGGATGGTGTTGTGCACCACCTCGTTGCCCTTGTTGGCAATCTCCACCGAACGCTCGGCCACCGCCGAGGATTCGGCAGCGTTGGCCGACACCTGATCGATGGACTGGGCCATGTCGTTGATCGCGGTCGAGGCTTCGGAAATCTGCTGGGCCTGATGCTCCGAAGCCTGGGCCAGGTGCATGGCGGTGGCCTGGGTTTCCTGCACCGCAGCGGCGACCTGGCCGGCGGTGAGGTTGATGGTCGCCACCAGGTCGCGCAACTGGTCGACCGAATAGTTGATCGAGTCGGCGATGGTCCCGGTGAAGTCTTCGGTCACCGAAGCCGTCACCGTCAGGTCGCCATCGGCGAGGTCTTCGATTTCATCCAGCAGACGCATGATCGCGTTCTGGTTGCGTTCGTTCTTCTCTGCGGTTTCCTGCAACTGCCGGTTGGTTTCCCGGACCATGACCATGCCGATCAGGATGATCGACGCCAGCGCCAGCAGGCCCAGCACGTAACCGCCGATGGTGTCGGTGTTGCGCCCGCCGGCGAGGTTCTCGAAACCGGTGGCCAGGTGCGAGGCTTCGTCGAGCAGGGTCTGCGACAGGCTGAAAATGTTGGTGGCGGACTCGCGGACCTTGAACAGCTCCGGCGAGGTTTCGAGGATTTCATCCACTGAGCCCGAGACGAACTGGAACAGCTCGGAAATCTCGCTCAGACGAGCGCGGGCGTCGCGGTCTTCGACCTGGCTGATCTTCAGTGTCGGGTTGCCTTGCAGCATGCCGTTCAACACCTGACCAAAACGCGCGGCGTCACGACCGAAGGCATCGGCAGCCTGTTGCGAGTTTTCATCGCCGGAGAGCACGGTATTCACCGCGCCGAGAATCCGCTCGGCCAGCAGCGACTGACGCTGGGCCATCGCCACCTGCGCCGCCGGGGCGCCGCGTTGCAGGAGGATCTCGACGACTTTTTCGTATTCGATCTGCAACTGCGGCACGGTTTCGGCCAGGGTTGCGGCGACCTGATGCAGGGACAGTACGGTCTGTTCGCTGGACAGAATGGCGTCGGTGTTTTTCAGCAGGCGTTCCCAGTCCAGCTGCACAGCGCGCATTTCCGGGCGCACGGTGGACGGTGCCGGCGGCAGGCCGGTGGCCGGATCGCCCTTCTTCAGGTAACCCCAGCGCTGGGCGAAATCGTTGCGCGCATCGCTGAGCAGCTTGAACGCGGCCGACTTGCCGGCCGCCGCTTCGGTGGCGTTCTTGGCGATCCGCTGCGACAGCACCCGCAGCTCACCGGCGTGGCCGATGTACTGTTTGTCGTAGTTGGCCTGGGTGTTGAGGTAAGCGAAATTGGCGAACAGCAGCATGATGAACACGATCAGCGCGATGAACAGCACGATGATCTGCGAGCGGCTGCGCGAGCCTTCTGCGGGCTTGCTGGTTTTTGCTTTGATCATCGGTCCTCGCCTGTTAAACCGCGACGTGCATGAAACTCGGTGACTGCGCCAGCGCAAACAGGCTGAACACTCGCCAGTTCTGCTCGCGTCGGAAATACCCTTTGACGAACTCGCCCTTGGAGCCTTGCCGTTTACGGATCGAGACGGGTTCGAAGCTGTCTTGCTCGAAGTGCTGCAAGCCGAAAACCTCATCGACCAGCACACCGGCAAAAACGTCCTGATGCTCCACTACCAATACCCGCCGCTGCTTGCGCATGGGTGACAGCTCATGGCCGAAGAATCCGCACAGGTCCATGATCGGCAACAACCGCCCGCGCAGATTGGCCACGCCCTTGACCCACGGCTTTACCCCCGGCAATTGGGTGAAACGCGGTTCAGGCAGCACTTCGCTGACTTCGCCCATCGGCGCGACGTACCAGTGCTCGCCGAGGCGAAAGCCGATGCCGCTCCAGCGATCCTGGCGCGCCGGCTGCGACGGCAGGTCCGCCGCCAGCAGGCGACAGCGCTGGTCGATCTGCCACAACAGTTCGAACGCGGTCAGCGACTCGCTCATGGCGGCGCGATCAACCGGCCAGCACGTTGTTCAGGGTCTTGATCAGCGTGTCTTCGTCGACCGGTTTGGTCAGGTAATCCTTGGCGCCCTGGCGAGTGCCCCAGACCTTGTCGGTTTCCTGATCCTTGGTGGTGATGATGATGACCGGGATGTGGCTGGTTTCAGCGTCCTTGGTCAGTTGGCGGGTCGCCTGGAAACCGTTGAGGCCGGGCATGACGATGTCCATCAGCACCGCGTCGGGTTTTTCCTGACGGGCCAGGGCCACGCCGTCGGCGCCGTTTTCGGCTTTCAACACTTCGTGGCCGTGCTTTTCCAGCATGCCGGTCAGTTTGTACATTTCGGTCGGCGAATCATCGACGATCAGAATACGTGCCATGGTCTTCCCCATTTTTCTTGTCGACACCGGGCCCGCTGGCCGAGCGTCACTGTGCGTGTCTTACTGCGGCAAATCAGCGGTAAAGCCCGGAACATGGGCCGCAATCGCGTCGAGCAGCTCTTCCTTGCTGAAAGGCTTGGTCAAAAATTGATCGGAACCGACAATCCGCCCCTTGGCCTTGTCGAACAGCCCGTCGCGGGACGACAGCATGATCACCGGCGTTGCCTTGAAAGCACTGTTGTTCTTGATTAAAGCGCAGGTCTGATAACCATCCAGACGCGGCATCATGATGTCGACAAAAATGATCCCGGGGTGGTTGTCGGCGATCTTCGCCAGGGCGTCGAAACCGTCGATCGCCGTGATGACTTCGCAGCCTGCATTTTTCAACAGGGTCTCGGCGGTGCGACGAATCGTTTTCGAGTCGTCGATCACCATGACCTTCAAGGCGCTGGACTGCTGTTCCATAAGGGGGCTCTACCGTCGCCTTTGCGAATCAATTTGTCCGTTTTGCGATGCGTAATGGCCGGAAACCCTTGATGCTTAAGGGCCAGCACGATATGGCAGCCTTTTTAGCACAGTCTCCAGAAGCAATCTATCGACGGGTTTTTCCTTGACCGAAAACCCGCCCGGAGCCACTCTGGCGGCACTTTTTTCATACCGATCCGGTAGCCAATTTTCGAGGAAAACCCAATGAGCGTTCGCGTCGGGATAGTCATGGACCCAATCGCCAGCATTTCCTATAAAAAGGATAGCTCGCTGGCCATGCTGCTGGCGGCGCAGAAGCGCGGCTGGGAACTGTTCTATATGGAACAGCAGGACCTTTATCAGGGCGAAGGTCAGGCACGGGCGCGGATGAAGCCGCTGAAAGTCTTCGCCAACCCGGAAAAATGGTTCGAACTGGGCGCCGAGCAGGATCTGCCGCTGAGCGACCTGAACGTGATCCTGATGCGCAAGGATCCGCCGTTCGACATGGAGTTCGTCTACTCCACCTACCTGCTCGAACAGGCCGAAGCCGCCGGCGTACTGGTGGTCAACAAGCCGCAGAGCCTGCGCGACTGCAATGAAAAACTGTTCGCCACGCTGTTCCCGCAGTGCACGCCGCCAACCGTGGTCAGCCGCCGCGCCGACGTGCTGCGTGAATTCGCCGCCAAGCATGGCGACGTGATCCTCAAACCGCTGGACGGCATGGGCGGCACGTCGATCTTCCGTCACCGCGTCGGCGATCCGAACCTGTCAGTGATCCTCGAAACCCTGACCGCCCTCGGCACCCAACAGATCATGGGCCAGGCGTACCTGCCGGCGATCAAGGATGGCGACAAACGCATCCTGATGATCGACGGCGAGCCGGTGGATTACTGCCTGGCGCGGATTCCGGCCCAGGGCGAAACCCGTGGCAACCTCGCGGCCGGCGGTCGTGGCGAAGCCCGTCCGTTGACCGACAAGGATCGCTGGATCGCCGCTCAGGTCGGCCCGACCTTGCGCGCGAAGGGCCTGCTGTTCGTCGGCCTGGACGTGATCGGTGAGCACCTGACCGAAATCAACGTCACCAGCCCGACCTGCATCCGCGAGATCGACAATGCCTTCGGCACCGACATCGGCGGTCTGCTGATGGATGCCATCGAGAAAAAGCTGCAAGCTTGATGTGTGTCACATGCAGCCTGTCGCTTGATGCTTGAAGCCCAAGGCGAGAAACCAACATTGCGTTATCATGCGCGGCCTGTGAAAAACGCGATGTTGGTTTTCTTGTCATGACACTTCCGTCCGATCTGCCCGCTGAACTCGCCCATAAAGGCGTGCGCCCGGTCGATCGCCTCGGATTTACCCTGTTTCTCGCGGCGCTGATCCATTTGGCGCTGCTGCTCGGCGTGGGTTTCACCATGGTCGAGCCCAAGCAGATCAGCAAAACCCTGGAAATCACCCTCGCCACCTTCAAGAGCGAAACCAAGCCCAAGAAGGCTGATTTCCTCGCCCAGGAAAACCAGGAAGGCAGCGGCACCCTCGACAAGAAGGCGATCCCCAAGACCACCGAGGTCGCGCCGTTCCAGGACAATCAGGTCAAGAAGGTCACCCCGCCGCCGGCCGCCAAGCCGGAAGTGCAGGAAGCCGCGCCCAAGGCGGCCGTGACCACTGTCGCGCCGAAACCGAAAAAGGCACCGACCAAAAAAGAAGAAGCCAAGACCGAGACCAAACCGACGGTCGACGCCCCGACTTTCGACAGCTCGCAGCTCTCCAGCGACATCGCCAGCCTGGAAGCCGAACTGGCCAACGAACAACAGCTGTACGCCAAGCGCCCGCGCATCCACCGCCTGAGCGCGGCCTCGACCATGCGCGACAAGGGCGCCTGGTACAAGGACGAATGGCGCAAGAAGGTCGAGCGCATCGGCAACCTCAATTACCCCGACGAAGCTCGTCGCCAACAGATCTACGGCAATCTGCGCCTGATGGTGTCGATCAACCGCGACGGCTCGCTGTATGAAGTGCTGGTGCTGGAATCCTCCGGCCAGCCGCTGCTGGATCAGGCGGCGCAGCGCATCGTGCGTCTGGCGGCACCGTTTGCACCGTTTACCGGGGATCTGTCGGACATCGACCGACTGGAAATCATCCGCACCTGGAAATTCGCCCGGGGCGACCGGTTGTCCAGCAACTGAGCCGATCTTTTGACCGCTCCAGCTTGTCAGTTCGCCCCCCGAACGCCACACTACCGCACATGAAAAACGTCAGCCCCAGCTACCTCAAGCATCACTTCCTGATCGCCATGCCACACATGGCCGACCCGAACTTTGCCCACACCTTGACCTACATCGTCGAGCACACGGCCAATGGGGCCATGGGGCTGGTGGTCAACCGACCGCAAGAGCTGAATCTGGCCGACATCCTCGAGCAACTGCGCCCGGACATCGATCCGCCAGCGCTGTGCCAGCATGTGCCGATCTTCATCGGCGGCCCGGTGCAGACCGATCGCGGTTTCGTGCTGCACCCGGCGGGCAAGACCTTCCAGGCGACCGTCGAACTGGAAGGCGAGCTGGCACTGTCCACTTCCCAAGACGTGCTGTTTGCCATCGCTGACGGCGTGGGCCCGGCGAAAAGCCTGATCGCCCTCGGCTACGCCGGCTGGGAAGCCGGGCAACTGGAGGCTGAAATGGCCGACAACGCCTGGCTGACCTGCCCGTACGACGCCGACATCCTGTTCAACACCAGCAGCGAGCTGCGTCTGGAAGCGGCGGCCAAGCATTTGGGGATCAACCTCAATCTGCTGACCAGCCAGGCAGGGCACGCCTGATGGCCCTGCGCCTGATCCTCGGCTTCGACTACGGCACCAAACAGATCGGCGTGGCGGTCGGCCAGGTGATTACCGGCCAGGCCCGCGAGCTGTGCACCTTGAAGGCACAGAACGGTGTGCCGGACTGGAATCAGGTCGAAGCCCTGATAAAGGAATGGAAACCCGACGCCGTGGTGGTCGGCCTGCCGCTGAACATGGACGGCACGCCCAGCGAGATGTGCCTGCGCGCCGAGAAATTCGCCCGTCGCCTCAACGGCCGCTACAACCTGCCCTTCTATACCCACGACGAGCGCCTGACGACCTTCGAAGCCAAAGGCGAACGACTGGTGCGCGGCGGGCAGAAAGGCAGTTACCGCGACAACCCGGTGGACGCCATCGCCGCCGCCTTGCTGCTGCAAGGCTGGCTCGACGAAAACACCGCACTATTTGAATCCTGACAAGCGCTACGGCGCTTTTCTTTTGGTTACAACCCGAGCCTCGGTTCGCGAGAACCGGCTCGACCCCAAGAAGGAGCAACCATGAGCCTGCCCAATCCCGCCGATCTGATCAGCCAGATGGCGACCCGCCTCAAGGCGCACCTTGCCCAGCGTGATATCAGCGAACCGCGTTACATCGGCATCCGCACCGGTGGCGTCTGGGTCGCCCAGGCCCTGCTCGAAGAGCTGGGCAGCGATGCGCCATTGGGCACGCTGGATGTTTCCTTCTACCGCGACGACTTCAGCCAGAACGGCCTGCACCCGCAAGTGCGCCCGTCCGCCCTGCCCTTCGAAATCGAAGGCCAGCATCTGGTACTGATCGACGACGTACTGATGAGCGGCCGCACCATCCGCGCCGCCATGAACGAACTGTTCGACTACGGCCGCCCGGCCAGCGTGACGCTGGTCTGCCTGCTGGACCTGGACGCCGGCGAACTGCCGATCCGCCCGAACGTGGTCGGCGCGACGCTGTCGCTCGCCCCCCACGAACGAGTGAAGCTGTCCGGCCCGGAGCTGGCCCTCGAACTGCAAGACCTCGCCCTTTAATCCGCCCTATTGAGAGTCCCCTTCGCGATGACGCCTCTAGATACCAAGCGCCCGCTGCAGCTCAATGATCAGGGCCAGCTGCGCCACTTCCTCTCGCTCGACGGCCTGCGCCGCGAGTTGCTGACGGAAATCCTCGACACCGCCGACTCGTTCCTCGAAGTCGGCGCACGGGCCGTGAAGAAGGTCCCGTTGCTGCGCGGCAAGACCGTGTGCAACGTGTTCTTCGAAAACTCCACCCGCACGCGCACCACCTTCGAACTGGCGGCCCAGCGGCTGTCGGCGGACGTGATCACCCTGAACGTGTCGACTTCGTCGGCCAGCAAGGGCGAAACCCTGCTCGACACCCTGCGCAACCTCGAAGCCATGGCCGCCGACATGTTCGTCGTACGCCACGGTGATTCGGGCGCTGCGCACTTCATCGCCGAACATGTGTGCCCGCAAGTGGCAATCATCAACGGCGGCGACGGCCGTCACGCCCACCCGACCCAGGGCATGCTCGACATGCTGACCATCCGTCGGCACAAGGGCAGCTTCGAAAACCTCTCGGTGGCCATCGTCGGCGACATCCTGCACTCGCGGGTGGCGCGCTCGAACATGCTCGCCCTGAAGACCCTCGGTTGCCCGGACATCCGTGTGATCGCACCGAAAACCCTGCTGCCGATCGGCATCGAGCAATACGGCGTGAAGGTCTACACCGACATGACCGAAGGCCTGAAAGACGTCGACGTGGTGATCATGCTGCGCCTGCAGCGTGAGCGCATGACCGGCGGCCTGCTGCCGAGCGAAGGCGAGTTCTACCGCCTGTTCGGCCTGACCACCGCGCGCCTGGCCGGCGCCAAGCCCGATTGCATCGTCATGCACCCGGGGCCGATCAACCGCGGCGTGGAGATCGAGTCGGCGGTGGCCGACGGCCCGCACTCGGTGATCCTCAATCAAGTCACCTACGGCATCGCGATCCGTATGGCCGTGTTGTCGATGGCCATGAGCGGACAAACAGCCCAGCGCCAATTCGAGCAGGAGAACGCCCAGTGAAGCTCAGCATTCTCGGCGCCCGCGTCATCGATCCAAGCAGCGGCCTGGATCAAGTCACCGATATTCACGTTGAAGCCTGCAAGATCGTCGCCCTCGGCGCCGCACCGGCCGGTTTCACTGCCCTCGAAACCATCGATGCCCAAGGCCTGGTGGCCGCTCCAGGTCTCGTAGACCTGAACGTCGCCCTGCGCGAGCCGGGCTACAGCCGCAAAGGCACCATCGCCAGCGAAACCCGCGCTGCGGCGGCCGGCGGCGTGACCAGCCTGTGCTGCCCGCCGAAAACCAAGCCGGTGCTCGACACCTCCGCCGTGGCCGAGCTGATCCTCGACCGCGCCCGCGAGGCCGGCAACACCAAGGTGTTCCCGATCGGCGCCCTGAGCAAAGGCCTGGATGGCGAGCAACTGGCCGAGCTGGTGGCCCTGCGCGACGCCGGTTGCGTGGCCTTCGGCAACGGCCTGGAAAGCTTCCGCAACACCCGCACCCTGTGCCGGGCGCTGGATTACGCGGCGACCTTCGACCTGACCGTGATTTTCAATTCGCAGGATCACGACCTGGCCGACGGCGGCCTGGCCCACGAAGGCGCCACCGCCAGTTTCCTCGGTCTGCCGGGCATCCCGGAAACCGCTGAAACCGTGGCCCTGGCCCGTGACCTGCTGCTGGTCGAGCAGACCGGCGTGCGCGCGCATTTCAGCCAGCTAACCAGCGCTCGCGGCGTTGCGCTGATCGCTCAGGCACAAGCCCGTGGTTTGAAAGTCACGGCGGATGTCGCGCTGTATCAGTTGATCCTGACGGACGAAGCGCTGATCGACTTCAGCAGCCTGTATCACGTGCAACCGCCGCTGCGCACCCGCGCCGACCGCGACGGTCTGCGTGAAGCGGTGAAGTCCGGGGTGATTTCGGCGATTTCCAGCCATCACCAACCCCACGAGCGTGATGCGAAACTGGCACCGTTCGGCGCGACCGAACCGGGCATCAGCAGCGTCGAGCTGCTGCTGCCGCTGGCGATGACGCTGGTCGAGGACGGTCTGCTGGACCTGCCGACCCTGCTCTCACGCCTGAGCGCCGGCCCGGCCGAGGCCTTGCGCCTGCCGGCGGGCAAACTGGCGGTGGGTGGCGCGGCGGATATCGTGCTGTTCGATCCGAAGGCCTCGACCGTTGCCGGCGAAACCTGGCTGTCGAAGGGCGAGAACTGCCCGTTCCTCGGTCATAGCCTGCCGAGTGTGGTGCGTTACACCTTGGTGGATGGCCGGATCAGCCACCAGGCATAAAAAAATGGCGAGGGAGTTTGCTCCCTCGCCATCACTTACTGGAAGGCGCCGCGATTCTGCGCGTTACGCACCGACACCTGATCGTTCAGCGTCCAGAAGTCATACAGCACGCCAATAAAGAACAATCCGCCGGTCAACAGGTACAGCAAGCCTGTGATCCACTTGCCCTGGTACATCCGGTGCACACCGAACACCCCGAGGAACGTCAGCAGGATCCACGCCACGTTGTATTCGATCGGCCCCGCAGCAAATCGCAGATCCGCTTCCCGATCCATCGCCGGGATCAGGAACACGTCGATCAGCCAGCCGATCCCCAGTAGCCCGAAGGTGAAAAACCAGATCGTTCCGGTCACCGGCTTGCCGTAATAGAAGCGGTGAGAACCGGTAAAACCGAAGATCCACAGCAGGTAACCGATCACTTTGCTATGGGTGTCTTTTTCCTTCACACGGGGTAGCTGATAGCTGTTCATGAAGACCTCGATTCACACGATAGATAAATATTCTTTAATTCTTTGTGACTTTTTTACAGGTAGCCGACGTACGGCAAATGCTACCGTGTGTTCCGTCAAAGCCTTATAGCACCTGACTTCTGTCCGACAATTGCGTCTATTTGCCGCTTGTTTGGTTCCGTTGCCCGCCTTTTGAATCGACCAACGGCCTCGGAAGGGACAAAAAAGCTGTTATAAAGTTGCGCGCTAACACATAAGAGCCCTGCCTAATGCGTCCATTTTTCAAGACATGGCTAACCATTTGCCTATTAATGCCACTGGCCGCCCACGCCACCAATCGTGAGCAACGTCTTCCCAACGTCAACGGCTTCACCCCTAAATCCCATGCCTCTGCTCCTTCGAACAAAGGCAAGCAAACGAAACACACCACGCTTGCCAGCAAGAGTCACGGCAAGCTGGTCCCACCGATGGCGAACAAGGAAAGCAGCAACGTCCTCAGTCGCGCGGTGAACGTCCTCGGTACACCTTACCGTTGGGGCGGCAGCAGCCCAAGTAAAGGCTTCGATTGCAGCGGCCTGGTGAAATACGCGTTCAACGACGCGACTTTCGACCTGCCCCGCACCTCGAATGCCATGGCCAGCGGCCACGGCGAGAAAGTCGAGCGCAAGGATCTCAAGCCGGGCGACCTGATTTTCTTCAACATCAAGAGCCGTCGGGTCAATCACGTTGCCATCTACCTGGGCAACGACCGCTTCATCCACGCGCCGCGTCGTGGTAAAGCGGTGAGCATCGATACGCTGAACAAGCCGTATTGGGAACAGCATTACGTGGTAGCCAAGCGCGTGCTGCCGAAAGAACCAGGTGGCAAGCAGATGCGTGTGGTTCAGCGCTGATCTGTACAGATCATAAAAAACGCAGCCTTCGGTCTGCGTTTTTTTTCGTCCCTAGAAATTATCCGGTGTCCGCGCCTTCTCCCGCGCATGTTCGCGACTGATCAGGCCCTTGGTCACCAGATCCTTCAGGCACATGTCGAGTGTCTGCATCCCCAGCGATCCGCCGGTCTGAATCGCCGAATACATCTGCGCCACCTTGTCCTCGCGGATCAGGTTACGGATCGCCGACGTGCCGAGCATGATCTCGTGCGCCGCCACCCGCCCACCGCCGATCTTCTTGATCAGCGTTTGCGACACCACGGCCAGCAGCGACTCGGACAACATCGAGCGCACCATGGACTTCTCATCCCCCGGGAACACGTCCACCACCCGGTCGATGGTCTTGGCCGCCGACGTGGTGTGCAGCGTGCCGAACACCAGATGCCCGGTCTCGGCGGCGGTCAACGCCAGGCGAATGGTCTCCAGATCGCGCATCTCGCCCACCAGGATCACGTCCGGGTCTTCACGCAGCGCTGAACGCAACGCCGTGGCGAAACTGCGGGTATCGCGATGGACCTCACGCTGATTGATCAGGCATTTGCGCGATTCGTGAACGAATTCGATGGGGTCTTCGATGGTCAGGATGTGGTGATGGCGATGGGTGTTGAGGTAATCGATCATCGCCGCCAGCGTGGTGGACTTGCCGGAACCGGTCGGCCCCGTCACCAGCACCAGCCCGCGCGGGGCGTCGGTGATCTTGCGAAAGACGTCGCCCATGGCGAGGTCTTCCATGCTCAGCACTTTCGACGGAATGGTGCGAAACACGGCGCCGGCGCCACGGTTCTGGTTGAAGGCGTTGACCCGAAAGCGCGCCACACCCGGTACTTCGAAGGAAAAGTCGGTTTCCAGATGTTTCTCGTACTCCACCCGCTGGGTGTCGTTCATGATGTCGTAGATCAGCTCATGCACCTGCTTGTGATCCAGCGCCGGCAGATTGATCCGCCGCACATCACCATCCACGCGGATCATCGGCGGCAGTCCGGCTGACAGGTGCAGGTCGGAAGCGCCCTGTTTGGCGCTGAAGGCCAGCAGTTCAGTGATATCCATAGCGTTCCTCAATTCCAGTAGAATGCCGCGAACCTACAGACCGCTGGCGCCTCTTGATGTCCACGATAGCAGACAACATCTCACTGGTTAGTTCGCGCATTCAGGCAGCCGTCAAAGCCGCCAGCCGCGATGAAAACAGCGTCCAGCTGCTGGCCGTGAGCAAGACCAAACCCGCCGAAGCCCTGCGCGAAGCGTACGCCGCCGGCCTGCGCGACTTTGGCGAGAACTATCTGCAGGAAGCCCTGGGCAAACAGCTCGAACTGGCCGACCTGCCCTTGATCTGGCACTTCATCGGCCCCATTCAGTCGAACAAGACCCGCTCGATTGCCGAGCATTTCGCCTGGGTGCATTCCGTGGATCGCCTGAAAATCGCCCAACGCCTGTCCGAACAACGCCCGGCGGAGCTGCCGCCACTGAATATCTGCATTCAGGTCAACGTCAGCGGTGAAGCCAGCAAGTCCGGCTGCACCCCGGCCGACCTGCCGGCGCTGGCCCAGGCCATCAGCGCCCTGCCGCGCCTGAAGCTGCGCGGGCTGATGGCGATTCCCGAGCCGACCGACGATCGCGCCGAGCAAGACGCCGCATTCGCCGCTGTTCAGAAGCTGCAGGCCAGCCTCGATCTGCCGCTCGACACACTTTCCATGGGCATGAGCCACGACCTCGAGTCGGCCATTGCCCAGGGCGCCACCTGGGTCCGTATCGGTACGGCCCTGTTTGGCGCTCGCGACTACTCCCAATCTTGATGATTTCCAGATAAGGACCTGACATGAGCAACACACGTATTGCCTTTATCGGTGCCGGCAACATGGCCGCCAGCCTGATCGGCGGCTTGCGGGCCAAGGGTCTGGAAGCCGCATCGATCCGCGCCAGCGATCCGGGCGAAGAGACCCGCAACCGGGTCAGCGCCGAGCACGGCATCGAAACCTTCGCCGACAACGCCCAGGCCATCGACGGTGCCGACGTTGTCGTGCTGGCGGTCAAGCCACAGGCCATGAAAGCCGTGTGCGAAGCGATCCGCCCGAGCCTGAAACCGAATCAACTGGTGGTGTCCATCGCTGCCGGCATCACCTGCGCCAGCATGACCGCGTGGCTCGGCGAGCAGCCAATCGTGCGCTGCATGCCCAACACTCCGGCGCTGCTGCGTCAGGGCGTAAGCGGTCTGTACGCCACTGGCGACGTGAGCGCCGAACAGCGCCAGCAGGCTGAAGAGCTGCTGTCCGCCGTGGGCATCGCCCTGTGGCTGAACGAAGAGCAACAACTGGACGCGGTCACCGCTGTCTCCGGTTCCGGCCCGGCGTACTTCTTCCTGCTGATCGAAGCCATGACCGCCGCCGGCGTCAAACTCGGTCTGCCGAAGGAAACCGCCGAGCAACTGACCCTGCAAACCGCACTGGGCGCCGCGCACATGGCCGTGTCCAGCGACGTCGACGCCGCCGAACTGCGCCGCCGCGTGACCTCGCCAGCGGGCACCACTGAAGCGGCGATCAAATCGTTCCAGGCCGGCGGCTTCGAAGCCCTGGTGGAAAAAGCACTCGGCGCCGCCGCGCACCGCTCGGCCGAAATGGCCGAACAACTGGGCAAATAAGGAGCCTTACATGATTGGATTGAACACTGCAGCGGTCTACGTGCTGCAAACCCTCGGCAGCCTGTACCTGCTGATCGTGCTGCTGCGCTTCGTCCTGCAACTGGTAAGGGCGAACTTCTATAACCCGCTGTGCCAGTTCGTGGTCAAGGCCACCCAGCCGCTGCTCAAGCCACTGCGCCGGATCATCCCGAGCGTCTTCGGCCTCGACATGTCGTCGCTGGTGCTGGCAATCCTCGTGCAACTGGCACTGATGGCGCTGACCCTGCTGCTGACCTACGGCACCACCGGCAACCCGCTGCAACTGTTCATCTGGTCGATCATCGGCGTGACCGCGCTGTTCCTGAAGATTTTCTTCTTCGCCCTGATCATCAGCGTGATCCTGTCGTGGGTCGCTCCGGGCAGCCATAACCCGGGCGCCGAGCTGGTGAACCAGATCTGCGAACCGGCCCTGGCGCCGTTCCGTCGCTTCCTGCCGAGCATGGGCGGTCTGGACCTGTCGCCGATCTTCGCCTTCCTCGCGCTGAAGCTGATCGACATGCTGGTGATCAACAACCTCGCGGCGATGACGATGATGCCGGAAATTTTGCGCCTGTTGATGTGAGCTGGTTTCGTTGGGACGGTGACGACTTGATCCTCGAGTGTCACCTGCAACCGGCAGCCCGCAGCGATGATTTCTGCGGGCTGCACGGCGACCGCTTGAAGATCCGCCTGACCGCCCCGCCGGTCGAGGGCAAGGCCAATGCGTACCTGATGGGGTTTCTGGCCAAGGCTTTTGGAGTTTCCAAGAGTCAGGTCAGCCTGATCAGCGGTGAGTTGAACCGGCAGAAACGTGTGCGCATCCACGCCCCCAAAAAACTGCCGGATCTGCCGGGGCTTCAACACCCCTGATCGTTGCTTGCCGCTGGGGGCAGCGGTCTTTAGACTTACGCCTCATTTCAACGAGAGCAGGGTCGATGCCAGCTGCCTTTCCCCCCGATTCTGTTGGTCTGGTGACGCCGCAAACGGCGCACTTCAGCGAACCGCTGGCCCTGGCCTGCGGCCGTTCGCTGGCCGCTTATGACCTGATCTACGAAACCTACGGCACGCTGAACGCGCAAGCGAGCAACGCCGTGTTGATCTGCCACGCCTTGTCCGGCCACCACCATGCCGCCGGCTACCACAGCGTCGACGACCGCAAGCCCGGTTGGTGGGACAGCTGCATCGGCCCCGGCAAACCGATCGACACCAACAAGTTCTTCGTGGTCAGCCTGAACAACCTCGGCGGCTGCAACGGCTCCACCGGCCCGAGCAGCCTCAACCCGGAAACCGGCAAGCCGTTCGGCGCCGACTTCCCGGTGCTGACCGTGGAAGACTGGGTGCACAGCCAGGCACGCCTCGCCGACCTGCTCGGCATCGGCCAGTGGGCCGCAGTGATCGGTGGCAGCCTCGGCGGCATGCAGGCGCTGCAATGGACCATCACGTATCCGGATCGCGTGCGCCACTGCCTGGCCATCGCCTCGGCCCCCAAGCTGTCGGCGCAGAACATCGCCTTCAACGAAGTGGCGCGCCAGGCGATTCTCACCGACCCGGAATTCCACGGCGGCTCGTTCCAGGAACAGGGCGTGATCCCCAAGCGCGGGCTGATGCTGGCGCGGATGGTCGGGCACATCACCTACCTGTCCGACGACTCCATGGGCGAGAAATTCGGCCGTGGCCTGAAGAGCGAAAAGCTCAACTACGACTTCCACAGCGTCGAGTTCCAGGTCGAAAGCTACCTGCGCTACCAGGGCGAAGAGTTCTCCGGGCGCTTCGATGCCAACACGTATCTGTTGATGACCAAGGCGCTGGATTACTTCGATCCGGCGGCGAACTTCGACGATAACCTGGCGAAAACCTTCGAAGGTGCCAAAGCGAAGTTCTGCGTGATGTCGTTCACCACCGACTGGCGCTTCTCCCCGGCCCGATCGCGGGAACTGGTGGACGCGCTGATGGCCGCGCGCAAGGACGTCAGCTACCTGGAAATCGATGCGCCGCAGGGCCACGACGCCTTCCTGATTCCGATCCCGCGCTATTTGCAGGCGTTCGGCAATTACATGAACCGCATTACGTTGTGAGAAAGCCATGAGAGCTGATCTGGAAATCATCCAGGAATGGATCCCCGCCGGCAGCCGCGTGCTCGACCTCGGCTGCGGTGACGGCGAGTTGCTGACCTGGCTGCGCGACCACAAGCAGGTCACCGGTTATGGCCTGGAAAACGACCCGGACAACATCGCCGAGTGCGTGGCCAAGGGCATCAACGTCATCGAACAGGACCTGGACAAGGGCCTGGGCAACTTCGCCAGCAACAGCTTCGACGTGGTGGTGATGACCCAGGCCCTGCAAGCCGTGCACTACCCGGACAAGATCCTCGACGAAATGCTGCGGGTCGGTCGCCAGTGCATCATCACCTTCCCCAACTTCGGCCACTGGCGCTGCCGCTGGTACTTGGCGAGCAAGGGCCGGATGCCGGTGTCCGAGTTCCTGCCGTACACCTGGTACAACACGCCGAACATTCACTTCTGCACCTTCGAAGACTTTGAAGAACTTTGCCGCGAACGTGAGGCGAAGGTCATTGATCGGCTTGCCGTGGATCAACAGCACCGCCACGGGTGGGCCAGTAAGCTATGGCCTAATCTGTTAGGTGAGATCGGTATCTACCGCGTCAGCAGCCCGGGGCTGCAGGATCACAGAATCGCGGTCTGAACCACGACATTGCGAGGAGAACGAACATGGGACGCTTGATTACCGCGCTATTGGCCGCCTGCCTGAGCCTCTCGGCCATCGCTGCCGACGTCATCAAAGGCGAGCGCCAGGAAACCTTCGGCGACGTGACGGTGCACTACAACACCTTCAACTCGACCTACCTGCAACCGGACATTGCCAAGGCCGCCGAGCTGATCCGCAGCAAGAATCAGGGCGTGATCAATGTCTCGGTGATCAAGGACGGCAAGCCGTTGATCGCCAATGTCACCGGCACGGTCAAAGACCTGACCAGCCAGAGCGTGCCGCTGAAATTCCGCCAGATCACCGAACAGGGCGCGATCTATTACATCGCCCAGTATCCGGTGGAACAGCAGGAAACCCGCACCTTTGAAATCAAGGTGCAGAACGGTGACAAGATCAACACCATCAATTTCAACCAAGAGCTTTTCCCCGGCGAATGATGAACCTCAAGCAACTCGTACTGGCCAGCCATAACGCCGGCAAACTCAAGGAACTCCAGGCCATGCTCGGCGAATCAGTGCATCTGCGCTCGATCGGCGAATTCAGCAGCGTGGAGCCGGAAGAAACCGGTCTGTCGTTCATCGAGAACGCGATCCTCAAGGCCCGAAATGCTGCGCGCATCTCCGGGCTGCCGGCGCTGGCCGACGATTCGGGTCTGGCGGTGGATTTCCTCGGCGGTGCGCCGGGTATCTACTCGGCGCGCTACGCCGACGGCAAGGGCGATGCGGCGAACAACGCCAAACTGCTCGACGCCTTGAAGGACGTACCGGAAGCCGAGCGCGGCGCGCAGTTCGTCTGCGTGCTGGCGCTGGTGCGTCATGCCGATGATCCGCTGCCGATCCTCTGCGAAGGTCTGTGGCATGGGCGCATCCTGACTGCCGCCAGCGGTGAACACGGCTTCGGCTATGACCCGCTGTTCTGGGTGCCGGAGCGTAGCGTGTCCAGCGCCGAACTGAGCCCGGCCGACAAGAACCAGATCAGCCACCGCGCCCGTGCAATGGATCTGCTGCGCCTGCGTCTGGGCTTGAAATGACCGATAGCTCCTCCGCGTCGTCGCTGATCATCGGCGGCGCCGCCTCCTCGCCTCGGGCGCCGTTGCCGACGCTGCCGCCCCTGGCGCTGTACATCCACATCCCGTGGTGTGTGCGCAAATGCCCGTATTGTGACTTCAACTCCCACACCGCCAGCCCGGTGCTACCGGAGCAGGAATACGTCGACGCGATGCTGGCCGACCTCGATCAGGACCTGCACGCGGTGTACGGCCGTGAGTTGAGTTCGATCTTCTTTGGCGGTGGCACGCCGAGCCTGTTCAGTGCCGAAGCCCTCGGCCGCTTGCTCGAAGGTGTGAAACAACGCATTCCGTTTGCCGATGACATCGAAATCACCCTGGAAGCCAACCCCGGGACTTTCGAGCAAGAGAAGTTCGTCGCCTACCGCAAACTGGGGATCAATCGCCTGTCGATCGGTATCCAGAGCTTCCAGCAGGAAAAGCTCAAGGCCCTCGGCCGTATCCACAACGGCGACGAAGCCATCCGCGCCACCGGCATGGCGCGCCAGGCCGGGTTCGATAACTTCAACCTCGACTTGATGCACGGCTTGCCGGATCAGTCGTTGGACGATGCCCTGAGCGACCTGCGTCAGGCGATCGAGCTGAAGCCAACGCACATTTCCTGGTATCAGCTGACACTGGAGCCGAACACCGTGTTCTGGAACCAGCCGCCAGTGCTGCCGGAAGACGACACGCTGTGGGACATTCAGGAGGCCGGACAGGCGCTGCTGGCCGAACACGGTTACGCGCAGTACGAAGTCTCCGCCTATGCGCAGCCCGGTCGCCCGGCGCGGCATAACCTCAATTACTGGAGCTTCGGCGACTTCATCGGTATCGGCGCCGGCGCCCACGGCAAGCTCAGCCACCCGGACGGGCGGATCGTGCGCACCTGGAAGACGCGCTTGCCGAAGGACTACCTCAACCCGGCCAAAAGCTTCCAGGCTGGCGAGAAAGCGCTGACCAATGACGAGATGCCGTTCGAGTTCCTGATGAACGCCCTGCGCCTGACTGCCGGCGTCGAATCACGCCTGTACCCCGAGCGCACCGGCCTGCCGCTGGAGAGCCTCGACGAACACCGCCGCGAGGCCGAACAAAGCGGTCTGTTGCAGGTCGAACCGTCACGTCTGGCGGCCACCGAGCGCGGACAACTGTTCCTCAATGACTTGCTGCAGAATTTTCTGAACTGAGCCCAACGCCCAACGGCAGCCCCAAGGAAAAACCATGGATTTGATTCTCGACCTGCTCGCCACCGTGTCCCGCTGGAGTCGCAGCAACCTCTCGGAAATCGCGCTGGCCCTGGTGGGCTGCCTGCTGGTGCTGTTCGGCGCTGACTTCAAGGCCTGGGTCGACCAACGCCTGGGCAGCATCGCCGGCGCCCTGCGCGTCCCGCTGATGGCCCTGCTCTGCCTGATCGGCAGCGGCGCGGCACTGATCTACGCCACGCCTTGGGTGGTGAAGGGCTTGAGCCAGTTCAACAACTACAGCCTGGCACCGGTGTTGTTGGTGGTGCTCGTTTTGATCGGCGTAGTCGCGGATCGCCGCTGACCGCGCATTGAAAACAGACAGGGAAGTTCATGAGCAAGAAACTGCTGGACGAAACAAGCAAATTTCTCAGCTTCGTGCTGCGTCATGAGCCACAGGCGATTGGCTTGACGCTGGACTCTGAAGGCTGGGCAGACATCGACGCCTTGATCAATGGCGCGGCGCGGGACGGTAGAACGCTGGATCGCGCGCTAATCGAAAACGTCGTGGCGAGCAGCGACAAGAAGCGCTTTTCGATCTCCGCCGACGGTCAGTCGATTCGTGCGGTTCAGGGACACTCGACGAAAAGCGTGGAGCTGCAGTTCGAAGAAAAGCAGCCTCCGGAAACGCTGTATCACGGCACCGCGACGCGCTTCATGGACTCGATCAACGAGCAGGGATTGATTCCGGGGTCACGCCATCACGTGCACCTTTCTCAGGAAACCGCTACCGCCTCGGCGGTTGGGCAACGTTACGGAACGGTGGTGATTCTGAAGGTTGCAGCGCGGCAGATGCAGGAACAGGGTTTCAAGTTCTATCAGGCCGAGAATGGCGTCTGGCTGACCGAGCGGGTTCCGGCGGAATTTCTTTCAACGGTGTAACTTCCGAGTACTGCTAAAACAACTGTGGGAGCCAATGGCTCCCACAGTTTTATTGCGTGATGCTTAAGCGAGCTTTTCGAACTTCAGATCCCACACGCCATGCCCAAGACGTTCGCCGCGGCGTTCGAACTTGGTGATCGGGCGTTCGGCCGGGCGTGGCACGCACTTGCCGTCTTCGGCGAGGTTGCGATAGCCCGGGGCGACGTTCATCACTTCCAGCATGTATTCGGCGTACGGTTCCCAGTCGGTGGCCATGTGCAGAATGCCGCCAACCTTCAGCTTGCTGCGCACCAGCTCAGCGAAGGACGCCTGAACGATGCGGCGCTTGTGGTGACGACTCTTGTGCCACGGGTCCGGGAAGAACAGCATCAGGCGATCGAGGCTGTTGTCGGCGATGCAGCGATTGAGCACTTCGATCGCGTCGCAATCGTAGACCCGCAGGTTGGTCAGGCCCTGCGTCAGCACGCCATTGAGCAGCGCACCAACACCAGGACGGTGAACTTCGACACCGATGAAATCCTGCTCCGGCGCAGCGGCTGCCATTTCCAGCAGCGAGTGGCCCATGCCGAAACCGATCTCCAGCGAACGCGGCGCGGAACGGCCGAACACCTGGTCGTAATCCACCGGCGCATCGGCCAGCGGCAGGACGAACTTCGGCGCGCCCTGATCCAGGCCGCGCTGCTGGCCTTCGGTCATGCGCCCGGCGCGCATCACGAAACTCTTGATGCGGCGGTGTTGGCGCTCGTCGCCTTCTTCCGTCTGGATTGGCGTGTCGTTCGATTCAGTCATCAATAGCTCTTACTTGATCAGACCATCCAGCGGCGAAGAGGCGCTGGCATAGAGTTTTTTCGGCATGCGGCCGGCGAGGTAGGCCAGGCGGCCCGCGACGATCGCGTGTTTCATGGCTTCAGCCATCATGATCGGCTGCTGGGCGTGGGCGATGGCCGAGTTCATCAGCACCGCATCACAGCCCAGCTCCATGGAGATGGTGGCGTCGGAAGCGGTGCCGACACCGGCATCCACCAGCACCGGAATTTTTGCTTCTTCGAGGATGATCTGCAGGTTGTACGGGTTGCAGATCCCCAGGCCCGAACCGATCAGACCGGCCAGCGGCATCACTGCGATGCAGCCGATTTCAGCCAGTTGACGGGCGATGATCGGGTCATCACTGGTGTAAACCATCACGTCGAAGCCTTCCTTGACCAGCACTTCGGCGGCCTTGAGGGTTTCGATCACGTTGGGGAACAGGGTTTTCTGGTCGGCCAACACTTCCAGCTTCACCAGGTTGTGGCCATCGAGCAGCTCACGGGCCAGGCGGCAGGTGCGCACAGCCTCGACCGCGTCGTAGCAGCCGGCGGTGTTCGGCAGGAAGGTGTAGCGATCCGGCGACAGCACGTCGAGCAGGTTCGGCTCGCCTTCGATCTGGCCCAGGTTGGTGCGGCGCACGGCGAAGGTGACGATCTCGGCACCCGAGGCTTCGATGGCCAGACGGGTTTCTTCCATGTCACGGTACTTGCCGGTACCGACCAGCAAACGCGACTGGTAAGTACGACCGGCCAGAACGAAAGGCTTGTCGCTACGAACGATGCTCATGGGAAATCCTCTGTTGGGGTGAGGGTCTTGCAGAATTCTCGGCCCATGCAGGCCTGGCGACTAGCCGCCGCCGATGGCGTGTACCACTTCGACGTTGTCGCCGTCGTTCAGCGTGGTGTCGGCATGCTGGCTGCGCGGGACGATATCCAGATTGAGTTCGACCGCCACACGGCGTCCGGTCAGGTCCAGACGGGTCAGCAGGGCCGCAACGGTTTCACCGTCGGGCAGTTCAAGGGATTCGCCGTTCAACTGAATGCGCATGCCGGATGCCGCCATCATTTTTAGGGGGTGGCATTCTATCCCGATCATGACCTAAAGGTCAGCACCAAGCGTCAAGCGGTTGGCTGCAGGCGCCAGGCGGCGAGTCCGAGGCACAACCAGCCGATCAGGAACGCCAGGCCACCGAACGGGGTGATGATGCCGAACTTGCCGATGCCGACGGTGGTCAGCAGGTACAGGCTGCCGGAGAACAGCAGGATGCCGATGCTGAACGAGATACCGGCCCAGGCAACCAGTCGCCCCTGAAGCTGCGTGGCCAGCAGTGCCACGCCGAACAACGCCAGCGCATGCACCAGTTGATAGGTGACGCCGGTGTGGAAGATCGCGAGGTACTCGGGGGTCAGGCGGTTTTTCAGGCCATGGGCGGCGAATGCGCCGAGGCCGACACCGGTAAAACCAAAGAAGGCAGCCAGCATCAGAAAGCTACGCAGCATGTAGAACTCCAGTCAGACTCGATCGGCAGGGTCTGTATAATGGCCCGCTCAACCGGTTCGGCCAAGCCATCTCTATGCTGCGTTTATTTCTCCGTCGTTTCACGAAGGCTCTGCTCTGGTTCGCGGGCGGCAGCGTATTGCTGGTGCTGGTGTTTCGCTTCGTGCCGCCACCGGGCACGGCGCTGATGGTCGAGCGCAAGATCGAATCCTGGGTCGACGGCGAGCCGATTGATCTGCAGCGCACCTGGAAGCCGTGGGACGAGATCTCCGATGACCTGAAGGTCGCGGTGATTGCCGGCGAAGACCAGAAATTCCCCGAGCATTGGGGTTTTGACCTGAGCGCGATCAAGGCCGCACTGGCCCACAACGAACTCGGCGGCTCGATTCGCGGCGCCAGCACCTTGAGCCAGCAAGTGTCGAAGAACCTGTTTTTGTGGTCCGGCCGCAGCTATCTGCGCAAAGGCCTGGAAGCGTGGTTTACCGCGCTGATCGAAGTGTTCTGGCCCAAGCAGCGAATTCTCGAGGTGTACCTGAACAGTGTCGAGTGGGATGACGGCGTGTTTGGTGCCGAAGCGGCAGCAAGGCATCACTTTGGCGTAGGCGCCAAGTCTTTGTCCCGGCAGCAGGCGAGCTACCTGGCAGCCGTATTGCCCAATCCCCGGGTCTGGAGCGCCAGCCACCCGACCTCCTATGTTTCACGCAGGGCCGGATGGATTCGCCAGCAGATGAGCCAACTGGGTGGCGACAGCTATTTGCTGACACTCAATGATTCGCGGCGGGCACCCTGGGCTCAATGACTTACTGACAGGCAAACAAAAACGCCCCGATCATCACTGATCGGGGCGTTTTTTATTGTCGGACTACCGGTTACGCGGCAATCGACAACTTGAGCTTGTTCATCGCGCTCTTCTCGAGCTGACGGATCCGCTCGGCCGACACGTTGTACTTCTGCGCCAGGTCGTGCAGCGTGGCTTTCTCTTCTGCCAGCCAGCGCTGGTAGAGGATGTCGCGGCTGCGTTCGTCCAGCACTTCCAGCGCTTCGTGCAGGTTGTGATTGGAGTTGTCGCTCCAGTCGGCATCTTCCAGCTGACGCGCCGGGTCGTACCGGTGGTCTTCCAGGTAGTTGGCCGGCGACTGGAAAGCACTGTCGTCGTCCGCTTCGGCAGCCGGGTCGAAGGCCATGTCATGACCGGTCAGGCGACTTTCCATCTCACGCACTTCACGCGGCTCGACGCCGAGGCTTTCCGCCACACGGTGGACTTCCTCATTGTTCAGCCAGGCCAGACGTTTCTTCTGGCTGCGCAGGTTGAAGAAAAGCTTGCGCTGGGCCTTGGTGGTCGCGACTTTCACGATCCGCCAGTTGCGCAGGATGAACTCGTGAATCTCGGCCTTGATCCAGTGCACCGCAAAGGACACCAGACGCACGCCCATTTCCGGGTTGAAACGCTTCACGGCCTTCATCAGGCCGACGTTGCCTTCCTGGATCAGGTCAGCCTGAGCCAGACCGTAGCCGGAATAGCTACGGGCAATGTGTACAACAAAACGCAGGTGGGCGAGCACCATCTGCCGAGCCGCCCCCAAATCCTGCTCATAGTAGAGACTCTCGGCCAGTTCACGCTCCTGCTCCGGCGTCAGCAATGGAATGCTGTTGACGGTGTGTACATAGGCTTCCAGGTTTGCGCCCGGAACCAATGCATACGCAGGTTGCAAAGAATTGGTCATACGAAAAAACCTCCGACTTACATACTCGCGCCTTTCGGCACTGCGAAAAATTGACCGGAAACTCAAGTACAAGTTCCCTAAAAACCGTAAGGTCAATCACGCGCAAAAAAAGATTCTACTTCGGCGCCAGCTCCCTGAGATGACGTGCGACTGCAATCCATGCACCGATATAACCCAACAGCACCGCGCCAAGCAAGAGCGACAGACCGTCGGCAACTGGCACTCCGGCCAGTGCAAAATCACTGCCGTACAAGCCGGCCAGTCCAACCACCGCGTCGTTCAGCCAGTTCAGGCCGAACGCCAGCACACCCCAGGACAGCAGCCCCGCACCGAAGCCATACAACGCGCCCATATAAAGGAAGGGACGACGCACATAGCTGTCAGTGCCGCCAACGAGTTTAATCACTTCTATCTCGGTGCGGCGGTTTTCAATATGAAGACGAATGGTATTGCCTATCACCAAAAGTAATGCGGAAACCAGCAACACCGTCAGACCGAAGACAAAGCGGTCGCCGAGCTTGAGGATGGCAGCCAGACGCTCGACCCAGACTAGATCAAGTTGCGCCTGTTGTACCTTGGGCAGCTCGGAAAGTTTTTGTCTTAATGCTTCCAGCGTCGACTTGTCGACCTCGTTCGGCGTGACCAGCACCACGCCCGGCAGCGGGTTTTCCGGCAGCTCGCGCAGGGCTTCGCCCAATCCGGACTGCTGCTGGAACTCTTCCAGCGCCTGATCGCGGCCGACATATTCAGCATCAGCTACACCGGGCATGCCCTTGATCTGATCGCGCAGTTTCTCGCCCTGAGCCGGACTGGCTTCGAGCTCCAGGTACAGCGAGATCTGTGCCGCACGCTGCCACGAACCACCCAGGCGCTCGACGTTGTTAAGCAACAGCGACAGCCCCATCGGCAGACTCAGTGCGACCGCCATCACCATGCAGGTGAAGAAGCTGCCGATCGGCTGCTTGCCGAGGCGGCGCAGGCTGTCGAGCAGGCTGGCACGGTGGTTTTCCACCCAGGCACGGAACAGCGTGGCGAAATCCGGGCCATCGTCATCGTCGTGCTTTTTCTTTTTTGGCGGCTGCGGATCGGCGGCTTTGGGAGCCACACGCTCGGAAACCTTCGGACTACGTGTTGCACTCATTCGCCAGCCTCCCCGTCACCGATCAATCGGCCGCGTTGCAGGGTCAGCATGCGATGGCGCATGCGCGCAATCAGGGCCAGGTCGTGACTGGCGATCAGCACGCTGGTGCCCAGACGGTTGATGTCTTCGAACACACCCATGATTTCGGCCGCCAGACGCGGATCGAGGTTACCGGTCGGTTCGTCCGCCAGCAGCAGGGCCGGACGGTGAACGATGGCGCGGGCAATGCCGACGCGCTGTTGCTGACCGGTGGACAGGTCGCCGGGGTACAGATCGGTCTTGTCCGACAGCGCCACGCGCTCCAGCGCCGAATCGACGCGCTTGGCGATTTCCGCCTTGGACAGCCCGAGGATCTGCAACGGCAGCGCGACGTTGTTGAACACCGTGCGATCGAACAACAGTTGATGATTCTGGAACACCACGCCGATCTGCCGGCGCAGGAACGGAATCTGCGCATTGCTGATGGTGCTCAGGTCTTGCCCGGCCAGCAGCAGTTTGCCGCTGGTCGGACGCTCCATCGCCAGCAGCAGGCGCAACAGAGTGGATTTACCGGCACCGGAATGGCCGGTGACAAACAGGAACTCGCCGCGACGGACTCGAAAGCTCAGCTCATGCAAGCCGACGTGACCGTTCGGGTAGCGTTTACCGACCTGTTCGAAACGAATCATGAACGCTCCCGCTCGGCAAACAGTGCCTGGACAAAGGGTTCGGCTTCAAAGGTACGCAGATCGTCGATGCCTTCACCGACGCCGATGTAGCGGATCGGCAGGCCGAATTGCTTGGCCAGGGCGAAAATCACCCCGCCCTTGGCGGTGCCGTCGAGCTTCGTCAGCGCCAGGCCGGTCAGTTCGACGGTCTGGTTGAATTGCTTGGCCTGGTTGATGGCGTTCTGACCGGTGCCGGCGTCGAGCACCAGCAGCACTTCGTGCGGCGCATCGGCGTCGAGCTTGCCGATTACCCGGCGAACCTTCTTCAGTTCTTCCATCAGGTTGTCTTTGGTGTGCAGGCGACCGGCGGTGTCGGCGATCAGCACATCGATGCCACGGGCCTTGGCGGCCTGCACGGCGTCGAAGATCACCGAGGCTGAGTCAGCACCAGTGTGCTGGGCGATCACCGGAATCTTGTTGCGCTCGCCCCAGACCTGCAACTGCTCGACCGCCGCGGCACGGAAGGTGTCACCGGCGGCGAGCATGACTTTCTTGCCTTCCAGTTGCAGCTTCTTCGCCAGTTTGCCGATGGTGGTGGTTTTGCCGGCACCGTTGACGCCGACCACGAGGATCACGAACGGCTTGTTCTGCGAAACGATCTTCAGCGGCTGCTCGACCGGCTTGAGCATCGCAGACAGCTCGGCTTGCAGGGATTTGTACAGTGCGTCGGAATCGGCCAATTCCTTGCGTGCGACCTTCTGGGTCAGACGCTGGATGATCACCGACGTGGCTTCGACGCCGACGTCAGCGGTCAGCAGACGGGTTTCGAGGTCGTCGAGCAACTCGTCATCGATGGCTTTCTTGCCGAGGAACAGACTGGCCATGCCCTCGCCGATGCTGGCACTGGTCTTCGACAGGCCTTGCTTGAGACGGGCGAAGAAGCCGGCCTTGGTTTCTTCGGTGCGAGGCGCAGCGACCGGAGTTTCGACGACCGCGACAGGCGCAACGACGACCGGTGCAGGTGCAGGTGCAGGTGCAGGTGCAGGCTCGGGGATTTCGATAGCCGGAGCAACCGGAGCAACTGCGACAGGCTCTGCAGGAACCGGTGCGGTCTCGATCACAGGCTCGACCGCCGGAACGGGAACCGGCTCAGGCACCCAAGCAACCGGCGCAGGAATCACCGGCGTCACATGCGGCGCAGCCTCTTCAACCAGTGCCACCGGCTCTTCGGCCACCGGCAAGGTCAACCACGGCTGGGCAACCGGAGTCAGCGGCAGTTCGGCGGCAGCCGGCATTTCAGGTTCGGCCTCAGCCACCGGTTGCAACACCGGCTCGGCAATCGGCAGCACAACCGGGGCCGGCGCTTCCTCTATTACCGGTGCTGGCGCCGGGGCCGGCTCAGGAATGGCCGTCGGCTGTTCGACGACGGGTTCCTGCGGTTTCTTGCGCAGCCATCCGAACAGGCTCTTCTTCTCGCCAGCCGCAGCTGGGGTCTTCTTGTCGTCGTTGGAACCAAACATGGAGGACGGCTATCTCACGGTAGCGACGCGCCACAGGGGCGCCCCGGCAAATAAATATTCGATGCAGAACAGACTGCGTTTCACCCAGCTTGTTCACGCGCAACATTTTGTCGAAGCGCCAACGGCACCTCAAAGGAATCGTTTTAATGAAGGACTAGCCGGCAAAATCGGCGAAAAAGCGAAGTTTAGCTGATAAACCAAGGCCTTCTGCCGCAAACCCATACAACCTGATCAAGTTTCAAAACCGGATAGGCGTGGTCGCCGGTAAAACGGATCAGTATCCTAGCACCTCCTCGCCCGCCTAGGCTAAGACCAAGCGGGCAGCCCAACAGGTTTAAAAACGAATGAATGCTCTAGCCCGCCGCGCCGCAGGCCTGCTGCTCAGCACAGTCTGCCTGCCCCTTTCGGCCCTGGCAGCCGACCCGCAACCGACCCACGAATTCACCCTCGACAACGGTTTGAAGGTTGTCGTGCGCGAAGATCATCGCGCGCCGGTGGTGGTGTCGCAGGTCTGGTACAAGGTCGGCTCCAGCTACGAAACCCCGGGCCAGACCGGCCTGTCCCACGCCCTTGAGCACATGATGTTCAAGGGCAGCGAGAAAGTCGGCCCCGGTGAAGCCTCGCTGATCCTGCGCGACCTCGGCGCCGAAGAGAACGCGTTCACCAGCGATGACTTCACCGCCTACTACCAGGTGCTGGCCCGCGACCGCCTGGGCGTAGCCTTTGAACTGGAAGCCGACCGCATGGCCAATCTGCGTCTGCCGGCCGACGAGTTCGCCAAGGAAATCGAAGTCATCAAGGAAGAGCGCCGCCTGCGCACCGACGACAAACCGATGTCCAAGGCTTACGAGCGCTACAAGGCCATGGCCTACCCGGCCAGCGGCTATCACACGCCGACCATCGGCTGGATGGCCGACCTCGACCGGATGAAGGTCGAAGAGCTGCGCCACTGGTACCAGTCCTGGTACGTGCCGAACAACGCCACGCTGGTGGTGGTCGGTGACGTGACCCCGGACGAGGTGAAAACCCTCGCCCAGCGCTATTTCGGGCCGATCCCGAAACGCGACGTGCCACCGGCGAAAAAACCGCTGGAACTGGCCGAACCCGGCGAACGCCAGATCACTCTGCATGTGCAGACCCAACTGCCCAGCCTGATGCTCGGTTTCAACGTGCCAAGCCTGGCCACCGTCGAGGACAAGCGCTCCATCAATGCCTTGCGCCTAATTTCGGCGCTGCTGGACGGCGGCTACAGCGGTCGTATCCCGACGCAACTGGAGCGCGGCGAAGAGCTGGTGTCCGGCGGTTCGTCGAGTTATGACGCCTACACACGCGGTGACAGCCTGTTCACCCTGTCCGCCACACCGAACACCCAGAAGAAAAAGACCATGGCCCAGGCTGAAGCCGGTCTGTGGAAACTGCTGGAACAGTTGAAAACCACCGCACCGTCCGCCGAAGAACTGGAGCGCGTGCGTGCGCAAGTCATCGCCGGTCTGGTCTTCGAGCGTGACTCGATCACTGCCCAGGCCACCGCCATCGGCCAACTGGAGACGGTCGGCCTGTCGTGGAAATTGATGGACACCGAACTGGCCGATCTGGAAAGCGTCACCCCGCAAGACATCCAGAACGCCGCCAAGCTGTATTTCACCCGCGAACGTCTCAGCGTCGCCCACGTCCTGCCACTGGAGACGACTCATGAGTGAGCGCAAAACCCCACGCCTGTTGCTGCTCGGCATGATCACCGTGGCGGTGATCGGCTCCGCCGCGTTCTACCTGGCGCCGAGCGACAACAGCAAGGCCAGCGAAGCACTGGATAACGCCAAGACCAGCCAGAAGCTGCAATCGCTGGCAGAACTCGACGGAAAGGCCCCGGCCAGCCGCAAGCTCGACGTGCAGACCTGGAACACCGCCGAAGGCGCCAAGGTGTTGTTCGTCGAGGCTCGCGAACTGCCGATGTTCGACATGCGCCTGATCTTTTCCGCCGGCAGCAGCCAGGACGGCAACGCGCCGGGCCTGGCCCTGCTGACCAACGCCATGCTCAACGAAGGCGTGGCGGGCAAGGATGTCGGCGCCATCGCCCAGGGCTTTGAAGGCCTGGGCGCGGATTTCGGCAACGGCGCCTACAAGGACATGGCCATCGCATCGCTGCGTAGCCTAAGTGCCGCCGACAAACGCGAACCGGCGCTGAAGCTGTTCTCCGAAGTGATCGGCAAACCGACCTTCCCCGCCGACTCCTTCGCGCGCATCAAGAACCAGATGCTCGCCGGTTTCGAATACCAGAAACAGAGCCCCGGCAAACTCGCCAGCCTGGAATTGATGAAGCGCCTGTACGGCGATCACCCGTACGCGCACTCCAGCGATGGCAGCGCGCAAAGCGTACCGAAGATCACCCTGGCGCAACTGCGTGAGTTCCACGCCAAGGCGTATGCCGCCGGCAACGTGGTGATTGCGCTGGTCGGCGACTTGTCCCGTGCCGAGGCCGAGGCAATTGCCAATCAGGTTTCTGCCGCCCTGCCAAAAGGCCCGGCGCTGGCGAAGATCGCCCAGCCGCAGGAGCCGAAGGCCAGCGTCGGCCATATCGAGTTCCCGTCCAAGCAGACCAACCTGATGCTTGCGCAACTGGGCATCGACCGTGACGACCCGGACTACGCCGCACTGTCGATGGGCAACCAGATCCTCGGCGGTGGTGGTTTCGGCACTCGTTTGATGAGTGAAGTCCGCGAGAAACGTGGTCTGGCCTACACCGTGTATTCGGCGTTCAGCCCGATGCAGGCGCGCGGCCCGTTCATGATCAATCTGCAGACCCGCGCGGAAATGAGCGAAGGCACCCTGAAACTGGTGCAGGATGTGCTCGCCGATTACCTGAAGACCGGCCCGACCCAGAAAGAACTTGATGACGCCAAGCGCGAACTGGCCGGCAGCTTCCCGCTGTCCACTGCGAGCAACGCCGATATCGTCGGCCAACTCGGCGCCATGGGTTTCTACAACCTGCCGCTGAATTATCTGGACGACTTCATGCGTCAGTCCCAGAGCCTGACCGTCGAGCAGGTTCGCGACGCCCTGAACAAACACTTGAGCACGGATAAACTGGTCATCGTCAGCGCTGGCCCGACCGTGCCGCAAAAGCCGTTACCGGCCCCATCTGATAAACCTGCCGAGCAGCCGCTCGGGGTTCCGGAGCATTAATGGCCAGCCCAAAGAAACCTGTACAAAAACTGCACAACGGTGTGAACCAGTTGCGCATCATCGGCGGCGAATGGCGCAGCCGCAAACTGAGCTTCCCTGATGCGCCGGGCCTGCGTCCGACGCCGGACCGGGTGCGTGAAACCCTGTTCAACTGGCTCGCGCCGTACGTTGCCGGGGCCAAGGTGCTCGATCCGTTCGCCGGCAGCGGCGCGCTGTTCCTGGAAGCGCTGTCTCGCGGCGCGTCCATGGGTCAGGCGCTGGATGCCAGCCATGTTGCGGTCTCCAGCCTGAAAGAACACCTCGGCACGCTGCGCTGCACCAACGGCCACGTGCAGACCGCCGATGCCTTGCGCTATCTGGAAACCCAGACCGCGACCGCGTTCGATCTGGTGTTCCTCGACCCGCCGTTCAACCAGAACCTGCTGCCCGCCGTGTGCACGCTGCTGGAAGAACGCCAATGGCTGGCCGATGATTCGTGGATCTACACTGAAAGCGAAACCGCGCCATCGACCCTCGGCCTGCCAGGCAACTGGCGCCTGCACCGCGAGCAGAAATCCGGGCGGGTGTACTACGCGTTGTGGCAACGTATGGCAGTGATCGCCGGTTAACCGACCGGCCTGAAAAAGCGGCGAGCTTCAGCCGAGGCTCGCTGCGCTGCATCGAGAGCAAACGTGTCCCTTTCGTCAAAATCGTTCATCCCCGCCTTCGGCCTCGGCAATCCGCACCTGCAAACCTTGTGGGGGCCGCTGTGGCGCAAAACCGTGCACCTTGATCGCCAGCGCGAACGATTGTGGCTGGACGACGGCGATTTCCTCGACCTTGACTGGCACGGCCCCCACAGTGCGGAAGCGCCGTTGGTATTGGTGCTGCACGGGCTGACTGGCTCATCCAATTCGCCTTACGTGGCCGGAATCCAGGCAGCGCTCGCCGCCCAAGGCTGGGCGAGTGTTGCGCTGAACTGGCGTGGTTGCTCGGGCGAGCCGAACCTGTTGCCGCGCAGCTACCATTCCGGCGCCAGCGAAGACCTCGCCGAAACCATCCGTCATCTGAAGGCCAAGCGGCCACTGGCGCCGCTGTATGCGGTCGGCTACTCCCTCGGTGGCAACGTGCTGCTCAAGCATCTGGGGGAAACCGGCAGCGCCAGCGGCGTGCTCGGTGCGGTGGCGGTGTCGGTGCCGTTTCGTCTGGATCAGTGCGCCGACCGTATTGGCCAGGGTTTCTCGAAGGTCTATCAGGCGCACTTCATGCGCGAGATGGTCGCCTACATCAAGAACAAGCAGCGCCAGTTCCAGCACGACGGCCGCGAGGAGGGTCTTGCCGCATTGGCCGCCCTCGGCTCACTGGAAAACATGCGCACCTTCTGGGATTTCGACGGCCGGGTGACGGCGCCACTGAATGGCTTTGCCGATGCCGAGGATTACTATCGCCGGGCATCGAGCCGCTACTTTCTTGGCGAGATCCGTACACCGACCCTGATCATTCAAGCGGCGGACGACCCGTTCGTGTTCCCCCACAGCCTGCCTTCAGCCAGTGAGCTGTCGAGTTCGACCGCGTTCGAATTGCAGAGCAAGGGCGGGCATGTCGGCTTCGTCGATGGCTCGTTCCGCCAACCGGGTTATTACCTGGAACGGCGCATTCCCCAGTGGCTGGCCGACTCGGGGCGCGGGTGACGTCATGAGCGAACAGGGCGAGTCGATCCGTTTCTGGCAAACCGCGCCACTGGCCGGGGTCGAATTACTGTCGGCGCGCTACATCGAGCATCGCTTCGCCCCGCATGTCCACGACGGCTACGTGATCGGCATGATCATGGCCGGCGCCCAGCGCTACCGCTATCGCGGTGCCGAACACCTGGCCGGCAGCGGCACGCTGGTGCTGATCAACCCGGACGAATTGCACACCGGCCACAAAGGCACCGAGGACGGTTGGCTGTACCGGGCGTTTTATCCGGATACCGGCAAGATTGTCTCGCTGCTCGAAGAACTGGAACTGCCGACTGCGCCGATGCCGGCTTTTGGCGCGACGCTATACCGCGATCCGGATCTGGTCAACGGCTTCAGCCAGTTGCACCGCTTGCTGGAAAGCCCCGCCACCGCGCTGCAACAGCAAACGGTGTGGCGCGAAATGATGATGCTGCTGTTGCAACGCCACGCGGCGGTGCAGATCAACGGCAAACCCGGCAAGGAACATCGTGCGGTGGTGATGGCCAAGGAATTGCTGCACGCACAACTGGCGGCGCCACCCTCGCTGGAAGAACTGGCGGCAGCGGTGAACCTGTCGCCCTTCCACTTCGCCCGGGTGTTCCGCCGCGCCACCGGCATGCCGCCGCACACCTGGCTGATGCAACAGCGGATTGCCTGCGCGCGGGGCTTGTTGCAGAGCGGCTGCCTTCCGGTGGAAGTCGCCACACAGTTGGGCTTTGCCGACCAGAGCCATCTGAGCCGGCAGTTCAAACAGGTTTATGGTGTGGGCCCGGCGGCCTATCGCAGCGCGCGGCTGGACCGCTGAACGCGCTTACTCGCCGGTGGCGATACCGCGCGAAGGCTCATTGATCCACTCGCTCCACGACCCGGCATACAGCGAACCCAACGGATAACCCGCCAGGCACAGGGCGAACAGGTTGTGACACGCCGTCACCCCCGAGCCGCAATACGCCACCAGATCGGCCGGCGAGCGCGCGCCGAGTTTCGCGGCAAAGCGCTGCTTGAGCTGGTCGGACGGCAGGAAACGCCCATCGCTGCCCAGATTGTCGGTGAACGCCGCGCATTGCGCGCCGGGAATGTGCCCGGCGATCGGGTCGATCGGCTCCACTTCTCCCTTGAAACGCGGCAAGGCGCGGGCATCGAGCAGAGTCAGAGCCGGTTGACCGAGGCGTTGCTGCAATTGCTCGGCGCTGAGCAGCAGATGTTTGTCCGGATGCCCGCTGAACGTCCCGCGAGTCACCGAAGGCGCATCCAGGCTCAGCGGCAGACCGGCCGCGTGCCAGGCCTTGAGCCCGCCATCGAGAATGAACACGCCGTCGCGCTTGCCCAGCCACGCCAGCAACCACCAGGCCCGCGCCGCGTAGGCACCGGGGCCGTCGTCATACAGAACCACGTCGCTGTCGTTGTTGATGCCGAAGGCTTGCAGGCGCTCGATCAGCGCTGCCGGCTCCGGCAACGGATGACGCCCGGTCACGCCCTTGGTCACCGGGCCGCTGAGGTCTCGCTCAAGATCGGCATAGCTCGCCCCGGCAATGTGTCCTTCGGCATAGCTGCGCTGGCCGTAGTCCGGGTCTTCGAGGGCAAAACGGCAGTCGAGAATCACCAGCCCCGGTTGCTCCTTGCGGGCATCCAGCGTGGTCGGGCTGATCAGTTGCGCAATCGGCATAGCGAACGACTCCTGTGAGCGGATGGGTCAGGACCTTTCTTCGAGGGCCTGGGCCAACGGTACGTAGAATTCTTCGAACAGTGCGTTGACCTCATCGCGGGCCTGCTCGGTGACAAACCCCGCTTCCAGCACCAGCACCTGATACACGCCACGTTTAATGGCCTGCTCGCTGAGGTGATTGGAGTTTTCCCGGGTCGTGCACAGAAAGCGCACCCAGGAGGTGAGGATGATCCACGCGTTGAGGGTCAGGGATTCGATCTGCACCCGGTCCATCTTGAGGATGCCGGCGGCGACGAAGCCTTCATAGATCGCCGCGCCCTGAATCACACAGCGCTGGGAAAAGCGCCGGTAACGCCCGGCCAGGTCCGGGTCGCTGTCGAGCAGGTGCTCAAGATCGCGATGCAGGAAGCGGTAGCGCCACATCGCCGACAACAGTTCCTTGAGATAGAAACGCTTGTCTTCGACCGTCGCCGCACGCCCCTGAGGCGGGCGCAGGAAGCTGTCCACCAGGCTTTCGTACTCACTGAACAGCACGGAGATGATCGCCTGCTTGTTGGGGAAGTGGTAGTACAGGTTGCCCGGAGAAATCTCCATGTGAGCGGCGATGTGGTTGGTGCTGATGCTGCGCTCGCCCTGCTGATTGAACAGCTCGAGGCTGTTCTGCACGATGCGCTCGCTGGTTTTGATCCGTGGGGCCATGGCTTGAGCTTTAATTCAGAGTGCGTTGGGGGGCATCTTACGACCTAACCGGAATGGGATAAAACCATGACGCACAAGGAAGTCATTTGACTTTCTAGAGCATAGACTCTAAAAAGTTCCTCACGACAACAAATCCGGAGCCGACAATGACCGCCGATATTGCCTACCTGCAATCGTTGCAACAGCCGCTGGAAGAGCTCAACCGGTTGTTCAACGCGCAGCGCGCCGCCTACGCCGCCAACCCGATGCCGCCGGCCGCCCAGCGCCAGCAATGGCTCAAGGCGTTGCGCGATCTGCTGAGCAGCGAACGGCAGGCGCTGGTCGAGGCGATCAGTTCGGATTTCAGCCACCGCAGCGCCGATGAAACCCTGCTCGCCGAGTTGATGCCGAGCCTGCATGGCATTCATTACGCCAGCCGCCATATCAGCCAGTGGATGAAGCCATCGCGGCGCAAAGTGGGTGTCGCCTTCCAGCCGGCATCGGCAAAAGTGGTGTATCAGCCGCTGGGCGTGGTCGGCGTGATCGTGCCTTGGAACTACCCTCTGTTTCTGGCCATGGGCCCGTTGACCGGCGCGCTCGCAGCGGGCAATCGGGTGATGCTCAAACTCAGCGAATCGACCCCGGCCACCGGCCTGCTGCTCAAGGAGTTGCTGGCGCGGATCTTCCCGGAAGACCTGGTTTGCGTGGTGCTCGGCGAGGCCGATGTCGGCGTGGCGTTCTCGAAACTGCGCTTCGATCACCTGCTGTTCACCGGCGCCACCAGCATCGGCAAGCACGTGATGCGCGCAGCGGCGGAAAACCTCACGCCAGTGACTCTCGAACTGGGCGGCAAATCCCCGGCCATCGTCTCCCGCGATGTGCCGCTCAAGGACGCCGCCGAGCGCATCGCCTTCGGCAAGACGCTCAACGCCGGCCAGACCTGCGTGGCCCCGGACTACGTGCTGGTGCCGGAAGATCGGGTCGGCGGTTTCGTCGAAGCCTATCGCCAGGCCGTGCGCGGGTTTTATCCGACACTCGCCGACAACCCGGACTACACCGCCATCATCAACGAGCGCCAATTGGCTCGACTGAACAGCTACCTCAGCGACGCCACCAGCAAGGGCGCGCTGCTGATTCCGCTGTTCGATCAGGGCCAGGGCCGACGCATGCCTCACAGCCTGCTGCTGAATGTCAGTGACGAGATGACGGTGATGCAGGACGAAATCTTCGGCCCGCTGTTGCCGATCGTGCCGTATCAGGATCTGGATCAGGCATTTGCTTACATCAATCAACGGCCACGTCCTCTGGCTCTTTACTACTTCGGCTACGACAAACGCGAACAAAAACGCGTGCTCCACGAAACCCATTCCGGTGGCGTCTGCCTCAACGATACGTTGCTGCATGTGGCCCAGGACGACATGCCCTTCGGCGGTATCGGGCCGTCGGGGATGGGCCATTACCACGGGCACGAAGGTTTTCTGACCTTCAGCAAGGCCAAGGGTGTACTGGTTAAACAGCGCTTCAACGCGGCGAAGCTGATCTACCCGCCGTACGGCAAATCCATCCAGAAACTGATCCAGAAACTGTTCATTCGCTAACGTCACCGCCGGGTAATAACAACAATGCACCCAAGCCTGACCGAAACACCTGCACTGTCGCGCCGTGGCCTGCTGAAATTCAGCCTGGGCGCCACGGCTTTCCTCGCCACCGCCGGCCTCGGCGCCAGCCTCAGCGGCTGTTCGTCGAGCGTATCGGCCAACGGATTCACCGCGTTGCGTAGCGGCGACCTGCTGTTTCTGCGCGCGCTGATTCCGGTGATGCTCGATGGCGCTGTCGCAGTGGAGAAGATGCCCGCTGCTGTCGACGGAGCGCTGAAGTCCCTGGATTACAGCCTCGATCACCTGTCGCCGGAAATGCTCAAACTCACCCGGCAACTGTTCGACGTACTGGGCATGGCCGTGACCCGAGGACCGCTGACCGGAATCTGGGGCAGCTGGGAAAACGCCAGTCCCGAGGCGATCCGACACTTCCTCGATCGCTGGGAAAACAGCTCGTTGAGCCTGCTGCGCATGGGCCACAGCTCCCTGCAGCAAATGGTGATGATGGCCTGGTACACCCGCGCCGAATCCTGGGCGCACTGCGGTTATCCCGGCCCGCCCACCGTCTGAGACGCGCGCCTCCTCCGAAAAATAATAAGAGAGCCTGATTGATGCCCGTACCTGACCCGTTTCGCGAAGGCCTTGCCCGTGGCTGGAAAACCTACAACGGCGCACAACTGACCGACGACCTGACTCTGGAAGCCGACGTGGCCATCATCGGCAGCGGTGCCGGCGGCGGCACCACGGCGGAAATCCTCAGCGCCGCCGGTTATAAAGTGCTGCTGATCGAAGAAGGTCCGCTCAAGACCAGCAGCGACTTCAAGATGCTGGAAGACAAGGCCTACAGCAGCCTCTATCAGGAAGGCATCGGCCGCATGAGCAAGGACGGCGCGATCACCATCCTTCAGGGTCGCGCGGTCGGCGGCACCACCCTGATCAACTGGACATCGAGCTTCCGAACCCCCGAGCCGACCCTCGAACACTGGGCTAAAGAACACAACGTCAAAGGCCACAGCCCCGCCGACATGGCGCCGTGGTTCGAAAAAATGGAGCAGCGCCTCGGCGTAGCGCCATGGATGATCCCGCCCAACGCCAACAACGACGTAATCCGCAAAGGCTGCGAACAACTGGGCTACAGCTGGCACGTGATCCCGCGCAACGTGCGCGGCTGCTGGAATCTGGGTTATTGCGGCATGGGCTGCCCGACCAACGCCAAACAATCGATGATGGTCACGACCATTCCGGCGACCCTGGAAAAGGGCGGTGAACTGCTTTATCTGGCCCGTGCCGAGAAGCTGTTGATCAGCGGCGACAAAGTGACCGGACTGCAATGCGTGGCGATGGACGAACGCTGCGTCGAGCCGACCGGGCGCAAGATCACGGTCAAGGCCCGCCATTACGTGCTGGCCGGCGGCGGGATCAACAGCCCTGCCCTGCTACTGCGCTCGGATGCGCCGGATCCCCATCAGCGCCTCGGCAAACGCACCTTTCTGCACCCGGTGAACATGTCCGCCGGGCGCTTCGACGAGGTCATCAACCCGTTTTATGGCGCGCCGCAGTCGATCTACTCCGACCACTTCCAGTGGAAGGACGGCACCACCGGGCCGATGGCCTTCAAACTCGAAGTGCCGCCGCTGCACCCGGCGCTGGCCGCCACCCTGCTCGGCGGCTTCGGCCAGGAAAACGCGCAGCACATGGCCGACCTGCCCCATACCCACGCCATGCTGGCGTTGCTGCGTGACGGCTTTCATCAGGACAGCCAGGGCGGCAGTGTCGAATTGCGTGGCGACGGCTCGCCGGTGCTCGATTATCAGGTGTCGTCCTACGCCTGGGACGGTTTGCGCCGGGCCTTCCACGTCATGGCCGAAATCCAGTTCGCCGGTGGCGCCAAAGCGGTGATGCCGATGCACGCCGATGCGCGCTATGTGAACAGTCTGGCCGAGGCACGCAAAATGATCGACGGCTTGAGCCTTGAGCTGTACCGCACACGCCTGGGCAGCGCCCACGTCATGGGCGGTTGTGCAATGGGCGAAGACCCGAAAACCGCCGTCACCGATAGCCTTGGCCGGCATCATCAACTGCGCAATCTGTCGATTCATGACGGCTCGCTGTTCCCCACCAGCATCGGCGCCAACCCGCAGCTGTCGGTATATGGTCTGACGGCGCAACTGGCGACATCCCTCGGCGAACGGTTGAGAAACCCGTGAAAAAGCCGAAGATTCGTACCGTCTATAGTGCTTTCTTACCCAAAAGGCGACTTGGCCGACCGGGACGGCTGCGATACCATCCGACTCCCCAACGGATTCCCGCCAGGACGACGCGATGAACCGAGTGTTGTACCCAGGTACCTTCGACCCTATTACCAAGGGCCATGGCGATCTGGTCGAACGCGCCTCGCGCCTGTTCGACCATGTGATCATCGCCGTCGCCGCCAGCCCCAAGAAGAATCCGCTGTTCCCGCTGGAACAACGGGTCGAGCTGGCTCGCGAGGTCACCAAACACCTGCCGAACGTGGAAGTGGTCGGCTTCTCGACGCTGCTGGCGCATTTCGCCAAAGAGCAGAACGCCAACGTGTTCCTGCGTGGTTTGCGCGCGGTGTCGGACTTCGAATACGAATTCCAGCTGGCCAACATGAACCGCCAACTGGCACCGGATGTGGAGAGCCTGTTCCTCACCCCGTCCGAGCGTTATTCGTTCATTTCCTCGACGCTGGTGCGGGAAATTGCAGCCCTGGGCGGCGATATCAGCAAGTTCGTCCACCCGGCGGTGGCTGACGCCCTGACCCTGCGCTTCAAGAAGTAACGACCGTTCAAACGGCGCCCGCGTGCACTGCGGGCGCCAATGCGGCACAATTGCGCGCATTGATTCATAGCGCCCGGGCTCCCCGCCCCGGCTGGAGTTAGCATGTCCCTGATCATCACCGACGATTGCATCAACTGCGACGTCTGCGAACCTGAGTGCCCGAACGCCGCCATTTCCCAGGGCGAAGAGATCTACGTGATCGACCCGAACCTCTGCACCCAGTGCGTCGGCCACTACGACGAGCCGCAGTGCCAGCAGGTCTGCCCGGTGGATTGCATTCCACTGGACGAAGCCCATCCGGAGACTGAAGAACAGTTGATGGAGAAGTACCGCAAGATTACCGGCAAGGCTTGAGCCTCTGACCCCGATCGCAGCGCCAGGCTGCGATCGCGTCATTCACGCTGCTCGAATCCTTCCCCGGTACAGCCCAGGCAGCGCACGAACGCCGCTTTCGCCGGTGCCACCACCAGCGCCTCCCCCGCATCGCCGACGCCGCCACCCAGTGCGGTAAACGGCAGCGACACCACAAACGCCCCCGCCCCGATCACCGTCGCCGCCACCAGCAAGGGGCGGGCAATCAGCAGATCGCCAATCATGGCGTAGGCCGGTGGATTCTGGATGGCGTATCGCGGGTCACCGCTGCCGCCTTCCGTGGCATGAACGGTCAGGCCGGAACACAGCAGCAGTGCGAGAAACAGGGCTTGCGAGGATTTCATGGCACGATCCTTCGGGCTGAACAGTGAGACAACTCACTATAGACCGTAGGACTTTTTCAGCTTTTGCGCTCAGCTTTGGCAGCGCGGACAGAAGACGCTGGCACGCTGACCCAGTTTCACTTCCCGCAGACCGGTGCCGCAGACTTTGCAGTGCTCGTTACCACGCCCGTAGACAAACAGTTCCTGCTGGAAATACCCCGGCTGCCCATCGCCACCGATGAAATCACGCAACGTGGTGCCGCCACGTTCGATGGCGGCGGCGAGGATGCGCTTGATCTCGATTGCCAGCTTCAGATAGCGCGCCCGGGAAATGCCCTTGGCTTCGCGACGCGGATCGATACCGGCGGCGAACAGCGCTTCCGTCGCGTAAATGTTGCCGACGCCCACCACCACTGCGTTATCCATGATGAACGGTTTGACCGCCATCGACCGCCCGCGTGACAACTGATAGAGACGCTCGCCATCAAACAGATCGGTCAACGGCTCCGGGCCCAGGCGAATCAGCAATTCGTGATTGAGTGGGTCGGTGCTCCAGAGCATCGCGCCGAAGCGCCGCGGATCGGTGTAACGCAGGGCCAGGCCGGATTCCAGCTCGATGTCGACATGCTCGTGTTTGGCCGCCGGCAACCCGACTTCAACCAGCCGCAGATTGCCCGACATGCCCAAGTGGCTGATCAGTGTGCCGACCTCGGCGTTGATCAGCAGATACTTGGCGCGCCGCTCGACCAGCACGATGCGCTGCCCGGACAGGCGCACATCGAGGTCTTCGGGAATCGGCCAGCGCAGCCGCCGGTCACGCACGATCACCCGGCTGACGCGCTGGCCTTCCAGGTGCGGGGCGATGCCGCGGCGGGTGGTTTCGACTTCCGGCAATTCAGGCATGGGTGTCTCGAATCAGTTTGCTAAATCAATGTGCGCCAAGTTCGCGGATCGTCTGCTTCAACGTTTCGAAGTCGTAATCCGAGAGGCCGATGTATTCGAGCACCAGCGGCCCGACGGCCTGCCATTCGAAGTCTTCGGTCTGGTTGCCCAGCACCCGATACGACGCGCAGATGTGCTCGGCCATTTTCAGGATCGCCAGCAGGTTTTTCATCTGGCTGTTGCGTGAAGTCTCGTCGCTGAAGATCGCCATCGCATTGTGGTGGTTGGCGATGGCCGCGCTGACGTGTTCCGGCAGGCGCCAGGACTTGGCGGTGTAGTAACCGACCACCGAGTGATTGGTGTTGTAGACATCGTTCTCGGTGTCCACAACCCGGCGTTCGGCACCCGCGTTGGCATAGGCCTCTTCGAGTGTCTTCATGTAATCCGGGAAACGCTGGAGCATCAGCGGCACGCCGCAGTCATGGAACAGGCCCAATGCGTAGGCCTCGTCGCTCGCCTCGGTGCCGACGCGCTTGGCCAGGGTCAGGCAGGTCATGGCCACGTCCTGGGCGGTATCCCAGAAGCGGTTCAGGGTGACGATGGTGTCATCGTTCATCTCGCCCTTGATCGACATCGCGTTGATCAGGTTGATGATCGAACGACTGCCCAGCAGGTTCACCGCGCGCTTGATCGAAGTGATCTTGTTGCTCAGGCCGTAATACGGCGAATTGACGATTTTCAACAGAGAGCCGGACAGGCCGGGGTCCTGGGAGATCAGCTTGGCGATCGTCTCCAGGTCCGGGTCGGGCATGTACTGCTCCATTTGCAGATCCACCATGATCTGCGGTTGCGCAGGCACGCTGATGCCTTGCAGGGACTGTTGAATCTGTTCGGTGGTCAGCTCTTGGGACATAAGTACACACTCTGGGACAGGCGGCGATTCTAACCCCTAAAAACCGACGAACGACACATCGGGGGCAGATCGACGGAAACTTTCATTCAAGACCATTTGGCCAATTCTGCCTTCATCCGCTGACAGGCCGGGCTTGCGCGCCACATGTCCAGCACCGAACCCGCGTGCAGCGCAACACGGTATACTCCCGCTCTTTTTTCCGGAGCGACGTCATGTCCCTGCCTAGCTTGCGCCTCAAAGCCAACGCCGACCGTCGCCTGCGCGCCGGTCACCTGTGGATCTACAGCAACGAAATCGACGTGGCCGCGACCCCGTTGCACGGCTTCAAGGCCGGCGACCAGGCGACCCTCGAAGCCGCCGGCGGCAAGCCGCTGGGCATCGTCGCCATGAGCCCGAACAACCTGATCTGCGCCCGCCTGCTGTCGCGCGACATCAAGCTGCCGCTGGACAAGTCGCTGCTGGTGCATCGCCTGAACGTGGCCCTGTCCCTGCGCGATCGCCTGTTCGACAAGCCGTTCTATCGTCTGGTCTACGGTGATTCCGACCTGCTGCCGGGTCTGGTGGTCGACCGTTTCGGCGACATCCTCGTGGTGCAGATCGCTTCGGCGACCATGGAAGCGCATAAAGATGACGTGATCGCGGCGCTGACCCAAGTGCTCAAGCCAAGCGGCATCCTGTTCAAGAACGATTCCGCCGCCCGTGATGCCGAAGGCCTCGAGCGCTACACCGAAACCGTGTTCGGCCTGGTGCCGGAGTGGGTGGCGCTGGAAGAGAACGGCGTGAAATTCGAAGCCCCGGTGATTCAGGGCCAGAAAACCGGCTGGTTCTACGACCACCGCATGAACCGCGCGCGCCTGGCCCCTTACGCCAAAGGCAAACGCGTGCTGGACCTCTACAGCTACATCGGTGGCTGGGGTGTGCAGGCTGCCGCATTCGGCGCCAGCGAAGTGTTCTGCGTCGACGCCTCGGGCTTCGCCCTCGACGGTGTTGAGCGCAACGCCGCGCTGAACGGCTTCGCCGACAAGATGACCTGCATCGAAGGCGACGTCTTCGAAGCCCTGAAGGAACTCAAGGCCAGCGAAGAGCGCTTCGACGTGATCGTTGCCGACCCGCCTGCGTTCATCAAACGCAAGAAGGACATGAAAAACGGTGAAGGCGCCTACCGCCGCCTGAACGAGCAAGCCATGCGCCTGCTCAACAAGGACGGCATCCTGTTCAGCGCTTCGTGCTCGATGCACCTGCCGGAAGACGATCTGCAGAACATCCTGCTGACCAGCGCCCGCCACCTGGACCGCAACATCCAGCTGCTGGAGCGTGGTGGTCAGGGCCCGGATCACCCGGTGCACCCGGCCATTCCGGAAACCCGCTACATCAAGAGCATCACCTGCCGTCTGCTGCCCAACAGCTAACGGTATCGATGCATAAAAGAAGGGGAGCCAACGGGCTCCCCTTCTTTTTGCCTTCCGTTATTGGCTTTCCTACATTTATCGTCCGGTCAGCGTGCAGGACATTTCCTTACATCCATCATTTACCAATATCTAACTTACAAGACCTTTTCAAGCGGAAGATCACTCCGACAAAATTACTGGAATATTCCTACTTAATATCCGCTTGCGATTAATCCATTACAAACTATTATTAAGTCGTCACCACGAGGTGACACTCAACAAACAACGAAGCATCAATGAACAAGGAGTTCAAACATGAAAGCAATTACTCTGGAATCCCGCAAAATCGCAAACCTGGCTTTTCTGGTTGCACCTAAAACCCGATAAGTAAGGCGGCGCTGGGTATTGCCGGCTACCCAGCGTCTTTGATGACCTATCCAGAGAGCCTTGCCTTAACATGCAAATAAATCCCTATCTATTCATATTGCCGCGCACGCCAGGACAAATAGTCTGGAACTATAAAGATCACACGCAACATGAACTCGATCTGGACTATTCATCTCGCCTGGCACAACTAATCCACAACCCCGAGCTGTACGACAACGACAACATCATAGATACACAGTTACTCAATGCCGGAATACTGACAACATCGACAATAAACAACCCCATATGGGGCTGGGATGAACTGTCGAAGATTTATCACATCGGCACCCGCAACATTCCCTGCGAATACATTCCGAAAAACATTCATGAATGGGCCAGACAATACCTGGAACATTGCAACGAAGTGCTCGCCTCCTCGCCCCCGGCCGATGACACGGCTGAGCGCCCCCCAGGCAGACGCATCGCTCTCCCCGCGCCGTCGACATTGAATGACGACAGTCTGTCGAACGCCCTGACCCGGCGAAAAACCTGCCGGTCCTTCACCGGTTCAGCCGTTCGGCTGAGTGATGTCGGCTCCTTGCTGTACCTGACTCTCGGCTATCTGCACGAGCGCGAAGGCGATTGCGACGACAGCATCGCCGAAGGACTCGACGCCCGCCGCAGCAGCCCTTCCGGTGGCGGGCTCAATGCCTGCGAAGGTTACCTGCTGATCCAGAACGTCGAAGGACTGGCATCTGGCGTATATGCCTATCACCCGACCGAACACGCCTTGAGCCTGATCAACCCGTCGCCCGACACAGCGCTGGGCAATCTGCTGGGAGGCCAGCACTTCATCAACAACCTGCCACTGGGCCTGTTCATCACCGCCCGTTTCGACAGGCTCTGGTGGAAGTATCCCCACTCGCGCGCCTACCGAATGGCGTTCGTCGAGGCCGGGCATCTTTCACAGACGTTTCAACTGGCCGCCACCGCGCTAGGCATGAACACCTGGCTGACAGGTGCATTCGCCGACGATCAGGTCGACACATTGCTGCAACTGGAGAACGGTACCGAGCAACCGCTGTTCTTTGTCGGTTGCGGCGAAAGCGACGGTCAGGCGATGTGCCAGGAAATGCGCGACCTGCTGCGTGAGTCGCAAGCATGAGCCTTCTCTCCCAAGCCCCGGCCTTCGAGTTTTCACTAGGCGACTGGAACACCCGCGCTTCGGTGCGTACCAGCGCCCACGATTACCGCTTGCCGGCTGACATCGCGCAACAACTGGAAACCCGTCATTGGTTCCCGCCGGCATTTCTGCCCTATCTTGCCCACCCGGCCATCGAAGCGGCGGGCCGTTCGGTAGTGCATCGGCTCACGGCCAGTCATCTGGTGCATTTTCTCGACTACACCACGTTGCTTGAACACCGCATCGTCAATCGCGCCGTGGAAGTCATCGTCCACGGCGAACTGCCGGTCGATGTTCCGCCCTCCATGAAAACCGCTGCACTGCAGCTCTACACCGATGAGGGCTACCACGCCCTGTTTTCCCATCAGGTCGCGGAACAGATCGCCGGGTTCTACGCCATCACCGGGCGCCCGGTGATGCCCAGGCGCATCACGCGGATGAACGGGCTGATCGCCAGAACCCCTCAAGAGCAGCGACCGCTGACAGGGTTCCTGCTCGGCTTCGTCTCGGAAACCATCATTGCCCGGGAACTGCTCGACGTCTGCCGGGACAGCCTGGTGTCCGGGGTCAACGACATGCTGCGCGATCACCTCGCGGACGAAGCGCGCCACAGTCGCTACTTCACTGAAGTGTTCCACTACCTCTGGCTGCACCTGGGCGCGCAACAACGAACGTTCGCCGCCGCCACCCTGCTTGAGATCCTCGGGATCTTCTTCGAAATCGATGAACCGTGGCTGCGGCAAAGCCTGTACAACGCCGGGATCGCAGACAGCGTCGTGACGGAGATACTCGGCAAGCTGGTAACGGTGCAAGCCACCCGATCGCGCGCACGGGCAGGCAGCGTCGCCACGTTGAATGCACTGAAGAAAGCCGGATTTTTCACTGAACCTCAAAACCAGATACTTTTCGCCAAGGCAGGATTGATCGATGGATAAAGGAAAACCCGGGGTGACGACCCGACAACGTCGCGGGGCCGTCAGCCTGTTGCTGGCGATGGTGTTGCTGGGTGTATTTCCGCTGGATGTCCTGCTGCCTTCGTTCCCGGCACTGGCCGAACACTTTCGCCGCACGCCGGCGGACATCGCGCTGTCCATCAGCCTGTTCGCCGTCGGCATCGCCTTCGCCCAGTTGCTGATCGGGCCGCTTTCGGATGTGATCGGGCGCAAGGGCCTGCTGCTCGCCGGCATGAGCGTTTCAATGCTCGGCGCCCTCGGGTGTGTGATGACCTCGGACTATTCGCTGTTCCTGATATTCCGGGTCGTTCAGGCGCTGGGTTGCGGTTGCTTCGTGCTGTCCCAGGCGTTGGTCCAGGATCTGTTCGAAGGCGAGGAACGTGATCGCCTGCGAATCCTGATGGTCACCGCCGGCGGGATTTTCATCTCGGTATCACCGCTGGCAGGGACTTTCATGCAGGCAACGTTGGGTTGGCGTGGCAGCTTCTGGGTGTTCATCGCATTATCCGCCGTGGTATTGCTCAAGGCCTGTCTGTTTCTGGAAAACAGCCGACCGACCACCAGCGGCACACGTACACACTTCCTCAAGGCCTACCGTCGGGTGCTGGGGGATTTCGACTTCGTCGGCTACTGGCTGATTTCGGCATTCGCGTTCGCCTGCCACTTTTCATTCATCGTGATCTCGCCGCTGATCTTCATGGACCGGCTGCAATTGACCGCCTACGAATTTTCCTTGATCCTGCTGATCTACGGTGCGGCGTACGTCACCGGGGGCATCCTCGCCAGCGTGCTGAGCAGGCGCATCACCAGCGGCCAGCAGATGGTCGTCGGTTTGAGCCTGATCCTGTTCGCCGGTGTGACCATGCTGTACCTGTCGTCGAGCTTTGCACTGGCTCCGGCGACAGTGCTGATCCCGATGCTGATCTGCACCGCCGGCACCACCATCGCCCGACCGGCCGCCACCTCACGGGCCATGAGCCTGTTTCCGGACATCGCCGGCACCTCGGCTTCGGCCGGCAGCACGATCATTTTCATCTGCGGCGGCTTGATCAGTGCCTTGATCAGTCTGAGCCCGACCAACCTGCAATCCACCCTGGGCTACAGCTTTGTCTTGCTCAGTGGTGTGGCGCTCGCCTTGAACAACCGGATCAGCCGTCGCGCCAGAATCCTGCAAACCGGTGCCATCGCACAGCCGGGCGGCGATTAAACCTGCCAGTCGTCATTCCGCACGGGGCGTCAGCGCTGGAACAACGTTTTGCGCCATTCCCTCCTGACGCCAGCGGTGTAGAATCGCGAGATTCATCGCCATTCATCCCCGGCGGGTTTATGAGCTCAGGCTGAGACCAGCGGCGATCCCGCAACGTCATCGGCAACTTCAGGACACACGGCCATTTCTGAGTGTTCCAGACGTCAATAGAAGCTCACTCCCCTTTTGCACCTGATTAGTAAGTGATTAGCCGCCCGGAGTGCTCCATGCCAGATTACCGTTCGAAAACATCCACCCACGGCCGCAACATGGCCGGCGCCCGCGCACTGTGGCGCGCCACCGGGATGAAAGATGACGACTTCAAGAAGCCGATCATCGCGATTGCCAACTCCTTCACCCAGTTCGTACCGGGCCACGTTCACCTGAAGGACCTGGGCCAACTGGTTGCCCGTGAAATTGAACGCGCCGGTGGCGTGGCGAAAGAATTCAACACCATCGCCGTGGACGACGGCATCGCCATGGGCCACGACGGCATGCTCTATTCGCTGCCGAGCCGCGAGATCATCGCCGACTCCGTCGAGTACATGGTCAACGCCCACTGCGCCGACGCCATCGTCTGCATCTCGAACTGCGACAAGATCACCCCGGGCATGCTGATGGCCGCCCTGCGCCTGAACATTCCGGTGATCTTCGTCTCCGGCGGCCCGATGGAAGCCGGCAAGACCAAACTGGCCAGCCACGGTCTCGACCTCGTCGACGCCATGGTCATCGCCGCCGACTCCAGCGCTTCTGACGAGAAGGTTGCCGAGTACGAGCGCAGCGCCTGCCCGACCTGCGGTTCGTGCTCCGGCATGTTCACCGCCAACTCGATGAACTGCCTGACCGAAGCCCTGGGCCTCGCATTGCCGGGCAACGGTTCGACCCTCGCCACCCACAGTGACCGCGAACAGCTGTTCCTGCAGGCCGGCCGTACCATCGTCGAACTGTGCAAACGCTACTACGGCGAGAACGACGAGTCGGTACTGCCGCGCAACATCGCCAACTTCAAGGCGTTTGAGAACGCGATGATGCTCGACATCGCCATGGGCGGCTCGACCAACACCATCCTGCACCTGCTGGCCGCTGCCCAGGAAGCCGAGATTGCGTTCGACCTGCGCGACATCGATCGCCTGTCGCGCGTAGTGCCACAACTGTGCAAAGTCGCGCCGAACATCCAGAAGTACCACATGGAAGACGTGCACCGCGCCGGCGGCATCTTCAGCATCCTCGGTTCGCTGGCCCGTGGCGGCCTGCTGCACACCGACCTGCCGACCGTGCACAGCCGCAGCATGGAAGAAGCCATCGCCAAGTGGGACATCACCCAGACCGACGATGAAGCCGTGCATCATTTCTTCAAGGCCGGCCCGGCAGGCATTCCGACGCAAACAGCGTTCAGCCAGTCGACCCGTTGGGAAACCCTGGACGACGACCGTGAAAACGGCTGCATCCGCAGCTTCGAGCACGCCTATTCGAAAGAAGGCGGCCTGGCCGTGCTGTACGGCAACATCGCCCTGGACGGCTGCGTGGTGAAAACCGCCGGCGTCGATGAGTCGATCCACGTCTTCGAAGGCAACGCGAAGATCTTCGAAAGCCAGGACAGCGCCGTGCGCGGCATCCTCGCCGACGAAGTGAAGGAAGGCGACATCGTCATCATTCGCTACGAAGGCCCGAAAGGCGGCCCGGGCATGCAGGAAATGCTCTACCCGACGTCGTACCTGAAATCCAAAGGCCTGGGCAAAGCCTGCGCCCTGCTGACCGATGGCCGTTTCTCCGGCGGCACCTCCGGCCTGTCCATCGGCCACGCTTCGCCAGAAGCTGCAGCCGGCGGCGCGATCGGTCTGGTACAGGACGGTGACAAGGTGCTGATCGACATTCCGAACCGCTCGATCAACCTGTTGATCAGCGACGAAGAACTGGCTGCACGCCGGGTCGAGCAGGACAAGAAGGGCTGGAAACCGGTGGAAATACGTCCACGCAAAGTGACCACCGCCCTCAAGGCCTACGCCCTGCTGGCGACCAGCGCCGACAAGGGTGCGGTGCGTAACAAGGCGATGCTCGACGGGCAGTGATACTTAACCGTCGCGCATAAAAATGCCCCGCCAAGTGCGGGGCATTTTTTTGCCTTGAGGATTACTGAATCTCTTCCGGCTTCACGATCACCCAGTTCTTGTCCGCGGTCACCGGCAAACCTTCCTTCGCCTGCGCCGCTGCGTGTTTGGCCATCATGCCGTTGAGCTGGGTCATGTACTTGTCCTTGCGGTTGACCCACAAGTGAATGCCGCCCTTGGCCACGTCAACGCTGTGGAACAGCATGTAGCCGTCGCTGCTCGGGGTGTCACCGCCCACCAGCACCGGTTTTTTCCATTCGTCGATGTAGGTCAGGATCGCCGCGTGCTTGCCGGCCATCCAGGTTGCAGGTGTCCACAGATAAGGCGTCAGTTCCAGGCCAAGGTTGGCCTTCTCGTCATACTTGCCGGCGGTGATCTGCTTGCGTGCTGTGGTCAGTTCGCCGGTTTTCGGGTCCTTGAGCAGCAGCGATACACCGATCACGTTCTGCGGTTTGACGTTGTAGCCGTACTTCGGATCGGCCGCGACCATCCGCACCAGTTCTTCGGAGGCGGCGGTCATCACATAGACCTCGATGCCGTTCTCCATCAGCTTGTTGTAAAGCTCGGCCTGACCGGCGAAGACTTTCGGCGGCTGGACGTCGAGGTTCTTCACCACATCGCCATCGTAATACGTTGCCGGCACCGGTTTGCCCGAGGCCATCAGCTCATCGACGTAGCCCTTGAGTTCCTTGAGGGTGAAACCGGAGAACACCTGCGCGACCCATGGATAGCAGACCATGTCGTCGACTTCGCAGAGGCGGTAGTAGTAGCTGAACAGACTTTCCTTGTGGTCGGCGGTGTCCTTGAACGGCATCAGTTTCAGGGAGGGGTCGAGTTTGTCGCGGGTGATCAGGCCCTTGTTTTCCATGAACGGCAGCAACGACTCTTCGAGGTCGTAGCGGTAGCTGGTGTTGTCCATGTCGAACACCGCGTAGTTACCCTTGTTGGCGTTGGCGGCGATCATCGCGTCCAGCGCCTTGGCCTGATCCGCCGGCCAGTGTTTCAGGTCGGTGGCGAACGCCTGAGTGGCCAGGCCCATCCCCACAGTCAGCGCGACAGCCAGAAATTTCGGTGCAAACTTCATGGACACTTCTCCCTGAGTCAAAGAAATCGACGCTAACAAATAAATGTGACAGTCCTCGTCTGTCAGCGACCGTCCGCGTCCCTTCCGCGCCAGTTGCATCCCCGAGAGCGACACACGCTTATTCCAAAAACGACGGACGACCTTCGATTTCGGTATTAATTCATTGGAAATCAAACTGTTAGGCTTGCCGGTTCGCAACAGCCCCGGAAGGTTGTTGGCACAGTCTTTTCTGGAGTCCTCATGAATCTGCCCCTGATTCTCAACTTGCTGGTGTTCCTCGCCCTGCTCTTCGGTCTGGCACAAACCCGCCACACCTCGTGGAGCCTGGCGAAAAAAGTCCTGCTCGCGCTGGTGCTGGGCGTGGCATTCGGCGTCGCGCTGCACACGATTTACGGTGCCGGCAACCCGGTGCTGAAAGCCTCGATCGGCTGGTTCGATCTGGTCGGCAACGGTTACGTGCAACTGCTGCAAATGATCGTGATCCCGCTGGTGTTCGCCTCGATCCTCAGCGCCGTGGCCCGCCTGCACAACGCTTCGTCGCTGGGCAAGATCAGCTTCCTGACCATCGGCACACTGCTGTTCACCACCGCGATTGCGGCGCTGATCGGCATCGGCTTGACCAATCTGTTCGGCCTGACCGCCGAAGGCCTGGTCGCCGGCACTCAGGAAATGGCCCGTCTGCAAACCATTCAGACCGACTACGCCGGCAAGGTCGCCGACCTGAATGTGCCGCAACTGCTGCTGTCGTTCATCCCGCAGAACCCGTTCGCCGACCTGGCGCGGGCCAAGCCGACCTCGATCATCAGCGTGGTGATTTTCGCCGCATTCCTTGGGGTTGCCGCGCTGCAACTGCTCAAGGATGACATCGAAAAAGGTCAGAAAGTGATCAACGCCATCGACACCCTGCAAGCCTGGGTGATGCGTCTGGTGCGTCTGGTGATGAAGCTGACCCCGTACGGCGTGCTGGCGCTGATGACCAAAGTCGTTGCCGGTTCCAACCTGCAGGACATCATCAAACTCGGCAGTTTTGTGGTGGTGTCGTACCTCGGTCTGGGCCTGATGTTCGTGGTACACGGTCTGCTGGTGTCGGCGGCCGGGATCAACCCGCTGCGCTTCTTCCGCAAGATCTGGCCGGTGCTGACCTTCGCGTTCACCAGTCGCTCCAGCGCCGCGAGCATCCCGCTGAGCATCGAAGCGCAGACCCGTCGTCTGGGCATTCCGCAATCGGTTGCCAGCTTCGCCGCATCGTTCGGTGCGACCATCGGCCAGAACGGCTGCGCCGGTCTGTACCCGGCAATGTTGGCGGTGATGGTTGCGCCAACGGTCGGCATCAACCCGCTGGATCCGCTGTGGATCGCGACGCTGGTGGCGATCGTGACCTTGAGTTCGGCCGGTGTGGCGGGCGTGGGTGGCGGTGCGACTTTCGCGGCACTGATCGTGCTGCCGGCCATGGGCTTGCCGGTTTCGCTGGTGGCGTTGCTGATTTCGGTCGAGCCGCTGATCGACATGGGTCGTACGGCGTTGAACGTGAGTGGTTCGATCACCGCTGGCGCGATTACCAGCCAGGTGATGCAGCAGACCGACAAGGCCCTGCTGGATGCCGATGAGCATGCGGAGCTTGCTCAGGCTTGATTGACGTTGTAGCGAGGGAGCGTGCTCCCTCGCTACAGATTCAGGCTTTTTCCCAGACTTCGAAGTTGTAAGCCGGTTTGTCGCCTTCAGCCGGATTCGGCACGTTCGACACCAGTTTCCACTGGTTCAGATCGAACTCCGGAAACCACGCATCGCCTTCCGGGCTCAGTGCCACACGGGTCAGATACAGACGATCCGCCTGCGCCAGCCCCTGCGCATACAGTTGCGCCCCGCCAATCAGCATCAATTCGTCGACGCCCTGCTCTTTCGCCCACTCTTCGGCGCGAACCACGGCAGCTTCCAGCGACGGATAGACTTCCGCCCCTTCCAGCACCAGATCGGCCTGACGGCTGACCACGATATTCAAACGGCCCGGCAACGGACGACCCAGCGAATCCCAGGTCTTGCGGCCCATGATGATCGGCTTGCCGAGCGTCGTGGCCTTGAAGTATTTGAAGTCCCCCGGCAGGTGCCAGGGCATGCTGTTGTCGACGCCGATCACGCGGTTTTCACCGAGGGCTGCGATCAGGCTGAGGGGGAGTGATTTAGTCATGCCGGCGAGGATACCAGAGCCGCGCTTACCCCGATAAGCGCCACAGCGGTTATGCTCACGGCTCAATCAAGCAACGGGATGCCGCGTGACTGAACTGACTCCACTGCAAAACCTCTGGCTCACCGAAACCGTGCGCCTGCGCGAAGAACACGCAGGCCCGCTGGACGATCTGGAAGCCAATCGCCTGGCCCGCGCGGCCGGCGGCGATCTGCCGAGCCGCATTCAACGCCGGGCCTTGTGGCTGGCCGAGCGCGACGGCCTGACCTCTGCGCTCAAGCACTGGCTGCAAGGCGCCCGTCTGGCGCTGGTGCTGCTGGCGATCTTCGCGGTACTGAGCGGCGCCGGCCTGGCTTTCGCCGCACTGGGCCAGACGCCGGTCAATGTGTTCTGGGCGCTGGGCAGTCTGCTCGGGCTGAACCTGATTCTGCTGTTGAGCTGGGCGTTGGGGCTGATCTTCGCTGGCGAACACGGCGCCACCCTCGGCCGCTTGTGGCTGTGGCTCAGTGAAAAACTCGCTCGCGACGCCAAGGCTGCGCAACTGGCGCCAGCCCTGCTGTTGATGTTGCAACGCCAGAAACTCAATCGCTGGGCGCTCGGCTCGCTGGTCAATGGCCTGTGGTTGCTGGCGATGTTCAGCGCGCTGGTTTTGTTGCTGACGCTGATGGCGACCCGGCGCTACGGTTTCGTCTGGGAAACCACGATTCTCAGTGCCGACACCTTCATCAACATGACCCAGACCCTAGGCGCGTTGCCGGCGCTGCTGGGCTTCAACGTACCGACCGTCGAAATGATCCGCGCCAGCGGCGACACCGCGCTGAACATCGAAAGCGCCCGTCAAGCCTGGGCAACCTGGCTGGTCGGCGTGCTGGTGGTGTACGGCGTGCTGCCGCGTCTGCTGTTGGCGCTGTTTTGCTTCTGGCGCTGGAACAGCGGCAAGGCTGCGTTGCGTCTGGACCTGAACCTCCCCGGCTACGTCCAACTGCGCGAACGCCTGATGCCGACCAGCGAACGCCTCGGCATCACCGACCCAGAACCTGCGCAACTGCACCGCGTTGAAAGCTCAGTCGGCGAACTCGCCAGCGATGGCGCGTTGCTGGTGGCAATCGAACTCGACGATCAACACCCATGGCCGCCGACGCTGCCGAAGAACGTCAGCAACGCCGGCATCCTCGACAGTCGTGAATCACGCAACAAACTGCTCGAACAGCTCAGCCGTTTTCCGCCGGTACGCCTCGCGATTGCCTGCGATCCGAGACGCTCCCCGGATCGCGGCAGCCTTGCGCTGATCGCCGAGCTGGCGCGCAATGCCGCCGCGACCCGAATCTGGCTGTTGCAGGCGCCGCCGGGACAAGGACTGGACGCCGAACGCCTCGGCGACTGGCACGTGGCGCTGCAACAACTCGAACTGCCGTTCGCCGATTGCGCCCCGTTGAACTGGCTGGAGCACGGACATGACTGATGCCTGGAAAGCGCCGCTGAAACTGGCCGTGGTCGGCCACACCAACGTCGGCAAGACTTCGCTGCTACGCACCCTGACCCGCGATGTCGGCTTCGGCGAAGTCTCCCATCGCCCGAGCACCACGCGGCATGTCGAAGGCGCGCGGTTGTCGGTGGATGGCGAACCGTTGCTCGACCTCTATGACACACCGGGTCTGGAAGACGCCATCGCCCTGCTGGATTTTCTCGAGCGCCTGGAACGCCCCGGCGAACGCCTCGACGGCCCGGCGCGGTTGGCGCGGTTTCTCGACGGCAGCGAAGCGCGCCAGCGTTTCGAACAGGAAGCCAAAGTGTTGCGGCAACTGCTCGACTCCGACGCCGGCCTGTATGTGATCGACGCCCGAGAACCGGTGCTGGCCAAGTACCGCGATGAACTGGAGGTGCTGGCCAGTTGCGGCAAGCCGTTGCTACCGGTGTTGAATTTCGTCAGCAGCGCCAACCACCGCGAGCCGGACTGGCGTGAAGCACTGGCGCGCCTGGGACTGCACGCGCTGGTGCGCTTCGACAGCGTCGCCCCGCCCGAGGATGGTGAGCGACGACTGTACGAAAGCCTCGCGTTGTTGCTGGAAAATGCCCGCCCACAACTTGAACGCCTGATCGCCGATCAACAGGCCCAACGCCTCGCCCGCGAACAAAGTGCCGCACGCCTGATCGCCGAATTGTTGATCGACTGCGCCGCGTGCCGGCGCAGCGTGGCGAGCAACGCGGAACAGGAACAACAGGCCATCAGCGAACTGCGCAAGGCCGTGCGCCAACGCGAGCAGAAATGCGTCGAAGCGCTGCTCAAGCTCTACGCCTTCCGACCGCAAGACGCCGCGGCCAGTGATTTGCCGCTGCTCGACGGGCGTTGGGGCGATGACCTGTTCAATCCGGAAACCCTCAAGCAATTGGGGGTGCGAGTCGGCGGCGGGATTGCGGCCGGCGCAGCGGCCGGTGCAGGTGTGGATCTGCTGGTGGGCGGCATCACCCTCGGCGCCGCCGCCCTGGCCGGCGCAATTGCCGGCGGCGCCCTGCAAACCGCCCGCAGCTACGGCAATCGCCTGCTGGGCAAGATCAAGGGACAAAGGGAACTGACGGTCGACGACAACGTGTTGCGCCTGCTGGCGCTGCGTCAGCGGCAACTGTTGCAAGCGCTGAATGCCCGTGGTCATGCGGCGATTGATGCCGTTCAAGTGGCGACGCCACAGGACAAGACCTGGCGCGAAGGCAAGTTGCCGGAGGCGCTGAACATCGCCCGGGCCCACCCGCAATGGTCGTCACTCAATCCGCATCCGAAGCTGAATCAGGCCCAGCGCCAGGAACAGATCGAAGGGTTGGTGGGCAAGGTGCTCGAACTCTAGAGCCAGCCAACCTTGAGGAACTGCTTGACCAGCGCCGTCACGCGGCGGCGATCCGTGCGATTGGCGCGCCCGTCGTTGTCGACGTCCGAACACAGGACAACCTCGAAGCCGCCATCGTTATCCAGGTCGTGGACGGCGGCTTTGTAAGCGATGGTTTCGCCCTGGTGAAAGTGCAGCCTCACTGACTCCGGCGTTCCATCGCTGCCGGGGTTCAGGGCAAAGATCCGTAGATGCCGCGCGTCTTCATCGGCTGCGTTGAACCAGGCGCATTTCAGATAGGTGCTGGAGAAGCTGCGCAGTTGCGCGACTTCACGGGCCGAGGCTTCGCGCCAGTCCTGTTCGCTGTCATGAAAGCGCAGCTGGACACTGTCCCCTGCGCCGCTGCCCGATCGATCCCGGGCAATCACTTTCAAAAAACGCATCCGTGCGCTCCTTCGGCAAAAAAAACAGTCTGTGCCGAAGGGGCAACACGCGCCATGCACCGTTTCCCGGTTTGGCGTAAGAAGGTTCAGCGCGCCTCGCGGGACAGCAACGTGAAAGCCTTGTGCTTCAACACCACAAGATCCATCACCGGCACCGCCATTTCCTTCGCCAGCTCATCCCACTGGCGCATCCGCAAACTCACAGCGCACAACGGATCCCGCTCGAACGCATCGGCTTCAGCCTCCGTCATCACCCCGCCCTGATATTCCAGAGTGCGTCGGCTGGCTTCGCTCAAGCGCTCGTAATAGCCGGTGTCCCTGAGCGTCAAATAGCGCTTGGCCTGGACGTGATATTCCACCAGACGCGCCATGCGTTCGCTGAATCCGGCCTCACGCAAATAATCGGCACCGAGGCGCTCGTGGCTGACGACGCCGTAACCGCCCATGTTCTCCGCACCTTCGGCACACAAATGACCGATGTCATGGAAGAACGCGGCAAGCACCACTTCATCGTCAAAACCTTCGGCGATGGCCAGTTGCGCAGCCTGGGACATGTGCTCGATCTGCGACACCGGTTCGCCGATATAGTCGCTGGCACCAAACCGCTCATAGAGCCCGAACACCCGGTCGATGACTTGCTCGTGACTCAACATCGGTTCTCTCCAAAAAGCTGTGCGACATTGCGCTCGGCCATGGCCGGGCCGACGCTCATGCCGACGCCGCTGTGCATCAGCGCCACACTCAGCCCCGGCGCCGGACGCAGGAACGAAAACGGCCCCGGCCCCCGGGAACCATAGACACCCTGCCAGCGCTCGACCACTTGCACCTTGCAGCCGAGGGTCTGTTCGGCCAGTTCGAGCATCCAGTTGTCGACCTGCTCGGCGTTGAACGGCGACGGATCGCTGCCGTAATGGTGCGAGTCGCCGATGATCAGTTCGCCATACGGCGTCGGGCTGATCAGCAGGTGAATGCCGTTTTCCTGCAAGTGCGGCTGCTCGCGCAGAATCTGCGCCTGCACCGCTGCGGCTTCCGGCAAGTCAGCGAAGGCGCCGTAGTGCACGCAGCTGAGGCCGGTGAGCAAGGCGTGTTGCAGATTCAGGCCGATCTGCGGCCGGGCGCGGAGCATTTGCAGGCGGCAGATCTGCGGGTCGAGGGCGGCAATCGGCTCGGCCAGCAAGGTCTGATAATCGTGGCCGGAACAGACAATGATCTGCTCGGCGGTAAAAGTGCCGGCAGTGCTTTGCAGCCTCCCCGGCTCGACATCGCGCACCAGCGTCGAGAAGCGGAACTCGACGTTGAGTTCGCGACGCAGGTAATCGATCAGCGCCGGAATCGCTTCCCGGGAATACAGTTGTTGATCGTCCATCCCGTGCAGCGCGGCGCGGTGATGACTGAACTGGCCGCCATACAGATCTCGTAATGCACCACCGCGCAACAGGTTGACGCGATAGTCGTGCTCCACGGCGCGCCCGACGCAGAAGGCATCGAGCAAGTGCTCTTCGGCCTCGGTACGGGCGAACAGGTACGAGCCGTTGCGCTTGAGTTGCAGGCCGGCGAGCTGCGCCCACTGACCCCAGATCTCGCGGCTGGCCTTGGCCAGTTCGAGCATCGGGCCCGGTGGCTGACCGGTGACCAGTGCCTGGCCGAAGTTGCGAACCGACGCGCCGAGTGGCGTAGCGGTGCGCTCGAAAACCGTGACTTTGAGACCACGCCGGGCGGCGGCATAGGCGTGGGACAGGCCCAGGATGCCGGCGCCGACGATCAGCAAGTCTTTGTGTTGTGTCATTGAGAGGTGCTCTGAATAAGAGACCGCCATCGCTGACAAGCCAGCGATGGGGCCCTGTCAGTCGATGAAGATTTTACTTGGCGACCACTTTCTCGGACTTGCCGTCATAGCGCTTGCGCCATTCGGTCAGGATCTCGTCGCGGTTCTTCGAGGCCCAGGCAAAGTCGTTCTTGATCAGGCGCTGCTCGTAGTCGGCCGGCAGCTCGGTCTGTGGCTTGGCGATGCCCGGCTGGGCGAGGACGGCGAAGTTTTCCTTGTACAGATCCATCGCCGGGGCGCTGGCGGAGAAGTCAGCCAGTTTCTTCGCAGCCTCTTCGTGCGGCGTGCCTTTGATCACGGCAGTCGCTTCGATCTCCCAGCCCAGGCCTTCCTTCGGCAGGATGATGTCCAGCGGTGCACCCTGGCGTTTCAACTGTACGGCCGGGTATTCGAAGGAAATCCCGATCGGGAATTCGCCAGCGGCCGCCAGTTTGCAAGGCTTGGAACCGGAGTGAACGTATTGGCCGATGTTCTGGTGCAGACCGTCCATGTAAGCCCAGCCCTGCTTCTCGCCGAAGGTTTGCAGCCAGGCGCTGACGTCGAGGAAACCGGTGCCGGACGAGGCCGGGTTCGGCATCACGATCTTGCCTTTGTACTCAGGCTTGGTCAGGTCCTGCCAGCTCACCGGTTTGGTCAGGCCTTGTTTCTCGGCCTCGACAGTGTTGAAGCAAATGGTTGCGGCCCAGACGTCCATGCCGACCCAGGCTGGCGGGTTGGCGGCGTCGCGGTAGTTCGCGCCGATCTTGCCCAGATCCTTCGGCGCATAGCTTTGCAGCATGCCTTGCTGATCGAGGATCGCCAGGCTCGACGCCGCCAGGCCCCACACCGCGTCAGCCTGTGGACGCTCTTTTTCGGCCAGCAGTTTGGCGGTGATGATCCCGGTGGAATCGCGTACCCACTTGATCTCGACGTCCGGGTTGGCCTTTTCGAACGCTTCCTTATAGCTCTTAAGCTGTTCGGCTTCGAGGGCGGTGTACACCGTCAACTCGGTTTTTGCCGCGAAGGCATTCAGGCTGAAAGTAGCGAGCACAGCAGCGGCCAGGGCCATAGGCTTGAACATGATCGTTTTCCTGTAGGTGAGTTGAGGCGATAGGGATAAGTCGTGGATCAGTGGCCGGGCGCCGTTTGCCGCCAGGCCTGGGAACGGCGCAGCAAGCCGCGCGAAGCCCACGCCAGCAGCAAGGACACGCCCGCCGAGGTGAACAGAATCAGGGTCGACATCGCCGCCGCGCCGCCGACGTTGCCAGCGTCATCCATGTTCAGCACCGCCACCGCCGCGAGGATGGTGTCGGGGCTGTAGAGGAAGATCGCCGCCGACACGGTGGTCATGGCCGAGACGAACAGGTAGCGCACGATGTCCAGCAGCGCCGGCAGGCAGATCGGCACGGTGACCTTCAGGTAATGCCGGTACAGCGGCGCCTTGAGCGACAGCGCGGCGGCTTCGAACTCGGCGTCGAGCTGGCGCAGCGCAGTGGTGGCGGTCATCTGCGCAGTGGTCAAATAGTGAGCAATGGTGCAGACGATCAGCAGGGTCATGGTCCCGTACAGCACGTGCAGCGGGTTGCCGGTCAGGTTGAAGAAGAAGACGTAACCCAACCCCAGCACCAGCCCCGGCACCGCCATCGGTACGAAACTGAGCATGCGCAAGGTCAGATTCAGCCCGCGCTGGCTGCGGGTCTTTTCCATCAGGTAGGCGCCGGTGAAGATCAGTACGCTGCCGATCAACGCCGTGCCCAGCGCCATTTTCAAACTGTTGCCATAGGCCAGCCAGCCACCGCCGGCGGTCTCGTTGAACTGATAGTGGTTGAGTGACAGCGACAGGTTGTACGGCCAGAACTTCACCAGCGACGAGAACACCGCCATGCCGAACACCAGCAGCAACGCCGCACTGATCAACAGGACGATGGCCAGATAACAGGCGTCGCGCCTCTTCGACGGCGCCGGTTTGAACACCTGGGCGCGGCCGCTCATGGAGTCGCCGTGACGCCGACGCAGCCAGGCATCGACGCCGAAGCTGAACAGCGCCGGCAGCAGCAGAACCATGCCGATCAACGCGCCGCGACCGAATTGCTGCTGGCCGACCACCGCTTTGTAGGCTTCCAGCGCCAGCACCTGATAGTCGCCACCGACCACCACCGGCACACCGAAATCAGTAATGGTCAGGGTGAACACCAGACAGAACGCGGCGAACACAGCCTGGCGGGTTGCCGGCCAAGTGATGCTGCGGAAGGCTTTCGCAGGGCTCGCGCCCATGCTCGACGCGGCGTCGAACAGTCGTGCATCCGCCAGCGACAGGGCTGACAGCAAAATCATCAAGGCGTGTGGGAAGGTGTAGATCACCTCACCCAGAACAATGCCCCAGAAACCGTAGATGTTGTCCGACAGCAGCCCGCGCAACATGCCCTGATTGCCGAACAGATAGACCAAGGCAATCCCCGGCAACATCGAGGGCGCCATCAGCGGCAGCAGGGAAATCCCGCGCCAGATGCCTTTTGCTGGAATCAACGTGCGCTGCAAGGCGTAGGCAAACAGGTAGGCCAGCGGTACGACGATCGCCGCGACGCTGAGGGAAACCTTCAGGCTGTTACCGAGCAGCCAGTGGAAATTGTCGCTGGTCACCAGTTCCTTCGCCGCCAGCCAGCCACCACCCTGCCCGGCTTCGCTGCTGAAACCGCGCCAGAAGATCGCCAGCAACGGTAACAGCACCGCCACACCGAGCAGCACCAGCAGCAGGAGTTTGCCGCCGAGGACGAAGATCCGGTCGCCGACCTCGGCCCCGGACACCTGCCGCGCCTGCTTTTGCGGTAGCGGCAGTGCGAGGTTGCTGTTCATCAGGCAAACACCTGCAGGCTGCGTGGCGGCAAGGCGACCATGATTTGCTGGGCGCCGAGACGTGGCATGGCTTCCGGTGCCAGTTCGGCGAGCAAGGCGTGACCGGGTAACTGATCGAGTTCGAAGCTCATGCGGCAGCGGTTGCCGAGGAAAGTGATCTCGCGGACCTTGGCCGGGAACAGGTTTTCTTCGTGCACCAGCGGATTGACGTTGATCGCTTCCGGACGGCAGAACAGTCGGCCCGACGGACTATGGACGCTGCCATCGGCCAGGCGCAGGTTCATCCCGCCGACCTTGGCGTGGCTGTCGCTGCTGCGCTGGAACGGCAGCCAGTTGCCCTGGCCGACGAACTCGGCCACAAATGGCGTGGCCGGGCGGTTGTAGATTTCCTGCGGGGTGGCGTACTGCTCGACCTTGCCGTTGTTCATCACGGCGATGCGGTCGGCCATCAGCATGGCTTCGTCCTGATTGTGGGTGACCATCAGGGTGGTGATGCCGAGGTTGCGTTGCAGTTGGCGCAACTCGGTGCACAGATGCTCGCGAACCCGGGCGTCGAGGGCTGACATCGGTTCGTCGAGCAGCAACAACGACGGCGCGGGGGCCAGGGCTCGGGCCAGTGCAACTCGTTGCTGCTGGCCGCCGGACAACTGGCCCGGGTACTTTTTCTCACTGCCAGTGAGGCCGACCAGTTCCAGCATCTGACCGACGCGACGGCGCACTTCATCGCGACCACTGCCGGCGAGGCCGTAGGCAATGTTCGCCTCGACGGTCAGATTCGGGAACAGCGCGTAGGACTGGAACAGGATGCCGTAGTCCCGAGCCTGCGGGGCGAGGTGGGAAACGTCGCGCTCGCCGAGGTACAACTCGCCGCTGTCCTGCTTCTCCAAACCGGCGATGCAGCGCAACAGCGTGGTCTTGCCACAGCCCGACGGGCCGAGCAGGCACACCAGCTCACCGGCCGCGACATCGAGGGAGACGTTATCCAGCGCGGTGAAGGCGCCGAAGCGCTTCTGCACGCCGCGCACTTTCATCGGGGCGCCGGGGTTGGTCAGGGCAGTTGCGATTGCAGGGTTCATGGACAGACCTCATCAAGCAGATGAGGCAAATCCTAGAGTTGTAATGCGTCGGTCATATGGCAGTAAGGCAAAAACGACCGATAGTGGTATTCAGGGATTTGGGTTGATCAGGCCGGGGACATTTCCTGCGCCAGCCCGAGAAACGCCGCCGGCAACCGGGCGTTCTTGCGTTCCTTGAGGCAGTAGAGGTATTCGGGAATCTGCGGCGCATTCTCCAGGGTCAGCACCCGCAACTGCGGATCATGCGGCACTTCCTGTCGGGCGATGATGCTGATGCCGATGTTGCGCAGCACCGCTTCGCGGATCGATTCACGGCTGCCGATCTCCAGCAACGGGCCGAAACTGACCCCGGCACCGGCCAGCAATTCTTCGGTCAAGCGACGGGTGGTCGAACCCGGTTCACGCATCAACAGGGTATGCCCGGCCAGTGCACTCAGCGTCACATGGTCATGCGCCGCCAGCGGATGATTACGATGCACCGCCAGCACCAGCGGATCGCTTCCAAGCACCCGGCGGATCAGCCGCGCATCGTCGAGCAATTGCGACGATGCCGCGACATCCACCCGGTAATCCTCCAGCGCTTCGAGCACTTGCTGCGAGTTGCCGATTTCCACCGACACTTCCACCTGCGGCAGCCGTTCGCGGAAGGTCTTCACCAGATCGAGGATGTAATACGGCGCGGTGGCGGCGATGCGCAGGGTGCCCTGAACCTGACCACTGTTGCGCAGGAAGAACTCGATATCGGCCTCCTGCTGCAACAGCGCCTTGACCATCGGCAACAGCCGCGCACCTTCATCGCTGACACTCAGGCGCCGGCCGCCACGGTAGAACAGTTCCACCGAGTACTGACTTTCCAGATTACGGATCTGGGTGGTCACGGTCGGTTGACTGAGGCCGAGCTTTTTCGCCGCCAGCGTGATGCTGCCCAGGCGGGCCACCATGTAAAACGCTTTCAGCTCGGCACTCAGCACAACCGCCCCTCTTCCTCTATTTGCGCAACAGGCGCAAACCGTTGAACACCACCAGCAGGCTCACGCCCATGTCAGCGAACACCGCCATCCACATGGTGGCGAGCCCGGCGAAGGTTACCCCAAGAAAGATAGCCTTGATCACCAATGCCAACGCAATGTTCTGTTTCAGGATGCTGGCCGTGTTGCGGGACAAACGGATGAACGCCGGAATCTTGCGCAGATCGTCGTCCATCAGGGCGACATCGGCGGTTTCAATAGCCGTATCGGTGCCAGCCGCCGCCATCGCAAAACCGATCTCCGCCCGAGCCAGTGCCGGCGCATCGTTGATACCGTCGCCGACCATGCCGACCCGACGGCCCTGCGCATACAGGTCTTCGATGGCTTGCAGTTTGTCGGTGGGCAGCAAGTCGCCCTTGGCCTGATCGATCCCGACCTGCGCCGCAATGGCCTGCGCGGTGTGGACGTTGTCGCCGGTGAGCATCAGGGTTTTCACGCCCAGATCGTGCAGCTGGCGAATCGCTTCGCGGCTAGTTTCCTTGACTGTGTCGGCCACGGCAAACAATGCCAGCGGGCCGGAACGGTCGAGCAGCAGCACCACGGACTTGCCCTGTTTTTCCAGCGCGAACAGTTTTTCTTCCAGTTGCGGCGAGCAAAGGCCCAGTTCTTCCACCAAACGATGGTTGCCCAGGTGGTAGGCCTGGCCGTTGACCTCACCCTTCACACCACGCCCGGCCAGCGCTTCGAAGTTATCCACAACCAGCGTCGCGAAACCTTTATCCACAGCGGCATTGGCGATAGCCAGCGACACCGGGTGATCGGAACGCCCGGCCAGCGCGGCGGCAATCGCCGGCGCCGTGGCGTCGGCGGTCGGATCGAGGGACAGGTAGTCGGTCTGCACCGGTTTGCCGTGGGTGATGGTGCCGGTCTTGTCGAGGGCCAGATAGTCGAGTTTGAAACCGCCCTCCAGGTACACGCCGCCTTTGACCAGAATGCCTTTGCGCGCCGCTGCGGCGAGGCCACTGACGATGGTCACCGGGGTGGAAATCACCAGTGCGCACGGGCACGCGACGACCAGCAGCACCAGCGCGCGGTAGATCCAGTCGAACCACGCGGCGCCCATGAACAGCGGCGGGATGATCGCCACGGCCAGGGCCAGGACGAAGACCACCGGGGTGTAGATTTTCGAGAACTGATCGACGAAGCGCTGGGTCGGCGCCCGCGCGCCTTGCGCCTGTTCCACGGCGTGGATGATTCGCGCCAGGGTGGAATTGTTCGCCGCTGCCGTCACCGCATACTCCAGCGAACCGGCCTGGTTGATGGTGCCGGCGAACACTTTGTCGCCGACGGTTTTTTCCACGGGCAGGCTTTCGCCGGTGATCGGCGCCTGATCGATAGTCGAGCTACCGCTCACGACTTCACCGTCCAGTGCGATGCGCTCGCCCGGTTTCACTCGCACACGAGCACCAAGTTCGATGCTTTTCACATCCAGTTCGACCCAGTTGCCGTCAGCCTGCAACACAGTCGCCTGCTCTGGCGTCATCTGCATCAAACCGCTGATGGCGTTGCGCGCGCGGTCCAGCGAGCGCGCTTCGATCAGCTCGGCCACGGTGAACAGGAACATCACCATCGCCGCTTCCGGCCATTGGCCGATCAACACGGCGCCGGTCACGGCGATGCTCATCAGGGCGTTGATGTTGAGGTTGCGGTTCTTCAGGGCGATCCAGCCCTTCTTGTAGGTGGTGAGGCCGCCGCTGAGGATCGAGATCAGCGCGATGATCGCCACCACCCAGGTCGGCGCGGCGCTGGTGAAGTGGATCACTTCGGCAGCGAGCGCACCGACGCCGGACAGCGCCAGCGGCCACCAGTGTTTTTTCACCGGGGCGGCGGCCGGGGAATCAACGCCCGCCTCGAGCGGCTCGGCCTGCATGCCGAGGGATTTGATCGCGTCGATGATCGGCGCGGTGTCCGGCAGATTGTGGGTCACGCCGAGCACGCGGTTGATCAGGTTGAATTCCAGCTGCTGGATCCCGGCGAGTTTGCCGAGTTTGTTCTGGATCAGCGTCTGCTCGGTCGGGCAGTCCATCGCCTCGATGCGGAAACTGCTCAGCCGGGCGTCGGCGCTTTTCGCCTCGCTCAGTTGTACCAGCGCCGGCGCAGCGGCTTTCGACGAACAGCAGGAATCGCCGCCGTGGGAATGCTTATGCACAGGCTGCAATTTATGACTGTGATCGTGCCCGTCGCCCGGTTTGTGGGTGTGAGGGTGGGTGTGCTGGGAATCGCTCATTGGTCGCGTCCATGAAGGTGCCTGTTGCCAAGTAAAGACCCTGTAGCCACTATAGGGTCAAGCACCCTTTTGGAGATCGCTGTCATGAAGATCGGAGAACTGGCGAAACAGACCGATTGCGCCGTGGAAACCATCCGCTACTACGAGCGCGAAAACCTGCTGCCGGAACCGGCCCGCAGTGACGGCAACTACCGCGTCTACACCCAGGCCCACGCCGAGCGCCTGACGTTCATCCGCAACTGCCGCACCCTCGACATGACCCTCGAAGAAATCCGCAGCCTGCTCGCCTTGCGCGACAGCCCGCAGGATCAGTGCGAAAGCGTGAATGCGCTGATCGACGAGCACATCCAGCACGTCAAGGCGCGAATCGATGGGTTGTTGGCGTTGCAGACGCAATTGCTCGACCTGCGCCAGCGTTGTGGCGAAGGGCCGGAAGCGGATCAGTGCGGGATCCTGCAGCGGCTGGAAGTGAGTGGCGGAGTTGTGGCAGCGGAGGTTGAGCATTCGCATGTGGGCCGCAGTCACGGCCATTAAGAACGCCAGAAACGACTGAGGGAGCCATTTGGCTCCCTCAGTGTTTAGTCACTCGTGCTTCAGACCGCCATCGGCGCGGTCATCGGCGCATGGTGCTCGTAGCCTTCCAGCGAGAAGTCGCTCGGTTCTACAAGCTCCAGCCATTCCGGCTGGTACACGCCTGTCTTGGCAAACTCCGGCACGCGATCCGAAATCTTCAGCTTCGGCATGGCGAACGGCTCGCGCTTGAGCTGTTCGTTGAGCATGTCGAGGTGGTTCTCGTAGACGTGGGCGTCGCCGATGAAATAGGTGAACCAGCGCGGCGTATAACCGGTCAGGCGACCGATCAGGCTCAGCAGTGCAGCGCCTTCGGTGAGGTTGAACGGCGTGCCCAGACCCAGGTCGTTGGAGCGGATGTAGAGGGTCAGAGAGATCTCTTTGGTCTCGACATTCGGGTGGAACTGATACAGCAGATGGCACGGCGGCAAGGCCATTTCATCGAGCTGGGCGCAGTTCCAGCCGTGGAACAGGATGCGGCGACTGCCCGGATCCTTGATGATCGTGTCGACGCACTGGCGCACCTGATCGATGGCTTTATACAGCACCACGTAGGCCTGGCCGTCTTCTTCGCCCTGGGCAATCTGCTTGTAGCCGTTGCTCAGGGTTTGTTCGATGGCGGCGGTGTTGCTCAGCGGGATCTGCTTGTACGCCGGCCATTTGCGCCATTGCACGCCGTAGATTTCGCCGAGGTCGTCTTCGCCCTGGCGGAACGGGTTGGCCACCCACTGGGCGTTTTCGTTGGCGTTCTGATCCCAGACCTTGCAGCCCAGCGCACGGAATTCCGCAGCATTGTTCACGCCACGCAGAAAGCCGCACATCTCGCCGATGGCCGATTTGAAGGCCATCTTGCGGGTGGTGATCGCCGGGAAACCTTCCTGCAGATCGAAGCGCAGCATCGCGCCCGGAAAGCTGATGGTGTTCACGCCGGTACGGTTGGCCTGTTTGGTGCCGTTGTTGATGACGTGCGACACCAGATCGAGATATTGCTTCATGAGTTACCTGTGTCCTTGAGCCCCGGCCAACCGCGCCGGGGTTCGAATATTTAAGCCGTCGGTGCAACCGGTGCCGCCGGGGCACGACGGTAGGCCAGCCAGATCAGGAACAGCCCGCCGATGATCATCGGTACACACAGTACCTGACCCATGGTCAGCCAGTTCCAGGCGAGGTAGCCCAGTTGCGCGTCCGGCACGCGGACGAATTCGACGATGAAACGGAAGATGCCATAGAACAGCGCGAACATGCCCGAGACCGCCATGGTCGGGCGCGGCTTGCGCGAGAACAGCCAGAGGATCAGGAACAGCGCGACGCCTTCGAGCGCGAACTGGTACAGCTGCGACGGGTGACGCGGCAGTTGCGCCGGGTCGCTGAACGGCGGGAACACCATGGCCCACGGCACGTCGGTGGCCTTGCCCCACAGCTCGGCGTTGATGAAGTTGCCGATGCGCCCGGCGCCCAGACCGATCGGCACCATCGGCGCGACGAAGTCCATCAACTGGAAGAACGACTTGCCGTTACGCTTGCCGAACCACAACGCCGCCAGCATCACGCCGATGAAGCCACCGTGGAACGACATGCCGCCCTTCCACACTTCGAAAATCAGCGTCGGGTTGGCGATGTAGGCGCTCAGATCGTAGAACAGCACATAGCCCAGTCGCCCGCCGACAATCACGCCCATCGACAGCCAGAACACCAGATCGGAGAGTTTCTCCTTGGTCCAGGTCGGATCGAAACGGTTGAGCCGGCGCGACGCCAGCAGCCACGCACCGCCAATGCCGACCAGATACATCAGGCCGTACCAGTGGATTTTCAGCGGACCGATGGCCAGGGCCACCGGGTCGATCTGCGGGTAAGGCAGCATTGCGACTCCTCGTTAGAGTTCAAATCTTCAAAATTCCCGGGCGACGCTGCCACCTCAGGATTAAGCCAGGATTGTGGCCTGCTCAGAACAAAAAGCTCAGCCCCACGCAGAACAGCAAAGCGGCGAACAGCCGTTTCAGCAACTTCGGCGACAACTTGTGCGCCAGCCGCGCGCCGAGACGGGCGAACACCATGCTGGTCAGCGCAATGCCCAGCAGCGCCGGCAGATACACAAACCCGAGACTATGGGCCGGCAGCAACGGATCATGCCAGCCCAGAATCATGAAACTTATTGCACTTGCCACGGCAATCGGCAGGCCACAGGCCGACGATGTCGCCACCGCCTGCTGCATCGGCACGCTGCGCCAGGTCAGGAACGGCACGGTCAGCGAGCCACCGCCAATCCCGAAAATCGCCGACGCCCAGCCGATCACACTGCCGGCCATGGTCAGACCGAGTTTGCCTGGCACCGTTCGGCTGGCCTTGGGTTTGACGTCCAGCGCCAACTGCGCCGCGATCACCAGGGCGAATACACCGATGATTTTCTGCAGATTGGGCCCGGAGATCGCTTCGGCCGTCAGCGCGCCGAAACCGGCGCCAAGCAGGATCCCGACGGTCATCCACTTGAAGATCGGCCAACGCACCGCCCCGCGTCGATGATGTTCACGCACGGCGTTGACCGAGGTGAAGATGATCGTCGCCAGCGACGTGCCGACGGCCAGGTGGGTCAGGATCGACGGATCGAAGCCCTGCAAGGTGAAACTGAACACCAGCACCGGAACGATGATGATCCCGCCGCCAACCCCGAACAGCCCGGCCAGCACGCCTGCACAGGCACCCAGCGCCAGATAGAGCAGAAATTCCATGACTGCCTCCAGAGGCGCATCCCAAAACCGGAGCGGCATGGTAACGGATGCATGGCCTTCGGCTCCACTGGCGATGGATGCACGGACGATGTCTGCGTAGAGTGGGCAGAAAACACACAAGGACCACCTTATGTGCCTGATCGTTTTCGCTTGGCGGCCGGGGCATGCCCAGCCGCTGATCGTCGCGGCCAACCGTGACGAGTTCTACGCCCGGCCCAGCCTGCCGCTGGCCCAGTGGCCGGAAGCGCCGCACGTCCATGCCGGACGGGATCTGGAAGCCGGAGGCACCTGGCTCGGCCTCGGCGCCAATGGACGTTTTGCCGCACTGACCAACATCCGCGATCCGCATCAGCCACCGGCCCGACGTTCTCGGGGCGAGTTGGTGGCGGGGTTTCTGACCGGAAACCTGTCGATCGATGACTATTTGTCCGACGTTGTCGCCCGTTCGCCGGAGTATGCCGGGTTCAATCTGCTGCTGGGCAATGCTCATGAGCTGTGGCATTTCAACGCCCGGTCTTCGGAACCGGTGATGTTGCAGCCGGGCCTCTACGGGCTTTCAAACGCCGGGCTGGATACGCCGTGGCCGAAACTGCTCAAGGCCAAGGCTGCATTGAATGCGGTGCTGGATGATCCACAACCCGAGCAGTTGCTTGCGCTGCTGGGCGATGCGCAGACCGCGCCGTTTGCCGAACTGCCGGACACCGGCGTGGGCCTGGCGACCGAGTCGTTGTTGTCGAGTGTGTTTATTGCCAGCCAGAGCTATGGAACCCGAGCGAGTACGGCGATGATTGTGCAGGCCGACGGGACGCGGCGGATGGTGGAGCGTAGTTTCGGGCCGTATGGTGGGCACTTGGGGGAAGTGGAAATCAACCTCTGAAGATCGCAGCCCGAAGGCTGCGATCCTGTGCTCAGAGAGGTTTGGCCGCCGCTGGACTGACCATCTTCGCCAATCCGAGGTTCTTCAGCGCCAACTGCAGCGAGCTGTGGATAACTTGCGGGTTATCGATAGTCATCAGTTCCGCCAGCAGATCCCTGGCTTTGCTCAGGTTGATCTGACGCAGCATCCACTTCACCTTCGGCAAGTTGGTGGCGTTCATCGACAGGCTGTCGAAGCCCATCGCCATCAACAGCACCGCGGCCGCCGGGTCACCGGCCATCTCGCCGCAGATGCTCACCGGCTTGCCTTCGGCATGGGCGTCGCGCACCACGGTTTGCAGGGCTTGCAGCACCGCCGGGTGTAGGTAGTCGTAGAGATCGGCCACCCGTGGGTTGTTGCGGTCCACGGCCAGCAGGTACTGGGTCAGGTCGTTGGAGCCGACCGACAGGAAGTCCACCATCCGCGCCAGTTCCTTGGTCTGGTAGACCGCCGCAGGAATTTCAATCATCACGCCCACCGGCGGCATCGGCACGTCGGTGCCTTCGTCGCGCACTTCGCCCCAGGCACGGTGAATCAGGTGCAGCGCCTCTTCGAGCTCGTGGATGCCGGAGATCATCGGCAGCAGGATCCGCAGGTTGTTCAGGCCTTCGCTGGCCTTGAGCATCGCGCGGGTCTGCACCAGGAAGATTTCCGGGTGGTCGAGGGTGACGCGGATCCCGCGCCAGCCGAGGAACGGGTTGTCTTCCTTGATCGGGAAGTACGACAGCGACTTGTCCCCGCCGATGTCCAGGCTGCGCATGGTCACCGGTTGCGGGTGGAACGCGGCAAGCTGCTCACGGTAGATCGCCAGTTGTTCCTTCTCGCTCGGGAAACGCTGGTTGATCATGAACGGCACTTCGGTGCGGTACAGACCGACGCCTTCGGCGCCACGTTTCTGCGCCCGCGCCACGTCCGCCAGCAGGCCGGTGTTGACCCACAGCGGCATGCGGTGGCCATCGAGGGTCACGCACGGCAGGTCGCGCAGGGTATCGAGGCCCAGCGCCAGTTGTTTCTCTTCTTCCACCACGTCGGCGAATTGCTTGCGCAACACTTCGCTGGGGTTGGTGTAGACATCGCCCTTGGTGCCATCGACGATCATGTCGATGCCGTCGACCTTGGCATACGGCAGGTCGACCAGACCCATGACCGTCGGGATGCCCATGGCCCGGGCCAGGATCGCGACGTGGGAGTTGCCCGAACCGAGTACCGAGACCAGACCGACCAGCGTGCCTTCCGGCACCTCGCCGAGCATTGCCGGCGTCAGTTCTTCGCTGACCAGAATGGTTTTTTCCGGGTAGACCAGGTTCTGCTGACGCTCCTCCTGCAAGTAGGCGAGCAGACGACGGCCCAGGTCCTTGACGTCCGACGCCCGCTCACGCAGGTATTCATCGTCCATCAATTCGAAACGGTTGACGTGATCGGTGACCACCTGACGCAACGCGCCCTGGGCCCACTGGCCGGTCTTGATCACGGTGGTGATTTCGCTGCCCAGCGAGGCATCGTCGAGCATCATCAGGTAGACGTCGAACAGCGCGCGCTCTTCCGGACGCAACTGGGTCGCCAGTTTGGCCGACAAGGCACGCATGTCGGCGCGCACGCCTTCGATGGCGGTCTTGAACAGCTCCAGCTCGGCATCGATGTCGTCGATGTGCTTGTCCGGCACCACGTCCAGATCCGCCGGCGGCAACATGACCACCGCCGTACCGACCGCTGCGCCCGGCGAACCCGGTACGCCGACGAACTTGGCTTCCTGGATGCCCTTGCCCTGACGGCCCAGACCACGGATCGACCCGGTGGCCTCGGCGTGAGCGATTACGCCAGCGAGCTGCGCGCTCATGGTCACGAGGAAGGCTTCTTCACCTTCATCGAACTGGCGGCGTTCTTTCTGCTGGATGACCAACACGCCGACGACGCGGCGGTGGTGAATGATCGGCGCCCCGAGGAACGAGGCGTAGCGCTCCTCGCCGGTTTCGGCGAAGTAGCGGTAGCGCGGGTGATCCGCGGCGTTTTCGAGGTTCAGGGGTTCTTCACGCGTGCCGACCAGGCCGACCAGACCTTCGTTGGGTGCCATGCTGACCTTGCCGATCGAGCGCTTGTTCAAGCCCTCGGTGGCCATCAGGACGAAGCGGTTGGTCTCGGGATCAAGCAGGTAGACCGAGCAGACCTGGCTGCCCATGGCCTCTTTGACGCGCAATACAATAATCCCCAACGCCGCCTTGAGATCCTTGGCGGAGTTAACTTCCTGGACGATCTTGCGCAGCGTATTGAGCATGGCTCGGGGTCGAACTCCGTCGTCAGTCGCGCGCTAAAAGGCGCGGGGCAAGCTCTTTGAGAGCGCGGCGATACACCTCGCGCTTGAATGTCACCACCTGGCCCAACGGATACCAATAGCTGACCCAGCGCCAGCCATCGAACTCCGGTTTACCGGTCAAATCCATCCGCACCCGCTGCTCGTTGGAGATCAGGCGCAGGAGAAACCACTTCTGTTTCTGGCCGATGCACAGCGGTTGGCTGTGGGTTCGCACCAGACGTTGCGGCAAACGATAGCGCAACCAGCCCCGGGTACAGGCGAGAATTTCAACATCCTCGCGTTCCAGGCCCACTTCTTCGTTCAACTCGCGGTACAAGGCGTCTTCCGGCGTCTCCTCGGGATTGATCCCTCCTTGCGGAAACTGCCAGGCATCTTGATTGATACGGCGAGCCCATAGCACCTGTCCGGCGTCATTCGTCAGAATGATCCCGACATTAGGACGGAAACCATCGGGGTCGATCACGGCAACAACCTCGCAAACGCATGTCGCCGCATTGTTCCACAAAGATTGTGAAGGCAGCAATGAAGCTTCCTACCTTATGTGCACTCTTGTGAAAAGACCGTATTCTTGTGGCCTTTTTACTGACTTTTCAGCGGGTAACTGCAATGCGCCTGGCTTTATTCGATTTGGACAACACCCTTCTGGGCGGCGACAGCGATCACGCTTGGGGCGATTATCTGTGTGAACGCGGCTTCCTCGACCCGATCGCTTACAAGGCACGCAACGACGAGTTCTATCAGGACTACCTGGCGGGCAAACTGGATAACGCCGCGTACCTGAACTTCTGCCTGGAAATTCTCGGCCGCACCGACATGGCCGTGCTCGAGCAATGGCACAGCGACTTCATGCGCGACTGCATCGAGCCGCTGATGTTGCCAAAAGCGGTCGAGCTGCTGAAAAAGCACCGCGACGCCGGCGACAAACTGGTGATCATCACCGCCACCAACCGCTTCGTCACCGCACCGATTGCCGAGCGCCTGGGCGTTGAAACCCTGATCGCCACCGAGTGCGAGATGCAGGACGGTCGCTACACCGGTCGCAGCACCGACGTGCCGTGCTTCCGTGAAGGCAAGGTGACGCGCCTGAACCGCTGGCTGGAAGAGACCGGGCATTCGCTGCAAGACAGCTATTTCTACAGCGACTCGATGAACGACTTGCCGCTGCTGGAGCAGGTGGTGAACCCGGTCGCTGTTGATCCGGACCCGAATCTGCGGGCCGAAGCCGAGAAACGCGGCTGGTCGGTCATCTCGCTGCGCGATTGATCTCGAGGTCGGGTGCCGGGCCTTAAACCGGCTTGGCGCCCATCAACCCGGCAATCGCGACAAAGCAGACAAAACTGAACAGCGCCAGGGCAAAGCTGAACCGGCCGACGCCGCCCGGCGCCTTGCGCAAGCGGTTCAAGCGCACCAGCAGCCAGAACCACGCCAGCGCCGCCACGGTGTACAGCACGCTGGAGGCCAGAATCCACGTCTGCCCCAACGGCCAGCCCACCAGATGCACCATCCACCAACCCGTAAACGGCATGCTCAGCAGCGCCAGGCCCATCAGCAGCCAGACAAACACCCGTGGCCGCTGCAACGTGCGGCTGCCCGCCGTCGCATCACCTTTGCGCCGGGCCAGTAAAACCCAGACGCCCAGTCCCAGCGCACTCGCCAGCAGAACCACGGTGGCGACCATATGCGCCGTTTTCAGGGCAGTTAACGTTTCCATTGTCCGATTTCCTTAAGGCCTGCCCATCAGCGTAGCCGCTCAGCCAAGAAACAGCTGATAGGCCGGGTTGTCGCTTTCGTCCCAGTACGGGTAGCCGATTTCCGCCAGCGCTGCGGGAACCAGGTGACGTTCTTCGTGAGGCACTTGCAGACCGGCGACCACACGGCCATCGGCCGCGCCGTGGTTGCGGTAGTGGAACATCGAAATGTTCCAGCGCCCGCCGAGCTTGTTGAGGAAGTTGAACAGCGCGCCCGGACGCTCCGGGAACTCGAAGCGCAACACCACTTCATCGACCACCTGCGCCGCGCGCCCACCGACCATGTGACGGATATGCAGTTTGGCCAGTTCGTTGTCGGTGAGGTCGAGTACCGGGAAACCCTGTTCGGTCAGGCTCGCCAGTAGCGCGCTGCGCGGGTCGTTTTCCGGGTGAGTCTGCACGCCGACGAAGATGTGCGCTTCGCTGCCGGTGTTGTAGCGATAGTTGAATTCGGTGATCTGGCGTTTGCCGATGGCTTCGCAGAACGCCTTGAAGCTGCCGGCCTTCTCCGGGATGGTCACGGCGATGATCGCTTCGCGACCCTCGCCCAGCTCGGCGCGCTCGGCGACGTGGCGCAGGCGGTCGAAGTTGACGTTGGCCCCGGAGTCGATGGCGACGAAGGTCTGGCCGCTGACGCCGCGCTGCTCGACATACTTCTTGATCCCGGCCACGCCCAGGGCGCCGGCCGGTTCGGTGATCGAACGGGTGTCGTCGTAGATGTCCTTGATCGCCGCGCAGATTTCGTCGGTGCTGACGGTGATCACTTCATCGACGTAATCCTTGCAGATGTCGAACGTGTGCTGGCCGATCTGCGCCACCGCCACGCCGTCGGCGAAGATGCCCACGGTCGGCAGCACGACGCGCTCGCCCGCCGCCATCGCCGCTTGCAGGCAGTTGGAGTCGTCGGGCTCGACGCCGATGACCTTGATGTCCGGCCGCAGGTATTTCACGTACGCCGCGATGCCGGCGATCAGACCGCCACCGCCCACCGGTACGAAGATCGCGTCCAGCGGCTGCGGGTGCTGGCGCAGAATTTCCATCGCCACGGTGCCCTGCCCGGCAATGGTGTGCGGATCGTCGTACGGGTGGATGTAGACGTAGCCTTTCTCATCGACCAGTTTCAGCGAGTAGGCCAGGGCTTCCGGGAACGAATCACCGTGCAGCACCACTTTGCCGCCACGAGAGCGCACGCCTTCGACCTTGATCTCCGGGGTGGTCTTGGGCATCACGATGGTCGCTTTCACGCCCAGCACTTTCGCCGCCAGGGCCAGGCCCTGCGCGTGGTTGCCCGCCGACGCGGTGACCACGCCGCGAGCGCGTTCTTCGTCGCTCAACTGGGTCAGCTTGTTGTAGGCGCCGCGAATCTTGAACGAGAACACCGGCTGCAAGTCTTCGCGCTTGAGCCAGATGTCGTTGCCCAGCCGCTCGGAGAGCTGGCGGGCGTTCTGCAGCGGGGTTTCTACGGCAACGTCATAAACGCGCGAGGTGAGGATCTTCTTGACGTACTGTTCGAGCATCGGAAAGCATCACTGAGCGGGTTGGGCAGGGCCAACGAGTCTAACCCGGCTTTCGGGCGCACGACCACACGAATCCAGAGGTTTTAGCCCGGCTTGAGGCTATAATGCCGGCCTTTCCGTTCTTACCTTGCCCGCTTCCGGAGCCCGCATGACCCAGGATCAACTCAAACAGGCCGTGGCCCAGGCCGCCGTCGACTTCATCCTTCCGAAACTTGACGACAAAAGCATCGTCGGGGTCGGCACCGGCTCCACCGCCAACTGCTTCATCGACGCCCTGGCCCAGCACAAGGGCGCGTTCGATGGCGCGGTCGCCAGTTCCGAAGCCACCGCCGCGCGCCTCAAGGGCCACGGGATTCCGGTGTACGAACTGAACACGGTCAGCGACCTGGAGTTCTACATCGACGGCGCCGACGAAAGCGACGAGCACCTGAACCTGATCAAGGGCGGCGGTGCAGCCCTGACCCGCGAGAAGATCGTCGCGGCCGTGGCCAAGACCTTCATCTGCATCGCCGACGGCAGCAAACTGGTGCCGGTGCTCGGCGCGTTCCCGCTGCCGGTGGAAGTGATCCCGATGGCCCGCAGCCACGTGGCCCGCCAACTGGTGAAACTGGGCGGCGACCCGGTCTACCGCGAAGGCGTGCTGACCGACAACGGCAACATCATCCTCGACGTGCACAATCTGCAGATCACCAACCCGGTGGAGCTGGAAGCGCAGATCAATGCAATCGTCGGCGTGGTCACCAACGGCCTGTTCGCGGCACGTCCGGCGGATCTGCTGTTGCTGGGCACCAGCGAAGGCGTGAAGACCCTGAAGGCCGAGTAAGCCTGAAGAACCTGTGGGAGCCTGTCCGCTCCCACGGGGGTTCATTGAAGAATGTCAGTTCCGGTCTGGCTTTCTGAAGACATAAAACAGATTTGGCTCGCTCACCAGATACAACGTCCCATCGTCATCCATCGCTATGCCTTCCGCCTGCGGCACGGTTTTCTTCAGCCCTTGCCGACCACCGCTCAACGACATCGTGCTCATCGGGCGCCCGTCCACATCCAGTTCCAGAATCAGCCGCGACTCGTCCGACAGCGCCAGTAGATGGCCGCTGCGCTCGTCGTATTGCAGGCTCGACAGGTCACGCACGAACATCCCGGCGTCGCGCTTGGGGTTGTTGATGACATGCACCGCGTAGGACTTTTCCGGGTTGAAGTGCGGAAAGCCGTGCACTTCGTAGATCAGCATCGGATCGCGCTCCTTGGCCACGAACAGACGCTTGCCCACTGAATCGTAAGCCAGACCTTCGAAACCCTTGTTGCCGCTCATGTGCACGCCGAGCGTCATCTGCTCGGCGTCCGCCGCATCGAGGAACGTAGTGTCGTGCTCCAGATGGATCTTGATCAGGCGCTGCTGGCGTTCGTCGGTGATCACGTAAGTGTCGGCACTGATGAACTCGACCGCCTCCGGATCGCCGAAACCGATCAGCGCGACACGGCGCAGGATCCGGCCCTCCAGCGACAATTCGATCAGCTCGGCATTCTTGTTGGTGACGGTGAACAGGCTTTTGCGCACCGGATCGTAAGTCAGCGCGGAAACGTCATCGTTCAGCCCCTCGATGACCCGAGCCTCGATGCCCACGCTGTACTGATCCAGATTGATCGCCTCAATGCTGTGGGGCTGCCAGTGACTTTGCAGGTTGAACCAGGCGCGCTCGAACAGACGCAGGTATTGGCCGATCGCAATCAATGCGATCAGGGCAATCACCGAGAGGATGATCAGAAGGGGCTTGGGACGGGCAAATCGACGCATGCGGGCTGGGCTCGGGATCAAAACAGGCGGATGAAATATCACGCCTGTCTGAATCGAAGCTTAAAGGCCACTTGCCCCGGACGACAACCTTGCGGCGGCAGGCGGGTTATTTCTGTTTTTCGAAGCGGTAGAACAGGTTCGGCTCGCTGACCATGTACAGCGTGCCCGCCTCGTCCATGGTCACGCCTTCAGCGCGGGGGATGGTCTGCTTCAGACCGTTGAAGCCGCCCAGCAGGGTCATGAAACTGACCTGTTCGCCCTTCTCGTCCAGCTCCAGCAGCAGGTGCGAATCGGCAGACAGCACCAGGGTATGACCGGTGCGCGGATCGATGGCCAGGGCCGAGAGGTTGCGGATGTCCAGTTCATCGTTCGGCAGTTTCTGCTTGTCGCCGGTGAGGGTCTGGCTGCCGTCGCTTTTCCAGGTGAACAGCGCTGGCGGACGTTCTTCGCCCAGCAACAATCGCTGGTTGCGGGCATCCCAGGTGATGGCTTCGAAGGCCTTGTTCTGGTTTTTCGAGGGGCCGAGGTCGTATTTCGGGAAATCGTCGCGCTTCAGCTCGCGGGTATTGGCATCGACCTTGACGATCGACAGCATGTGCTCACGCTCATCGACAATAGCCAGCAAGCCATTGCCCATGACGGTCACGCCTTCCGGGTTGATCCAGCCCACCAGCGGCATCTTGCGCAGCACGTCGCCCTGTAAGGTCAGCTCGACCAGGAACGGGTTCTTGCCCATCACCGAAAACAGGGTCTTGCTCTGCGGGTCGTAGGACAGGTCCGAGGCCTCGTCCTTTTCCATCCCCGGCAACAGCTTGGCGTCGATCACCACCCGATAGTCCGGCAACCAGACACTCGCCGTGCGTTCAGCCGGGCTTTCGAAGCGCTCGCGCACCCACAACAGGCCACGGTCATCCCAATGCATCGCATACGCCAGACCGTAACCGGCCGCGACCACCAGCAACAGCCAGTAATACCAGCGCAGGGCGAAACGTGAACGGCGAGCAGTGTTGAGCTGTGTTTGAGATGACATCAGTGGACGCGTTCCGAAAAATTCAGGCTATGGGTAATAGCACAAAGAGGCCGGCTCAGACGCCAGAATGACCGGAATTATCCGGACAGGATGTGAAAAAAACGGCAAATGGCCGGATTGCCCTGCGCCTTTGCAGGCGGGATCACAAAACAGAAATGGGAGATTGCCGGCTTGAGGGCATTCCTCAAACCTGCAATCTCCCATTTGAGAGCGCGGTGTCCGGATCAGCGAACGCTGCTGGTGAAGCGGCTGGCGCCCGGCAGTTCCAGCACGATGTCATCGCCAACGTTCAGCGGACCGACACCCACCGGCGTGCCGGTCAGGATCACGTCACCGGCCTGCAGCGAGAAGCAGCCGGCCATGTGCTGGATCATCGGCACGATCGGGTTGAGCATCGCGCTGCTGTTGCCGTCCTGGCGCACTTCGCCATTGATGGTCAGGCGGATGCCGATGTCGGTCAGGTCGGCAAAGGTGCTGCCGACCACGAACGGTGCAATCACCGCCGCGCCGTCGAACGACTTGGCGATTTCCCACGGCAGTCCCTTGGACTTGAGCTCGGCCTGCTTGTCGCGCAGGGTCAGGTCCAGCGCCGGGGCGAATCCGGAGATCGCGTCCAGCACTTCTTCACGGCTGGGCTTGGTCGACAGCGGCTTGCCGATCAACACGGCGATTTCCGCTTCGTAATGCACGGAGCCACGCTCGGTCGGAATGCTGAAACCACCTTCCAGCGGCACCACGCAACTGCCCGGCTTGATGAACAGCAACGGTTCGGTAGGGACCGGGTTGTCCAGTTCCTTGGCGTGTTCGGCGTAGTTGCGGCCGATGCACACCACTTTCCCCAGCGGAAAATGAATCCGCGTACCGTCGACATACTGGTGCTGATAGCTCATTACCGACTCCTGCCTTCATTGATTCATCAGGGATTGCCAATCAAACCGCGAAGATCTTGCCCGGGTTCATGATGCCGTTCGGGTCGAACACCGCCTTGACCGCTTTCATGTATTCGATTTCGACCGGCGAGCGGCTGTAGGTCAAGTAGTCGCGCTTGGTCATGCCCACGCCGTGTTCGGCGGAAATCGAACCGTTGTACTTCTCGACGGTTTCGAACACCCACTTGTTGACGGTGGCGCACTTGGCGAAAAACTCGTCCTTGCTCAGGTTGTCCGGCTTGAGGATGTTCAAGTGCAAGTTGCCGTCGCCGATGTGGCCGAACCAGACGATTTCGAAGTCTGGATAATGTTTGCCGACGATCGCGTCGATTTCCCGCAGGAACGCCGGGACTTTCGAGACGGTGACCGAGATGTCGTTCTTGTACGGCGTCCAGTGGGAGATGGTTTCGGAGATGTACTCGCGCAACTTCCACAGGTTCTGCAACTGGGTTTCGCTCTGGCTCATCACGCCGTCCAGCACCCAGCCCTGCTCCACGCAATGCTCGAAGGTTTCCAGGGCGCTGTTGGCCACTTCCTCGGTGGTCGCTTCAAATTCCAGCAACGCATAGAACGGGCAGTCGGTTTCGAACGGTGCCGGGACATCGCCACGGCCCATGACCTTGGCCAGGGCCTTGTCGGAGAAGAATTCGAACGCGGTCAGGTCGAGCTTGCCCTGGAAGGCGTGCAGCACCGGCATGATCGAGTCGAAATCCGCGGTGCCGAGCACCATTGCGGTCAGGTTTTTCGGTGCGCGATCCAGGCGCATGGTGGCCTCGACCACGAACCCGAGGGTGCCTTCGGCGCCGATGAACAGCTGGCGCAGGTCGTAACCGGTGGCGTTCTTGATCAGGTCCCGGTTCAGTTCCAGCACATCGCCCTTGCCGGTGACCACTTTCATGCCCGCCACCCAGTTGCGGGTCATGCCGTAGCGAATGACCTTGATCCCGCCGGCATTGGTGCCGATATTGCCGCCAATCTGGCTGGAACCGGCCGACGCGAAGTCCACCGGGTAGTACAGATCATGTTCTTCGGCCGCGTTCTGCAATTGCTCGGTGACCACGCCCGGCTGGCACACGGCGGTGCGGTCGGTGAGGTTGATGTCGAGAATCTGGTTCATGTAGTCGAACGACACCACCACTTCGCCATTGGCGGCCACGGCAGCGGCAGAAAGACCGGTGCGGCCGCCCGAGGGCACCAGCGCCACTTTATGTTCGTTGGCCCAGCGGACGATGGCCTGCACCTGCTCGATGGTCTTGGGGAACACGATGGCGCTGGGCGCCGGGGCGAAGTGCTTGGTCCAATCCTTGCCGTAAGCGTTCAGGGAGTCGGCATCGGTCAGGACCTTGCCAGGCTCGACCAGGGTCTTCAGTTCATCAATCAGGGCAGGATTGGTCATCGACGGAACTCTCGAACAATTCATGGTCATCCTGAGAACGCTTCACGTCGCAGGAATGAGTGATTAGCGGGGCGGCTATGCTAGCATACCGACCCCGCAGGCCAGTGCCCAACGGCGGTTCTGCGGTGACGGCATTCTTGTCGTCAAGGTCAATGTCTGTTGACCATTTCCTGCCATTTTTCTCCGGGATACAGGTTTACGCAGATGAGCAAGACTTCTCTCGATAAGAGCAAGATCAAGTTCCTTCTTCTCGAAGGCGTCCACCAATCGGCTGTCGACGTCCTCAAGGCGGCGGGCTACACCAGCATCGAATACCTGACAGGCTCCCTGCCGGAAGCCCAGCTCAAGGAAAAGATCGCTGACGCTCACTTCATCGGCATTCGTTCGCGCACCCAACTGACCGAAGAGATCTTCGATCACGCGAAGAAGCTGGTGGCAGTCGGCTGTTTCTGCATCGGCACCAACCAGGTTGACCTGGAAGCGGCCCGCGAGCGCGGCATCGCCGTGTTCAACGCGCCGTACTCCAACACCCGCTCCGTTGCCGAGCTGGTGCTGGCCGAAGCGATCCTGCTGCTGCGCGGCATCCCTGAGAAAAACGCTTCCTGCCACCGTGGCGGCTGGATCAAGTCGGCGGCCAACTCCTTTGAGATCCGCGGCAAGAAACTGGGCATCGTCGGCTACGGCTCGATCGGTACTCAGCTGTCGGTCCTGGCTGAAGGTCTGGGCATGCAGGTGTTCTTCTACGACACCGTGACCAAGCTGCCGCTGGGCAACGCGACCCAGGTCGGCAACCTGCACGAGCTGCTGGGCATGTCCGACATCGTCACCCTGCACGTTCCGGAAACCGCTGCGACCCAGTGGATGATCGGCGAGAAGGAAATCCGCGCCATCAAGAAGGGCGGCATCCTGATCAACGCTGCACGCGGCACCGTGGTCGAGCTGGACCACCTGGCCGCTGCGATCAAGGACAAGCACCTGATCGGCGCCGCCATCGACGTGTTCCCGGTCGAGCCGCGCTCCAACGATGAAGAGTTCGAAAGCCCGCTGCGTGGCCTGGATAACGTGATCCTGACCCCGCACATCGGTGGTTCCACCGCTGAAGCGCAGGCCAACATCGGTCTGGAAGTGGCAGAGAAACTGGTCAAGTACAGCGACAACGGTACTTCGGTATCGTCCGTGAACTTCCCGGAAGTGGCCCTGCCGGCTCACCCTGGCAAGCACCGCCTGCTGCACATCCACGAGAACATCCCGGGTGTGATGAGCGAGATCAACAAGGTCTTCGCCGAAAACGGCATCAACATCTCCGGTCAGTTCCTGCAGACCAACGAGAAGGTCGGCTACGTGGTGATCGACGTCGACGCCGAGTACTCGGAGCTGGCGCAAGAGAAGCTGCAACACGTCAACGGCACCATCCGTAGCCGCGTGCTGTTCTGATTCAGCGCTGAGCCACAAAAAAGGGAGCCCCTCGGGGCTCCCTTTTTCATGCCGGCGGAAAAGTCATTTCACCGTCACGGTGATCTTTTCCGAAACGATTGGCGGATCGAAGGCCATGTGGCCCTTGTCGCCCAGCTCCAGCTGCAAGGTGTGCTTGCCCGGCGCCAGGGTCAGTTCGGTTTCGGTCTGGGCCTTGCCGAAGTGGAGGTGGTTGGCATCGGTCGGGATCACGCTGCCCGCCGGGACGATTTCCTTGGCATCGACCAGCAGGTGATGGTGCCCGGTGTTCGCGGTCGGGTCGCCGGCCGGCGCCAGGGCAATGCCTTTGACTTCAAACTTGACCTTGAATGTCTTGTCCACAACGGCACCGCTGCTCGGCTCGACAATACTCACTGAAGCACCGGCCGGTGCCGGTGTAGCGGCGCTGGCCATCATCGAAGCACTTAACAGAAGCCCTGCCAAAGCGGCGCGTGACATGAATGTTTTCATTCTCTTCTCCAGTTTTTCCGTAAAATCCGCGCGGTCATGACAACTTCATGACCATTCGTTGTCGAAGGCACTCGACAACCATAGCAAAGCGAGCCTGAACAGCAGGCCGCGACAATGATTTCAAAGGAGTGACCATGCGCTTTCTGCCTGGCCTGATCTGCCTGCTTCCCCTTCTGAGCCCGCTGGCTCATGCCGAACTGATTGATGACATCAACGACCGTGGCGAGTTGCGCATTGCCCTTGAGGCTAATACACCGCCCTTCAATTTCAAGGACGGCGACACACTCACGGGGTTCGAGGTCGAGCTTGGGCAACTGCTGGCCAACGAGCTGGATGTGCGCGCCGACTTCATCGTCACCGACGAAGCCGATCTGCTCCAGGGCGTCGAAAGCGGCAAGTACGACGTCGCGCTCAACCACATAGCACTGACCCCGGAACTCAAGGATCGTTTCGACTTCAGCGAACCTTACACGCAGGTCAATGCGCAGTTATTGGCAAAAAAGGATGAGCAGCCCCGCCCATTGGTGCTGGTACAGACGCTGACTGAGGAAAAACCGAAGGTCGGTCCGCCGGTAGATCTGGCGATTCCGTTTCAGAAGGGCAACCCGGCGTTTCACGCGAGTCTTGAGAATGCGTTGCAGCGGATCAGGACGGATGGGCGGCTGGAGGCGTTGTCGCAGAAGTGGTTGAACGCGCAGGCTACTGAAAACCTGAAGTGACGGTGTCTAGTCGAGTGCCTTGAGCGCCTGTGCGGCCTGCGGCAGTTCCAGTTCGCTGAAGACCTGCACGCCATGGCGCTTGAGCAAGGCTGCCGTGACACCTTCGCCACTCACCTTAACGCCGCTGAACGTCCCGTCATAGGTCAGCAGATTCCCGCAGGAAGGACTGTTGGCCTTGAGCACCGCCACACGAATTCCGTGTTTCTGCACCAGCACCAATGCCTGTCGCGCACCGTCGAGAAATTGCGCACTGACGTCCTCGCCCTCGGTGGTGATCACTGCCGCGAGACCATCCAGCACTTCACTGCCCTGCCCGCCTGGAATCTCCGCCGCCGCCCGGGGTGTCGGCAATCCGCCGGCCACTTCCGGGCACAGCGGCACGACACGCCCTTCGGCAATCCACTGTTCCAGCAGATCGAACGGCCCGCTGGCCCCGCCGTCATAACGCACGCGGTGCCCCAGCAGGCAGCGACTCACAAGAATCCTGTGCATCTCAGAACGGCTCGTTGCCACGGCGGCGGAACCAGCCTGTCAGCGACAGGCGCTCGCGATGGGCCGGCAACACTTCGTGGGGCACTTCACCGGAGAGAAACACCACCAGACAACCGCCGGTAGGTTGCACGTCATGGACGCGATCATTTTCCAGGTACATGCGCAACTGCCCGCCATCCTCCGGCAGCCAGCCGTCATTGAGGTAGATCACCGCCGAGACCATACGCCGGTCATCGTCGCGAAAACGGTCGACATGCCTGCGATAGAACGCACCCGGCGGGTACAGGGCGAAATGGCACTCGAAATCTTCCAGGCCCAGGAACAACCCACGGTTGAGTGCCTCACGCAGGCTGTCCATCAGGTTCAGATAACGGTCACTGGCCTCGGCCTGGCCGGGATCGATCCACTGGATATGGTCACCACGAATACCCTCGCGGACCTCCGACAACGGGCCACGCCCAACCCCCGCCGGCGCCAGTTCACCTTCGGCGTCACGTTTGCGGCACTCAGCGGCCAGCGCGCGGGTCAGATCCGCAGGCAGGAAAATGTTCTGCTGCGACCAGCCACGCTCGGCCAGGTCGTCGACGATACGTAACAGCAGCGGGTGTTCAGAGGATATTTGCATGGCGCGCATAGTATGCCTGCGCCGGGAATTCCGACAGAGCCACGCGGCGGCTTGATACGAATTCTCGACAAGTACTGGCACCGCACGGAGAATAGTCCGCTGCTGACAGGAGTCCCTATGCGCCGTTTGCTTTTTTCACTGTTGATGTTCTGCGTTTTGCCCGCCTGGGCAGACGGCCACGACCAGTTGTACAAGGTCGCCGGCTGGCCGGAACAACGCGCGCATTTCAATGACGCCCTGAGCGCCGCGCAACAGCGCTACCAGAACAGCCTGCCGCCGGCGGTGTTTCAGGCGCTGGTGAACAACAGCAATCAGCGCTTCGCCCCCCAGGCCGTGGATCAACGGGCCGAAGCGCAATTGCGCAAGAACCTCGCCGACCCGAAACCGGCCCTGTCGTTCTTTCAGTCACCGCTGGGCAAGAAGATCGTCGCCGCCGAACTGCTGGCAACCCGCCGCGATCAATTGGCCAAAAACGCCAAGGGCCTGCCGAAGATGCCGGCCAGCGACAGCCGCCTGCTGATCATCGGCCACCTCGCCCAGGCCCTGCCGGCCCGCGAAGCCGGCGCCGAAGTCAGCCTGGCGATTGCCGGCGTGGCGGCGGACAGCCTGAGTTCGATGATCCCTGGCCTGCTCGGCGGCGGTCAGGCCCAGGGCATGTTGAACGGTCAACGCCAGCGACTGATGGATCAGATCGGCGCCGACCTGAACAACACGCTGCTGTACGTCTATCGCGATTTGTCGGATGAAGAACTGGAAGAATTCGCGACCTTCGCCGAATCCACCGAAGGCAAGGCCTACTATCAGGCAGCGCTGGCGGCGATTCGCGCCGGGCTGGCCGTGGGGCAAAGCACCTCGAACCTCAATCAGTGATCTAGGGATTGCGGCCCTTGATCCGCTTGTTCAGGAACTCGAAATACTCCTCGCGCATTTCCGCCGTCTCATTGGCCAGGTGATGCCGCGCCTCCGCCAGCAACAGAATCTGCGGCCGGTCGAACTTCCACTTCAGCACTTGCAGGTTGTGCGGCCAATCCACCGTCATGTCCGCCTGGCCCTGAATGATCAACGGCCGACGCGGACTTTTCTTCGCGTATTCCACGCGGTTGATCCAGCGTGACAACGCCCCGACCCACGCCGTCGGCAAGCGTTTTGGCTGCAATGGATCGGCCTGCAGGAATGGCAGGAAATCCGGATCATTGGAGTTCTCGCTGAAACGCCGGGCGATGCCCCGGACGAAGGGCCGGAGCAGGTAATAACTGAACTGCGACCAGCCCCAGGCCCGCGGACGCACCAGCGGCGCCAGCAGAATCAGCTGGCCTTGCGCCGGGCTGTTTTCGCCATGGTTGAGCACGTGATCGACAATGATCGCACCGCCGGTACTTTGCCCGCACAAGTGCCACGGCTGCGGCAGCGCGATCGAATGCGCCTCGGCGAACAGACCTTGCAGCGCATCCTGATACTCGGAGAAATCGCGGATGCTCGCCCGCTCGCCGCTCGACAGACCATGCCCCGGCAGATCGCAGGCAATCACCGCGAACCCCTGATCCAGCGCCCACTCGATCACATGCCGATAGAGACCGGTGTGGTCATAAAAACCATGAACCAGAAACAGCGTGGCCTTGGCCGTTTCCGCCGGCCACCAGCAATGACTGACCAACTCATAACCATCGACGTCGAACCGGCCCATGCCACGCCAGACATCGCGCTCCGGGAAGTCGGTCTTGTAAAACCGCTGATACGCCTTCGCCTCCTCGGACAACGGCTGCCACTCGGCCAACGGCTTGAGGCTCGCACGCAGATGATCGGGATTGAAGGCAGCAGACATGGGCAATTCCAAAACGGTAAACGGACTTTATCGGCCTGCGATATTCATCTGTAGAAGCAAGCATGGCAAGCTAGCGCGCTCTTGAGGAACCAAACCCATGCGCTCGCCCTACCGCACCGCACTGTTTGCCAGCCTGCTCGCCATCGTGTGTGCCGGCGTGCTGTGGGCCGCGTACGACTGGTTTCAGGGCCGCTACCTGCGGGCCTTCAGCGAACACACTGCGGTGTTTTCCGGCGATCCGCTGCGACTGCCCGACGACCTCGCCGGCCCCGGCAACATCCGCCTGGTGCATTTCTGGGACCCGGCCTGCCCGTGCAACGTCGGCAATCAGCAGCACCTGACCGAGATGGTCGAACAGTTCGGCCCTAAAGGTGTGGAGTTCTATGCCGTGCAGAAGTCCGGCAGCCACGGCCAGTTGCCCGCCACGCTCAGCAATCTCAAGACCATCGCGGTGCTGCCCGGCTCCGAACAGATCCCCGCCAGCCCGGCCGTGGCGATCTGGGATCGCAGCGGCAAACTGGCGTACTTCGGCCCGTACAGCGAAGGCCTGACGTGCAACTCCAGCAACAGTTTTATCGAGCCGATCCTGCAGGCATTGAGTGATGATCGTCCGGTGAATGCCACCCACACGCTGGCGGTCGGTTGCTACTGCCCGTGGCCGGTAGAAACGAAGTAAGGCATTCCGGACATTTCAAGGACAGCGATGCGCGGCACACGAGGCGTGTGCTAATTGTTTGCAGCCCGCACGGGCGGCAACCCCGAATGCACAAGGAGTCACCATGAAACGCGTCTTTACCGTTCTTGCCTTGCTCATCGTTGCACTGCTCGCCGCCGGCGGCTGGTACGTGTACAGCAAGCAACCGACGCGTCAGGGCCAGGTGGAGTTGCGCAACCTGCAAGGCTCGGTGACCGTGCGTTACGACGAACGCGGCGTGCCGCACATCCGTGCTGAAAACGAAACTGACCTCTATCGTGCCCTCGGTTACGTGCACGCCCAGGACCGGCTGTTCCAGATGGAAGCCATGCGCCGCCTGGCTCGGGGCGAACTGGCCGAAGTACTCGGGCCGAAACTGCTCGACACCGACAAACTGTTCCGCAGCCTGCGCATTCGCGAACGCGCTGCCACTTACGTGGCCAGCCTCGACAAGCAGTCCCCGGCCTGGAAGGCCCTGCAAGCCTATCTGGACGGCATCAATCAATATCAGGACTCGCACGCCGCCCCCGTCGAGTTCGACGTGCTGGGCATCCCCAAGCGGCCGTTCACCGCCGAAGACACCATCAGCGTCGCCGGCTACATGGCCTACAGCTTCGCCGCCGCGTTTCGCACCGAACCGTTGCTGACCTACGTGCGCGATCAGCTCGGCGCCGATTACCTCAACGTCTTCGACCTCGAGTGGCAGCCCAAGGGCGTGCTCGCCAAGGGCCACGCCGGCAAAGCACCGGCACTCGCCGCCGAAGACTGGAAAGACCTGAACGCCCTCGCCCGCCTCAGCGAACAGGCGCTGATCGAAAACGGCCTGCCGCAGTACGAAGGCAGCAACGCCTGGGTGATTGCCGGCAGCCGCAGCAGGGGTGGCAAGGCATTACTGGCCGGCGACCCGCACATCCGCTTCTCAGTGCCATCGGTGTGGTACGAAGCACAGTTGTCGGCGCCGGGTTTTGAACTCTACGGCCATCATCAGGCGCTGGTGCCATTTGCGTTCCTGGGGCACAACCTGGATTTCGGCTGGAGCCTGACCATGTTCCAGAACGATGACCTGGACCTGATCGCCGAGAAGGTCAACCCGGACAACCCGAATCAGGTCTGGTATCACGGTCAGTGGACCGACATGGTCAGCACCGAGCAGCAGATTGCGGTGAAAGGCCAGGCGCCGGTGACCATCACCCTGCGCCAGTCGCCCCACGGGCCGATCGTCAACGACGTCCTCGGCAGCGCCGCCGGGAAAACCCCGATTGCGATGTGGTGGGCATTCCTCGAAACGCCGAACCCGATCCTCGAAGGTTTCTACCAGCTCAACCGCGCCGACACCCTGGCCAAGGCTCGCGCCGCTGCTGCCAAGGTGCAGGCGCCGGGGCTGAACATTGTCTATGCCAACGCCAAGGGCGATATCGCCTGGTGGGCCTCGGCGCTGTTGCCCAAGCGTCCGGCCGGGGTCAAACCCGAGTTCATCCTCGACGGCAGCGGCAATCAGGCGGACAAGGACGGCTACTTCCCGTTCAGCGCCAACCCGCAGGAAGAGAACCCGGCGCGGGGCTATATCGTCTCGGCCAACTTCCAGCCCGTGTCGCCGACCGGCATGGAGATTCCCGGTTACTACAACCTCGCTGACCGTGGCCAGCAGCTCAACCGCCAGCTCGCCGACAAGAACGTGAAGTGGGACAACGAAGCCAACCAGAAGCTGCAACTGGGCACCACCACCGGTTACGGCCCGCGCGTGCTCGCGCCATTGCTGCCGGTATTGCGTGAAGTGGTGACTGACCCGGCGCAACTGAAACTGGTCGAGCAACTGGCCCAGTGGCAGGGCGACTATCCGCTGGATTCGGTCAGCGCGACGGTGTTCAACCAGTTCCTCTATGACCTGGCCGACGCGGCGATGCGCGATGAGCTGGGCAATGACATGTTCGAGACCTTGCTGTCGACCCGCGTACTCGATGCAGCGTTGCCGCGACTGGCAGCCAACGCCGATTCACCGTGGTGGGACAACCGCAACACGCCAGGCAAGGAGACCCGCGCCGACACCGTGCGCACCGCGTGGCAGGCGAGCATGGCGCACCTGAAACAGACCCTCGGCGACGATGCTTCCGGCTGGCAATGGGGCAAGGCGCACACGCTGACCCATGGTCATCCGTTGGGTCAGCAGAAACCGCTGGATCGCATCTTCAATGTCGGCCCGTTCGCCGCACCGGGCACCCATGAAGTGCCGAACAACCTCTCGGCGAAGATCGGCCCGGCGCCATGGCCGGTGACCTACGGCCCGTCGACTCGGCGGCTGGTGGACTTCGCCGACCCTGCTCACAGCCTGACGATCAACCCGGTCGGCCAGAGCGGCGTGCCGTTCGACAGTCACTATGACGATCAGGCGGAAGCGTATGTGGACGGGCTGTATGTGCAGGCGCATTTCAGTGATGAAGAGGTGACGGCGAATACGCGCAGTACCTTGAAGCTGTTGCCGGCACGGGCGTCGCAATAAGCGCCGTTCAAACCATCGCCGCAAAGTTCAGCCGAAACTGCTGCGGCGTCACCCCCAGCCGGCGGTTGAACACGCTGCGCATGTGTTGCGCATCGCGAAACCCGCATTGATACGCCACCGTTTTCAGCGGCGCCGTGGTGCTTTCGAGCATCACCCGCGCCGCATCCACCCGCGCTCGCTCGACGAATTCCGCCGGGGTGACTTTCGCTTCGCGAGCAAACACCCGGGAGAAATTCCGCGCACTCATGTTGGCGGCATTCGCCAGGTCGGCGATGGTCAGGTCGCCGGTGAGATTGGCCAGCACGTACAGTTGCACCATCGCCACCGCCGACGTCGGTTCGGCATGAGGCGTGAGAAACGGGCTGAACTGCGACTGCCCGCCCGAGCGCTGGGTAAACACCACCAGCCGCTTGGCCACGCTCAGCGCCACCTCGGCACCGTAGTCACGCGCCAGCAGGTACAGCGACAGATCGATCCCCGCCGTCACCCCCGCCGAGGTGTAGAGCTGACCATCCTCGACGTACAGCCGATCGGCCTCGACCCGGCTCGACGGGCACAACTGCGCCAGCGCCTCGGCGTCGTTCCAATGAGTGGTGACCGTACGCCCTTCCAGCAACCCGGCACGGGCAAGCATGAACGCACCGTTGCAGATCGAACCGAACCGCCGCGCCCGCCCGCAGGCCTCACGCAACCAGGCATCGAACGTGCTGCCGAAATCCAGGAACGGCAACTGCGGCCCACCGGCCACCAGCAGCAAATCGCAGGCTTCCTGCACGTCGCTGAAATGCCGGTGAGCACTCAGGGTCAGCCCGTTGGAACACGCCATCGGTCCGCGCTCGACGCCGATCACTTCGAGCCGGTAATGATCCTCCGGCGCCAGGAAGCGATTGGCCTCGGCGAACACGTCCATGGGCCCGCTGACGTCCAGCGCCTGCACGCCGGGGAACACCACGATGGCAATGGTTTTGTTCATGGCGATATCGGCTCCCGGGGAATGGCGGATCAGCGCCAACCCTAGCCAATCCGCGCCGCAGAAGCGAGCTGGCACGATTTGCAGGTGGAATGGCAAGGATCGCAGCCATGGATCGATTGTCCGGTTTTGCCCCCGGGAACAGACTTTCCCCATCAGCGCCGTGACGGCGTTTTCGACGAGGAAGCTCAACATGACCACGACCATCGCCGGTATCCAGATCCCCGATAGCGCCCTCGCCCGGGCCACCACCGAATACATCCGCGACATCGAATCCGACCTGCTCTACCACCACTCGCGCCGGGTGTTTCTGTTCGGTGCGTTGAGCGGTGAACGCCGGCAACTGGCCTACGATCCGGAGTTGCTGTACGTCGGCGCGATGTTCCACGATCTGGGCCTGGTCGAAGGTCACCGCAGCGACGACGAGCGCTTCGAAGTCGATGGCGCCAACGCGGCAGCGGGGTTTCTCAAGCCTTATGGGCTGAGCGACGACGACATCGAACAGGTCTGGCTGTCGATCGCCCTGCACACTACGCCGGGCGTACCGAAGCATCTGCGTCCGACCGTGGCGCTGGTGACGGCAGGCGTTGAAATGGATGTGCTGGGCATGGATTACGCCGCGTTCACCACCGTGCAGCGCGAGGCAGTGGTGCATGCGCATCCACGGGGCGAGGGTTTCAAGGAGTGCATCATCTGCGCGTTCGCCGATGGCTTGCGTCATCGCCCGCAGACGACGTTCGGCAATGTAAAGACTGATGTGCTGAAGGATCAGGCGCCGGGGTTCAAGCCGATGAACTTTGTCGAAGTCATCCGCCAATCGCCCTGGGTGTCCTGACCGGGCATAAAAAAACCTCGCGGCCGGTAACGGTCGCGAGGTTTTTTTGTGTCGGAAGACTTAAGCCGCTTCCGGCGTCTGCGCCCGGCGCACGTCCGGTTGTTTCCACGAATCGGCAGCGCCTTCTTCGATGGCTTGCTGGATCGCCTTGCGGCGCGACTCTTCGGCACGGCGGCTGAAGAACCAGACCATGAAGGTCACCAGCGACACCGCCAACAGAATCAGGCTGGCCACGGCGTTGATCTCAGGCTTCACGCCCAGACGCACCGCCGAGAACACTTCCATCGGCAGGGTCGTCGAACCCGGGCCGGAGACGAAGCTCGCCAGTACCAGGTCGTCCAGCGACAGGGCGAACGACATCATGCCGCCCGCCGCCAGCGACGGCGCGATCATCGGGATGGTGATCAGGAAGAACACCTTCCACGGCCGCGCACCCAGGTCCATCGCCGCTTCTTCGATGGACAGGTCCAGCTCACGCAGACGCGCCGACACCACCACCGCCACATACGCCGCACAGAACGTGGTGTGAGCGATCCAGATGGTGACGATGCCACGCTCCTGTGGCCAGCCGATCATCTGCGCCATGGCCACGAACAGCAGCAACAGCGACAGACCGGTAATCACCTCAGGCATTACCAGCGGCGCAGTGACCAGGCCGCCGAACAGCGTACGGCCCTTGAAGCGCGTGATACGGGTCAGGACGAACGCCGCCAGCGTACCCAGCGCCACTGCCGCGACGGCGGTGTAGCAGGCGATTTCCAGCGAGCGCACCACCGAGCCCATCAGTTGGGTGTTGTCGAGCAGGCCGACGTACCACTTGATCGACCAGCCGCCCCACACCGTCACCAGTTTCGAGGCGTTGAACGAGTAGATCACCAGGATCAGCATCGGCAGATAGATGAACAACAGGCCGAGCACCAGCATCAGGCTGGAGAAACGGAAGCGCTTCATTCTTTACCCTCCATTTCCTTGGCCTGACTGCGGTTGAACAGGATGATCGGCACGATCAGGATCGCCAGCATCACCACCGCCAGGGCGGACGCCACCGGCCAGTCACGGTTGTTGAAGAACTCTTGCCAGAGCACTTTACCGATCATCAGGGTTTCCGGACCGCCGAGCAGTTCCGGGATCACGAACTCGCCCACCACCGGGATGAACACCAGCATGCAGCCGGCAATGATCCCGTTCTTGGACAGCGGAATAGTGATTTTCCAGAAGCTGTTGAACGTGCTCGAACCCAGATCGGACGCCGCTTCCAGCAAGCTGTTGTCGTGCTTCACCAGGTTGGCGTACAGCGGCAGGATCATGAACGGCAGGTACGAGTAGACGACGCCGATGTACACCGCGAGGTTGGTGTTGAGGATCTGCAGCGGCTCGTCGATGAAGCCCATGCTCATCAGGAAACCGTTGAGCAGGCCGTTGTTGCTGAGGATGCCCATCCACGCATAGACGCGGATCAGGATCGCGGTCCAGGTCGGCATCATGATCAGCAGCACCAGCACCGTCTGCACTTCCTTGCGGGCACTGGCGATGGCATAGGCCATCGGGTAGCCGATCAGCAGGCACAACAGCGTGCTGAAGAACGCCATCTTCAGCGAACCGAGGTACGCCGAGATGTAGAGTTCGTCGTCGCCGAGCATCGCGTAGTTGCCCAGGTTCAGCAGCACTTGCAGCTTCTGGTCAACGAAGCTGTAGATCTCGGTGTACGGCGGGATGGCCACGTCTGCTTCGGCAAAGCTGATCTTCAGAACGATGAAGAACGGCAGCATGAAGAACAGGAACAGCCAGATGAACGGCACCCCGATGACCAGTTGGCGGCCACCGGGAATTATTCGATTGAGCCGGCGTTTGAATTTGCGCATGTTCATGAGCGAAGTACCACGCCGCTGTCATCTTCCCAGTACACGTACACCTGATCACCCCAGGTCGGACGTGCGCCACGACGCTCGGCGTTGGCCACGAACGACTGCACCAGTTTGCCGCTCGGCAATTCGACGTAGAACACCGAGTGGCCGCCGAGGTAGGCGATGTCGTGCACCTTGCCGCTGGACCAGTTGTATTCGCAGGTCGGCATTTCGGCGGTGACCAGCAGTTTTTCCGGACGGATCGCGTAGGTCACGGACTTGTCCTGCACCGAGGTGCTGATGCCGTGGCCGACGTAGATCTGCCGGTCGAGGTCCTTGCAGGTGATGGTCGCGTGGCCTTCGGCGTCGTCGATCACTTCACCTTCGAAGATGTTCACGTTGCCGATGAATTCGCAGACCAGGCGGCTGGTCGGGGTTTCGTAGATGTCGATCGGGCTGCCGATCTGGGCGATCCAGCCCAGGTGCATGATCGCGATGCGCTCGGCCATGGTCATGGCCTCTTCCTGGTCGTGGGTCACCATCACGCAGGTCACACCCACGCGCTCGATGATTTCCACCAGTTCCAGCTGCATCTGCGAACGCAGTTTCTTGTCCAGTGCGCCCATCGGTTCGTCGAGCAGCAACAGCTTCGGCCGCTTGGCCAGCGAACGCGCCAGCGCCACACGCTGACGCTGGCCGCCGGACAACTGGTGCGGCTTGCGCTTGGCGTACTGGCTCATCTGCACCAGCTTGAGCATCTCGGCCACGCGGGCGTCGATCTCGGCCTTGGGAATTTTGTCCTGTTGCAGGCCGAACGCGATGTTCTGCGCCACGGTCATATGCGGGAACAGGGCGTACGACTGGAACATCATGTTGATCGGTCGCTCGTACGGCGGCATGTCGGTGATGTCGACGCCGTCGAGGAAAATGCGCCCCTCCGTGGGCCGTTCGAACCCTGCCAGCATCCGCAGCAGAGTGGATTTGCCCGATCCCGAACCGCCGAGCAGGGCGAAGATCTCGCCCTTCTTGATTTCCAGGGACACATCGTCCACGGCAACCGTCTCGTCGAACTTCTTCGTGACCCGGTCGATTTTAACCAGCACCTGCTTAGGTGTCTGGTCGCCCTCGAGGGCTTTCTTATAGGCGCCGGAGGCAACTGCCATTTACGAAACTCCCAGAAAAAAAGAGTGCAGTTCGCCCACGCAAGACGAACCCAGGATAGTTTGTACGTTGAAGCTATTTACCCGACTTGACCTTGGTCCAGCTGCGGGTCATCAAACGCTGAATATTCGGCGGCAACTCGATCGACACGTAAGTCTTGTCGAGAACGGCCTGCGGTGGATAAACCGCTTCGTCGGTGCGAATGGACTGCTCCATCAGCTTGTCCGAACCCGGGTTGGGGTTGGCGTAACCGACGTAATCACTGACCTGGGCGATCACCTCAGGTTTCAGCAAATAGTTGATGAAAGCGTGGGCCTCTTTGACGTTGGACGAGTCCTTCGGGATCGCCAGCATGTCGAACCAGAGCGCGCCGCCCTCTTTCGGGATGGCGTAGGCGATGTTCACGCCTTTCTTGGCTTCTTCGGCGCGGTGCTTGGCCTGGAAGATGTCGCCGGAGAAACCGATGGCCACGCAGATGTCGCCGTTGGCCAGATCGCCGATGTATTTCGAGGAGTGGAAGTAGGTCACGTAGGGACGCACCGCCAGCAACTTGGCCGTGGCTTTCTCGTAGTCCTTGGGATCGGTGCTGTTGGCGTTCAGGCCCATGTAGTTGAGCACGGTCGGCATCATTTCATCGGCCGAATCGAGGAACGCCACGCCGCAGCTGTGCAGTTTCTTGATGTTCTCAGGCTCGAACAGCACGCTCCAGGAGTCGATCTTGTCGACGCCGAGCACGGCTTTCACTTTATCGACGTTGTAGCCGATGCCGTTGGTGCCCCACAGGTACGGCACGGCGTACAGGTTGCCCGGATCGTTCTGTTCCAGACGCTTGAGCAGCACCGGGTCGAGGTTGGAATAGTTCGGCAGCTGCGCCTTGTCGAGCTTCTGGAACGCGCCCGCCTTGATCTGCTTGCCAAGGAAGTGGTTCGACGGCACGACCACGTCGTAACCGGTACGCCCGGCAAGCAGTTTGCCTTCCAGGGTCTCGTTGGAGTCGAACACGTCGTAGACCGGCTTGATCCCGGTTTCTTTCTGGAAATCGGCCAGGGTGGTCTCGCCGATGTAATCCGACCAGTTATAAATATGCACAGTACCGGCGGCTTGGGCACCGACAGCGAACGTCAGGCCGGCAGCGGCCAGCAGGGCATTGCGCAAAGAAGAAAAAATAGGCAAGTGGAGGTCCTCTAATTTAGTTGGGCCCAAGTTGCCCCGCGCTGCATGACAGTCACGGTTGCCCGGCAACAAAACCGGCGCGCAACTTACCCTCGAAAAACCGTTCCAGCAAAACTTTCTGTCATTTAATTGCACCGCTGGCCGTCCTTGCGAACGCGACGGCCAGCGGTTGCTGCGTCAAACCGGCTTATTTACCGGATTTGATCTTGGTCCAGCTGCGAGTCATTTCACGCTGGGTCGCCGCCGGCAGATCGGCGATGGCATACAGCTTGGCCTGCACGTCGGCTGGCGGGTAGATGCCTGGATCGCTGGTGATGTCTTTTTCCACCAGTGCCGTTGCAGCGGCGTTACCGTTCGGGAAACGTACGGCGTTGGTGATGCCGGCCATGACTTCAGGCTTCTGCAGGAAGGTCATGAACTTGTAGGCGCCTTCAACGTTTTCGGCATCCTTCGGAATGGCGACCATGTCGAAGAAGCTGCCAGCGCCTTCTTTCGGAATTGCATAGCTGACTTTCACCTTGTCACCGGCCTCGGCGGCACGGGACTTGGCCTGCTGCACGTCACCCGAGTAGCCGACCGCTACGCAGATGTTGCCGTTGGCCAGGTCCGAGATGTACTTGGACGAGTGGAAGTAGGTGATAGAAGGACGAATCTTGAGGAACAGGTCCTCGGCTTTCTTGATGTCTTCTTTCTTCTGGGAGTCGGTTGGCAGGCCCAGGTAGTGCAGCGCGACCGGGAGCATTTCGGTCGGCGAATCGAGGAAGCTCACGCCGCAGCCCTTGAGCTTGGCGATGTTTTCCGGCTTCAGCAGTACGTCCCAGGAATCGATCTTGTCGACGCCCAGCGCAGCCTTGACCTTCTCCGGGTTGTAGCCGATGCCGATCGAACCCCACATGTACGGGAAGGCGTGCTTGTTGCCCGGGTCGCTGACCGACACGGCCTTGAGCAGGTCCTGGTTCAGGTTCTTCCAGTTAGGCAGCTTGGACTGATCCAGCTCCTGGTAGACACCGGCCTTGATCTGCTTGGCCAGGAAGTTGTTCGACGGCACGACCACGTCGTAGCCGGACTTGCCCGCCAGCAGCTTGGCTTCCAGGGTTTCGTTGGAGTCGAACACGTCGTAGACGACCTTGATCCCCGACTCTTTCTCGAAGTTCGCGATGGTGTCCGGAGCAATGTAGTCGGACCAGTTGTAGACGTGCAGCACTTTGTCGTCCGCGTGAACCGCGCCCGCCATCATGCCCGCGACGGACAGGGCCAGAAGAGTCTTGCCAGCAAGCTTTTTACCTAATGCCTTCATGCGTCATGCTCCAAATTTTTCTTTTTTGAACCACTTTGTTCAGCGGCCGAACCCGGACAACTGGAACCGCGGCTAGTCTGGCAAGATACGAGGCGGTCTTTCAAGAAAAGACCAGCCTTTCTGACAGCTCCGAGCGACAGCGCAACAGCTCCATCGCTCAGAGCCTAGCACTTAGCCCTGCAATGCACTGAGGGTCAGGTCCAGGCACTTGCGCGCCTTGGTCACCAGCTCATCGATTTCCGCCTTGCTGATCACCAGCGGCGGCGCGATGATCATGGTGTCGCCCACGGCGCGCATGATCAGCCCGTTGTCGAAGCAGAACTGGCGGCAGATCATGCCCACACCCTTGCCTTCGTAACGCTTGCGAGTGGCCTTGTCCTGCACCAGCTCGATGGCCCCCAGCAGACCGACTCCGCGCACTTCTCCCACCAACGGGTGATCGTTCAGCTCGCGCAGACGTTTCTGCAAATACGGTGCCGTTTCTTCATGGGCGCGTTCGATGATTTTCTCTTCGCGCAGAATCCGGATGTTTTCCAGACCCACCGCCGCTGCCACCGGGTGACCGGAGTAGGTGAAGCCGTGGTTGAAATCGCCACCCTCGTTGAGCACCGCCACCACTTCGTCGCGCACGATCAGGCCACCCATCGGGATGTAGCCGGACGTCAGGCCTTTGGCGATGGTCATCATGTGTGGCTTGAGATCGTAGAAATCGCTGCCGAACCATTGGCCGGTACGGCCGAAACCGCAGATCACTTCGTCCGCCACGAACAGGATGTCGTACTTGGCGAGGATTTCCTTGATGCGCGGCCAGTAGGTGTCAGGCGGAATGATCACGCCGCCGGCACCCTGGATCGGCTCGGCAATGAAGGCACCGACGTTGTCGACGCCGACTTCCAGAATCTTCTCTTCCAGCTGATTGGCTGCCCAGATCCCGAATTCTTCCGGGGTCATGTCGCCGCCTTCGGCGAACCAGTACGGCTGAGCGATATGGACGATGCCCGGAATCGGCAAGTCGCCCTGCTCGTGCATATACGTCATGCCGCCCAGGCTCGCGCCGGCCACGGTGGAGCCGTGGTAGCCGTTCTTGCGGCTGATGATGACTTTCTTGTTCGGCTGGCCCTTGATCGCCCAGTAGTGGCGAACCATGCGCAGCATGGTGTCGTTGCCTTCGGAACCGGAACCGGTGAAGAACACATGGTTCATGCCTTCCGGCGCCACGTCGGCGATGGCCTTGGCCAGTTCCAGTGCCGGTGGGTGCGCGGTCTGGAAGAACAGGTTGTAGTAAGGCAGTTCGCGCATTTGCTTGGCGGCCGCATCGGCCAGTTCATCGCGCCCATAACCGATCGCCACACACCACAGACCCGCCATGCCATCGAGGATCTTGTTGCCCTCGCTGTCCCACAGGTACACGCCCTTGGCGTTGGTGATGATCCGTGGACCCTTTTCTTTCAGCTGTTTGAAGTCGCTGAACGGGGCCAGGTGGTGATCGCTGCTGAGGGCTTGCCACTCACGGGTTTGCGGGTTGTTGCTGGTCATGCCAATTCTCCTTGTTATCGGTGAAGGCGCGGCGGCTGGCCACCGCGCCCGGCGTATCAGACGGCGAAGAGCAGGTACTCACGCTCCCAGGAACTGATCACGCGCTTGAAGTTTTCATGCTCGGCCCGCTTGACCGCGACGTAGCCGGTGATGAAGGTCTTGCCCAGGTATTTCTCGATGGTTGCGCTGTTTTCCATACGCTCCAGCGCGTCTTCGATGGTCAGTGGCAGGCGCAGGTTGCGGCGCTCGTAACCACGGCCCACGACCGGCGCGCTCGGGTTGAGGCCCTCGACCATGCCGATGTAGCCGCAGAGCAGGCTCGCGGCAATCGCCAGGTACGGGTTGGCGTCGGCGCCCGGCAGGCGGTTTTCCACCCGACGGTTCTGCGGGCCGGCATCCGGTACGCGCAGGCCCACGGTGCGGTTTTCTTCGCCCCACTCCACGTTTACTGGCGCGGAGGTATCCGGCAGGAAGCGGCGGAACGAGTTGACGTTCGGTGCGAACAGCGGCAGCAATTCCGGGATCAGTTTCTGCAGGCCACCGATGTGGTGCAGGAACAACTGGCTCATGGTCCCGTCTTCGTTGGAGAACACGTTCTTGCCGGTCTCGATGTCGATGATGCTCTGGTGCAGGTGCATCGCACTGCCCGGCTCACCGGTCATCGGCTTGGCCATGAAGGTGGCGGCCACGTTGTGCTTGAGGGCGGCCTCACGCATGGTGCGTTTGAACACCAGGATCTGGTCGGCGAGGGACAAGGCATCGCCGTGACGGAAGTTGATTTCCATCTGCGCGGTGCCGTCCTCGTGGATCAGCGTGTCGAGGTCCAGCTCCTGCAATTCGCACCAGTCGTAGACGTCTTCGAACAGCGGATCGAATTCGTTCGCCGCTTCGATGGAGAACGACTGACGACCGATTTCCGGACGCCCGGAACGGCCGACTGGCGGCTGCAACGGATAGTCGGGGTCGTCGCTGCGCTTGGTCAGGTAGAACTCCATTTCCGGCGCCACGATCGGCTGCCAGCCCTTGTCGGCATAGAGTTTCAGGACTTTCTTGAGGACGTTGCGCGGCGACAGCTCGATCGGGTTGCCTTGCTTGTCGTAGGTGTCGTGGATCACCTGGGCGGTCGGCTCGATGGCCCATGGCACCAGGTACACGGCGTTCTGGTCGGGGCGGCAGATCATGTCGATGTCGGCCGGGTCGAGCAGTTCGTAATAGATGTCGTCTTCGACGTAGTCGCCGGTCACGGTCTGCAACAGAACGCTCTCTGGCAGGCGCATGCCTTTTTCGGCGATGAACTTGTTGGTCGGCGAGATCTTGCCCCGGGTGATACCGGTCAAGTCGCCGATCATGCATTCGACTTCTGTGATCTTGTGGTCTTTCAACCAATCGGTGAGCTGGTCGAGGTTGTTACTCATAAATGCCTCTGGGCTGAGTCTCCTGACGCGTGTCAGGCAAGTTTGACGCACGGGGCGTCGCGTTAAGGGGGCTTGCTTGCGCGCAGTACCGGCTTACGCCTGGCACCGCGCATAGACAATGAAGGAGGAGCTTACCTGCCCTTTACGCTGGCGTTGCATTTCCTGTGCACATTCCGGGCGTGCAGAATCACGGGCACGGCGACGGGCGCGGTGCAGGCCGGAAGAAGGAAAGAGATCTATATTGAAAGGAGAACCGCTAAAGAGGATGCCCCCGCATGCGTCCAGAATATCGGACGCTGTCGCCTGATCTGCCGTGGACAGAGACACCGCTGGCAGGCTGCGAGCCTTGCTGGCTGCGCTGCGGACGGACGTGTCGCCACTGATGTGATAAGCATGCAGACCGGACTGCAAGGAGCAGTCGGTGACGCCGATTAACGGCAGGCGAGACATGAAGCACCCCGGTATTATTGCTGTTATGGGTTTGACCCGAGCTTAGCCTTGTTCATTTTTTTACACAACACCCCCGTAAAAAATACAACACGGCCTGCTCAAGCCTGCGGGTGGCGTGTCCTCCATGGATAAAAAAATGCCCCAAAGTGCCCCATAAATGCCCTCATGGCGCTTTTTCAGGGCAAAAAAGGCCTCGCTTGACTTCGGCAGGCCGTTCGGGTTGACTGAAACCAGAAAAGATCAATGATTGATATTTTTAACAACAAAGGTGTTGCATCATGTCGGTACCCCCGCGTGCCGTTCAGCTTAACGAAGCGAACGCGTTCCTTAAGGAACATCCTGAGGTTCTGTACGTTGACCTTCTGATTGCGGATATGAATGGTGTGGTGCGCGGCAAGCGCATCGAACGCACCAGCCTCCACAAGGTTTACGAGAAAGGCATCAACCTGCCGGCCTCTCTATTTGCTCTGGATATCAATGGTTCGACGGTGGAAAGCACCGGCCTGGGCCTGGACATCGGCGACGCCGACCGTATCTGCTATCCAATCCCCGACACCCTGTGCAACGAGCCATGGCAGAAGCGCCCTACCGCGCAACTGTTGATGACCATGCACGAACTCGAAGGTGACCCTTTCTTCGCCGATCCGCGCGAAGTACTCCGTCAAGTTGTTGCAAAGTTTGACGAGCTGGGCTTGACCATCTGCGCCGCATTCGAACTCGAGTTCTACCTGATCGACCAGGAAAACGTGAACGGCCGCCCTCAGCCGCCACGCTCGCCGATCTCCGGCAAACGCCCGCATTCGACCCAGGTTTACCTGATCGACGACCTCGACGAATACGTCGACTGCCTCCAGGACATTCTGGAAGGTGCGAAAGAGCAAGGCATCCCGGCCGACGCCATCGTCAAGGAAAGTGCCCCGGCGCAGTTCGAAGTGAACCTGCACCACGTCGCCGACCCGATCAAGGCGTGCGATTACGCGGTCCTGCTCAAGCGTCTGATCAAGAACATCGCCTACGACCATGAAATGGACACCACCTTCATGGCCAAGCCGTACCCGGGTCAGGCCGGCAACGGTCTGCACGTCCACATTTCGATTCTGGATAAACAAGGCAAAAACATTTTTGCCAGCGAGGATCCCGAGCAGAACGCCGCACTGCGTCACGCGATCGGCGGTGTGCTCGAGACCCTGCCCGCGCAGATGGCTTTCCTCTGCCCGAACGTCAACTCCTACCGTCGTTTCGGCGCACAGTTCTACGTGCCGAACTCGCCGAGCTGGGGCCTGGACAACCGCACCGTGGCCCTGCGCGTACCGACCGGCTCCGCCGACGCGGTCCGTCTGGAACACCGCGTTGCCGGCGCCGACGCCAACCCGTACCTGCTGATGGCTTCGGTCCTGGCGGGCGTGCACCACGGTCTGGTCAACAAAATCGAACCGGGCGCTCCGGTCGAAGGCAACAGCTACGAGCAGAACGAGCAGAGCCTGCCGAACAACTTGCGCGATGCCCTGCGCGAGCTGGACGACAGCGAGGTGATGGCCAAGTACATCGATCCTAAGTACATCGATATCTTCGTCGCCTGTAAGGAAAGCGAGCTGGAGGAGTTCGAACACTCCATCTCCGACCTTGAGTACAACTGGTACCTGCATACCGTTTAAGCGGATTGCAGCAAAAGAAAACGCCGTTGGCTTCTCAGCCCGCGGCGTTTTTTATTGGCCCCTGTGGCACATGGCCAAGCTCTGCGTACAATGACCGATGCCCCGCAGGAGACTTTCATGACGCGTCCCGCCCCCGTCCGCAAACCCCGTGCCCGCAGCCAGGCGCGGATCGATTCGATACTCGACGCCGCGCGCACGCTGCTGGCCGCCGAGGGCGTGGCGAGCCTGTCGGTCTACAGCGTCGCCGAGCGCGCGCAGATCCCACCCTCCTCGGTCTACCATTTCTTCGCCAGCGTCCCGGCCTTGCTCGAGGGCCTGACGGCGGATGTCCACGCGGCTTTCCGCGCCTGCCTGCAAGCGCCGATCGATCACGACGCCCTGCGCGACTGGCGCGACCTGTCACGACTGGTCGAGCAACGGATGCTGGAGATCTACGACGAAGACGCCGCCGCCCGGCAACTGATCCTCGCGCAACACGGCCTCACCGAAGTCACCCAGGCCGACCGCCAGCACGATCTGGAACTGGGCGACCTGATGCACAAGCTGTTCGATCATCACTTCGAACTGCCGAAGCTGCCGGACGACGTCGACGTGTTCGCACTGGCGATGGAACTGGGCGACCGCGTCTACGCCCGCTCGGTGCAGCAGCACGGACAGATCACGCCGCGCATGGCCGAGGAAGGAATGCGCGTGTTCGATGCCTACATCGGGCTGTATCTGCCGCCCTATCTGCCCAAGCGGGTTCTCTAGCGCCGCACGACAGACACAAAAAACCCCGAAGGGCTCACACCCTTCGGGGTTGTTTTTTACTCACAGGCTTACAACTTGGCGATGGACACCTCGGTGGATTTCACGAAGGCGATCACTTCGCTGCCGACCTCCAGTTCCAGCTCCTTGACCGAACGGGTGGTGATCACCGACGTGACGATGCCGGAGGCGGTCTGCACGTCGATTTCCGACAGCACGTCGCCGAGAACGATCTCCTTGATCGCGCCTTTGAACTGGTTGCGTACGTTGATGGCTTTGATAGTCATGGCATTGATTCCTGTCGTTTGCTTGAGTTATTGAGCCCAACGCAGTTGCGTAGGCAAGGGTGAAACGGGTTCCGGCGCCGGCGGCTCGCCGGGCAGGGACAACACACGGTTGAGTACTTCGGTTTCCAGCGCTGCCAGTCGATGGGAGCCACGCACCCGAGGGCGCGGCAGCTCCACCTGCAGGTCGAGGCCGACTTCGCCGTCCTCGATCAGAATCACCCGGTCGGCAATCGCCACCGCTTCGCTGACATCGTGGGTCACCAGCAACACGGTGAAACCATGCTGTTGCCAGAGACGTTCGATCAGTTGCTGCATCTCGATCCGGGTCAGCGCGTCCAGTGCGCCCAACGGTTCGTCGAGCAACAGCAGGCGCGGTTGATGGATCAAGGCGCGCGCCAGTGCCACACGCTGCTTCTGCCCGCCGGACAAGGCCGCCGGCCATTCGTTGGCGCGATCGGCGAGGCCGACTGCATCCAGCGCTTCCAGGGCTTGCGGACGCCAGTTGCCTTTAAGGCCGAGACCGACGTTGTCGATGATCTTTTTCCATGGCAGCAACCGTGCTTCCTGGAACATCAATCGGGTGTCTTCCTGCGCGTCGCTCAGCGGTGCAGCGCCGGCCAGCAGGTCGCCGCCGGTGGGTTGATCGAGGCCAGCGAGCAAGCGCAACAACGTGCTTTTGCCGCATCCGCTGCGTCCGACCACGGCGACGAACTGTCCCGCCGGAATGTGCAGGTCGATGCCCCGCAACACCTGCCGCGAACCGAAGGTCTTTTGCAGATTGCGCACCGCCAGCGGAATGCCGCGCAGCAGGCGTGGAGGTTGTTGAGCGGTCATGCCGCACCTCCTTTCGCCACTTGATACGCCGGATGCCAGCGCAGCCACACACGCTCAAGTCCACGGGCCGCGAGGTCGGCCAGTTTGCCGAGCACCGCGTAAAGCAGAATCGCCAGCACCACCACGTCGGTCTGCAAAAACTCACGGGCATTCATCGCCAGGTAACCGATGCCCGAGCTGGCAGAGATGGTTTCCGCCACGATCAGCGTCAGCCACATGAAGCCCAGCGCAAAACGCACGCCGACCAGAATCGAAGGCAACGCCCCCGGCAGAATCACCTGCCAGAACAGGCTGAAACCGGACAAGCCATAACTGCGGGCCATTTCCACCAGCGCCGGATCGACGTTGCGGATGCCGTGATAGGTGTTGAGGTAGATCGGGAACAACGTGCCCAACGCCACCAGAAAAATCTTCGCCGACTCGTCGATGCCGAACCACAGGATCACCAACGGAATCAACGCCAGATGCGGCACGTTGCGGATCATCTGCACCGAGCTGTCGAGCAGGCGTTCGCCCCACTTCGACAGGCCGGTGATAAAGCCCAGCACCAGGCCGATGCTGCCACCGATGGTGAAGCCCAGCGCCGCGCGCCAGCCGCTGATTGCCAGGTGCGTCCAGATTTCACCGCTGCGCACCAGGCTCACACCGGCTTCGATCACCGCCACCGGCGCCGGCAGAATCCGCGTCGACAGCCAACCCGCCGACACCGACAACTGCCACACCGCCAGCAGCAACACCGGCAACGCCCAGGGCGCGAGGCTGTGGATAAATTTCTTCATGGCGGCGCCTCAGCTCTGGGACGCGGCTTTGGGAAGAATGTCGTTGGCCACCATTTCGCCGAACGGGCTGACGTAACCGGCGCTTTTCGGCAGTTCCGGACGCTCGACGTCGAGGTGCGGGAACAGCAGCTCGGCGACCCGATACGACTCCTCGAGGTGCGGGTAACCGGAGAAGATGAAGGTATCGATGCCCAGATCCGCGTATTCCTTCACGCGTGCAGCTACAGTCGGACCGTCGCCGACCAGCGCTGTACCGGCACCGCCGCGCACCAGGCCGACGCCGGCCCACAGGTTCGGGCTGACTTCGAGGTTGTCACGACTGCCACCGTGCAGCGCGGCCATGCGTTGCTGGCCGACCGAATCGAACCGCGCCAGTGACGCCTGGGCACGTTTGATGGTGTCGTCGTCCAGATGCGAAATCAGGCGATCCGCCGCTTGCCAGGCTTCGGCGTTGGTTTCCCGCACGATCACATGCAGACGGATGCCGAAGCGCACAGTGCGGCCGAGTTTGGCGGCCTTGGCCCGAACCTGTTCGATCTTCTCGGCAACGGCTGCTGGCGGCTCGCCCCAGGTCAAAACCATTTCCACTTGCTCGGCGGCCAGATCCTGCGCCGCTTCCGAAGAGCCACCGAAGTACAACGGCGGACGCGGTTGCTGGATAGGCGGATAAAGCAACTTGGCGCCCTTCACACTGATGTGCTCGCCGTCGTAATCCACGGTTTCGCCTTCCAGCACCCTGCGCCAGATCCGGGTGAACTCCACCGAGGCCTGATAGCGCGCTTCGTGATCGAGGAACAGCCCGTCGCCGGCCAACTCTTCCGGATCGCCACCGGTCACCAGGTTGAACAGCGCACGACCACCGGACAACCGATCCAGGGTCGCGGCCTGACGCGCCGCCACCGTCGGGGAAATGATCCCGGGGCGCAGGGCGACCAGAAACTTCAGGCGCTGGGTCACTGGAATCAACGATGCCGCCACCAACCATGAATCCTCGCAGGAGCGGCCGGTAGGAATCAGCACGCCGCCGAAGCCCAGTCGATCCGCCGCTTGCGCGACCTGTTGCAGATAGCCGTGGTCGACGGCGCGGGCGCCTTCGGCGGTGCCAAGGTAATGGCCGTCACCGTGGGTAGGCAGGAACCAGAAGATGTTGAGGCTCATGGAGTGGTCTCCTTGGGAATTCGATTTACTGGGCTTGGGTGGCCGAGCTTTGGGCCACAGCGGCCGGTGGTGTCCAGATCACATCCTTGATGCTCAACGGCTTGGGAATCAGCTTGAGCTGGTAGAAGGTGTCGGCGATTTTCTGTTGCGCGGCGACCACTTCCGGGGTCAGGAACAGCGCGCCGTAGCCCTGGCGCTTCACCGAGGTCAGGGTGATGTCTGCCGGCAGGCCGAGCAGCGGCGACACCTGTTGGGTCACGTCTTCAGGATTGGCCTTGGACCATTCGCCGACGGCGCGCACTTCTTCCACCAGGGTCTTGATCACCTCGGGATTTTTCTGTGCGTAGGGTTTGGTCGCCAGATAGAACTGGTGGTTGTCGACGATGCCTTTGCCGTCACGCAGGGTGTGCGCTTGCAGTTGCTTCTCGGCGGCGGCCTGGTACGGATCCCAGATGACCCAGGCGTCGACGCTGCCACGTTCGAACGCAGCGCGGGCATCGGCCGGCGGCAGGAATACAGTTTGAATGTCGGTGTACTTGAGGCCGGCGTCTTCCAGCGCACGCACCAACAGGTAGTGGACGTTGGAACCTTTGTTCAGGGCGACTTTCTTGCCCTTCAGATCCGCCACCGATTTGATCGGCGAATCTTTCGGCACGAGGATCGCTTCGCTGTTTGGCGCTGGCGGCTCGTAAGCCACGTAGAGCAGGTCGGCACCGGCCGCCTGGGCGAAGACTGGCGGGGTTTCGCCGGTGACGCCGAAGTCGATCGAGCCGACGTTCAGGCCTTCCAGCAGTTGCGGGCCGCCGGGGAATTCAGTCCATTGCACGTCGACGCCTTGGGCGGCGAGACGCTTTTCCAGCGTGCCTTTGGCTTTGAGCAGCACCAGCGTGCCGTATTTCTGATAACCGATACGAAGCGTCTCGGCTTGAGCTTGAGTGATGGCGCCGAAGGACACAGCCGCAGCAAACAGAGCGACCAGACCACGACGCAAAAATACAGTGCGCATAGCGCTCTCCTTTTTGCTGTTGGGTTTTGGCTGCACCTGCTTGCCCGTTGGCGGGCGAGTAAGGCCAGTACTTCAAGTTTCGATGTGGCTCAAATGCTCCAGCGAGCACTCAACAAACGTTCGTTCAACAGCCCCGGCTCCAGTGGCTTCGGCCGGCGGGCCATGGCGCTGACAAACTGGTCCAGCGCTTCATGTAGCCGCTGCTCCAGAGCTGGCGCCAACTGCGCCGCGGCACTGCCTTCGCCGTAGGCGATCTGGCTGTCCTCGGCAAAAATCCCTTGCAGCATTTCCTGGGCCTTCAACGCCGACAGCACTGGTTTGAGGGCGTAATCGACCACCAGCATGTGGGCGATACTGCCGCCCGTGGCCATCGGCAAGACAATCTTGTGGTTCAGGGCGCGCTCGGGCAGCAGATCCAGTACGGTCTTCAGTGCGCCGGAGAACGACGCCTTGTAGACAGGAGTCGCGATCAGCAGGCCATCGGCGTTTTCAATCTGTTGCAGCAGGTCGAGCACCTTCGGGCTGTCGAAGCGGGCGTGGAGCAGGTCTTCGGCCGGGAAGTCCCGCACCTGATAACTCACCACTTCCACCCCTTGCTGCTGCAACCAGCGTTGCGAGCGCTCCAGCAACACCCCGGAACGGGAGCGTTGACTGGGACTGCCACCGAGTGAGACGACCAGCATTCAGACAATTCCTTGAGCGTTACCGGCGATTCGCGGGTTGCGATCTCGCTTCAATGACACTGACCTTACCAGCTGATTCATATATCCATAAATCATATTTATTCATTTGGTTATTCTTTATGGAGATATGCGTTTCACGTTCTTCCGGGCAAAAAAACAGGCCGTGAAAACGGCCTGAAACCCTGCATCGTGGTTCGTACTGATCGCTTCCCACGCAGACGGTTCGACGTGGGAACGATCCGAGGAAGGTTATTTGTTCGGCTGTGGCGTGAGGCGCAGGTACGGCTTCACCGCGCGGTAGCCCTTCGGAAAGCGTTGCTTGATTTCGTCTTCATCCTTGAGCGACGGCACGATCACCACTTCATCACCGTCCTGCCAGTTGGCCGGGGTGGCCACCTTGTAGTTGTCGGTGAGTTGCAGCGAGTCGATCACCCGCAGGATCTCGTGGAAGTTGCGCCCGGTGCTCGCCGGGTAGGTGATGGTCAGGCGGATCTTCTTGTTCGGATCGATCACGAACAGCGAACGCACAGTCAGAGTATCGCTGGCGTTCGGGTGGATCAGGTCATAGAGATCGGACACCTTGCGATCGGCATCGGCCAGGATCGGGAAGTTGACAATGGTGTGCTGGGTTTCGTTGATGTCTTCGATCCACTTGTGGTGCGAATCCACCGGATCGACCGACAGGGCGATGGCCTTCACGCCGCGTTTGGTGAACTCATCCTTGAGCTTGGCGGTGAAGCCCAGCTCGGTGGTGCAGACCGGGGTGAAGTCCGCCGGGTGGGAGAACAGCACGCCCCAGCTATCGCCCAGCCACTCGTGGAAACGAATCTTGCCAGCGCTGGAATCCTGTTCGAAATCGGGGGCGATATCGCCGAGTCTGAGGCTCATGGTGCTGCTCCTGATGAGTTGTTGGAGACCTCAACTGTAGCTCGGGATTTGCCTATCTGAAAAAGAATAAATAACGAGATATTTATATCGTTTAAGAATATTAAACATCTGTTCACTGGACGCCTGCCGGCAACGCGCCGAACATCGGCCCCAAGGTTCGAGAAGGCCTTGAGTTGCTGCAAAGAGGGAAATGTCGGGAAAGGTCTACGGGGGTGGGCCTGACCCGAAAACGCAAAAGCCCCGTCCGGCGCGATGCCGGACGGGGCTTTTTTACGTCGGTTACTTGAGCGCTATTACAGCAGCGGGATCGAGTAGCTGACGATCAGGCGGTTTTCGTCCTGGGAACGAGTGTTCGCCAGGTCGGTACGCCACATGGCGTTCTTCCAGGCAACGCCGAGGTTCTTCAGCGGGCCTTCCGGAATCACGTAACCAACGGTCAGGTCACGTTCCCACTCGGTGCTGTCGCCCAGAGGGGTATTGATGTTGTTGCCACGCAGGTAGATCACGCCAGCCGTCAGGCCAGGTACGCCGACCTTGGCGAAGTCATAGGCGTAGCGAGCTTGCCAGGTACGTTCGCCGGCACGGGCAAACTTCTGGATCTGCATGTCGGTGATGGTGCTGTTGGACGAACCGTCACCCTGGTTCAGCCAAGGGAAGTCACTGTCACCCTTGGTGTACTGATAGCCGCCACCGAAGGTGTGACCTTCAATCGAGTACAGCGCCAGGTAGCTGTACAGATCGTTGTCGACCTTGCCCTTGACGGTTTTGCCGCCATAGAAGCCGCTGGTGTAGTAGGCAGGGGTGTCACCGTTGTTGCCGTTGTCACGGCTGCGGTAGTAACGCAGGTCGCTTTTCAGTACGCCTGGACCGATTGCCCAGTTGTGTACCAGACCCAGGAAGTTCTGCGAGTAGAACTCCTTCAGCTCGCCGTAGTAGTACGAGGCGGTCAGGTCTTTGGTGATTTTGTAGTCAGCACCCGCGTAGTAGAACTTGTTGCTGAACACGCCGGTGTCGTAGTTCGAACCGGCGTTCGCGCCAGCGATCGACATGTTCTCGTTGTTGCTCGAGTTACGACCTTTCACGGCTTCAACCTGACCGGCAGTCAGGGTCAGGTCCTTGATCTCGTTCGACGTGATCGCTTCGCCCTGGAAGGTTTGTGGCAACAGACGACCATCGTTGTACTTGATGACCGGGTTGTTCGGCAGCAAGGTACCGACCTTCAGCTCGGTCTGGGAGATCTTGACCTTGCCGGTCACACCCAGGCTGGCGAAATCGTGTACGGCTTTGTTGCCATCGCTTGGGAAAACGGTGCCGCCCGAAGCAGTGCCGGTGTAGTTACCGTGTTCTGCACGGCTGGAGTCCAGGCGCACGCCGTACAGGCCGATTGCGTCAACACCGAACTGAACGGTGCCCTGGGTGTAACCGGAGATGAAGCGCAGATCGAAGCCTTGGCCCCACTCGGCGTTCTTGTTGCGAGTGTTCGACGTTGCAGACGGCTGGCCATCGCGGTTGTCGGTGTTGATGTAGTAGTTACGCAGCCCCAATGTGGCCTTGCTGTCTTCGATGAAACCGGCGGCGCCTGCCTGCTGCGCCATAACCCCTACAGCCACGGCCAGGGCCAAGGTGGACTTGTTCATGTATCGCTCCTCTCGTTTCTAATTCTTGTGTTCCTGGTCCGGAGTCTGATGCCCCTGGATCCTAAGATGCGCGATTAGCGCCAGACCGTGACTGACAAGTCAATCGTAACCTTGTGTGTCTACGACCAAGGTCTAATCGCAGTTATTTGGTCCTTGCAGGGTAAAGATTTCCTGATAAACCCAAAAAGAATTTATTCATTCTTTTTCATACCATTCGGGTATATGGCTCTGTAATGGCCATCTGCACCGGGATACAGCGTATCGGCGACTAATCTCATTCCTAAATGGTATTTATTAGCCTTTTTTTAGATCGTTTAGCTTTGGCGAAACCCCGATTCGTCAAACCCTATCGAAAAGGCGACGCCATCATGGCCAAACGCGCACTATCTAGTCAATTTGTTACAGTTTTTGTATCGGCATTGATTTCTTTCTCAGCCCACGCCGCCAACCTCACTGTCGGCTACCAGACCGGCATCGATCCAAGCAAAGTCCCTCAGGCCGATGGCGTTTACGAGAAGACCATAGGCGAAAAAATCGACTGGCGCCGTTTCAACAGTGGCCCGGAAGTTGTGACAGCCATCGCCTCCGGTGACGTACAGATCGGCAACCTCGGTTCCAGCCCGCTGGCTGCCGCCGCTTCGCGCAACCTGCCGATTGTTGCGTTCATCGTCTCGGCACAGATCAATGCCGCCGAAGCCCTGGTCGTTCGCAACGGCAGCGGTATCAACAAGCCCGAGGATCTGATCGGCAAGACCATCGCCACCCCGTTCGTCTCCACCTCCCACTACAGCCTGCTCGGTGCGCTCAAGCACTGGGGCCTGGACACCTCGAAAGTCAAAGTGGTGAACCTGCAACCCGCAGAAATCGCGGCGGCCTGGAAACGCGGTGACATCGACGGCGCCTTTGTCTGGTCGCCAGCGCTGGGCGAGATCCGCAAGACCGGCAAGACCCTGACCGATGCCGCGCAGGTCGGCCAGTGGGGCGCGCCGACCTTCGAAGTCTGGGTAGCGCGCAAGGACTTTGCGGAGAAGCATCCTGAGGTCGTGGCCAAATTTGCCAAGGTGACTCTGGACTCGTTCGCCGACTATGCCGCCCATAAAGACAGCTGGACGGCCGACTCGGTGCCGGTGCAGAAAATCGCCAAACTGACCGGTGCCAACGCTGCCGACGTCCCGGAATTGCTCGCCGGTTCGGCTTTCCCCGATGCCAAGGCGCAACAGACCACTGCGCTGCTGGATGGCGGCACGGCGAAGGCGATTGGTGAGACGGCTAAATTCCTGAAGGAACAAGGCAAGGTCGAAAGCGTACTGCCCGACTATTCGCCGTATGTCAGTGCGAAGTTTGTCGCGGAGTAAAGGATATGCCCCCACGAGTCGCGTGGGGGCAATTGCCGATCACAGGGCTTTTTCGAAGATCTTCGAGTTGCGCTGATAGTTGTAGAGAGAAGCCCGGGCCGCCGGCAGGCGCTCGACGCTGCTCGGCTCGAAGCCGCGCTCGCGGAACCAGTGGGCGGTGCGGGTGGTGAGGACGAACAGTGTCTTCAGGCCCTGCGCCCGGGCACGGGTCTCGATGCGTTCGAGCAATTCGTCGCCACGACCGCCATGGCGGTATTCCGGGTTCACCGCCAGGCACGCCAGCTCACCGGCATCCGAATCGGCAATCTGATACAGCGCCGCACAGGCGATGATCATCCCTTCACGCTCGACCACGCTGAACTGCTCGATCTCACGCTCCAGCACTTCGCGCGAACGGCGCACCAGAATCCCCTGCTCTTCCAGCGGACTGATCAGGTCGAGCAAGCCGCCGACGTCTTCAATCGCCGCCTCGCGCACCCGCTCGAATTGCTCCTGGGCCACCAGCGTACCGCCACCGTCACGGGTGAACAGTTCGGTCAGCAGCGCGCCGTCCTCGGCATAACTGACGATGTGACTGCGCGCCACGCCGCCACGGCAAGCTTCGGCGGCGGCATCCAGCAGTTCTGCCTGATAGTTGCTGCCCAGACGCTGCAAATGCGCCGGCACCTGTTGCGGGCGCAGTTCGCGCACCAGTTTGCCGTTTTCGTCGATCAGACCGAGGTCAGCGCCGAACAGCAGCAGTTTGTCGGCGCCCAGATCGATAGCGGCGCGGGTGGCGACGTCTTCGCAGGCCAGGTTGAAGATTTCACCGGTCGGCGAATAACCCAGCGGCGACAGCAGCACGATGGAGCGCTCATCGAGCAGACGGTTGATGCCCTTGCGGTCGACCCGGCGCACTTCACCGGTGTGGTGATAATCGACGCCTTCCAGCACGCCGATCGGCCGTGCGGTCACCAGATTGCCGCTGGCCACTCGCAGGCGCGAGCCCTGCATCGGCGACGAGGCCATGTCCATGGACAACCGCGCTTCGATGGCGATGCGCAACTGGCCAACCGCGTCGATCACACACTCCAGCGTCGCGGCATCGGTGATGCGCATGCCGTGGTGGTAATGCGGGGTCAGGCCGCGCGCGGCAAGACGGGTTTCGATCTGCGGACGGGAGCCATGCACCAGCACCAGTCGCACGCCAAGACTGTGCAGCAGCACGATGTCATGGACGATGTTGCCGAAATTCGGATGCTCCACGCCGTCGCCGGGCAGCATGACGACGAAGGTGCAGTCGCGGTGGGCATTGATATAAGGGGACGCGTGACGAAGCCAATTGACGTATTCGGGCATGAACCTGGGCCTGTAATAAATAGCAGCCGGAAAAAGGGCGAAACGGAAAACGCACAGCGGGCTGATGGTTATCGTCGGAACAGGCTTGGCGACACGCGCGCTCTCCTCATGAATACGGGTTGGCCGGACGGCAATTTATACAGCTTTGAGACAGTAATGTTCGATCAACTGCCGCAATAGATGCACGGTAGGCTGCAAACGTGACATTTCAAGGTACTCGTCCGGCTGGTGGGCGCAGGCGATGTCGCCGGGGCCGAGCACGATGGTTTCGCAGCCAAGGCGCTGAAGATAAGGCGCTTCGGTGCCGAACGCTACCGCTTCGGCCGTGTGGCCGGTGAGTTTTTCGGCAATTCGCACCAGTTCGGCGTCCTCGGCCTGCTCGAACGGCGGCACTTCGGGGAACAAGGGTGCGTAGTCGATCTTCACCTGATGCCGTTCGGCGACCGGGTTGAGCTTGCGCAGGATCTCGGCCCGCAGGACCTTCGGGTCCATTCCCGGCAACGGCCGCAGATCAAACTCCAGCGAACACTGACCGCAGATACGGTTGGGGTTGTCGCCACCATGGATGCAACCGAAGTTCATGGTCGGCTGCGGGACGCTGAACTGCGGGTTGTTGAATTCGCGCTGCCACAGCAGGCGCAGGCCACGCAGTTCGCCGATGGCGTCGTGCATCGCTTCGAGGGCGCTGTGCCCCAGGCGTGGATCCGACGAATGGCCACTCTGCCCGAGGATGTCGATGCGCTCCATCATGATGCCCTTGTGCATGCGGATCGGCTTGAGCCCGGTCGGCTCGCCGATCACCGCCGCCCGGCCCAGCGGCCGCCCCGCTTCGGCCAGCGCCCGGGCGCCGGACATCGAGCTTTCTTCATCGCAGGTGGCGAGGATCAGCAGCGGTTGCCTGAACGGCTGGTCGAGCAGTGGTTGCACGGCTTCGATGATCAGGGCGAAGAAGCCCTTCATGTCGCAACTGCCGAGGCCGACCCAGCGGCCGTCGACTTCGGTGAGTTTCAGCGGATCGGTTTTCCACAACGCATCGTCGTAGGGCACCGTGTCGCTGTGCCCGGCCAGCACCAGCCCGCCGGGGCCGCTGCCGAAACTGGCGAGCAGGTTGAATTTGCCGGGGCTGACCTGCTGGATATCGCAGCTGAAGCCCAGATCACCGAGCCAACCCGCGAGCAAGTCAATCACTGCCCGGTTGGACTGATCGAGGCTCGGCTGGGTGCAACTGACCGACGGCACGGCGATCAGTGCAGCGAACTGGTCTTGCATGGACGGCAAAGGCATCGCTGACTCCAACTCCCGGATTGAAGTCCATCATAGAACCATCCGGCGCCGAGAATAAACCGCCGCAAGGCGTAGGAAGTTTGAGTCCTGTACACTGCACGGCCTTGGCAGCCACACATTCCCCCGGCTGCGCTCCCGATCCTGGATTTTCCGGCCATGCAGAAAGAAACCGAAATCAAACTCCGCGTCAGCCGCGAAACTCTCGCCGCCCTGCGCGAGCACCCTCTCCTGAAAAAACGCAACAAAAGTGGCTGGGAACGCCGTGAGTTGATGAATCAGTACTTCGACACGCCCGAGCGTGACCTGGCCCGGGCCAAGGTTGCCCTGCGCCTGCGCAAGGACGGCGAAGAAGTGATTCAGACCCTCAAGACCCGTGGCCAGAGCGTTGCCGGTCTGTCCGAGCGTAACGAATACGACTGGAACCTGCCCAAAGCCAAGCTCGACGTGAAGAAACTCGACGGCGAATGCTGGCCCGAGTCCCTCGCCGAGCTGGACAAGAAAACCCTGAAGCCGATCTTCACCACCGATTTCGTCCGCGAGCGCGCCGAAATCGCCTGGGGCCGTGGCAAGACCAAAGTAGTCATCGAAGCCGCGCTGGACCTGGGCCACGTGGTAGTCGGCAAACAGAAAGAAGAAATCTGCGAGCTGGAACTGGAACTGCGCGAAGGCGAGCCTGCCGCGTTGCTGGAACTGGCCGCCGAACTGGCCGAAACCCTGGCCCTGATGCCGTGCGACATCAGCAAGGCCGAGCGCGGCTATCGCCTGTACGACGCCAACAGCTATTCGCTGAGCCTGCCGGCACCGGCCATCACCGCTGAAACCCCGCTGGACGATGCCTTCGCCGCCCTGAGCTGGCACTTGCTCGGCAGCAGCCAGCGTCTGGCCGAACAGTATCGTTTCAACGGCCATTGGCGCCTGCTGCAGGACTGGGTCGAGAACCTCGCGGAAATGCGCGCCCTGCTCAGCAGCCTCGGCCAGGCCGCACCGCGTCAATCGACCCACGACCTGCGCGTTGCACTGGACGCCTTGCTGGAAGACTGGCGTCCACTGGTACAGGTCGGTATTGAAGACGAAGACGTGCGCAAAGCCGCGCCGGAGCAGTTCCTCGAAGAACTGGAAGACCCGCGCTGGGGCCTGTTCTCGCTGAACACGTCGCGCTGGTTGCTGGCCCGCACCTGGGCGGCCGACCGCAACACCCGTGGCAATCGCCAGGGTGCGGCGCAATTGGGCAGCTGGTTGCCGCGCCTGCTGGGCGAAGAAGCCACCTCGCTGCAATTGCAGCGTTATCAGCAGCAGCCGGAAGATCTGGCCGAGCAACTGCCGCGCATCGAGCGCATCCAGGTCTGGCTGCACCATGCGCGCAACGTGCTGGAGATCCCGGAAATGGATCGTCTGTACGGCGAGCTGAACAAACTGGCGCAACTGGCCAACGAGCCGACCATCACGGATGAACTGCTCGATGCGCGCAAGCATCAGGCAATTGCGGTTTACCAGAACCGCGCCTGGAAAATGCTGCTGCGCATGTAATCCCCGGCTGATGATCGTTCCCACGCGTGGGAACGATCATCAGCGCAATACCGGCAGGCTCGTCGTCGACTTGATCTCCGACAGCGCCACGATCGAGTTCACCTCCTGAATCCCCGGCACCAGCGACAGCTTCTCGAAGAAGAATCGCTCATACGCCTCGATGTCCGCCGCGACAATCCGCAACAGAAAGTCCACCGCCCCCATCAGCACGTAACACTCCAGCACCTCGGGAAAGCCGCGAATCGCCTCGGTGAATTCGGTGAAGTTCGAACGGCCGTGGGCGTTGAGTTTGATTTCGGCGAAGATCTGCGTGTTCAGGCCGATTTTCTTGCGATCGAGCAAAGTCACCTGGCCGCGAATGATCCCCTCCTCCTTCATCCGCTGAATCCGCCGCCAGCAAGGCGACTGCGACAGGCCCACCTGTTCGGCGATCTGTGCGCTGGACAAGGAAGCGTCCTCTTGCAGCAGGGCGAGAATGCGCCGGTCGTAGCTGTCCAGCTCACTATGCATAAAAAATCCTCAAAACAAGCCAATGGCGAATTGATCAGACCGATCAATCACGTAATCAGCTCATCTTAGATAAGAAATGCCCGGCATCGAATGTAAAAATTCCCCCAATGATTCCGGAGACCAGCCATGCCACACCTCGAAGCCGTCAACACCCCAGCGCCCCGTGCCGATGTGTGGAACGCCAGCAACGCCCATTGCCACGCGCAATACCAGATACTGGCCGAGGCCGAGCCGGATTTGCTGGTGCGTGTGTTGAACCTGTTCGCCTTGCAGTTCCTCACCCCGGAACAGGTCAATGTCCAGCGCCTGGACGACCTGCTGTCCATCGACATCGTCATGAGTGGCCTGAGCTGGCATCGCGCCCAGGTGATCGCGGAAAAACTTCGTAACCTGATCAGCGTCTGCTCGGTGAACCTGCAAAACCCCGAGACGGCGTGGGATGCGCCCACTCAGGCGGCAGGCTGACAAAAGCGGAAACGCCTTTGTCGGGTAGTGGCCCAACGGTCTACGGGGCCACGACTATCCTTTGCGAACTGTCGTTCAAAAGGAGCCCGCATGTCCGTTCAACTCGCCACTCAGGACCGCTGGCTGGATCTCAATGATGTATTGCGTGAACTGGTCGCCCAGGGCTTCATCAGCCAGGACTCCGCCGAGCACGCGCTGAATGCGCGCCGCCGACATGCAACCCACGGGCAGGTGCATCCGCTGGAATTCATCGCCGGCCAGCAACTGGACGACCTCAGCCGGCCGGGCAAACACCTGGACCTGGAAAGCCTGACCCTGTGGCTGGCGCAGCAGGCAGGCCAACCGTACCTGCGGATTGATCCGCTGAAGATCAACGTCGCCGCCATCACCCCGCTGATGTCCTACGCCTTCGCCCAGCGCCACAGGATCCTTGCGGTGTCGGTCGACCGCGATGCAGTGACCGTCGCCAGCGCCCAGCCCTACGTCAATGGCTGGGAAGCCGACCTGACCCACGTGCTGAAACTGCCGATCAGACGGGTGGTCGCCAACCCGGTGGACATCCAGCGCTTCAGCGTCGAGTTCTTTCGTCTCGCCAAATCGGTCAGCGGCGCCAGCAACGCCGACCAGCCGGGCAGCAACCTCGGCAATTTCGAACAACTGCTCAACCTCGGCGCCAGCGATCAGGAGCCGGACGCCAACGACGCACACATCGTCAACATCGTCGACTGGCTGTTCCAGTACGCCTTCCAGCAACGGGCCAGCGATATCCACATCGAACCACGCCGCGAGCAAGGCACGGTGCGCTTTCGTATCGACGGCGTACTGCACAACGTCTATCAATTTCCGCCGCAGGTGACGATGGCGATTGTCAGTCGCCTGAAAAGCCTTGGCCGAATGAACGTCGCCGAGAAGCGCAAACCCCAGGACGGCCGGGTCAAGACCAAGACCCCGGACGGTGGCGAGGTCGAGTTGCGCCTGTCGACGCTGCCCACCGCGTTCGGCGAAAAAATGGTGATGCGGATCTTCGACCCGGAAGTACTGCTCAAGGATTTCGATCAGCTCGGGTTTTCCGCCGACGACCTGCGCCGCTGGCAGGACATGACCCGCCAGCCCAACGGCATCATTCTGGTGACCGGGCCGACCGGTTCGGGCAAGACCACCACGCTCTATACCACCCTGAAAAAACTGGCGACCCCGGAAATCAACCTCTGCACCATCGAAGACCCGATCGAGATGGTCGAGCCGGCCTTCAACCAGATGCAGGTGCAGCACAACATCGACCTGACCTTTGCCGCCGGGGTACGGGCACTGATGCGGCAGGACCCGGACATCATCATGATCGGCGAGATCCGCGACCTGGAGACCGCCGAAATGGCGATCCAGGCTGCATTGACCGGGCACCTGGTGCTATCAACCCTGCACACCAACGATGCACCGAGCGCCATCAGCCGCCTGCTGGAACTCGGCGTGCCGCATTACCTGATCAAGGCCACGGTGCTCGGGGTCATGGCCCAACGGCTGGTGCGTACGCTGTGCCCGCACTGCAAGGTGCCATTGCCCATCGGCGAGGAAGACTGGCAAACCCTGACCCGACCGTGGCAGGCGCCGCTGCCGGGCAATGCACAACGGGCCATCGGTTGCCTCGAGTGCCGCGACACCGGTTATCACGGTCGTGCCGGGGTCTACGAAATCATGCAACTGACCGACAGCCTCAAGGCGTTGATCAGCCCGGATACCGATCTGACGGCGCTCCGGCGCCAGGCTTTCAAGGAAGGCATGCGCAGCCTGCGATTGTCCGGCGCGCAGAAAGTCGCGGCGGGGCTGACGACTATCGAGGAGGTGTTGCGGGTGACGCCGCAGAGTGAGCAGAAATAGCTCGGTTACCGGTTGAACCCCTCAACCTCGGTGCTGGGTTTGATCCATAGCTCGGAGCCGTCCAGCCTGTGCTGCTCAATCGACTGGCCGGGACCCAGCCTCTTGCCGGAGTGCAGGTTTCGTCCGGTGTAGTATTCGTCCGCACTGAATATCAATGTGGATGGCGCGTTCTGTTGCACTCTCATTCCTTGAGGGTACGTCCACTCGCCAAGGGTCAGCGGGCTCTTCAGGTTCCCCTCCCAACGCACGAGCGTGCGCTGCGGGTCCAGACGGACGCTCACGTTCGCCAGTTCAATGCCGTCGATGAAAACCGTGGATGTCGAACGAAAATGGGTAACAGCGTAGCCGGTGTCCAGCTTGTAGAGCTGGCTGGAGTCCGGCCAGTTCAGCCCGGCGATTTTCGTACCAGCCACCAACTGACAATCGCTGAACTGCCAATGCTCCGGCTGAAACCGGGTATGCTCGCCGAAGCCCAGATGGACCCAACTCCCTCCGCGACAGGGCCAGCCCTCCACCTCTTGATCCCCGACGAGCTTCAAATCTACTGCCAACGGGAGAATCATCTGCAGGGTAGAAACTCGCATTCCCTTGATGGTATGCGGTACAGCAAACTCGGCACCCCGCAGGTTGGCCAGTCCATAGACCTGAGGCTGGCCGCTCCCGTCCAGCGGTTCGGCTGATCTCAGGTGCAACCGGGTGCCGGCAGGAAAATTCAGACCCTGAACTTGAACCGCATCCTCCAGTTTCGGATTAAGGAGCTTATTTTCCCGATAACTGACCACCACCTGAAACAAGGTAAAGCCAACCACGCAGACACAGACCAGCATCAGGACAGCAAATTTGCGCGGATGGCGCAGCAGCGCCCTGCGCCATGGCGGAACACAGAGCATGATCAAAAGGCCAGGAAGGCCGATGAACGCGCCCATCAGCACCGTCCACATCACCCCGTAAATCAGCGCGATAACACCCACGATTGCATCCCTGCGAAAAAATCAGGGGGCATGGTCTCAAACAAGTGACCGCGCCTCTAGCGCTACTTGAGCCGCCATGGAACTCGACAGGGTAAATGGCGATCCAAGGTCTCAGTTCAACCCCCTGTGGAGTCACCCATCATGCGTCTCAAACTTGCTGTCGCCACCCTCGCCCTGCTGTCCCTTCCCGTTGGTTCAGCGATGGCCGACAGCTTTTGGCGTAACGTCATTTCGTCCGGCGCCACCACTGGCTCGACGTACCTGACCTTCAAGGATCACAAGCTGATCGTCGCCGCCCAGGATGACGCCGGCAGTTTCGTCGCCAGCGATGGCGGCATCCGTGGCCCGTACCTGGAAGCCGCCATGCAGAAAGTCCGCGCCGACAACCCGGGCCTGCAAGCGACGGACATGGAACTGGCGAACGCGATCCTGGCGAAGAACGCCGTAGCATCGGAATAAACCTTTCGCCCAAAAAAATGCCGCTCACATGAGCGGCATTTTTTTGCCCGCCAATCAGCGGTAATCATCCACCGGCACACACGCGCAGAACAGGTTGCGGTCGCCATAGACGTTGTCCACCCGGTTCACCGCCGGCCAGTATTTGTGCGCCTTGGTATGCGCATCCGGCGTGATGCCCTGCTCAATAGTGTAAGGCCGCTCCCAGACGCCGGTGACATCGGCCAGCGTATGCGGCGCACGCTTGAGCGGATTGTCCTCGGCCGGCCAGTTGCCGTTTTGCACTTCGGTGATTTCCGCGCGGATGCTCAACATGGCGCCGATGAAGCGGTCCAGTTCGGTCTTGGACTCACTCTCGGTCGGCTCGACCATCAAGGTACCCGGCACCGGGAACGACATGGTCGGCGCATGGAAGCCGTAATCCATCAGGCGTTTGGCGATGTCTTCCTCACTGATGCCGGTCTGCGCTTTCAGCGGCCGCAGATCCAGAATGCATTCATGGGCCACCCGATCATTGCGCCCGGTGTAGAGCACGGGAAAGGCGCCGGACAGATGCTGCGCCAGGTAATTCGCCGCGAGGATCGCCACTTCGCTGGCGTCCGCCAGTTGCGGCCCCATCATGGCGATGTACATCCAGCTGATCGGCAAAATGCTCGCACTGCCCCAGGGCGCTGCGCTCACCGCACCGTTCTGCGGTTGCGGCCCGTCGATCGGCACCACCGGGTGATTGGCGACGAACGGCGCCAGATGCGCCCGCACACCGATTGGCCCCATGCCCGGCCCGCCTCCGCCGTGGGGAATGCAGAAGGTCTTGTGCAGGTTCATGTGTGAAACGTCGGCGCCGATGTCCGCCGGCCGCGCCAGTCCGACCTGGGCATTGAGGTTGGCGCCGTCCATGTACACCTGGCCGCCGTGCTTGTGGATAACTTCGCAGATTTCGCTGATGCCCTCCTCGTACACGCCGTGGGTCGACGGATACGTCGCCATCAGGCACGACAACTTGTCTCCCGCCTCGGATGCCTTGGATTTCAGGTCATCCAGATCAACGTTGCCCGCCTCGTCGCACTCGACGATCACCACCCGCATCCCGGCCATCTGCGCCGAGGCCGGGTTGGTGCCGTGGGCCGAGGACGGAATCAGGCAGATGTCGCGCCCGCCCTGGTGGCGACTTTCGTGGTATTTGCGGATCGCCAGCAACCCGGCGTATTCGCCCTGGGCGCCGGAGTTGGGCTGCATGCAGATCGCGTCGAACCCGGTGATCGCGCACAACCAGCGCTCCAGCTCTTCGATCATCAACGTGTATCCGACGGCCTGCTCTCGGGGCACGAACGGGTGCAGGTTGGCGAACTGCGGCCAGGTGATCGGGATCATTTCACTGGTGGCGTTGAGTTTCATGGTGCAGGAGCCGAGCGGGATCATCGACTGGTTGAGCGCCAGATCCTTGTTCTCCAGCTGCTTGAGGTAGCGCAGCATCTCGGTTTCGCTGTGATGGGCGTTGAAAACCGGGTGGCGCAGATAGGGTGAACTGCGCAGCAGATTATCCGGAATCCCGGACACCAGCGTTTCAGCGTCGAGTTCTTCGACGTTCAATCCATGATCGACACCCAACAGCACATCGAACAGTTTGCCGACCGTGCTCTCGTCACAGGTTTCATCGAGGCTCAGGCCCAAATGGCCGCGACCGAGAATCCGCAGGTTGATCTGCGCGTCCTGAGCGCTTTCGATGATCGCGGTCTGCGCGCCGCCGACGTCCAGGGTGAGTGTGTCGAAAAAGTGCTCGTTGATACGCTTGATGCCATGCCGCTCAAGGCCGGCAGCAAGGATGCAGGTCAGCCGGTGCACGCGCTGGGCGATCCGCTTCAGCCCTTGCGGCCCGTGATAGACCGCGTAAAAACTGGCGATGTTGGCCAGCAACACCTGGGCGGTGCAGATGTTCGAATTGGCCTTCTCCCGGCGAATATGCTGCTCCCGAGTTTGCAGGGCCATGCGCAGCGCCACGTTGCCACGAGCGTCCTTCGACACGCCGATGATCCGCCCGGGGATCGCCCGTTTGTACTCCTCGCGACTGGCGAAAAACGCCGCGTGCGGCCCGCCGTAACCCATCGGCACACCGAAGCGCTGTGAAGAGCCGAACACCACATCGGCGCCCAGTTCACCCGGTGGCGTCAGCAACAACAGACTGAGCAAATCGGCCGCCACGCATGCCAGCGCCTGTTGCGCATGCAGGTGATCGATCAACGGGCGCAGGTCGCGGACCTCGCCGTGGGTGTCGGGGTATTGCAGCAGCGCGCCGAACACCTGGTGCTGCTTCAAGTTATCCACCGTGTCGACGATCAGCTCGAAGCCGAAGCCTTCGGCGCGGGTCTGCACCACGGAAATGGTTTGCGGATGACAGTTTTCGTCGACGAAAAACAGATTGCTCTTCGACTTCGCCACGCGTTTGGCCAGCGCCATGGCCTCGGCGGCCGCAGTCGCCTCATCGAGCAACGAGGCGTTGGCCAGTTCCAGACCGGTGAGATCGATGGTCAGTTGCTGGAAGTTGAGCAACGCTTCGAGCCGGCCCTGGGCAATCTCCGGTTGATAGGGCGTATAGGCGGTGTACCAACCGGGATTTTCCAGCACGTTACGCAAAATGACCGCCGGCGTGAGGGTGCCGTGGTAGCCCATGCCGATCAGGCTGGTCCAGACCTGGTTCTGTTCGGCGTACCCGCGCAGTTTCGCCAGCGCGGCCTGCTCGTCCAGCGCGGGCGGCAGGTCCAGTTCGCGGTTGAGGCGGATGGCGGGCGGGACAGTCTGCTCGATCAGTTCGATCCGGCTGCCGAGGCCCAGGCTGTCGAGCATCGCCTGCTGCTCGGCGGCATCGGGGCCGAGGTGACGGCGCAGGAAGGCATGGGGGTCGCGTAACTGGCTCAGGGATGGCAACTGGGACATGACGGGCTCTCTCTTGGCTGGCGGCTCGGCGTCAATGCAACACGGTCAAACCAGCATAGCAGTCGATACCGTCGCGGACGGCTTGGCGGCGGGTGGCCTGACGGGGCATGCTGTGGCACCTGTAACACGCGCCCAACCCTCGGATGATCGAATCCTCATGAGCCAACTGCCGTTTCTGCCGTTTTCCAAACCTGTCATCGATGAAGCCACCATTGCCGCCGTCGGCGATGTCCTGCGTTCCGGCTGGATCACCAGCGGGCCGAAGGTCCAGGCCTTCGAGGCGCAACTGTCGGAATATTTCGGCGGGCGCCCGGTACGCACGTTCAACTCCGGCACCTGCACCATGGAAATCGCCCTGCGCATCGCCGGCATCGGCCCGGGGGACGAAGTGATCACCACGCCGATTTCCTGGGTGGCCACGGCCAACGTGATTCTTGAGGTGGGGGCCACACCGGTGTTCGCCGACATCGACCCGGTCACCCGCAACATCGACCTGGATCGACTGGAAGCGGCCATCACCCCGCGCACCAAGGCGATCATCCCGGTCTATCTCGCCGGGTTGCCGGCGGATATGGAGCGCCTGTACGCCATCGCCAAAAAACACAACCTGCGCATCGTCGAAGACGCCGCGCAGGCACTCGGTTCGAGCTGGAACGGCCAGCGCATCGGTGCCACCGGTGATTTCGTGTCGTTCAGCTTCCAGGCCAACAAGAACGTGACCTGCTCCGAAGGCGGATGCCTGGTGCTGAATACGCCGGAAGAAGTGCGTCTGGCGGAGAAATATCGCCTGCAAGGCGTCACCCGCACCGGGTTCGACGGTCTGGATGTCGATGTGCTGGGTGGCAAGTTCAACATGACCGATGTGGCGGCCGTCATCGGCCTCGGGCAGTTCGCCCACATCGAAACGCTGACCGCCCATCGTCAGGAACTGGCTCGCCACTACTTCAAATGCTTTGGCGACGACTTCGAAGCCACGTACGGCGCGCAACTGCCGCCAGCCGACTTCACCAACAGCAACTGGCACCTGTTCCAGCTGGTGTTGCCGGAGCGCAAGGACGGCTTGCCGGCGCGGGCCACGTTCATGGAGCAGATGCAGGCGCTGGGCGTCGGCATCGGCTATCACTACCCGCCGATCCACCTGCTGAGCCTGTACCGCGAGCGCGGTTTCAAGGAAGGGATGTTGCCGGTGGCCGAGCGCGTCGGGCGGCTGATTGTGTCGTTGCCGATGTTCACCACCATGAACAAGGCAGATGTCGAGCGCTCGGTGGCGGCGGTCAAAGCGGTACTGGGCAACGCCTGAGCCGCGCGATTGAAAGCTGCGGCCACAAAAAAGCCCCGACGGATCGGGGCTTTGCGGTGTTGCGTGAAGCTTATTCGCCGATGGCAGCCTTGTAGCCGGCAGCGTCGAGCAGCTTGTCCAGCTCGGCCTTGTCGCTTGGCTTGAGCTTGAAGATCCACGCGGCGTACGGATCGTTGTTCAGTTCTTCCGGCGCGCTGGCCAGGTCTTCGTTGACGGCGATCACTTCACCGCCGACCGGGGAGTAGATGTCGGAAGCGGCCTTCACCGATTCGACAACACCGGCAGCATCACCGGCAGCAAACACCTTGCCGACTTCGGCCAGTTCAACGAACACCACATCACCCAACGCTTCCTGGGCGTGATCGCTGATGCCCACGGTGACGGTGCCATCGGCTTCCAGGCGCGCCCATTCATGACTTTCGGCAAAACGCAGTTCGGCTGGGATGTTGCTCATGCTCGGTGTCCTCAAGAAATTGTCAGCGGTCGTGCCCGCCGGAAAAGGTTAGATCAAGGTTTTGCCGTGACGGACGAAGGTCGGTTTGACCACTCGTACCGGATACCACTTGCCACGGATTTCCACTTCGGCGCGGTCGGCAGTCGCCATCGGTACACGCGCCAGGGCAATCGACTTGCTAAGCGTAGGAGAGAAACTACCACTGGTGATCTCTCCTTCGCCAACATCAGCGATACGAACCACCTGATGCGCACGCAAAACCCCGCGTTCCTCGAGCACCAGACCCACCAGTTTGTGCTGCACGCCGGCGGTTTTTTCCGCTTCCAGCGCATCGCGACCGATGAACCGACGCGTGGCCGGTTCCCAGGCGATGCTCCAGGCCATGTTCGAAGCCAGTGGCGAAACGTCTTGATGGATGTCTTGGCCGTAGAGGTTCATCCCGGCTTCCACCCGCAAGGTGTCGCGGGCACCGAGGCCGATGGGGGAAATGCCGGCGCCCACCAGATCGTTGAAAAATCCGGGGGCCTGATCGGCCGGCAGGGCGATTTCCAGACCGTCCTCACCGGTGTAGCCGGTCCGTGCAATGAACCAGTCACCGTCGACGTGACCTTCGAAAGGCTTGAGCATCTGGATCAGATTGGCGCGGGACTGGGTCACCAGCTCGGCAATCTTGTGCCGGGCATGGGGGCCTTGAATGGCGAGCATCGCCAGATCCGTACGCTCGTGCAGTTGCACGTCGTAGCCGGTGAGATGAGCCTGCATCCACGCCAGGTCCTGATCGCGGGTCGAGGCGTTGACCACCAGTCGGTAACCGTCCTCGAGGCGGTAGACGATCATGTCGTCGACGATACCGCCGCGCTCGTTGAGCATGGTGCTGTACAACGCACGGCCGGGGCTGTGCAGGCGTTCGACGTCATTGGCCAGCAAATGCTGGAGCCAGGCCTTGGCCTGGTGGCCGGCGACATCGATCACGGTCATGTGGGATACATCGAACACCCCGCAATCGCGACGCACCTCGTGGTGCTCCTCGACCTGCGAGCCGTAATGCAGTGGCATGTCCCAACCGCCAAAATCGACCATCTTCGCGCCGAGGGCGAGATGCAGGTCATACAGAGGCGTACGCTGTCCCATGGGTTTCTCCTTCCGGGCGTGGCGAAGGTGCGGAGCGCTGCTGCACGGTTTGAAAGCCCTGTAGAAGAAGGCTTTCAGCCGATTTCAGCGACAGGGTCTGTCAGACGGACCGCACCGAATGCCGCGCATTGTAGCCGCATGATTCAGGACTGACGACTAAGTGTTTCTGTGGGCCGAGCGCCGGATCAGGCAGACGACCGGCAACAGGCCGACCAGAACCAGGGTCAGCGCCGGCAACGACGCCCTCGCCCATTCGCCTTCGCTGGTCATTTCGAAGATCCGCACGGCCAGCGTGTCCCAGCCAAACGGGCGCATCAGCAGGGTCGCGGGCATTTCCTTGAGTACATCGACGAACACCAGCAGTGCAGCGCTGAGTGTGCCGGGTAGCAACAGCGGCAGATACACTTTGAAAAACAGTCGCGGCCCACTGACACCCAGGCTACGTGCCGCTTCAGGCAAAGAGGGCCGTATACGCGCCAAGCTGTTTTCCAACGGCCCGTAGGCCACCGCCACGAACCGCACCAGATAAGCCATCAACAACGCCGCCAGACTGCCCAGCAGCAACGGTTTGCCTGTACCGCCGAGCCAGCCGGAGAGTGGAATCACCAGCTCACGATCCAGATAACTGAACGCCAGCATGATCGACACCGCCAGCACCGAGCCCGGCAACGCGTAGCCGAGATTGGCCAGACTGACGCCGGAACGGATCGCCCGGGTCGGTGCCAGACGTCGGGCGAACGCCAGCAACATCGCCACGCTGACCGTGATCAACGCCGCCATGCCACCCAGATACAGGGTGTGCAGAATCAGCCCGGCGTAACGCTCATCCAGATCGAAACGCCCGCGCTGCCAGAACCACACCAGCAGTTGCAGCACCGGGATGACAAACGCACAGGCGAACACCAGACCGCACCATCCGGTCGCCGCCCAGGCCTTGGGCCCGCGCAGGTGATACAACGCCTTGACCCGTGGCCGCTCGTTGCTCGCCCGATTGGCGCCCCTCGCGCGACGTTCGCCGTACAACACCAGCATCACCACCAGCAACAACAGGCTGGCCAGTTGCGCGGCACTCGACAGGCTGAAGAAGCCATACCAGGTCTTGTAGATCGCAGTGGTGAAGGTGTCGAAGTTGAACACCGAGACCGCGCCGAAATCCGCCAGAGTTTCCATCAGTGCCAGCGCCACGCCAGCGCCGATGGCCGGCCTCGCCATCGGCAATGCCACCCGCCAGAACGCCTGCCACGGCGACTGGCCGAGCACTCGCGCGGCTTCCATCAATCCCTTGCCCTGCGCTAGGAACGCGGTGCGCGCCAGCAAGTAAACATAGGGATAGAACACCAGCACCAACACCAGAATCACCCCGCCGGTGGAGCGCACTCGCGGCAGGCGCAGGCCGGTGCCGAACCATTCTCGCAGCAGGGTTTGCACGGGGCCTGCGAAGTCCAGCAAGCCGACGAACACGAACGCCAGCACGTAAGCCGGGATTGCGAACGGGAGCATCAACGCCCAGTCGAGCCAGCGCCGACCGGGGAATTCACAGAGGCTGGTGAGCCACGCAAGGCTTACGCCCAGCAGGGTCACGCCGATGCCGACACCGAGCACCAGCGTCAGGGTGTTGCCCAACAGGCGTGGCATCTGGGTTTCCCACAGGTGCGACCAGATCTGCTGGTCGATGGTCTGCCACGACAGCAGGAGGACGCTGAGGGGGAGCAGCACCAACGCGGCGATGGCGAAGACGATGGGGTACCAGCGACGTTGGGCGGGGTGGGCCAAGGAAAGACTCTCGTTAAATGAATGTGCCCACTCTCTGCGTGGGCACACATCCTGTGACGCTACGCGTCACGCTTGCGGCGATTCGACTCGCAACGTCAGTTCCAACCCGCCCGATCCATCATCCGGATCGCTTCAGCCTGACGCTTGCCCGCTACCTCAACCGGCAACGTATCGGCCACAAACTGACCCCACGCCGCCACTTCTTCCGAGGGCTTCACCACCGGATTCGCCGGGAACTCCTGGTTCACGTCGGCAAAGATCTTCTGCGCCTCAGGCGTGGTCATCCACTCGACCAGAGCCTTGGCCGCTTCCGGGTGTGGTGCATGTTTGGTCAGGCCGATGCCCGACAGGTTGACGTGCACACCGCGATCCGCCTGGTTCGGCCAGAACAGTTTCACCGGCAGATCTGGTTTCTGCTTGTGCAGGCGACCGTAGTAGTAGGTGTTGACGATGCCGACGTCGCACTGGCCGGCGTTGATCGCTTCCAGCACCGCAACGTCGTCGGAGAACACGTCGGTGGACAGGTTGTTGACCCAGCCCTTGAGGATCTTCTCGGTTTTCTCGGCGCCGTGGACTTCGATCATGGTGGCGGTCAGCGACTGGTTGTAGACCTTCTTCGCCGTGCGCAGGCACAGGCGACCTTCCCAGTTCTTGTCGGCCAGCGCTTCGTAGGTGGTCAGCTCGCCCGGTTTTACCCGTGCGGTGGAATAGGCGATGGTCCGCGCACGCAGGCTCAGACCTGTCCAGGCGTGGGTGGACGAGCGGTATTGCAGGGGAATGTTGGCGTCGATGGTTTTCGAGGTGAACGGCTGGAGAATGCCCATCTGCTCGGCCTGCCAGAGGTTGCCGGCATCGACGGTCAGCAGCAGGTCGGCGGTGGCGTTCTCGCCTTCGGCCTTGATCCGCTGCATCAGCGGCGCTTCCTTGTCGGTGATGAACTTGATCTTCACCCCGGTCTTGGCGGTGTAGGCATCGAACACCGGCTTGATCAGTTCATCGATACGCGACGAGTAGACCACCACCTCATCGGCGGCCTGGGCGGCGGTGCTGCCAATCAGGGTCAGGGCCAGTGCGGTCAGAAGACGCTGGGGTGCCAACATGGGAGTGATCTCTCGGTCGGGAAAAGTGGCCCAAATGATAAGGACTCACATTTACCAGCTCAATCGATCACTTTCCCAAGGAGTTACCAGATGTTGCACGACATTCGTCAGGCCTTGGCGAGGGCCGGCAAGTCCCCGGTCAGCCCCAACGCTTCACGCACAAACAGTGCTTTGGCCTCGGGCATCTGCTCGACGATTTTCAGCCCGGTGTTGCGCAACCAGCGCAACGGCAGCGGATCAGCCTGGAACAAGCGCTCGAAGCCTTCCATCGCGGCCATCAGCGCCAGGTTATGCGGCATGCGCCGGCGCTCGTAGCGGCTCAGCACTTTCACGTCCGCCAGGCGTTCGCCGCGTTCGTTCGCTTGCAGCAGCACTTCGGCCAGCACAGCGGCGTCGAGGAAACCGAGGTTCACACCCTGCCCCGCCAGTGGGTGGATGGTGTGCGCGGCATCGCCGATCAACGCCAGGCCTTCGGCCACGTAGCGCTTGGCGTGACGCTGGCGCAGCGGCACGCACAGACGCGGATCGGCGCTGATGACGTCGCCGAGGCAACCTTCGAAGGCGCGTTCCAGCTCACGGCAGAAATCTGCTTCATCCAGCGCCATCAACCGTTCGGCTTCGCTCGGCGTGGTCGACCAGACGATCGAGCACCAATCCTGCTGACCATCACGCTCCAGCGGCAGAAACGCCAGCGGCCCGTGATCGGTGAAGCGCTGCCACGCGGTCATGCGGTGCGGTTTGCTGCTGCGCACGCTGGTGACGATGGCGTGGTGCAGATAATCCCACTCGCGAGTGGCGACACCGGTCAGACGGCGCACGGCGGAGTTGGCCCCGTCCGCCGCGATCACCAGCGGCGCACGCAAGGTGCGGCCATCGGCCAGGGTCAGCAGCCAATCGTCACCGGAGCGGCGCATCTGCTCCAGCCGCGCATTGGGCAGCAAGCCCAGGTCGCAATCGTGCAAACGGTCGAGCAAGGCATCCTGCACCACGCGGTTTTCGACAATGTGGCCGAGCACATCGGCGTGCACGCTGCTGGCCGAGAAATGAATCTGCCCGGTGCCGCTGCCGTCCCAGACATGCATGTCGGTGTACGGGCTGCTGCGTCGGTTGACGATGCCGTCCCACACGCCGAGGCGATCGAGGATCCGCTGGCTGGCGGCCGACAACGCGCTGACTCGCGGCTCGAACGGCGCATCGCCATTGAAGGGTTTGACGCTCAGCGGGCTGCCGTCGAGCAGCAGGACTTCCAGCCCGCTGTTCTGCAACGCCAGCGCCAGGGCGCTGCCGACCATTCCGGCTCCGACAATCAGCAGATCTGCGCGCATTTCCATGCTTTAAGCCTGTCTCGCTTGCGGCTTGAGCCGCACGTAAAGGGTTTTACCGACCCGCGCCACCAGGTTGCCGGCGCCGTCATGAATGTCGACCTGCAGCTGCGGCAGGTATTTCTCGCCACTGGCGGTCTGCCGACGGATCTCGTCGAGCAGGGTGTCGTCGATGTTGAACCGGGCGAACACCGGGCCTTTGCCCGGCGCAATGAAATCAATATCGGCAGCCTTGTCCCAGACGATGTACCGCGAGCCGAGGTTTTCCATGAGCATCAACATGAAGAACGGATCGACCATCGAATACAGACTGCCGCCGAACTGGGTGCCGACGTAATTGCGGTTGTACCAGCCCAGGCCCATCGAGACCTGGATGTCGCGAAAGTCATCGCTGATGTGCTTCACCCGGACGCCGGCGCCGAAGTACGGCGGGTAGAACGTCATGATCCAGCGCATCAGCTGCGCCTTGCCAAACTGTTTGATCAGCCACTCACGCATCCGGCCGCGTCCCCAGCCCCATGGCCTGACGGGCGAACCAGCGCTTGGCCGGCGGCAGCAGATCGAGGCCGAGCAGGCCGATGTTGCGGCCCAGCGACACCAGTGGCTGGGTGCTGCCGAACAGGCGCGTGACCTGATCGGAGAAACCGACGGTGAGGTCCTGATCGAGGCGCTGGCGCTCGCGATAGGCCTGCAACGTGGCGAAATCCCCCAGCGGTTTGTCGCTGGCCAGCAGTGCGGCGGCCAACGCATCGGCATCGCGCAGGGACAGGTTGAAACCCTGCCCGGCAATCGGGTGCAGGCTGTGGGCGGCGTTGCCGAGCACGGCCAGATGCGAACGCACCTGCTCTTCGGCTTCCACCAGCGACAGCGGATACAGATGCCGCGCGCCGACCTGTTTCAGGGTGCCGAGGCGGTAGCCGAACACGCCTTGCAGCTCGCTGAGGAAATCCCGCTCGCTCAGGTCCGCCAGACGTTGCGCGTCCATGCCCAGACGGGTCCAGACCAGCGCGCAGCGGTTCTCCGGCAGCGGCAGCAGCGCCATCGGGCCTTCGTCGGTGAAGCGCTCGAAGGCCATGCCGTTGTGCGCTTCACTCGGGGTGATGTTGGCGATCAGCGCGCTCTGGTTGTACGGGCGTTTGCGCACGTTGATGCCCAGTTGCTCGCGCAGACCGGAACGACCGCCATCGGCGAGCACCGCCAGATCGCACTCGACCGTGGTTTCATCGTTGAGGGTCAGGCGATAGCCGTCGGGCAACGGTTCCATGCGGGTGACTTCTGCCGGACAACGCCAGCTGATCACCTCTTTATCGAGGTGCTGCCACAGGCACTGGCCGAGCCAGGCGTTTTCCACCACGTAACCGAGCGCCGGGACGCCCTCTTCCATCGCCGACAGTCGGGCGGTGGAGAAACGACCACGGTCGGACACGTGAATCTGCTTGATCGGCTCGGCGCGGCGGGAGATTTCCTGCCACACGCCCAGCCGTTGATAGATCTGCCGCGAGCCGAAAGACAGCGCCGATGAACGGGCGTCGTAACTTGGCTGCCAGGTGTCGCCGGGGGCGAACGGTTCGATCAGCACGATCTTCCAGCCACGGGCCTTGGCCCCGGCCTGCAAGGCCAGCGCCAGACTGGCGCCGACCAGACCACCACCGATGATTGCCAGATTGACCCGACTCATGCCGCGCAGATCCGTGCTTGCGCCATCAGGGCTTCGATCTCGGCGACGGTTTTCGGCACGCCGTGGGTCAAAATTTCACAACCGCTCTTGGTCACTACCACGTCGTCCTCGATGCGCACGCCAATGCCGCGCCATTTCTTCGCTACGTTCTGATTGTCCGGGGCGATGTAGATGCCCGGCTCCACGGTCAGCGCCATGCCGACTTCCAGCACCCGCCATTCGCCGCCGACCTTGTATTCGCCGACGTCATGCACATCCATCCCAAGCCAGTGGCCGGCGCGGTGCATGTAAAACGCCTTGTAGGCTTCGGACGCGATCAACTCGTCCACTTCGCCCTGCAACAACCCCAGCTTCACCAGCCCGGCGGTGATCACCCGAACCGTCGCTTCGTGTGCCTGGTTCCAGTGCTTGTTCGGAGCGATTTCGGCGAACGCCGCTTCCTGCGAGGCCAACACCAATTCGTAGATCGCTTTCTGCTCGGCCGAGAACTTGCCGTTGACCGGCCAGGTGCGGGTGATGTCGCTGGCGTAGCAGTCGATTTCGCAACCGGCGTCGATCAGCACCAGATCACCGTCCTTGAGCAACGCGTCATTCTGCTGGTAATGCAGGATGCAACTGTTGCGCCCGGCGGCGACGATCGAACCATAGGCCGGCATCTTCGCCCCGCCCTTGCGGAACTCGTAATCGAGTTCGGCTTCGAGGCTGTACTCGTACAGCCCGGCGCGGCTGGCCTGCATCGCCCGGATGTGGGCCTGGGCGGAAATCCGCGCCGCTTCGCGCATCACCTTCACTTCTGCCGCCGATTTATACAGGCGCATGTCGTGCAGCAGGTGATCCAGGGCAACGAATTCGTTCGGCGGCTGGGCACCGAGGTGCGCCTTGGAGCGGATCACGTTGATCCAGTCCATCAGGTGGCGGTCGAATTCCGGGTTGCTGCCCATGGCCGAATACACCCGGTCGCGGCCCTCGATCAGGCCCGGCAGGATGTCGTCGATGTCAGTGATGGGGAAGGCGTCGTCGGCGCCAAAATCGCGAATCGCGCCTTCCTGGCCGGCGCGCAGGCCATCCCAGAGTTCCCGTTCGGCATTGCGTTCACGGCAGAACAGCACGTATTCGCCATGTTCGCGACCAGGCATCAAGACGATGACCGCCTGTGGCTCGGGGAAACCGCTCAGGTACTGGAAGTCGCTGTCCTGACGGTAGACGTGCTCGACGTCACGGTTGCGAATGGCAACCGCAGCGGCGGGCAGGATGGCGATGCTGTTGGGTTCCATCTGCGCCATCAGCGCCTTGCGGCGACGGCTGTATTCCGCTTTCGGGATATGGATCATGGGCAGATGGCTTTCCCTGGCACGCGATCAGTGCAGCGACGGCTTGGCGGCTGGCGGCACGTCGGTTTTCTTGGTTTCGGAGAACAGCAGCAGCGGCGCTACACGCAGGTACTCCATGACTTCCATGTAGTCGCTTTCGCCGTCTTCGGACTCTTCCAGGGCGTCTTGCACCTGGGAGATCGCCGCCAGATCCTGCAACACTTCGGTGGCCTCGGTGCTCAGCATGCTGCTGTCGCGGCAGTTCAGGCCGAAACCGGTGAGGAAGCCCTGGCACCATTCACCCAGCGCGGCAGCGCGCTCGGCCAGTGGCGCGTCATCGTTCGGCAGCAGCAGAACCACGGTGACGTCGTCGCCGGTGAGCTCGCTCTTGACCATTTCCTGCAGACCGATCAGCGCGGCACGAACGTTGTCCTGCGGCTCGCCTTCGAGCAGCTCGGCGGCATCGATCAGCCATTCGTCTGCATTGAAGCCGGCGCCGGCGCAACTGCGGCCCAGCAACAGGCCGTGCAGTTCGGCAGGCGAAACGGAGTGACCGCTGGAATTCAGCAGGGTGGCAAAGCCTTGGTACGGGGAATTCTGAATGGGCATGGGCAGCTAGGCGCCAGACGGCGCTATGTCTAGAATGAAGGCCTTGTATCCTACATCGACAGACTCGCCAAGACCATTAAAGGCTGTCCGCCAGCCAAACCCATCAGACCGAATCAGTGGACACAATGGAAGACACCGACCTGCAAGCGCTGATGGCCAGACTCGAACTGCTGATTACTCGGGTTGAGCAACTAAAGAGTCAAAACGCACTCTTACAAGCTCAGGAAAAGACCTGGCGCGAGGAACGCGCTCACCTCATTGAAAAAAACGAAATCGCCCGGCGTAAGGTCGAATCGATGATTTCGCGCCTCAAGGCCCTGGAGCAAGACTCATGAGTTCAAGCAATAGCGTTACCGTGCAGATCCTCGACAAAGAATATTCGATCATCTGTCCGCAGGAAGAACGCAGCAATCTGGTCAGTGCCGCGCGTTACCTGGACGGCAAGATGCGCGAGATCCGCAGCAGCGGTAAAGTCATCGGCGCCGACCGCATCGCCGTGATGGCCGCGCTGAACATCACCCACGATCTCTTGCACAAAGAAGAGCGCCCGGACATCCAGGCCAGCGGCTCGACCCGTGAACAGGTGCGAGACTTGCTCGATCGTGTCGATCTGGCGCTGGCCGACGATCCGGACATCAGCAAGGGCTGATTCGCCAGGCGGCTTGAGGTATACTCGCCGCACTCCCTGGGGTGCTTGCCAGTTGACGATGTCCCTGAGCCGATTTGCACTACCCTGGGGGTTGCACGTTGGGCTGGTGTGCATGTCCGCCAGACGGAAAGCCTTAAAGCCTACTGCATCCTCCACCTTGAACTCTCGGGTTCAAGGGCTAAGTCGACAGCGGCTCATCCGGGGAGCCTGATTCGAATCCGATGCCGGTGCATGCCGGCATCGGATTTTTTATGCGTACGTTTTCGTCCTCATCCTGCCGAAGCCGAACCATGACCGAACCCGCGTTGCTGCCCCGCCCCCAACTGCGCCGCCTGCTGCGCAAGGCCCGCCGCTCCCTGACGCCAAGTCAGCAACGCCAGGCCGCCGAAGGCCTGTACAAGCAGCTCGCGCAGGACCCGCAATTTCGCCGGGCCAGACACATTTCCCTGTACCTGCCCACCGACGGTGAAATCGACCCGCGCCTGCTGCTGCGCGCCGCCCAGCGACGAGGCAAGAAAACCTACTTGCCGGTGCTGAGCGCCTGGCCACGAACCAAAATGGTCTTTCAGCAGATTCGGCCCGGCGAAAAGCTGCGGCCCAACCGTTTCCGTATTCTTGAGCCCCGGGTCAATGTCGCCCGTCAGCGCAAGATCTGGGCACTGGATCTGGTGTTGTTGCCACTGGTGGGGTTTGACGATGTCGGCGGACGCCTGGGAATGGGCGGCGGATTCTACGACCGCAGCCTGGCGTATCTGGCCCGACGCCAGAACTGGCGCAAGCCGACGCTGTTGGGCCTGGCCCATGAATGTCAGAAAGTCGAACGACTGGCGCAGGCCAGCTGGGATGTACCGTTGCAGGGAACGGTGACCGACAAGGCGTGGTATTTCGCAGGGTAGACGCCGCGAGGGATTCAGCGGCGTCGGAAGGACGGTGTCAGCGTTTGAACGCTGTCGACTGCTGTACTTGTTGCGCCACTTCAATCGGAGCATCGGCCTTGTTGGCCCACAGACTTTGCGCATAACCGGTGGTCACGACGCCAAGACCAAACAAAATCACCAAAGTCCACAGCAAATCCGGTTTGCGTTTCATCGATTGCCCCCCTCAAGGCACATCATCACGATGACAGCAGCGGTTTCCATTCGTAGGCCGTGCAGCAGCGTCAAGCTTTAAAGGCCGGCATTTTGCGACAACGTGAACCTCTGCGCAAATGCTGGCGTCAACCGACTGTCGGTTTGTCATAAAATTGCCCGACAACCTGCCCAATGACCGTTTCAGGAGCACACACCATGGCCTATTGGCTGATGAAATCCGAGCCCGACGAACTTTCGATCAAGGGTCTGGAAAAACTCGGCAAAGCGCGCTGGGACGGGGTGCGCAACTATCAGGCGCGCAATTTCCTGCGGGCCATGGCGGTGGGGGATGAGTTCTTTTTCTATCACTCCAGCTGCCCGGAGCCGGGCATTGCCGGAATCGGAAAGATTATCGAGGCGGCCTACCCCGACCCGACGGCACTCGAGCCCGAGAGCCACTACTACGATCCGAAAGCCACGCCAGAGAAAAACGCCTGGAGTGCGATCGATGTCGCCCATGTCGAGACGTTTGCCCGGGTATTGAAGCTGGATTACCTGAAACAGCAGACCGCCCTGGCCGAAATGCCACTGGTGCAGAAGGGTTCGCGGCTGTCGGTGATGCCGGTGACGGCCGAGCAGTGGGCGGCGGTTATTGCGTTGCGCTAATGCGCCTGTGCAGGAGCCGGCAAACCGGCTCATGCACATTCCAGTCTTACTGAATGATCAGGTTGTTGAACAACAGATCCTCGACCACCGGCTTGCCGGTCTCGTCATTCATCACTTGCTGGGTCTGCTTCAAGGCTTCCTGACGCAGTTTTTCCTTGCCTTCGATGCTGCCCATCGCATCGGTGGTCTGCTGGGTGAACAGCGCCACCAACTGATTGCGGATCAGCGGCTCGTTGGCCTTGACCAGTTTGGTCGCCTCGTCACCGGTCACCCGCAACGCCACGTCGGCCTTGTAGACCTTGAGCTTCGGCGTGCCGTCCAGCCCGTAGTTGCCCACGAACGGCGGGCTCAGGGTGATGTAGTTGACCTTCGGCGCCTCGCCTTCTTTGGCTTCTTCGGCCAGCGCTGCCACAGGCAGAGACAGGGCCAGCAACAACATGATCCACGCTTTCACAATTCGCTCCTTATCCGGTTTGCGGCCTAGCATAACGACCCGCCGCGCAAGCACAAGCTTATGGCGGACTATCAGGGCCGGGCATGCTCGTTGACCCGTTGACTGCCACACCTACACTTATCGGCCATCACTCCCAAAGGAATAGCCCTGATGAAAGCCGTGCTGTGCAAAGCCTTCGGCCCTGCCGAATCGCTGGTGCTGGAAGACGTCGCCAGTCCTGTCGCCAAGAAGAATGAAATCCTGCTGGACGTGCACGCCGCCGGGGTCAACTTCCCGGACACGCTGATCATCGAGGGCAAGTACCAGTTCAAGCCGCCCTTCCCGTTTTCCCCGGGTGGTGAAGCCTCCGGCGTGGTCAGCTCGGTAGGTGAGAAAGTCAGTCATTTGAAGGTCGGTGACCGGGTCATGGCCCTGACCGGCTGGGGCAGCTTCGCCGAGCAGGTCGCCGTGCCGGGCTATAACGTGTTGCCGATTCCGCCGTCGATGGACTTCAACACCGCCGCCGCGTTCAGCATGACCTACGGCACTTCGATGCACGCGCTCAAGCAACGCGGCAACCTGCAACCGGGCGAAACCCTGCTGGTACTCGGCGCCTCCGGCGGCGTTGGCCTGGCCGCCGTGGAGATCGGCAAAGCCATGGGCGCCCGGGTGATCGCGGCCGCCAGCAGCGCCGAGAAGCTTGCCGTGGCCAAGGCCGCCGGTGCCGACGAACTGATCAACTACAGCGAAACCAGCCTCAAGGACGAAATCAAGCGCCTGACCGACGGCCAGGGCGCCGACGTGATCTACGACCCGGTCGGCGGCGACCTGTTCGACCAGGCCATCCGCGCCATCGCCTGGAATGGCCGCCTGCTGGTGGTCGGCTTCGCCAGCGGACGCATCCCCGAACTGCCGGTCAACCTTGCGTTACTCAAGGGCGCGGCCGTGCTCGGCGTGTTCTGGGGCTCCTTCGCCCAACGCCAGCCACAGGACAACGCAGCGAACTTCCAGCAACTGTTCGGCTGGTTTGCCGAGGGCAAGTTGAAACCGCTGGTGTCGCAGGTGTATCCGCTGAGCGAGGCGGCGCAGGCGATCAATGATCTCGGGCAGCGCAAGGCTGTGGGCAAGGTTGTGGTGCAGGTGCGCTGAAAGACTTTCATGAACAAAGCCGGGGGCATTAGCACAATAAACCCGGCCTCCTCAACTACTTTTTAAATTCCAACAACCAATAAAATCAATTAAGAAGTGGTAACTATATACCGCAGGAATTTCAGCAGATCACAGTAGTTTTATCTCATACAGACACAAGGAGTAACTGTATGAGCGATGAAAACTGGCGACCCGGCCAGCAAGTACTTTTAGATACCACTGAAGTTAACCCATACAAAACCCCAACTTCAGTTGCCGACGGCGGTGGATACGGCGGAGCGAGACCCGGTTATCGAGTAAATGCCGCAACCGCGCAGCAGGCACTGAAAGTCCGTACCAACCTAGACAGCGAACACCATCAAAAACTTTCCATAACACCAGCAACTATCAATTCAGAATTGATAAATAACGGAGCAACGAGCGCTGACACTAACCCACCCTCTGATATTGCTACTATTCAACATGAGAAAAACATCGTAATTCGGATGATTCAGCAAAAAAACGAAAACCTGCAACGTAGTGTCGTCGAAGCTAACAGCTTCTATGGGAGCGACCCCCACAATAAATCCCTGCAAGAATATATAAACACGTTCAACAGCAACCTAATAGGAAACGAGAGGGCGCCCGGAGAGGTGCACAGACAGTGGAAGAAATCGTATATCGCGGGCTATTCCGTCAGAGTGTATGCAGAGTCGATTCGTATCCTCACACACAGAGCTCACCAGCTAGATAGCGCGTTCGCAGCTGCGCAGGCTCGTCAACATGCGGCACACCAAGCGGCAGTTCAACAGGCCACGGCGGCACGAGCGGCTGCTGAACAAGCAGCACGAGCAGAGGCGGTGCGTGCTGCTGCCGAACAAGCAGCGCGAGCAGAGGCGGTGCGTGCTGCTGCCGAACAAGCGGCACAGGAACAAGCCAGGCGACGCGAAGCGGAGAAGCAGATTGAAGAACAGAGAGCACACAGGGCCGCTTCTGAAGTTGCAGACCGGTTCGATGCTGTGCTTAAACAGCTGACGGTAAATAAGCCAGAGACCTCAAGTGAAAAACTTCAACGATTAAAGGAAACACATCAAAAGCTGTATGCCGCACATGTCGAAGCATCAAAAGCCGAGCGCGCATTCAAAGACTTCTACAATTTTCAAAGACGGAAAAGACGCTGGAAAACAATTAAGGACACACAAAAAGAAATTAGCGAGCTAACACACCAGATAAAGAATAGTACAAAGATAAAACCGCCCGCTGTTGACGGCACTGTTACATCTGCCTACCCCCTGGTAGTCAGCTCTGACGGACTAATCGCGGGGTTCGAAGGCTCGCCTCTTACGTTAGACAAGGCGCTCGACACTCTCAGCGCCCTACGCGGGGCAATTTCCGCTGGGCCAGTCAGTACGTTTCTAGCTTCAGTTTTTTATACGCCGACACTCGGCAACGGCGAACTGCAGCGCAGCCCGTTGATTCTTACGATCCCTTTATCACAACTCGCCCACAACGATGAGCGTGTAGCACTTCCTGGACTGGCCGAGGCCAACTGGCTCCCTACCCGCGCGGTATCGTCGGTTAAGGGAGAGCACACGCAGCTCTATTTACGTTCAGCTGATCCAGGTCAAACGGTCAGAGTCAGGCAAGCAAAGTTTAATCGCTCGGACAATCTCTACACCTTCACGACCGAGGGTTTGTTCCCGATCACGTTGACCTGGACGCCCAAGACGCCTCCTGGAGACGACATCCCCTCAACCACTGAATTGCCCGCAACCGATTCTGGAACCAGAATTTATCCCGGAGCCCGCGTTACCCAGATTGAAGGCCGGCTAGACGAGCACCCTGCCTGTGAAATAGACGACCCTGATGACTATATCCTGACGTTTCCCATCGAGTCGGGAATCGAATCCATCTACATGATGGCCACTCGCGGTGGCCCTCGGTATGAGCCAGGGACGGCTACAGGCAAGGGGCAAGAGGTCGGCGAAAATTGGCTGGGTGGCGCAACACAATCAAGTGGCTCCCCTGTCCCTGCACAGATTGCGGATCAGCTACGTGGTCAGGACTTCAGGAATTTTGACAGATTCAGGGAAAAATTTTGGAGGGCGATTGCATCTGATAGCTCGCTGAGCGGGCAGTTTGGCAATGTTGATCTTGAAGAGATGTGAAATGGCGCAGCACCTTATACCGACCTAAATGACAATGTCGGTGGCAGAGAAAAATATGAAATACACCATAAGCAAAGAATTGCTGATGAAGGCGCGGTGTATGATGTGGACAACTTGACTGTCTTGACCCCAAAAGCACATATAGAACTGCACAAAAGTGGTATACAACAATGATCCTTAAAGACAAGCTGGAAGATTATACGGAAGCTGAATTTCTAGCTTTCTTAGAAGGTTTTTATAAAAATACAACTGGGCTGTCAGGTGATGCGTATAGCGCTTACTCATCTGAGCGCATGCGCCACTTTGAGAAGATAACTGAACACCCTCGTCAGCGCATGGTTCTAACTCGCCCAATAAATGGCCGAGAAGATAGTCCAAAAGGTGCATTGGACGAAATCAAAGAATGGCGCCAAGCAAACGGCAAGCCTGGGTTCAAAGCTGAATAATTCATCAGCCAGACAGTGTCACACCTACAGCGACACTGCCTGGCTTTTTACTAAAGCAATTCGCGAATATCCTCCGGCAACAAATTCACATACCGACTATTCGGGCTTTTTCCGCAGCGATCAATAATGTAGCGGACACGCTCATTGAGTTTGGCAATCAAGCCCAGTCGACGCTCGTCCGAAAGCTGAGCTGTATAAACCACGCTGGATAAATACGCCCGCGTGTAATGGAAGACTGGCAAGTGAACCCAAGAAGAAACCGGACGGCGAATAGCGTATTGGTGGAGATCGACACATCGCACTCTGCGCAGCCATTGGTTTGCGTGAATCGGTGAATCAATATCCAGTCGAAAAACCATGGGGGCGATGACTTCCCGTTCTGCGGGTTTGCCCGCCTCTACGGTCCATGGCCTGAATCGCCATTGCCGCAGGGCATCAGTGACCGCTTCGGAAAAGTCAGGATGTTCACTTTCCAGAATGCCGATGTCACTCACCGAGCCATCTGCATTGGCGGTGAAGCGGACACGAACCTCACCCATAACCCCCGCCTTGGCAAGTTCGCGAGGATAAACCGGGCCCGGATTATTGTCGGGGATCAACACCACCTCTGCTGCTTCTACAGCACCAAGAAACGCCAATAGAAACAGAGCAAAAAACCACCGCATGACCCACCCCTTCAAGCTGAAATGCCGAATCGGCAACAGCACAAAGACTACGGAGCAATGGCGTTCAACTGAATGGCGCAACTTCTGCTTTGGATGCAGGACATTGCCTAAGCTGCGACGGGAAATCGGGCGAAAGCGCTGCGTAAACAGTCGCAGGTAACTTTTCTGACGGACTACTCTCTCTGACTGTCGTCCCCGGCATCGCCCGGCAACAGATGTTCCTGAACCTTCCGGCTGCGGGCCTTGATGAGGTGGCCCTCTTCATCGAAGCGCAGGACGATCAACCAGTCGTAGACTTCGTCCGGCCATTTTTTCTGGCCCATCAGGGCCGTGCTGTCACCGCCGAATGCTTGAATCAGGTGGTTGATATGGCCGTGATGCCAGGCGATCAGGATCGTCGGCGCCTGATTGCTCTTGCGCAGCAGCTTGACCAGTTCGTGGGCATCGTTATTGATGTAAGGCTGTTCGACAGACAGGCCCAGGCGTTCGGCCAGCGGGGTCAACGTCAGGCGTGAGCGGGAACTCACCGGGCTGTCGCCAGCGGCAATCAGTCGCTCCGGAGTCAGTGTCTGGCCATCCAGCTTCAACGGATTGAAATAGTCCACATAGGCTTGAGCCCGTTGCTCGCCACGGGCATTGAGTACTGTCCCCTCAGTCGGCTTTTCCGCATGGCGAATGATCAGCACCGTGGCATTGCGCAAACCGGACTGGGCAGGGTGATCGGCGTAAATCAATGTCAGCACCGCAACGACAATGACCGTCGCTGCCAATAATCGGCGCATCAGCATGCGAACCTTCAAAGCCATCATTCATCTCTGTTGATCAGTCGGTCGACGGATCGCGAGTCTAAGCCACCCCATGTTCACAAGTGGTGAAAACGCCCTGTTCTTACAGCAGAGCGACAGGTTCGTAAAAGAACGTGCGACTTCCAACATTTTCCGCTGTTTTGCCGATGCGAACCGGTGCTATTTTCGGTAACGAAACTGTAACATTCGCATCCGCAGTCAAAACAAGAAATTTGGAGCTCTTGAATGTTTGCTTTCTTTCGACCTGCCGCACATCAGGCTCCATTGCCTGAAGAAAAAATAGACAGTACTTACCGACGCCTGCGTTGGCAGATCTTCGCCGGTATCTTCTTTGGCTACGCGGGTTACTACCTGCTGCGCAAAAACTTCTCCCTGGCCATGCCGTACCTGATCGACGAGGGTTATACCCGTGGCGAGCTGGGTCTGGCGATGTCGGCCATCGCAATCGCCTACGGTCTTTCCAAGTTCCTGATGGGCCTGGTCTCCGACCGCTCCAACCCGCGCTACTTCCTGCCATTCGGCCTGCTGGTTTCGGCGGGGGTGATGTTCATTTTCGGTTTCGCGCCTTGGGCAACGTCCAGCGTGACCATGATGTTCATCCTGCTGTTCATCAACGGCTGGGCCCAGGGCATGGGCTGGCCGCCGAGCGGACGGACCATGGTGCACTGGTGGTCGCAGAAGGAACGCGGTGGCGTGGTGTCCGTGTGGAACGTGGCGCACAACGTCGGTGGCGGTCTGATCGGCCCGCTGTTCCTGATCGGCATGGGCCTGTTCAACGACTGGCATTCGGCGTTCTATGTGCCGGCGGCGGTAGCCCTGGCGGTGGCGGCGTTTGCCTTCATCACCATGCGTGACACCCCGCAATCGGTCGGCCTGCCGCCGATCGAGAAGTACAAGAACGATTACCCGGAAGGCTACGACGCCAGCCACGAAGACGAATTCAGCGCCAAGGAAATCTTCGTCAAATACGTGCTGCGCAACAAAATGCTCTGGTACATCGCCCTGGCCAACGTCTTCGTCTACCTGTTGCGCTACGGCGTACTGGACTGGGCGCCGACCTACCTCAAGGAAGCCAAGCACTTCGACGTCGACAAGACTTCGTGGGCGTACTTCTTCTATGAGTGGGCGGGTATTCCGGGCACGCTGCTGTGCGGCTGGATGTCGGACAAGATCTTCCGTGGCAACCGTGGCCTGACCGGCATGGTGTTCATGGCCCTGGTGACCGTGGCGACCCTGGTTTACTGGCTGAACCCGGCCGGCAACCCGACCGTCGACATGATCGCGCTGTTCTCGATCGGCTTCCTGATCTACGGCCCGGTGATGCTGATCGGTCTGCAGGCGCTGGAGCTGGCGCCGAAGAAAGCCGCCGGTACTGCGGCGGGCTTCACCGGCCTGTTCGGTTATCTGGGTGGTTCGGTCGCGGCCAGTGCAGCGATGGGCTACACCGTGGACCACTTCGGTTGGGATGGCGGTTTCGTGCTGCTGGTGGGCGCTTGCCTGCTGTCGATGGCCTTCCTGGCGCCGACCCTGTGGCACAAGCAAGTCGCCAGTCAGAGCCGCGAAGCAGTCGCCTGATCGGTTTTTGACTTACAGCGTTTGAGCCGCGCCTCCAGATTCCGGTCTGGCATGGCGTGGCTGCGCAGGGCGTGAGCGGTCTGCTCGACATAATCGCGAGTCGTGCCGTAACGCCCGCAAGCGCTTTCGAACACCTGGCTCAGCACATGATCCGGCAGATTGCCGGCATAGCTGGGCAGGTGTCGTTCCAAGACAAATCCCAACGCCTGTACCTGGCTGCCATCTTCAAGACGGCAGTTGAGCCAGTGTGGCCGATAGGACGGGAACGGCATCTCGCGTTTCCACAGCGCATACAGCGCACTGTCGAGGTTGTCTTCCGGCAACCGATAGGCGAAGCCGCTGCACGAGCCGCCGCGATCCAGACCGAACACCAGCCCCGGCATTTCCGGTGTGCCGCGATGTTCGTGGGACCACAGGTACAAACCGCGATGGTAGCCATGCACCCGCCCGCGCACCCGCTCCACCGCCGAACATTCCGGCCGCCAGATCAACGAACCATACGCGAACAACCACACCGGCCCACCCTTGTGGCGTGCCATGGTCGATTGCATGGAAGCGAGAAGTTGTTCGTGAGTCAGCTGCGGCCCCAGGTCGAGCCGCGGAGGGTAAGCCAGATTCAGAAAAGCAGATTCAATGGCTGTCATGACGGAAGTATTCGGCCCCGCAAGTATTACAAGATGTAAGCACAATTCGCTTGATAGAACATATAGCAGTAACTGTAAAACGAAAAGTGCTAAAGGATGTATGACACCTTTGATAGCGCTAATTCGGGGTTATCCGCGAGGGCTATCTTGTTTGATATAGCCTAATACCATTGCGCAGATATCTTAAATACCCGAATGAAATATCGATAAGCCTTCGCTTCGTTCAGGTTTCGTTCATGAAGTCCCGGGATTTTTCCTACTAAAATTTCGGACTTTCCATATTTACCGTCGCTGAACGCCTACGTACAACGGCTTTCCTCTGGCGCAAGCCAACCCGTTCAACCGAGGCTGCACGATGAACACACCAAGGCTTTTTGCCGCACTTTTATTGATTCAGACCGGCCAGGCACTGGCCGCCGATGATTCGCAAGAGGACAAGGGTTTCTGGTATGCACAGACCAGTGTCTATACCAAACATTACTCACCCGACCCCGAACACAATAATCATCAGGACTTGATCGGCATTGAACGCAATCAGGCTTCCGGCTGGGTATTTGGCGGGGCAACTTTCCGCAACTCGTTCCGCCAGCGCTCCAATTACGCCTATGCCGGCAAACGCTTCGACAGTGCCGATTATCCGGTGTACGTGAAACTCACCGGTGGGTTGCTGCAGGGTTATCGGGGTGACTACAAGGACAAGATCCCGCTCAATCACTTCGGCGTTGCACCGGTGATCATCCCGTCCGTCGGCACCCATTACGGCCCGCTGGCCGCCGAGCTGGTCTTTCTCGGCGCCAACGCGGCCATGGTGACGACGGGCGTGCGGTTCTAGGAAGGCTCAGCCGAGGGCTCAGTCGCGCGGCTCAAGAGCGCGGCGCATATGCAAACACATCGGCGCGCATCTGGTGGGCGTCCATCCCGGCTTCCACCAGCGCATCCAGCGTGCCGTAGACCATCGCCGGCGAACCACTGGCATAGACGTGCAAGGGTTTCAGATCCGGAAAGTCCTCGCACACCGCCTCATGCAACATCCCGCAGCGCCCTTCCCAGCCGCATTGGTCGCTGACGACCTTGTGCAGGAACAGGTTGGGCAGCTTCAGCCATTCGTCCCAATGTTCGATTTCATAGAAATCTTCCGGACGACGCACGCCCCAGTACAAATGCACCGGATGTTTGAAGCCGTTGGCCCGGCAATGTTCGATCAGGCTGTGAATCTGGCCCATGCCGGTGCCGGCGGCGATCAGCACCAGCGGCCCGTCGGGCAATTCCGCGAGGTGGGTGTCGCCGAACGGCAGTTCGACCCGCACCATCGAATTGCGCTGCAGTTGCTCGATCAGGCTCAGGGCACTGGCTTCGCGCGCCAGCACGTGGATTTCCAGGTCTCGCCCGCCGTGGGGCGCCGAGGCCATGGAAAAGGCTGACTTCTCGCCGCTCTCGCGCTCGATCATCAGGTACTGGCCCGCGTGATAACGCGGCGGCTTGCCGGCCGGCGCCCGCAGGCGCACGCGCCAGGTATCGCCACCGACGTCCCGGCATTCGATGACCTGACACGACAGGCTGCGCACCGGCAGTTCTCCCAGCGCGAGCACGCCATCCCACAGCAGGATGCAGTCTTCCAGCGGCTCCGCTATGCAAGTGTAGAACTCGCCGTGGTCATGCACCTTGCCGGCCTGTTCGACCCGGCCTTCCACCAGCAGCGCTGCGCACACGTGACAATTGCCGTTGCGGCAGCTTTGCGGGCATTCGTAGCCCAGGCGCCGCGCACCATCGAGAATCCGCTCTCCGGGCCGTATCTCGAGCACCGCTCCGGAGGGCTGCAGGGTTACACGCATCAATCTATTCCTAACTGATTCCAGATGGCATCGATCCGTTGGGTGACGGCATCATCTTTGACGATGACGCGGCCCCACTCGCGAGTGGTTTCGCCCGGCCACTTGTGGGTGGCATCCAGGCCCATCTTCGAGCCAAGACCCGACACCGGCGAGGCGAAGTCGAGGTAGTCGATCGGCGTGTTGTCGATCATCACCGTGTCGCGCTTGGGGTCCATGCGCGTGGTGATGGCCCAGATCACGTCGTTCCAGTCCCGCGCGTTGATATCGTCGTCGGTGACGATAACGAACTTGGTGTACATGAACTGTCGCAAAAACGACCAGACACCCAGCATCACGCGCTTGGCGTGGCCCGGATACGACTTCTTCATCGTCACCACGGCCATGCGGTACGAGCAGCCTTCCGGCGGCAGGTAGAAGTCGGTGATTTCCGGGAACTGTTTCTGCAGGATCGGCACGAACACTTCGTTCAGCGCCACGCCGAGGATCGCCGGCTCATCCGGCGGACGGCCGGTGTAGGTGCTGTGGTAGATCGGTTTGATCCGGTGGGTGATACGCTCGACGGTGAACACCGGGAAGCTGTCGACTTCGTTGTAGTAACCGGTGTGGTCGCCGTACGGGCCTTCGTCGGCCATCTCGCCCGGATGGATTACGCCTTCAAGGATGATTTCGGCCGTGGCCGGCACTTGCAGGTCGTTGCCACGGCACTTCACCAATTCTGTGCGGCTGTCGCGCAACAGGCCGGCGAAGGCGTATTCGGAGAGGCTGTCCGGCACCGGGGTGACGGCGCCGAGAATGGTTGCAGGATCCGCGCCGAGGGCCACGGACACCGGGAACGGCTGGCCCGGATGTTTCTCGCACCACTCACGAAAATCCAGCGCGCCACCCCGGTGGCTGAGCCAGCGCATGATGACCTTGTTGCGGCCGATCACTTGCTGACGGTAGATGCCGAGGTTCTGCCGATCCTTGTTAGGACCTTTGGTGACGGTCAGGCCCCAGGTGATCAGCGGCGCCACGTCGCCCGGCCAGCAGGTCTGCACCGGCAGCATCGCCAAGTCGACGTCATCACCTTCGATGACCACTTCCTGGCACGGGGCATCTTTGACGACTTTCGGCGCCATCGCGATGATCTTGCGGAAGATCGGCAACTTCGACCACGCATCTTTCAAGCCCTTCGGCGGCTCCGGCTCCTTGAGGAACGCCAGTAGCTTGCCGATTTCGCGCAGCTCGCTGACCGACTCGGCGCCCATGCCCATGGCGACCCGCTCGGGCGTGCCGAACAGGTTGCCGAGCACCGGAATGTCATAGCCGGTCGGTTTCTCGAACAGCAGCGCCGGGCCCTTGGCCCGCAGTGTGCGGTCGCACACTTCGGTCATCTCCAGCACCGGCGAGACGGGAATCTGGATGCGTTTCAACTCTCCGCGCTGCTCAAGCTGCTGCACGAAATCCCGAAGATCCTTGAATTTCATTGACGATGGCACCCTCAAAATAGGCGTACATCCTACCTGCTATGCCGGTCGCTGGCAGCCCGTCACTGCTTACTTGGCTGCATTCACCTGGCCGCTACCCGGATTTTTACCGGCCTGCAGACTGACAAACAGCGGTTCGAGGATCGGCGCCACGAATCGCGCACCGACTTCCGACAGGTGATTGTCATCCTTGTACAGCGAATAGCCGTCGAGTTCGGCGCGACACAGACCGTTTTCATCACACAGCCGTGGCGCCGGATCGATCACCCGCACCATCGGATCCTGCGCCAGTTGGGCGAACAACCGGCTGATGAATGCCTGGCGCTTGTCATGCTCGCCGATGGCCAGGCCGACCTCATCCACCGAATGACCCAGCATCGCAAGGCGTGTCAGGCGATACGGCGGGTTGAACGCCTGCAACGGCGCCTCTTTCACCAGCCAGACCCGATGCCCGCCCTCACGCAATTGAGCAAGCCGTGCGCGCAGCCCATCGGCCAGGCGTTGTTCAGCGACGGCACTGTCGTACTTACCATCCGGCTTTCTGAGCGCATGGTCGAGATCCCCTTTGGCGTCGCCATACAGATAGAGGCTCCAACGCGCGACCAGCACCACATCGCTGATACGTTGCGCGCTCAACCCCTGCTCGACACGCCGATTGAAACGCGTACAGGCCGCGTCATGCTCCAACCCTTCAACCGGAATACAACCGGCAGAGCTGGCGAGGATCACGTTGACGCCATGGGCTTGCGCAGCGTCCTCCAGCACCGGAATCAGTGCCGTAGCGTGGCTGTCACCCCAGACCATCGCCTGGGCCGGCAGGCTTTCCACACCGTAATGGCAGAACAGCTTGTCATCCGGGGCCTTGTCGTCCGTCAGGCACGCCATCAGCTCCGGCCGCCACTCGTGGCCCTTGGCATATTGCAGCGCCTGCTCGGACAGACGCGACGGCAAGCCATCGGTCCAGCGCAGGGCTTGTCCTGCCAGGCCGAGCACCAGAATGCCGCAGAAACCGGCCAGCAGAACCTGCCGGCGTCCGGCGAGCAGGCGACGCTCGCGGAACGGTGTTTCGACGAACTTCCATGACAGGTAACCCAGCACCAGCGTCAGCAGGATCAATCCTGCGATGTCCAGCGCACCCGGTTCCTCGACGCTGGCATAGCTGGAAAACACGAACACCGGCCAGTGCCACAAGTACCAGGAATAGGAAATCAGGCCGAGGCCGACCATCACCCGACTGCTCAGCAATTGACCCATCAACGTTTCACGATGACCGTTGGCCAGGATCAGCGCCACCACGCCCAGCACCGGCAGCAGCGCCGCGGCGCCGGGGAATGGAGTGCTTTTGTCGTACCCGAAGACGGCCAGCAGGATCAGCGCCATGCCGAGCAGGCTCAGCCCCTGCGCTGCCATCGGTTTGAGGCGCCACGAATGCCGGGGCGCCACGGCGAGCATCGCACCGGCCAGCAGCTCCCACGCCCGCATCGGCAACAGGAAAAACGCCTTTTCCGGGTAATGATGGACCGCCCACACGCTCAGCCCGAAGGACAGCAGCAACACGCCGAACAGCGCCAGCCGCCAGTGTTTCAGACGGCTCGACAGCAAGGTCAGCAACAGCGGGAAGAGAATGTAGAACTGTTCCTCCACCGCCAGCGACCAAGTGTGCAGCAGCGGCTTGAGATCCGAAGCGACGTCAAAATAGCCATCCTGACGCATGAACAGAATGTTCGAGACGAAGGTCACCTGGTAGCGCACCGAGCGCCCGAGTTCTTCGTAGTCCTTGGGTGCCAGCAGGAACCAGCCCACCGCCAGCACCGCGATGATCATCGCAAACAGCGCCGGCAGGATCCGCCGGGCGCGTCGGGCCCAGAACTCGACGAAGCTGAAACGCCCGGCCTGGCGCTGGTTCCAGATGATCGAGGTGATCAGGTAGCCGGAAATCACGAAAAACACGTCCACGCCGACAAATCCACCGGTGAACCCCGGGACGCCAAAGTGGAACAGCACCACGGCAATCACAGCGACTGCGCGCAAGCCGTCGATATCCCTTCGATAAGCGAGTGTGCTCATAAATCTTTAATGCCAATCAGGTGGTTATTTTTTGTACAGCCCAAGGCGCTGCTTCTTGTTTTTCCGGCACACGGACCTTAACAGATCGCACACCTGCGATCGCCCGGACAAAAATCAGGCAAAAAAATGGCGCCCCTGAAGGGCGCCATCTTTCGGACTCAACCGACGACGTTACTTGCGCTTCATCGACAGGAAGAACTCGTCGTTGGTCTTGGTCGTTTTCAGCTTGTCGACCAGGAACTCGATGGCAGCTACTTCGTCCATCGGGTGCAGCAGCTTGCGCAGGATCCACATGCGCTGCAGTTCGTCGTCGGCGGTCAGCAACTCTTCACGGCGGGTGCCGGAACGGTTGATGTTGATGGCCGGGAACACACGCTTCTCGGCGATCTTGCGATCCAGAGGCAGTTCCATGTTGCCGGTACCCTTGAACTCTTCGTAGATCACTTCGTCCATCTTCGAGCCGGTTTCAACCAGCGCGGTGGCGATAATGGTCAGCGAGCCGCCTTCTTCGATGTTACGCGCGGCACCGAAGAAACGCTTCGGCTTCTCCAGGGCGTGGGCATCGACACCACCGGTCAGCACCTTGCCGGAGCTCGGGATCACGGTGTTGTAGGCACGGGCCAGACGGGTGATGGAGTCGAGCAGGATCACCACGTCCTTCTTGTGTTCGACCAGGCGCTTGGCCTTCTCGATCACCATTTCAGCCACTTGTACGTGACGGGTCGGCGGCTCGTCGAAGGTCGAGGCAACCACTTCGCCGCGCACGGTGCGCTGCATTTCGGTCACTTCTTCCGGACGTTCGTCGATCAACAGCACGATCAGGTGAACTTCAGGGTTGTTACGGGCGATGTTGGCCGCGATGTTCTGCAGCATGATCGTCTTACCGGCTTTCGGCGGTGCAACGATCAGACCGCGCTGGCCTTTGCCGATCGGGGCGCACAGGTCGATCACACGACCGGTCAGGTCTTCGGTGGAACCGTTGCCGGCTTCCATCTTCATGCGCACGGTCGGGAACAGCGGGGTCAGGTTCTCGAAGAGAATCTTGTTTTTCGCGTTCTCTGGACGATCGAAGTTGATCGTGTCGACCTTGAGCAGGGCGAAGTAACGCTCGCCTTCCTTTGGCGGCCGGATCTTGCCAACGATGGTGTCACCGGTGCGCAGGTTGAAACGGCGGATCTGGCTCGGCGAGACGTAGATGTCGTCAGGGCCGGCGAGGTAGGAAGCGTCAGCGGAGCGCAGGAAGCCGAAGCCGTCCTGGAGAATCTCCAGCACGCCATCACCGGAGATTTCCTCACCGCTTTTCGCGTGCTTTTTCAGCAGGGAGAAAATCACGTCCTGCTTGCGCGAACGGGCCATATTTTCTATGCCCATCTGTTCGGCCAATTCGAGCAGTTCGGTAATCGGCTTTTGCTTGAGTTCAGTCAGATTCATATAGGAATGACGTAATCATTTATGGAGGGGGGGAAATTAAGCTTTTGGCTTAATGAGGCCGCGCCGCGGAGAAGGCGACAGGATCGCGTACTTGTTCGAAAAGGAGTGCGTCGGCGACGGCTAGCAGGGGGCAGTGGAGAAACCAGTGCGGGGCCGAATGTATCACCTGAGTTTCGGAGCGTCTAGCCCTGAATACGCAAAAAGCCCCGCGATTTGCGGGGCTTTTTGAGGACAATCTTTACCGCGACGCTTAGATGTTGGCGTCGAGGAAAGCAGCCAGTTGCGACTTCGACAGAGCGCCGACCTTGGTCGCTTCCACGTTGCCGTTCTTGAACAGCATCAGGGTCGGAATACCACGTACGCCGTGCTTGGCCGGGGTTTCCTGGTTTTCGTCGATGTTCAGCTTGGCAACGGTCAGCTTGCCTTTGTAAGTCTCTGCAATCTCGTCCAGAACCGGAGCGATCATTTTGCAAGGGCCGCACCATTCAGCCCAGTAGTCGACCAGGACAGCGCCTTCGGCCTTGAGTACGTCGGCTTCGAAGCTAGCGTCGCTAACGTGTTTGATCAGATCGCTGCTCATGGAATTCTCCAGGTTGTAAGCAAAAAAACGTGGCCCATCATAGCCGCCCTTCCCTTGTTCAGGAAGCTGCAGATGATTGAGTCTTGCTATGGCACTCGATGAGTTTGGGTATAGCTCAAGTCACGCGCCGGCGGGGGCGATGAAGGCAATTCCAGTGCGCAACGCCGCGTTGCGCACGTGCTCCTGCATGGCTTTCTGCGCGGCAGCGGAGGCCCGACGAGCCAGGGCGCGGAGGATCTTGCGGTGTTCCTGCCAGGTTTCCATGGCCCGTTCGGCGCGGATGAACGGTAGCTTCTGGCTCTCCAGAAAGATGTCGGCGCTGGCGGTGAGGATGCTCAGCATCGCCTGATTGCCGCTGGCCCGCAGGATCCGCCGGTGGAATTCGAAATCCAGTTTCGCCGCGGCCTCGAAGTCGCCGGCGCGCAGTTGCTCACGCATGGCGGCGACGTTGTCTTCCAGTTCATCCAGATCAAACGTGCTCAGCGTCACCGCCGCCAGCCCGGCCGCGAACCCTTCCAGCGCATAGCGCAACTGAAAGATCTCCAGCGGCGAGGCCTGGGCTGCAAACGGCCAGGCCGGCGCACCCTCCCCGCGCGGCAGCTCAACCGGCGACTGCACGAATACGCCCTTGCCCGGCTGGATGCTGACCACCCCCAGCGCACTCAAGGACGACAACGCCTCGCGCAACGACGCCCGGCTGACCCCCAACTGCACCGCCAGATCCCGCTGCGAGGGCAGCGCATCACCGGGGCCGAAACCCTGCTCGGTAATCAGTTTGCGGATCGCTTGCAGCGCCACTTCGGGTACGGCGCGGGAGATCGAGTTCATGGTTTTCCAGTCGGACCAGGCCAAGGTGCGGCCAGTTGTAAAGCTATTCGAGGCGTCAGGCAAGTCATGCCCCAGCGGGGTTCGACGGCGCACGCCGATGCGCTATCGCAGTGCGAAATCCAACCTGACTGTTCAGACCAGTAAGACCGAACAAACCCGCTAAACCCGTGGCTTTGCGCAGCCAAACCGCTGTCTTGGCACGGCCCATGCTCTGTCCGATCGCAGAATTCACTTCCCGCCGATCCGGAGATTGTCCATGACGAAGCGTTACAGCGCCCTCCTCGCCGCCCTGTTTGCCGGTCTGATGCTGAGCCAGGCCCCCGCCCATGCCGACGGTCTGGACGACGTGGTCAAACGCGGCACCTTGAAAGTCGCCGTGCCTCAGGACTTCCCGCCCTTCGGCTCGGTTGGCCCGGACATGAAGCCGCGCGGTCTGGACATCGATACTGCGAAACTGCTGGCCGACCAGCTCAAGGTCAAACTCGAACTGACCCCGGTCAACAGCACCAACCGCATCCCGTTCCTGACCACCGGCAAGGTCGACCTGGTGATTTCCAGCCTCGGCAAGAACCCCGAACGCGAGAAGGTCATCGATTTCTCCCGTGCCTACGCACCGTTCTACCTCGCTGTGTTCGGCCCGCCGGAGGCAGCCGTCAGCACCCTGGACGACCTCAAGGGCAAGACCATCAGTGTCACTCGCGGCGCCATCGAAGACATCGAGCTGACCAAGGTCGCCCCTGAAGGCGTGACCATCAAGCGCTTCGAAGACAACAACTCGACCATCGCCGCCTACCTCGCCGGCCAGGTCGACCTGATCGCCAGCGGCAACGTGGTGATGGTGGCGATCAGCGAAAAGAGCCCGAAACGCGTACCGGCATTGAAAGTGAAGCTCAAGGATTCGCCGGTCTACGTCGGCGTGAACAAGAACGAGCCGGCGCTGCTGGGCAAGGTCAACGAGATCCTGGCCACCGCCAAGGCTGACGGCGCGCTGGAAAAGAACGCGCAGACCTGGCTCAAAGAGCCGCTGCCGGCCGACCTCTGACCGGCGGCGCGGGAGACTTTCATGGCCTATCAGTTCGATTTCTTGCCGGTGGTGGAAAACACCGACCTGCTGCTGCGCGGGGCGCTGTTCACCCTTGAGCTGACAGCCATCGGCGCGCTGTTCGGGGTTGGTGTGGGTATTGTCGGAGCGCTGGTGCGGGCGTGGAACATCCGTCCGTTCTCGACAATCTTCGGCGTGTACGTCGAGTTGATTCGCAACACGCCGTTCCTGGTGCAGCTGTTCTTCATCTTCTTCGGTCTGCCGTCCCTTGGCGTGCAGATCTCCGAGTGGCAGGCGGCGGTGCTGGCAATGGTGATCAACCTCGGTGCGTACTCGACCGAGATCATCCGTGCCGGCATCCAGGCGATCCCGCGCGGGCAACTGGAGGCCGCTGCTGCGCTGGCGATGAGCCGTTTCGAAGCGTTCCGCCACGTGGTGCTGCTGCCGGCACTGGGCAAGGTCTGGCCGGCCCTGAGCAGCCAGATCATCATCGTCATGCTCGGTTCGGCGGTGTGTTCGCAGATCGCCACCGAAGAGTTGAGCTTCGCCGCCAACTTTATTCAGTCGCGCAACTTCCGCGCCTTTGAAACCTATGCCCTGACCACCCTCATTTATCTGTGCATGGCGCTGCTGATCCGTCAGTTACTGAACTGGCTCGGTCGGCGCTACCTGTCGAAAAGCAGCGCAAGGAGCAGCCAATGAGCGACTTCACGTTCTGGGACATCCTGCGCAACCTGCTCACCGGCCTGCAATGGACGCTGGCGTTGTCGCTGGTGGCGTTCATTGGCGGCGGGATCGTCGGGTTGCTGATCCTGATCATGCGCATCTCGAAAAACCCGCTGCCCGGCAGCATCGCCCGCACCTGGATCGAACTGTTCCAGGGCACGCCGTTGCTGATGCAGCTGTTTCTGGTGTTCTTCGGCGTGGCGCTGGCCGGCGTGGAGATTTCGCCGTGGATGGCGGCGGCCATTGCCCTGACGCTGTTTACCAGCGCCTATCTGGCGGAGATCTGGCGCGGTTGCGTCGAGGCGATTCCCAATGGCCAGTGGGAAGCTTCGTCGAGCCTGGCGCTGAATCCGCTGGAGCAATTGCGCTACGTGATTCTGCCGCAAGCGCTGCGCATCGCCGTGGCGCCGACCGTGGGCTTCTCGGTGCAAGTGGTCAAAGGCACCGCCGTGACCTCGATCATCGGCTTCACCGAACTGACCAAGACCGGCGGCATGCTCGCCAACGCCACCTTCGAACCGTTCATGGTCTACGGCCTCGTCGCCGCCGGCTACTTCCTGCTCTGCTACCCCTTGTCCCTCAGTGCGCGCTACCTGGAAAGGAGACTGCATGCCTCTGCTTAGAATTTCCGCCCTGCATAAATACTACGGCGATCACCACGTACTCAAAGGCATCGACCTGAGCGTCGAGGAAGGTCAGGTCGTGGCGATCATCGGCCGCAGCGGCTCGGGCAAATCCACCCTGCTGCGCACCCTCAACGGCCTGGAATCGATCAACGACGGCGTGATCGAAGTCGATGGCGAATACCTCGACGCCGCCCGCGCCGATCTGCGCAGCCTGCGACAGAAAGTCGGGATGGTGTTCCAGCAGTTCAACCTGTTCCCGCACCTGACGGTGGGCGAAAACGTGATGCTCGCGCCGCAGGTGGTGCAGAAGGTGCCCAAGGCCAAGGCTGCGGAACTGGCGCGGCAGATGCTTGAGCGCGTTGGCCTCGGCGAAAAGTTCGACGCCTTCCCGGAACGCCTCTCGGGCGGCCAGCAACAACGCGTGGCGATTGCCCGGGCGCTGGCGATGTCGCCCAAGGTGCTGCTGTGCGACGAGATCACCTCGGCGCTGGACCCGGAACTGGTCAACGAAGTGCTCAGCGTGGTCCGCCAGCTCGCGAAGGAAGGCATGACGCTGATCATGGTCACCCACGAAATGCGCTTCGCCCGGGAGGTCGGGGACAAACTGGTGTTCATGCACCAGGGCAAGGTGCATGAGGTGGGCGACCCGAAGGTGTTGTTTGCCGATCCGCAGACGCCGGAACTGGCGAATTTCATCGGAACCGTGGAAGTCGCAGGCTGAAAGCAGGCCGTCAGTGCGCTAAATCAAGGGTTTGTACCATGCGCGTTGGCGGCAGCGTTTGATCGTGGCACGATGTCGAGGTTATCGACCGAGACCCCCAGACCATGCCGCAATCCCAAGCCAAGAATCTGTCCCTGATCGCCGCGATCGACCTGGGCTCCAACAGCTTCCACATGGTCGTGGCCAAGGCCCAGAACGGCGAAATCCGTATTCTCGAACGTCTCGGGGAGAAGGTTCAGCTGGCCGCCGGCATCGACGATGAGCGCCATCTCAACGAAGAATCCATGCAGCGCGGGCTCGATTGCCTGAAGCGTTTTGCCCAACTGATCAACGGTATGCCGCTGGGCGCCGTGCGGATCGTCGGCACCAACGCCCTGCGCGAGGCGCGCAACCGTGGCGAATTCATCCGCCGCGCCGAAGAAATCCTCGGCCACCCGGTGGAAGTCATCTCCGGCCGTGAAGAGGCGCGCCTGATCTACCTCGGCGTCTCTCACACCCTCGCCGACACTCCGGGCAAACGCCTGGTCGCCGACATCGGCGGCGGCAGTACCGAATTCATCATCGGCCAACGCTTCGAGCCGTTGTTGCGCGAAAGCCTGCAAATGGGCTGCGTGAGTTTCACCCAGCGCTACTTCAAGGACGGCAAGATCACCCCGGCACGCTACGCCCAGGCCTACACGGCGGCGCGGCTGGAAATCATGAGCATCGAACACGCCCTGCACCGCCTGACCTGGGATGAAGCCATCGGCTCCTCGGGCACCATCCGCGCCATCGGCCTGGCGCTGAAGGCCGGCGGACATGGCACCGGCGAAGTGAACGCCGAAGGCCTGGCATGGCTCAAGCGCCGCCTGTTCAAGCTCGGCGATGTCGACAAGATCGATTTCGAAGGCATCAAGCCGGATCGCCGCGCGATCTTCCCGGCCGGCCTGGCGATTCTTGAAGCGATCTTCGACGCCCTCGAACTGCAACGTATGGATCACTGCGAAGGCGCGCTGCGCGAAGGCGTACTCTACGACCTGCTCGGCCGCCATCATCACGAAGACGTGCGCGAACGCACCCTGACCTCGCTGATGGAGCGCTACCACGTCGACCTGGAACAGGCCGTACGCGTCGAGCGCAAAGCCCTGCACGCCTTCGATCAAGTGGCTGTCGATTGGCAGCTGGACGATGGTATCTGGCGCGAACTGCTGGGCTGGGCGGCGAAAGTGCACGAAGTCGGGCTCGACATCGCTCACTACCAATACCACAAGCACGGCGCCTACCTGATCGAGCACTCGGACCTGGCCGGCTTCTCCCGCGAAGACCAGCAAATGCTCGCCCTGCTGGTGCGCGGCCACCGCCGCAACATCCCCAAGGACAAGTTTGCCGAATTCGGCGACGACGGCGACAAGCTGATCCGCCTGTGCGTGCTGCTGCGCTTTGCGATCCTGTTCCACCACATTCGCGGCACCCAGACCATGCCGCAGGTCGCGCTGCACGCCAATGGCGACAACCTCGATGTGGAATTCCCGGAGAACTGGCTGGATGAAAACCAGCTGACTCAGGCGGATTTCGCACTTGAGGCCGAGTGGCTGACGCGGGTTGGGATTGTTCTGACCGTGCACTGAGTAACCGGCAGGCACAAAAAAGGCGATCCGGATGGATCGCCTTTTTTATTGCTTTGAGACCTGCGGTCAGCTGCTGACCGGCAGAATCGGGCTGCCCAGCCGCTCCAGCAACGTCGCCTGCGCACTGCGCGGGTTCTGGTTGCCGGTCGGCGTGTTGCGGATGTAGCGGCCGTCCGACTGCAGGCTCCAGCTGTGGGTGTTGTCGGTCAGGTACAACTCCAGCTCTTTCTTGACCCGGGTCAGCAGCTTCTTGCCTTCCACCGGGAAGCAAGTCTCGACGCGCTTGTCGAGGTTGCGCTCCATCCAGTCGGCGCTGGACAGGAACATCTGCTCCTCGCCACCGTTGAGGAAGTAGAACACGCGGGTGTGTTCAAGGAAGCGACCGATGATCGAGCGCACGTGAATGTTGTGCGAAACCCCGGCGATGCCCGGACGCAGGCAGCACATGCCGCGCACCACCAGGTCGATACGCACGCCAGACTGGCTGGCCTTGTACAGCGCGCGGATGATCTTCGGATCGGTCAGCGAGTTGAACTTGGCGATGATGTGCGCAGGTTTGCCGTCGAGCGCGAATTGCGTCTCGCGCAGAATCATGTCGAGCATGCCCTTCTTCAGGGTGAACGGCGCGTGCAGCAGCTTCTTCATGCGCAGCGTCTTACCCATGCCGATCAACTGGCTGAACAGTTTGCCGACGTCTTCGCACAAGGCGTCGTCGGAGGTCAGCAGGCTGTAGTCGGTGTACAGACGGGCGTTGCCGGCGTGGTAGTTACCGGTGCCGAGGTGCGCGTAACGCACGATCTCGCCGGCTTCGCGACGCAGGATCAGCATCATCTTGGCGTGGGTCTTGAAGCCGACCACGCCATAGATCACCACCGCACCGGCCGCTTGCAGACGGCTGGCCAGTTGCAGGTTGGATTCTTCGTCGAAGCGCGCACGCAGCTCGATGACCGCCGTCACTTCCTTGCCGTTACGCGCGGCGTCCACCAGCGCATCGACGATTTCCGAGTTGGCGCCGGAGCGGTACAGGGTCTGGCGTACGGCCAGAACGTGCGGGTCTTTCGCAGCCTGGCGCAGCAGGTCGACCACCGGGGTGAACGACTCGAACGGGTGCAGCAGCAGGATGTCCTGTTTACTGACAACGCTGAAAATGTTCTCGCTGTTTTGCAGCAGTTTCGGGATCTGCGGCGTGAACGGCGTGTATTGCAGCTCCGGATGGCTGTCCAGACCGGTGATGCTGAACAGACGCGTCAGGTTGACCGGACCGTTGACCTGATACAGCTCGGTCTCGCTCAGGTTGAACTGCTTGAGCAGGTAGTCCGACAGGTGTTTCGGGCAGGTGTCGGCGACTTCCAGGCGCACGGCGTCACCGTAACGACGTGAGAACAACTCGCCACGCAGGGCGCGGGCCAGGTCTTCGACGTCTTCGGAATCGAGCGCCAGGTCAGCGTTTCGGGTCAGACGGAACTGGTAGCAGCCTTTTACCTTCATGCCCTGGAACAGGTCATCGGCGTGGGCGTGGATCATCGACGACAGGAACACATAGTTGTCGCCAGGGCCGCCGACTTCTTCCGGCACCTTGATGATCCGCGGCAGCAAGCGTGGCGCCGGGATGATTGCCAGACCGGAATCGCGACCGAAGGCGTCGATGCCTTCGAGCTCGACGATGAAGTTCAGGCTCTTGTTCACCAGCAACGGGAACGGGTGCGTCGGGTCGAGGCCGATCGGGGTGATAATCGGCGCGATCTCGTCGCGGAAGTAACGGCGCACCCAGGTCTTGAGCTTGGTCGTCCAGTAGCGGCGACGTATGAAGCGCACCTGATGTTTTTCCAGCTCCGGCAGCAGGATGTCGTTGAGGATCGCGTACTGACGGTCTACATGACCGTGCACCAGCTCGCTGATCCGCGCCAATGCCTGATGCGGTTGCAGACCGTCGGCGCCGGCCTGTTCACGGGCGAAGGTGATCTGCTTCTTGAGGCCGGCGACGCGGATCTCGAAGAACTCGTCGAGGTTGCTGGAGAAGATCAGCAGGAACTTCAGCCGCTCCAGCAACGGATAGGACTCGTCCAGCGCCTGTTCCAGCACGCGGATGTTGAACTGCAGTTGCGACAATTCCCGGTGGATATACAGGCTGCTGTCATCCAGGCCGGGAATCGCGATCGCCGGGGCCGCCGGAGCGGGTTCAGTTGCCGGCGCGGGTGGCGCGGGCTCCAGTTCCGGCGGGGTTTCGGTAATCTGCTCGACCACGGGTTGAGCTTCTTTTACGGCAACTTCAGTGAGTCCTTCGGTATTCATCGAATGTTCCTGGGAGGGCTATTTCTGCTCTCGTAACAATTGAGCGGCACGGACAGCAAAGTAAGTCAGGATGCCATCAGCGCCGGCACGTTTAAAGGCGGTCAGGGATTCGAGGATCACGCCTTCGCTCAACCAGCCATTCTGGATCGCCGCCATGTGCATGGCGTATTCGCCGCTAACCTGATAGACGAAGGTCGGCACTTTGAAGGCATCTTTTACCCGGAACAAAATATCCAGGTACGGCATGCCGGGTTTGACCATGACCATGTCCGCGCCTTCAGACAAGTCCGCGCCCACTTCGTGCAGCGCTTCGTCGCTGTTGGCCGGGTCCATCTGATAGGAAGCCTTGTTCGCCTTGCCCAGGTTCGCGGCCGAACCTACGGCATCGCGGAACGGGCCGTAATAGGCGCTGGCGTACTTGGCCGAGTAGGCCATGATCCGCACGTTGACGTGACCGGCCAGCTCCAGCGCCTCACGGATCGCCTGGATGCGGCCGTCCATCATGTCCGACGGGGCAACCACCTGGGCGCCGGCGGCGGCGTGGGACAGCGCCTGTTTGACCAGTGCATCGACGGTGATGTCGTTCTGCACATAGCCTTCTTCGTCGAGAATGCCGTCCTGACCGTGAGTGGTGAACGGATCCAGGGCGACGTCGGTGATCACGCCCAGCTCCGGGAATCGGTCACGCAGGGCGCGGGTGGCGCGCTGGGCGATACCTTCGGGATTCCAGGCTTCGGCGGCATCGAGGGATTTGAGCTCAGGTGGCGTGACCGGGAACAGCGCCAGCGCCGGAATCCCCAGTTCGACCCATTTGGCGGCTTCTTCAAGCAGCAGGTCGATGGTCAGGCGCTCGACACCTGGCATCGAGGCCACGGCTTCGCGGCGGTTTTCACCGTCGAGCACGAACACCGGCAGGATCAGGTCATCGACCGTCAACACGTTCTCACGCACCAGTCGCCGGGAAAAATCATCACGGCGATTGCGACGCAGGCGGGTGGCAGGGAACAGACGGTTGGCTGGGGTAAAGCTCACGGCAGACTCCTGAGCCCGCGCAAACGGGCGAGCGTGACAGTTATAGATGGCCATTATGACCAACGTATTACAGTTATGTGCACCCCTGTGGCAGGTAGTCGCATTCCATTGTCGTTGTAGGAAATGTTCACGTCGAGACACATTTCGACACTTTCCTGAATGTGTCCGAAGGGTTAGGCTGCGCGTTCATTTCGCCAGCACCCAGACAATGCTCCAACAATTTCTGCATGACTTCGGCTACTTTGCCCTGTTTCTCGGCACGTTCTTCGAAGGCGAAACCATCCTGGTGCTCGCGGGCTTCCTCGCGTTCCGTGGATACATGGACATCAACCTGGTGGTGGTCGTGGCGTTCTTCGGCAGCTATGCCGGCGATCAGCTGTGGTACTTCCTGGGCCGCAAACACGGACGCAAGTTGCTGGCGCGCAAACCGCGCTGGCAAATGATGGGCGACCGCGCGCTGGAGCATATCCGCAAGCACCCGGACATCTGGGTCCTGAGCTTCCGCTTCGTTTACGGCCTGCGCACGGTAATGCCGGTGGCGATCGGCCTGTCGGGCTACCCGCCGGGACGCTATCTGCTGCTGAACGGGATTGGCGCTGCGATCTGGGCCGCCGCCCTCGCTGCGGCCGCATACCACTTCGGTGCGGTGCTCGAAGGCATGCTGGGCAGCATCAAGAAATATGAGTTGTGGGTACTCGGTGCGCTGCTGGTGCTGGGTGTCGGCCTGTGGCTGCGCCGCCGGTTCAAGAATGCCCGGCTGGCCAAGAAGGTCTACGAGGACGAGCAGGCCGAACAACTGGCCAAAGCCGAACGGCACAAGGCCGAACTGGCCAAGGCTACCGACCCTAAGACGCCAGCCGAATAAACCGCTGGCGGCAGCAATACAGCCCGACGCCGCTGAGCAGGCTGTAACCGAACAGGCCGACCCACATCTGCGGGCCGGCCGGCCATAACCCGACCTGCGGCGCCAGCCATACCAGCGGCAGGTTCGCGGCCAAGCGCAGCAGTTCCAGCCTCAGCGCCCACGGGCGATTCTCCAGGGCCACGCCCAACACAAACAAACCGAATGCCACCGCGCCCCAGCCCAGAATCAGGGCGCCGGTCGACAGGCTGTGTTCCAGATTCATCAGATAACTGCCCAGCGCCACGTAAACACCGAATTGCAGCACCACGTACCACTGCTGCCGGGTGCCCAACGGTACTTCGAATTTGCGGAACCGGCTCAAGTCCGGCTTGTGCATCGGGTATTTCGCCGCCACGTCTGCCGGACGCCAGCCGGTGCGCATGAACCAGATCCGCAGCTTGTCCCATTTGCTCCCGGCGCGGCGCGCGTCGTCCCACAGCTGCGCGTAAAACTGCACGTTGGCCCACAGCGGATTCCAGCTCGCCAGCGGAGTGGTCACGCCAAAAATCACCGGCTCGTTGTCGTCCTCTTCCTGGAACGAACCGAACAGACGATCCCAGATAATGAACACCCCGCCGTAGTTGCGATCCATGTAGAGAGCGTTCTGTGCATGGTGGGCCCGATGATTCGACGGTGTGACGAAGCACCATTCAAACCAGCCAAGCTTGGGAATGTGCTTGGTGTGAACCCAGAACTGGTACAGCAAATTGAGCGCCGCAACACTGACGAACACCAGCAACGGCACGCCGAGCACCGCCATCGGCAGGTAGAAGATCCAGCCCAGCAGAAACCCGGTGCTGGTCTGGCGCAACGCGGTGGAAAGGTTGTAGTCCTCACTCTGGTGATGCACCGAGTGAGCCGCCCAGAGAATGTTCCGCTCGTGGCCCATGCGGTGCAGCCAGTAGTAACAGAAGTCGTAGAGGACAAAAGCGAAGACCCACACCCAGGCACTGTCCGCCGGCAACCTGACCAGCGCCAGATGCTCCAGGGCAAAGCCGTAGGTCACCAGCCCCACGCCTTTGGTCAGCAGGCCGGTGGTGGTCGACAACACCCCGGTGCTGATGCTGTTCACCGCATCGGCCAGGCGATAGTTGCTCACCCCGCGCCAACGGTCGGCGATGAGCTCTGCCACGATCAATACGAAGAAAAACGGCACCGCATACAGAATGAAGTTCATGACGCGCCCTGATCGAGATCCGTGTGCACAGATCCTAGGTGTAGCCGCGGCTCGACCCTATGGCAACGAACGACAAATTAGTGGACATTTAGCGCCATGAATCTGGAGAGAAACCCATGAGCAAAAAAGTTGCAGTGATCCTGTCCGGTTGCGGCGTGTACGACGGCGCCGAGATCCACGAAAGCGTCATCACCCTGCTGCGCCTCGACCAGCGCGGCGCCCAGGTGCAGTGCTTCGCCCCGGACATCGCGCAATTGCATGTGATCAACCACCTCACCGGCAAGGAGATGCCCGAGTCGCGCAACGTGCTGGTGGAATCGGCACGCATCGCCCGGGGCAACGTCAAGGATGTCCGTGAAGCCGATGTCGATGACTTTGATGCGCTGATCGTGCCCGGCGGTTTTGGCGCAGCGAAGAACCTGTCGAACTTCGCCGTCGACGGCGCGGGCTGCTGCGTTCAGCCGGACGTACTGGCGCTGACCGAGGCCTTTGCCGAAGCGGGTAAACCGGTGGGCCTGATGTGCATTTCGCCGGCGCTGGCCGCCAAGATCTACGGCCCGGGCGTGACCTGCACCATCGGCAACGATGCCGACACCGCCACGGCGATCGGCAAGATGGGCGCCACCCACGAAGACTGCGCCGTGACCGACATCATCGAAGACAAGGCGCGCAAACTGGTGACCACCCCGGCCTACATGCTGGCGCAGTCGATCAGTGAAGCGGCTTCGGGGATCAACAAGTTGGTGGATCGCGTGCTTGAACTGACCCACGAAAACGACGCCTGACGCGCGACAGTGATCATTCCCACGCGCTGCGTGGGAATGATTGCCTCAGGACTGGCGCGCCAACCGCGTCAGGATCCGGTCCAGCGCATTGGCGAACGCCTGCTTCTCCCGGTCGCCGAACGGCGCCGGGCCGCCGCTGACCTGGCCCTGCTCACGCAGATCGGTGAACAGGTTGCGTGTCGCCAGCCGTTCACCCATGTTCTGCGCGTCGAACTCTTTGCCTCGCGGGTCCAGCGCTACAACGCCTTTCTTCACCAGCCGGTCGGCCAGCGGGATATCGCTGCAGATCACCAGTTCGCCCGGCACCGCGTGTTCCACCAGATAATCATCCGCCGCATCCGGGCCGCTCGGCACCACGATCAGCTTGACGATGGCCAGCGCCGGTTTGCTTTGCGGCTGCCCCGCCACCAGCACCACCTCGAAGCGGCGCTTGAGGGCGAACTTCACCACCAACTCCTTGGCCATCTTCGGGCAGGCGTCGGCATCGATCCATACGCGCATCATCTCAAGCCGCCACTCGGCGCTTTTCAGCCACCCAACTGCGGCCATACAGCACGATGATCGCCGCAATCGCCACAGCCTGAGCCGTCAGCGAGTAGGCGTCGGCATGAATCCCCAGCCATTCGAAATCGAAGAACGCCACCGGGCGAGTGCCGAAAATCCCGGCCTCCTGCAGCGCCTTCACACCATGACCGGCAAACACCACCGACAGCGCGCAGAGCAGCGCCGCGTTGATGCTGAAGAACAGTGCCAGCGGCAGTTTCGCCGAGCCGCGCAGTATCACCCACGCCAGACCGAACAGCAGCACCAGCGCCGTCGCCCCACCCGCCAACACCGCGTTGTGCCCGGCAGGCCCCGCCTGCAACCACAGGGTTTCGTAGAACAGGATCACCTCGAACAGCTCGCGGTACACCGAGAAGAACGCCAGGATCGCGAAGCCGAATCGACCACCGCCACCGACCAGGCTCTGCTTGATGTAGTCCTGCCAGGCCGCTGCGTGGCGACGGTCGTGCATCCACACCCCGAGCCACAGCACCATGACACTGGCGAACAGCGCGGTGGCGCCTTCCAGCAGTTCGCGCTGGGAGCCGCTGACATCGATCACGTACGCCGCCAGCGCCCAGGTGCCGAGACCGGCCAACAGCGCCAGGCCCCAGCCGACGTTGACGCTGCGCACCGCCGATTGCTGGCCGGTATTGCGCAGGAACGCGAGGATCGCCGCCAGCACCAGAATCGCTTCCAGCCCTTCACGCAACAGAATCAGCAGCCCGGAGATGTAACTCAGCGACCAGCTCAGTCCGTCGCTGCCCAGCAGGCCGGCGGATTCCTTGAGTTTGGCCTTGGCCGCGTCGAGGCGCTGCTCGGCCTGCTCGACCGACAAGCCATCCTGCAGCGATTGCCGGTAGGCCATCAGGGATTTTTCGGTGTCCTTGCGCACGTTGGCGTCGACGTTATCCAGTGAGCTTTCGACCAGTTCGAAGCCTTCCAGATACGCGGCAACGGACAAGTCATAAGCCTGATCACGCTCGCCGGCGCGGTAAGCGGCAAGGCTCTTGTCCAGCGTCGCGGCGGTGTAGTCGAGCAACTGCGCCGGGCCTCGCTTGACCTGCGGCGGTTGCGCCCGCTGTGCGCGGAAGGTCGCGGCCGCGGCCGGGCCTTCGGCGGCCTGCACTTCGGCCGGTGTCTGACGGGCGAGGTCGGCGATGTTGTAGGTCTTGTCGGTTTTGGCCGTGGCCGGATCGGCGCTGAACTGAGCGATATAGGTCGCCAGATCCCAGCGCTGACGATCGTCCAGTTGATCGGCGAAGGGCGGCATGTCGGTGCCTTCGACGCCCTGGCCGAGGGTGTTGTAGATCGCGTACAGGCTCAGGTGATCCAGGCGCGCCGCATCACGCAGGTTGGCCGGCGCGGGCTCCATGCCGACACCCGCAGGGCCATCGCCGGCACCGTTGGTGCCATGACACACCGAGCAGTGCTGGGTATAGAGCGGCGCGCCACGGGTCGGATCCGGGGTGATGATCGGGGCCTGGCTGACTTCATAGGCCACCGCCAGTTTCGCCCCCAGTTGCCGGGCCTGACGGGCGACGTCCGCGCCGTCCTGCTTGGCGGTGATGGCGGCGAGCAGAGCGTCGATGCCTTGCTCCAGACCAACCTTCTCCGGTTTGGCCGGCATGCCGGCAATCAAGCCTTGCAGCGCGCGGGTGAACTCCAGTTGTTCACGGTATTCGGCATCGTCGATGACCTTGCCCGCCTCTACCGTTGGCGGGTAATCGGCGCTGATGTAATCGAGCAGGTGCAGCGCTTGCGGCGCGCCTTCCACGGTTTCGGCCAGCAGATTGAAGCTGCTCAGGGCAAACAACGGGAACACCAGCCAGGCCAGGAATCGGGACGAGGCAGTCATGAAGGGGTCTCAATTGGAAATGCGAAGTAACACATTGTTCACGTCGCGGAAGCCTGACTCAAGCTTTCTCTCCAATCTCCGGCACATAGCCATCGCCCGCCCCTATAATCCGACACCTCCCGCCTCACTGTTCAAGGACGAGCTGCACTCCATGCGCCAATGCCTGCTGTTCCCGGTGTTAATCGGCACGATCCTGCAACTGAGCGGGTGCGCCGCCTACCGCAATTACGATCTGGAGATGCAACAGACCAATGCCCAGTTGATGCGCGGCGACTTTCAGGGCGCGCTGGATCTGCTGGAATGGCACAACCCCTGGGAAGACAAGGATCTGCTCTATTACTTCGAAAAGGGCTCGATACTCAGCTTCGCCAACGCCTTGCCGCAGAGTCAGACGGCCTGGCGCAGCGCCGACCGCATGGTGTTTCAACGTGAAGAGGTCGTGCCTTCTGCGCCCATGAAGCTGCTCAATCAGTTCTCCTATGAAATGGGCACGATGCTGGTCAACGACAAGTTGAGCCGCTACGACGGCTACGACTACGAAAAGGTCATGCTGACCACGCAGATGGCCCTCAACCAACTGGCCGTCGGCGATTTCGACGGCGCCCGGGCCGACATCAAGAAAACCCACGAGCGCGAAACACTGATTGCCCGTCAACGGGAACGTCAGTACGAGGAACTCGAGGAGCAGGCCAAGACTCAAGGCATCTCCGTGCAATACAAGGATCTGCAGGGCTATCCGGTCCAGACCCTGAATGCGCCGGCGGTGATTGAACTGAAAAACGGCTACCAGAGTGCCTTCAGCCATTACCTGGCCGGATTCACCTATGAAGCGCTGGGCGAGCGGGGTCTGGCGGCTCCGGGCTATCGCCAGGCAATCGAGTTGCGCCCGAATACACCGTTCCTCGAACAGGCGCTGCGCAACCTCGACAAGCCACCGGCCAACAATGATGAAAGCGACGTGCTGATCGTCGTCCAGAGCGGTCTGGCCCCGGCTCGCAGCTCCGTCAGCGTGCCGATCCCGGTGCGGCTCAATGAAAACCTGGTCATTACCGCGCCGATCTCCTTTCCCATCCTGGTGCCGGACACTGTCACACCGGCGTTCGACCACATCATGGTGGATGGCCGCAAACGGCCGCTGACCGCGATCAACAGCGTCACCGACATGGCATTTCGCACGTTACGCGACGATATGCCGGCGATCATTTCCCGGGCGATGTTCCGCGCCAACATGGCGGCCATTTCTCAGGCCCATGAAAATGAACGCAACCCGGCCAAGGCCTCGCTGGTCGTCACTGAGCACGACCCCTTTGAAGAAGCGGATACGCGAACCTGGCGCACCCTGCCAGACAAGACACTGGTGGCACGGCTGCGGCTGAAAAAGGGCAATCATCAGTTCGGCGCCCCCAATGTGCCGGGTGCCGCACCGGTCACCCTGCGGATCGATCGCGATCATCAATTGGTCAACTTGAGACTTTTGAGCGATATCGGCAATGCGATCGGCAATGCCGGGCTGCCTGATAAGTAGTGGCACAGAACTAACCGGTGCGATTAAAAAGCTATTACATAGCCAGCATCGGCCGCCTATAATGCCGCGCCCTCGTTATCGCGATGCGGCATTAAAGCTCCTCTGATTATGAGGAATTGGCAGGAGGCCAACGCCACTGCCGATCGGTCCCAGCAGCCCGACCCGCACCCGAGGCTGTCGCTACTCATGGAAGAAGTACCCCATGGCATTCCGCGCTCCCACTCTGATCGCGCTTGGCGCAGTCACCCTGCTGTCCGGCTGTTCGGCGTTTCGCAACTACGATTCCGAACTGGCCCAGACCAACCAGCAACTGGCCACCGGCAACGTCGACGCCGCCCTGACCCTGCTGGAAAAGAACAACACCGGTCCAGACAAGGACCTGCTCTACTACTTCGAAAAAGGCGAACTGCTGCGCGCCAAGGGTGATCTGTCCGGCAGCCAGAACGCCTGGACCAGCGCCGACCAGGTAGTGGGCAAGTGGGAAGACTCGGTCAAGCTCGACACCGACAAATACCTGGCCCAGTTCGGCAGCTTCCTGGTCAACGACAAGGTTCGTCGCTACGAAGGCTACGACTACGAAAAAGTCATGCTGACCACGCAGATGGCCCTGAACCTGCTGGCGGTCAACGATTTCGACGGCGCCCGCACCGCGATCAAAAAGACCCACGAACGTGAAGCCGTGATCGCCGACCTGCGCGACAAGGAATACCTCAAGAGCGAAGAGGAAGCCGAGAAGGAAGGCATCAAGACCCAGTACAAGGACCTGCAAGGCTACCCGGTCGCCAGCCTCGACGCCCCGGAAGTGGTCGGCCTGAAGAACAGCTACCAGAGCGCGTTCAGCCACTACCTGGCCGGTTTCGTCTACGAAGCCCTGGACGAAAAAGACCTGGCGGCACCGGGTTATCGCAAGGCCGCCGAGCTGCGCCCGAACACGCCGCTGCTGGAACAGGCGCTGGTCAACCTGGACAAACCGGTCAAGAGCGATGACAGCGACATCCTGATCGTGGTGCAAAGCGGTCTGGCACCGGCCCGCGACTCGATCCGCGTCCCGCTGCCGCTGCCGATCTCCAACAGCGTGGTGATCACCCCGTTGTCGTTCCCGATCATCAAGCCTGACACCTCGACCGCGCCGTTCGCGCAGATCGGTGTCGACGGCCAGCAACTGAACCTGACCGCCCTCAACAGCACCACTGCCATGTCCCGCCGCGCCCTGCGCGATGACATGCCGGGGATCATCGTACGCACCATGGTGCGCGCGATCACCAAAGGCGTGGCGCAGAAGAAGATCAACGAAACCAACCCGCTGGCGGGCCTGGCGGTCGGTATCTCTTCAGCTGTGCTCGAAGGTGCCGATACCCGTACGTGGCGTACCTTGCCGGACACCACCCAGGTGGTGCGTCTGCGCCTGAAAAAGGGTGAGCATCAGGTTACCCTGCCGAGCGCCGTGGGTGGTTCGGTGGTCAAGATCACCGTCGATCAGCGTTATCAGGTGATCACCCTGCGCGCCGTGGGCAACCAGGTGTTTGCCGCCGGGCTCGCCGCCCACGTGATCCCGAGCGCCAACGCCACTGCTGTGGCCAGCCTCAAACAACCTTAAGAACGGAGTCTTTGCATGCGTTTCAAACTCTTCGCCGTCGCCGCCCTCGCCTTGCTGGCCAGCGGCTGCGCCACCCCGCCACCACCGGAGCCGGGCAGCGCCGCGAGCAAGGTCGTGGCCATGGGCCCGCAGAAACACATCGCGGTCGGTGCCATGCGCGTCGCCCGTGAGAACGGCTTCATGACCGTCAATGTGCAGTTGACCAACACCCTCAACAGCAACAAGACGTTCTACTACCGCTTCGCCTGGCTCGGCGCGGAAGGCTTTCCGATTGCCGAAGAAGAAGTCTGGAAGAGCCAGATGATGTACGGCGCCCAGACCAGCTTCATTCAGGGAATCGCCCCGACACCGAAAGCCGTGGATTTCCGTCTGGAACTCAAGACGCCTTAAGCCCGACACCCTATTCCTGATTCAGAGAGCATTCCCATGTTTGCACGCTTTTCCTTCATCGCCGTCATCGCCCTGCTGGCCAGCGGTTGCGCCAACACTTCGCCGACCCTGGGCAGCAAGAACATCAGCTACGGCGACACCAAGGCCGTTGAAACCGTGACCAACGAGTTCGGTTCGACCGACCTGCAGATGATCGCCGAGTCGATGACCCGTTCCCTCGCCCAGTCCGGCATTCTGCAGGGCCGCCCTGTGGTGCAGGTCTACGACGTCAAGAACAAGACCAGCGAATACATCGACACCCGTGAAATCACCACCAGCATCAAGACTCAGCTGATGAAGTCCGGCGCCGCCCGTTTCGCCAGCGACAACACCGCCATGCAGAGCCAAGTCGATCAGCTCAAGCTGCAAAACCAGAGCGGCCTGTACAAGAAGAACACCGTGGCCAAGACCGGCAACATGATCGCCGCCAAATACCGTCTTGAAGGTTCGATCAGCTCGATCGTCAAGCGCAGCAGCGACTACAAGGACGTCTTCTACAAATTCAGCCTGCAACTGATCGACGTTGAAAGCGGTCTGGCCGAGTGGATGGACGAGAAAGAGATCCGCAAAACCACGGAGCGTTAATTGATGCGCGCATGGATTGGCATGATGGCCCTGGCTTGCGCGTTCAGCGCGCAAGCGGCCCCGAAAGTCGCGGTAACGGATCTGGCGTACCAGGAACGTGTGGAGCAATACATCCACATCGTTTCGTCGAAGAACAATTACCGCGAGGGCTACTACAGCTCCAGCGGTTCTTCGAGCTACGACGAGTTCGAAGCCAACACCAGTTACATCGAGCAGGCCGAGCTGCGCAAATTCACCGGCGACATCAAGGGTGAAATCCTGCGCACCGGCATGTTCCAGTTGATCCAGGGCACGCCATACACTGCCTCGTCCAAGGGTGACATCTACGATGTGATCAAGCGGATCAAGGCCGGCAACTTCAAGGGCGCCGACTACGTGCTGTTCGGCACGGTGTCTGACATCGACTTCACCCAGGACATGAACGAGCTGGCGAACACCGACAGCTATTCGGCCGTTCTGGGCCTGACGTTGGTGGCGGATTTCAGCCTGATCAACACCAAGACCTACGAAATCACCTCGGCCTTCACGGCGATGGGTGAAGCACAGGACACCAAACTGGTGAACCACCGCGACATCAAGATCTCTCTCAACCGCCCACGGGTGGTGCGTGATGTCTCGAAAGCGCTGGGCGAAGACGTCGCCGGACAGCTGAGCATGCAGCTCGGTGGCAACGGTTACGAGCAACCGCGCGAACCGCAGCAGCGCAACAATCTGCCGCGTGATACGGCGCCGGTGATTCTTCACTGACCGACTGCCGAAAACGAAAAAGGCGACCTGAAAAGGTCGCCTTTTTTATGCCTGCCCGCTTTACGCGGCGGCTTTGCGCAACGTCGCCATGAACGCCGCCGCACCGATGAACAGCCCGGCAAACGTGCGGCTCATGCGCTTCTGCTGGGTCGGTGTGCGCAGCAGGCGCAGCACCTTCGACGCCAGCCCGGTGTAGCCGGCCATGACGATCAGGTCGACGCAGATCATGGTCACGCCGATCACCACGTACTGGATCAGCAACGGCGCGTGAGGGTTGATGAACTGTGGCAGCACCGCCAGCATGAACACCAGAGCCTTGGGGTTGCTGATGTTCACCAGGAACCCACGGAATACCAGCGCCATCGGCCGACCGATCGGGCGTACCGCCGCGTCATCGCTCATGTCCATCGGCAGTGCGCGCCACTGCTTGATCGCCAGATAAATCAGGTACGCGACACCGAACCATTTGATCGCATGGAACGCGGTGGCCGAAGCGGTGAGGATGGCGCCGACACCGGCGCCGACGATGGCAATCTGCAGGGCCAGACCCAGTTGCAGGCCCAGGGCGTTCCAGTAACCGCGCCAGAAACCGTATTGCAGACCGCTGGACATCGACGCAATCGCGCCGGCACCAGGAGAAAGGCTGATCACCCAGCAGGCGGCAAAAAACGCCAGCCATGTTTGAAGCTCCATCGCACACCTCGACTCGGACTCGTGACAAACGTCCAAGCTAATGCGATTCAGGCTGGATGACTACCGATTTTTTTCAGGATGTTGCGGCTGCCGACCAACGTGGCCGGCGCCCGATCACTTTTCGAAACCGCTGGAAGGAAACACATCCGACCCGCGCCAGCGTCGCACGGAGCGTTGGAAGAACAGGCTGTTGGGCACCTGCACCATGGCGCTGCCGGTGCCGAGTTCTTCGGCTTCGATCAGCGTGGTGTAGAGCAGATTGATCGCCACCACCCGGCCTTTGACGCCGGGCTTGTCGGTGGTGTCCACCAGCTCCACCACATCGCCCAGACGAAACGGGCCGACGGTGAAGATCAGAATCGCACAGAGCAGGTTCGACAGCACACTCCACATGGCGAAGAACGCCACCGCCGCGACGGCGACGAAGCCGGACAACGCCGTCCACAGCACCGTGGCGGAGACTCCGAGGCGTTCCAGCACGAAGATCAGCGCGCTGCCCATGATCAGCCAACGCAGCCCCCCGCGCAGCGGCATCAGCAGCTGCGGCGGGAACGGATACTTCTCGCCCAGGCGTGTCAGGAATCGGGCGACGACGCGCTGGGCGAAGTAACCGGCCAGCAGGATCAGCAGAATCTGCACGCCCAGCCAGATCGGCTCGATCCACACCGCTGGCAGCGGCAGCTTGAACGCGTCCATCAGGACAGCGCCTCCAGCTCCGACTGCATGCTTTCCAGGGTTTCCAGCGCTTGCATCCACGCCTCTTCAAGTTCGCCTTCGCGCACTTTCAGCTTGGCCTGTTCGGCCAGCAGGTCGCGCAATTCGTTCTTGCGCGCCGGCTCGTAGATGTCACTGTCGCCGAGGCTGGCATCGACCTTCGCCAGCTTCTCGTGCAGCTTGCCGAGTTCGGCTTCGAGCTTGTCGGCCTCGCGCTTGTGCGGCGCCAGTTGCTGGCGCAACGCGGCAGCAGCCTGACGCTGGGCCTTCTTGTCGGTCTTGTCCGGGTTGACCGGCGTGTTACTGACCGGGGCGTTGCGCTGGCGGTATTCCACCAGCCAGCGGGCGTAGTCTTCGAGGTCGCCATCGAACTCTTCGACCTTGCCGTCCGCGACCAGGTAGAAGTTGTCGGTGGTGCTCTTGAGCAGATGCCGATCGTGGGAAACCACCAGTACCGCGCCACTGAATTCCTGCAACGCCATGGTCAGCGCCAGGCGCATTTCCAGATCGAGGTGGTTGGTCGGTTCGTCGAGCAGCAACAGGTTCGGCCGTTCCCAGGCAATCAACGCCAGGGCCAGACGCGCTTTCTCACCACCGGAGAAATTCAGTACCGGCTCGTCGAGTCGCGCACCACGGAAGTCGAAACCACCGAGGAAGTCGCGCAGGGTCTGCTCACGCTCGGTCGGCGCCAGGCGCTGCAAGTGCAGCAACGGGCTGGCCTTGGCGTCCAGCGAGTCGAGCTGATGCTGGGCGAAGTAGCCGACGACGGTGTTTTCGCCACGGGTCAGGCGCCCGGCCAACGGTTCGAGTTCGCCGGCGAGGTTCTTGATCAGGGTCGACTTGCCCGCGCCGTTGGGGCCGAGCAAGCCGATCCGCGCGCCGGGGGTCAGTTGCAGCTTGACCTTCTCCAGCACGGTTCTGTCGCCGTAGCCCAGGTTGGCATCGGACAGGTCGATCAGCGTGCTGGAAATCTTGGTCGATTCACGGAACACGAAGTCGAACGGCGAATCGACGTGGGCCGCCGACAGCTCTTCCATCCGTTCCAGCGCCTTGATCCGGCTCTGGGCCTGACGGGCCTTGGTGGCCTGGGCCTTGAAGCGGGCGATGTAGCTTTCCATGTGCGCACGTTGCGCCTGCTGCTTCTCGTAGGCCTGTTGCTGCTGGGCCAGACGTTCGGCACGGGCGCGTTCGAACGCGGTGTAGCCGCCACGGTAGAGGGTCAGCTTGCGCTGATCGACGTGGGCCACATGATCGACGACTTCATCGAGGAAATCCCGGTCGTGGGAGATCAGCAATAACGTGCCGGGGTAACTTTTCAGCCACTCTTCGAGCCAGATGATGGCATCGAGGTCCAAGTGGTTGGTCGGTTCGTCGAGCAGCAGCAGGTCCGATGGGCACATCAAAGCCTGCGCAAGGTTCAGACGCATCCGCCAGCCACCGGAGAAATCTCCTACCTGACGATCCATCTGCTCATTGGTGAAACCGAGACCGGCCAGCAACTTGCGCGCACGCGCATCGGCGGTGTAGCCGTCGGCGCTGTCGAGTTCGATGTGCAGGCGGGCCAGTGCGGTGCCGTCGTGAGCCTCTTCGGCTGCCGCGAGCTCACGCTGCACTTTGCGCAGACGCAGGTCGCCGTCGAGCACATAGTCGACCGCCAGCCGCTCGAGGGTGTCGACCTCCTGGCGCATGTGGGCGATACGCCAGTCGGCCGGCAGCAGGCAATCGCCCGAGTCCGGGTGCAACTCACCGCGCAGCAAGGCGAACAGGCTGGATTTGCCGGCGCCGTTGGCACCGATGAGGCCGGCTTTGTGGCCGGCGTGCAGGGTCAGCTCGGCGTCTTCTAGCAGACGTTGCGGGCCACGCTGTAAAGTCAGGTTCTGAAGTCGGATCATAATGGCGGCGGAGTCTACCAGCTTCGCTCACAACTGGCGCGAGTAGCACGATGTCCTCTGACCTGTGGAGCTTTGCCCTTGCCGTCTATGCCCGTCCCGGCGTAGAGGATGCCTGCCTGCGCCTGCAATCGGCGGGGGCCAATGTGTGCCTGATGCTGTGCGGTTTGTGGCTGGAACAGCGCGATGCGACCTGCGACGAGATGCGTGCGAAACAGCTTCGAGAGCTGACCATCCCTTGGGACAAAGAGGTGATTCAACCGCTGCGAGCGATGCGCATGCAGTGGAAAACGCTGACTGACACGGATCCGGTGCTCAAGGGTATGCGCGAGCAGATCAAGGGGCTGGAACTGGAGGCGGAGCGCGCTTTGCTGTCGCGACTTGAAGGCGCGGCGCAGGGCTGGAGGCGCAACTCGAAGGAATCGAGTGACTGGCTGGAGGTTCTGGCCGGCAGTGCGGCCAACCTGAACCGCGACGCGCTGCAAGTGCTGCGCGTCGCGGCGACCGGTGCTTAGGAAGCGCTGGTCGGGTTGCTGGCGACGCTCGACACCGGTGCCGACGATGGCGCGGTGGTGGTCGAGGTAGTGGCGGCGGATGCAGGTGCTGCGGTCGATGCCGGGGTTGCCGGCGCGGCTGGCTTGGCAGCAGGTGCAGTAGCCGGTTTCGCTGCAGCTGGCTTGGCAGCGGCAGGTTTTTTCACGGCAGGTTTTGCGGCGGGTTTCGCTGCTGGCTTGGCGGCAGCCGCTGCTGGTTTAGCGGTAGCTGCTGGCTTGGCCGCAGTAGTTGCAGGCTTGGCGGCGGTGGCCGGTTTTGCAGCAGGTTTAGCCACGGCTTTTACCGCAGGCTTGGCGGCTGGTTTCGCTGCAGGTTTAGCGGCAACCGGTTTGGCCGCGGTTTTGGTTGCTGGCTTGGCAGCAGCCGTTCTGGCCGCAGGTTTTGCTGCCGGTTTAGCGGCGGTTTTGGCGGCTGGTTTTGCAGCCGGTTTGGCAACTGCGGTTTTCGCCGGAGCAGCTTTTGCAGCAGCGGTTCTCGCGGCAGGCTTGGCAGCTGGTTTGGCAGCGGCTGGTTTGGCAGCAGCCGGCTTGGCGGCAGCAGGTTTTGCCGCGACGGTTTTAGCCGCAGGTTTTGCAGCGCTGGCGGCTGCGGGTTTCTTCGCTGCAGGTTTTGCGGCGGCTTTCACTGGCGCTTTTGCCGGGGCTTTGGCAGGTGCCTTGGCCGGGGCTTTTGCAGCAGGTTTGGCGGCCGCTTTTTTCGCAGGCGCCGCTGCCGGCTTGGCCGAACGCAGGGACAACGCCTTGCCGACGGCTTCTTGAACACGACCGACACCCTGGGCCAGTTTCAGGCTTTCCTGGGCATCGCGCTTGAGTTGCAGAATGTAGCTGCGGGTGTCGGACTGGCGATCCTTCAGCGCATCCAGCAGGTCTTCGAGTTCCTTCACGGCACCCTTGGCCTTGGTCTGCGCCTTGGCTTTACCGGCTGCGGCTGCGTCCTGCAATTTGGTGCGGGATTTGTGCAGTTTTTCTTGCGCCTTGCCGCGTTGCTTTTCCAGTTTGGCGAGCAGTTTTTCAGCATCAGCCAAGGCTTGGGAGCAAGCGTTTTCCAAATGTTCGAGCAGGCTGCCCGAGAGCTGTTGGAGTAAGTGCAACGGAGTATTTACAGGCTTCTTGGTGGCCGACATGGTTTACCTCCTGGCTGACGTGAGTGCGGCTCATACTAGACCTCTGCTGCTACCGCCGCTAGGGCATGTTGACAGTATCGAATACACTCGGTTGCAGGCTTGCGAAAAACTTCTGCACATTGCTCAAAGCAGTTCACCGGTGCAGACGTTCGCGCTGGCATAATCCACCGCAATTCAGGACGGAGAGTGCCCATGTCGCGCTACTTTTTTTTATCCCTCTGCATGATCTTTTCGGCGGTTCAGGCCGACGAAAAAAATACCGCGAACGATGCTCATGATCTGGCCTACAGTCTCGGCGCGAGCCTCGGTGAACGGCTGCGTCAAGAAGTGCCGCAGCTACAGATCCAGGCATTGATCGAAGGTCTGCAACAGGCCTATCAAGGCAAGCCGCTGGCCCTGAGCGAGGCACGTATCGAGCAGATCCTGGCCGATCACGAATCGCAGACGGCCGAGCATGCCGCCATGCCGTCGACTGAAGCTGCGATGGAAAACGAGCGACGTTTTCTCACCGCCGAAAAAGCCAAACCGGGAGTGAAAGAGTTGGCCGACGGCATCCTGCTGACCGAGCTGGCGCCGGGGAATGGCAGCAAGGCCGGCCCTGATGGAAAAGTACAGGTGCTGTATGTCGGTCGACTGCCGGACGGCACCGTGTTCGATCAGAACACTCAGCCACAGTGGTTCAATCTCGACAGCGTGATCGCCGGATGGCGCACCGCGCTGCAAAACATGCCGGTGGGTGCGAAGTGGCGATTGGTGATTCCATCGGATCAGGCTTACGGCGCCGACGGTGCCGGCGACTTGATCGCGCCGTTCACACCGCTGGTGTTCGAAGTCGAATTGCGCGGCGCGACCAGTTGATCGCCCAATAAAAAACGGTGCGCTGTTGGCGCACCGTTTTTGTGTCTTGCAGGGTCGGTTCAGGCCTGAACCGAATCCTCTTCCTTATGAGCGGTGTGCAGCACTTCGATCAGGCAGTCTTCCAGTTCGAAGCGCTCGTGGAGCAGCCCACCCAGCTCCTTGAATTTTTCGGCAACGCATTTGCCTTCATCGCAAAGGTCATTGAAGGCCAGCAGTTTTTCCGTGATGACATCGATGCGCGGATAAATCGTCTCGGCCAGTTCCAGGCCGCGCTTGTCGTTGAAGGCCTTGGCCTCGCCCGTCAGCTGTTCGTAGATTTCGAAATGCCCGGCCGACACGTAATCGACCAGCACGCCGCAGAATTCCTGCAAGGGCTTTCGATCCACGGAGAGTGACTGAGGCTCTGCGCCCAGCTTGTCGTAAGCAGCGATCAGCTCCTCACGCTCCTGGAGCCAGCGGTCGATCAGCAGATGAACTCCACCCCAACGTTCCTGAGCATTCTGACAACTTTCGAGCATGGCGATCTCTCTTCCCTTGTGGGTCATGCTGCCCTACTCCCGCGCCCCTTTTTGTGGGTATTGCTTTGAGAGGCGGCCAGGCAGAGCGTCATCGAGCAACACAAATCCAATGACACGTGCGGGCCAGATTATGCCCGCACGCCTATGGCTTCAAGGTACGCAGGAGAGAAAGTTCATACAAGTGTTTAATCCCCGAGCAGCGCCCGGTGCGACGCTTCGCCGCTGAGCGGTCGTTGCAGAGCGCTCCAGGCCAGCCGCAGCAACTGGTAAACCGCCAGGATCGACAGCGCGACGAAGAACAGCAGGCTCCACTCCGGAATGCTCAGGTCAAACAATGTCCAGGACAATTGCGCGCAATCCTCGCTGTCGTTGAACATCCGTGCCAGGGCGCAGAGCCAGGGCAGAGAACTGAAAAGCTCTTCCGGGTTGGGTGCGCATTGCGCCAGGTGATGCATCGAATCACTCTGCAGCAGCACCTGCCGCCAGGCCGCCATCGTTCCACCCAGAGCGGCTGACAACGCGCCAGACCAGTAGAGCGACAGACCGAAACGACTTGGCCCATGCACAGCCGCCACACCACAGCAGGCGGTAAGAATACTCAGGAAAAGCCGTTGCACCAGGCACAGGCTGCAAGGCACCAGGCCGACCGCGTACTCGAGGTAATAGGAAGCTCCCAGCGCCAGTGTTCCCGCCGTGAAAGCCATAAAAAACAGGGAGCGTGAGCAGGTCAACGACATGGGTTATCCGTAACAATAAAGACAGGCAGTTACGGTAGAGGAAAGGGACGCGGCCTTTCAAGGCGGGCCGCTGACGACACTTCACCAGAAGTGTAGGGAAATCCCGACAGGCTTGAGAGGAAAGAATGTAGGCCTCTGTAGGACTTTGCCTCAGAAGCGAATTAGCGGTAACTATTCAGTCGAGAACATGAGCGAGGGAGCGCACTCCCTCGTCCATTCAGGCGTGAACCTGTACCGGCAGAGGCGCCGCCAGCAGACGCTCATCCAACAACCCCAGACCTTCCTGGAACAGCTGGTTGCTGCGCTCGGTATCGCCGAGTCGGGCCAGCAATCGAGCCAGTTCCGCACAGGCTTCCGGGTTGCGCTGCGTACGCAGGCTGCTTTCCAGATAGTCCCTCGCCTTGCCCCACAGACTCGCTTGCAGGCACAGTCGACCGAGTGTCAGCAGCAGGCTCGGGTCGGCGGGATGATCCTTGAGCCAGCCCTCGGCCGCTTGCAATTGACGCGTCGGATCACTGCCGCGCACCAGGCCATAGAGGCGCGCCAGGTGACTGTCGTACTTGCGCTTGAGGGCGTTGCGCAGCACCTCTTCCGCTTCGACCTGAGCGCCGAGCTGGCGCAGTTGCTCAGCGTACGCCAGGACCAGCGGAGGCTCCTGACGCTGCGACGAGGTCAGTTGCTGCCAGGCACGATTGAGCGACTGCAGACCCACCGCGCCATCTTCCTCGCGGTGCGCCGCCAGCGACAGGTTCTCACCCCAGGCACGACGCTCCAGCTCGGCCAGTTCGGCAGGAGGCAGGACCTTGTCCTTGCGCAGTTCGGGCAGCATGCGGATCACCGCCGACCAGTCACCACGCTGTTGATGCAGGCGCTGCAACTGACGCAGGGTCTGAACGTTATGCGGATGACGCTCGCGCATCGCCTGCAAGGTCACCAGCGCACCTTCGGTATCGCCACGGTCGGTTTGCAGTTGCGCATGACTCAAGGCAATCGCCAGCTCAGCCTGAGGCTGACGTTCGAGGGCGCGCTCCAGCAGACGATCACTTTCCTCGTAATTGCCTTGCTCGTTGGCGGCACGGGCGGCGCCAAGGTAATACAGCAACGGTTGACGCTCGGCCTCGGCGGCCCGGTAAAGATGGCGCTGGGCACTGGCCCAGCGACCTTCGGCCAGATCCAGTTGACCGTGCTCGATCGCCACTTGTACGCGTCGACTGCGGTTGCGGCGCGACCACGGATTGACTACGCCACCCGAAGTCAGCACCAGCTCGACCAGCGCCTTGATGCCCCAGATGAGCAGCCATAACACCGCCACCAGCGCCAGCGTTGCCCACAGACTCGACTCATAGCGGAAGCTTTTGTAGGCAACCAGCACGTAACCGGAATGCTCGGCGATCGCCAGACCGAGCGCCGCCGTCGCAGCAATCACCAGAAACACGATGACATACAGACGCTTCATGGCGTGGCCTCCTGCGCGGTGCTGGCAGCAGGTTTGGCGAAGGGTTTCACCGAGTCTTCAGCGTTGACGTTACGTCGCTCAAGATAGGCCTGCACAGCGCTGAGGGTGCCCGCCAGATCCGGGGTGACGACCGTGACCGGTTGCTTGCTCAGCTCCGCCACTTGCTCGAGCATGATTTTGCTCTGCGGGTTGTCCGGGTTGAAATTGCCCTTGAGCACGTCCCGCGCCTCAGCCAATGCCTGGGTGTACACCGGCGCCTGGCCATTGAGGGCGGCCCATTGCGCCTGCTCGAGCGAAAGGCTCAAGGCCAGACGCACCTGGCTCAGGCTCTGACCGGCGAGCAGCGGCCGGACTTTTTTGTCCGCGTTGAAATCGATACGGATGTATCGCGAGATCTGATCCCACCACTGCGACCAGCGACTGGCACCGTCGCCATCGGCAGTCAGACCCAGCAGGGAATCACCGCGATCTTTGTACTCAGGTGCCAGCTCGGTGAGCTCGATGACCTGATCGCGCAACGCACCCAGTCTCAGAAACAGACCGGTACGATCAGGCTGCGCGGTACTGCGCAGCGCCACCAGGGTTTTCGCCACTTGCTCGCGCGCGGCAAACGAACCCGGGTCGTTCTGCTCGCGCAGGATTTCATCGGCGCCCTGCACCAGCGCCTGAGCGCTGCTGATGTCCTGCAAGGCAGAAAGACGCAGACTGGCCAGACGCAACAAGTGCTCAGCCTCGGCCAGGCGCCAGTCCTTGCGGCTGGCACCGAGAACCGTTTCCAGACGTTGATTGAGGCGCTGCTGATCACCTTGAAGCTGCGTCACCAGACGCTGGCGGTCGGCGAGTTCGTCAGCGCCCGGCAACTGCCCGAGACGCTCGGTCAGACGCTGGTCGTTGAGCTTCAGGGTCTGGGCCTGGTCACTCAACGCCTGTACCTGACTCAATTGCTCCTGAGTGTTGGCTTGCAGGTGTCGCACCTGCCAGACACCCCAGCCACCCACTGCGATACCGGTAGCGCCGAGCAGCAGCGCGACAATGGCCAATCCGTTGCCTCGGCGCGGTTCAGCGGCCGGTGGCGGTACTTCAACCGGTGCATCGATCACAGGTTGAACGTCATCTTTAGGCAAGGCTGTTTCGCTCACGTATCCATCCTTTGCATTAGAGAACGGGCACGGGATGCTCCCGTAACGCCGTCAGCAAGGCCGCGGCACTGGCGCCGCGACAATCCACAACTGTTCGGGCCCCGGCGGCACGTGCCTGCTCGGCGACCCTTGGGCTTGGAACAAACAACGGCATCTGCGCAAGCACTGGCCAAGTGTCGCCGGCCAATTGGCGCAGGTGCTCAAAACCCTGTCCACTGCTGACCACCAGCCCGTTCAGGCGTTCCGCCTCAATCCGTCGGGGCAGTTCCCGCGGCGGATAGTCCGGCAGGTCACGGCGGTACAGTTCCAGATACTCGACACTAGCACCAAGCGCGCGCAGGCGCTCGGCCAGCAGCTCGCGACCGCCCTCTCCGCGCAGGATCAACACCGGCGCGCCGGGCTGTGCAACGGCGTCGAGCAGACGCGGCAATTGCAGCAAGGCTTCGCTGTCATCACCCTCGTCCGGGCAGTGCGCATCCAGGCCCCGATCCCGAAGAATCTGCGCCGTCGCCGCGCCAACGCTGAACCAGGGCATGGCCGGCAGCGACGCCTCATCGGTATCAATCCATTGCACAGCGATACGCGCCGCCGGTTTGCTGACCACGATCACCGCGCTGTAGCGCGACAACCGGGCAAACGTCTGGCGAATTGTGTCAGAGACCGGCAGCGGCGCGATTTCCAAAAGCGGCAGGCAGCTGCTGAAAATCCCCTGTCCGGCCAGCACCTCGGCCAGCGCCTCGCAATCGTCAGCGGGGCGCGTCAGCAGCAGGCGCCAGGCCGTCACTCGTGACCTGCCTCGCCGTAGACAGCCTTGAGAATGTCGGCGGCACCCTGGCGGAGCAAATCTTCAGCGACTTGCACGCCCAGCGTTTCAGCGGCAGCGCGCGGCGCACGGGCTTCAGCGCTGAGCAGCTTGCCGCCGCTCGGCTCGCCGACCAGACCACGCAGCCACAACTGCTCGCCTTCAAGCACGGCGTAGCAGGCGATCGGCACCTGGCAGCCGCCATTCAAGTGTTTGTTGAGGGCACGTTCGGCGCTGACACGGTCAGCCGTATCGGCGTGATGCAAAGGCGCGAGCAAGGTATGGATTTCGGTATCGGCACTGCGGCACTCGATACCGACGGCGCCCTGGCCACCGGCGGGCAGACTGTCGTCGACACTGATGGCCGAGGTGATGCGGTCTTCGAAACCGAGACGGATCAGGCCGGCCGCCGCGAGAATGATCGCGTCGTACTCGCCGGCATCGAGTTTGGCCAGACGGGTATTGACGTTACCGCGCAGGAAACGGATTTCCAGGTCGGGACGGCGGGTCAGCAACTGCGCCTGGCGACGCAGGCTGGAGGTGCCCACGATGCTGCTGGCAGGCAATGCATCGAGGCTGGAATAGTTATTGGAGACAAAGGCGTCACGCGGGTCTTCGCGCTCGCAGATGCAGAACAGACCGAGGCCTTCGGGGAAGTCCATCGGCACGTCTTTCATCGAATGGACGGCGATGTCGGCTTCGTTTTCCAGCAGCGCGGTTTCCAGTTCCTTGACGAACAGACCCTTGCCGCCGATTTTCGACAGGGGGGAATCGAGCAGCTTGTCGCCACGACTGACCATGGGCACCAGCGTCACCAGCAGTCCCGGGTGGGCTGCTTCCAGACGGGCTTTGACGTATTCGGCCTGCCAGAGGGCCAGTGCACTTTTGCGGGTGGCGATGCGGATTTCGCGAGAGGACATGGATCAATCCGTACTGAATAGATACGGCGGATAATAACAGCTCAGCCAAATCCACTTTGACCTGAATCAGAAACGGCGTGGCCTCCCTGGCCGGCAATGCCTGGTGAAAAGAGTTGAGAGCCGCCCGACGCCTGCGGACTAAAGCCCTTGCATCATTTTGCGCACGCCCGCCACATGCCGGCGACTGACGATCAGCGCGTCACCGTTCAGCCCCTTGAGGAACAACTGGAAGTGGCCCAACGGCGTACGTTGCAGTCGCTCGATGCGGTCTCGAGCCACCAGCGCGTTGCGATGGATGCGCACGAAGCGCTCGCCAAATTCGTCTTCCAGGGCCTTGAGGGGCTCGTCCAGCAGGACTTCACCGGTTTCATGGCGCAAGGTCACGTATTTGTGGTCGGCAATGAAGTACACCACCTGATCCAGCGGGATCAGCTCGATGCCTTTGCGGGTTCTCGCGCTGATGTGGCTGCGCGGGCCGGTGCCGCTTTCGGCGGCGGGACGAGTCAGGGCCGAAAGCTGAGCCCGATTCGGACGTTCAGCCCTTTTCAGGGCTTCCTGCAGATGTTCGGTTCGCACGGGTTTCACCACATGGCCCACGGCACTGGCCTGCAGGGCCTCCAAGGCAAATTCATCGATACCGGAGCAAAACACCACGGCGGGCGGGGTTTCGCGTTCGCACAGGCGGGCAGCCACTTGCAGGCCATCGAGGCCTGGCATGCGGATATCGAGCAGCACGATATCCGGCTTGTGGCTGTCGATCAGTGCCAACGCCTCTTCGCCATTGGTGGCGCTGGGCTCCAGGACTGTGTAGCCCTCGAGCTCGCTCACCATTCGGGCGAGGCGCTCGCGGGCCAGTGGTTCGTCATCAACGATCAGGACATTCATATTGCGCTGGATTCCTGCGTGAGTCTCGCACAAGGATAGCGTAGACAAGTGGAGTGACGTCCGTCACCGCGATCCACGCTAAGACTAGCGCGAGCGCCAAAAAGTGCCGTACGTCGGCCGGCAATATTTGCCGACACCCGGGACGCACCACTCAGAGCTCGCTGCTGTCTGCGTTTTACGCAGGGTATGCCGATGGTCAATACACCCACCCCTCTCTTCTTATAGTCGGCGGCCAGACCTTTGCGCGATCCACAGTTGCGCCGACCCTTAGTCCTACTGTAGACGCTCGCCGGGCCGATATTGCTCAATCGGAAAATATCCTTGAGCAAATCCCCCGGAACCGGCGGCGACTATGAACCTCGACATGAGAAAAAAACGTATCGACCAGTGTCAGCGACAGGATTGGCAACCCTGTTATTATCCGCGCCAGCGTTTCACGCCTTCTTTCTTCAAGCCGATACGAGCGAATTCATGAGCACTGACAAGACCAATCAGTCCTGGGGCGGCCGCTTCAGTGAACCCGTCGACGCCTTCGTCGCCCGCTTCACCGCCTCCGTCACTTTCGACCAGCGCCTGTATCGCCACGACATCATGGGCTCGATCGCCCACGCCACCATGCTGGCCAAGGTCGGCGTGCTGACGGATGCCGAGCGCGACAGCATCATCGATGGCCTGAAGACCATCCAGGGTGAAATCGAGGCCGGCCAGTTCGACTGGCGCATCGACCTCGAAGACGTGCATATGAACATCGAGGCGCGCCTGACCGACCGCATCGGCGTGACCGGTAAAAAGCTGCACACCGGCCGCAGCCGCAACGACCAGGTCGCCACCGACATCCGCCTGTGGCTGCGCGACGAAATCGACCTGATCCTGGCCGAGATCACCCGCCTGCAAAAAGGCCTGCTGGAGCAAGCCGAGCGCGAAGCCGGCAGCATCATGCCGGGCTTCACTCACCTGCAGACCGCCCAGCCCGTGACCTTCGGTCACCACATGCTGGCCTGGTTCGAAATGCTCAGCCGCGATTACGAGCGACTGGTCGACTGCCGCAAGCGCACCAACCGCATGCCGCTGGGCAGCGCCGCGCTGGCCGGCACCACCTACCCGATCGACCGCGAATACACCGCGCAACTGCTGGGCTTCGACGCCGTCGGCGGCAACTCGCTGGACAACGTGTCCGACCGTGACTTCGCCATCGAATTCTGCTCGGCCGCGAGCATCGCGATGATGCACTTGTCGCGCTTCTCCGAAGAGCTGGTGCTGTGGACCAGCGCGCAGTTCCAGTTCATCGATCTGCCGGACCGTTTCTGCACCGGCAGCTCAATCATGCCGCAAAAGAAAAACCCCGACGTGCCAGAGCTGGTACGTGGCAAGACCGGCCGTGTGTTCGGCGCCCTGATGGGCCTGCTGACCCTGATGAAAGGCCAGCCGCTGGCCTACAACAAGGACAATCAGGAAGACAAGGAGCCGCTGTTCGACGCCGCCGACACCCTGCGCGACTCGCTGCGTGCCTTTGCCGACATGATCCCGGCGATCAAACCGAAGCACGCGATCATGCGTGAAGCGGCGCTGCGCGGCTTCTCCACCGCCACCGATCTGGCCGACTATCTGGTTCGCCGTGGCCTGCCGTTCCGTGACTGCCACGAGATCGTCGGCCATGCCGTGAAATACGGCGTCGACACCGGCAAGGATCTGGCGGAAATGAGCCTGGAAGAACTGCGTCAGTTCAGCGACCAGATCGAGCAGGACGTGTTTGCCGTGCTGACCCTGGAAGGCTCGGTGAATGCCCGTGACCACATCGGCGGCACTGCGCCGGCGCAGGTCAAGGCTGCCGTAGCTCGCGGTCAGGCGCTGATCGCCAGCCGCTAAAAGCATCGCGGGCAAGTCGAACTATCGACTTGCCCGCGAACTTGTTTCAGAACAAAACTTCTACTTTTTGGCCGCGATCATCGCCAAAAACGTTGGCATCGCCGCTTCCTTGTCCGCTGCGATCTTCTGCACATGCGGATTCTGTTCAAGTCGCTCCAGCAGCGCCTTGGCCTTCGGCATGTCCGCCAGCAGATCCAGACCGAACAGCTTGTGCCCCACCGCAGCCGCCAGCGGCACGCTGTAGAGAAAATACAAATCCGCAATACTCAGGCTGTCGCCCGCCACATACGGGGCAAACTTGCCGTGACGGCCCAGCGCCGCAAACCCCAGCAGCAATTCAGCCTTGGTCTTCTCCTTGATCGCCTCCGGCAGCGCCGCGCCGAAAAACGCTTCGCCGTAACAGGCACGGGCCGGCAACTCGATGTACAGCTCGATTTCCTTGGCCACCGCCAGCACTTGGGCGCGCGCAAACGGATCGCTCGGCAGCAGCGAGACACCCTTCTGGGTGCTTTCGAGGTATTCGAGCATCACCATCGTTTCGTTGATGTAGCCACCTTCGGCGCCCAGCACCGGCACCTTGCCGCGCGGGCTGATGGCCAGAGACTCAGGCGTAGGCGTCGGGTAGAACGTGACTTCCTCGAACGGCAGGCCTTTTTCCAGCAGCGCCAGTTTGACCATGTTGTAGTAGTTGCTGACTGAGAATCCGTAGAGCTTGAACATCACATAGCCTCCAGGCCGTGCGGGGTGGGCAGTGCCTGTTTATAGATCGCTCCGGGGAATCCTGCCAGCAGCATCACGCCGCTGAATGCGGGTAAACTGGCGCCTTTCCTTGAGGAGCCTGCCATGAGCGAGCCGACAGACATCGATAACGACGAAGAAGAGTTCACCGAGAGCACTTTGATCGAAGCCATCGAAAACCAGATCGAAAGCGACAACCCGCCAGCGGCCAAGGCGACGTTCAACAAGCTGACGCTGGTCGGTTATGAGCGCGAAGACATCCTGAATCTGATGGCCCACGTGCTGGCTTACGAGATCGACGCCATGCTCGATGACGACCGCGCGTTCAATACCGAATGGTACGAAGCGGCCCTTCGTGCACTGCCCGAGTTGCCACCGGAAAAGGCTTAACCGGGCAACCCGATGTGGGAGCAGCTCTGCTCCCACACAATTTGTCACCCATCTCTGCGGCCTTCTCCCGGCCCCTGACTACACTGGAATCCACCCCCGAGACAAAAACCCCGACGCACACTGGACAGGTCGCGCCGGCAGGTTCACCTTAGGGGCGCTGTCGTCCAATTCCTAGAAAGTCTGGAGTCCTTATGTCGCTTACCCCTGAGTTGGTTGCCGAACTGGAAGTCCTCGCACTCTTCAACCTGGACAGTTCCCAGGAAGGCCTGAAAATTCATCAGACCGCTGCCCCGAAGCACATTGCTGCTGCCCAACGCCTCTTTGAAAAAGAACTGACAGACCAGCCTGATGGCGGTTACCTGACCAGCCTCGGTCGCGATGCCGCACAAAACGTGCAAACCGTACTGACGATTCTGAAAGAGCAACAAACCGCCTGATCCTCCCGACTTTGCCCACGGAAACCTCTGCCACGGGATTTCCGCGGGCCAGCCCGGCTGCAAGCCATCGCCACGCGGTGGAAATCTGACGTCAAAAAACAAATTCAGCTTAATGCTCGCGCTGCACAGGCGCTAAACTCCCCCGCATTCCGTGACCCTCTGCCTCCGAGCCCTGCGAGCCGGTTTGAGTCGACATGACCCGCACCCATGAAATCCGCCCCGACCTGGACGAGGGAATCGACCGCAAGGTACTCAGCCAGCTGCGCGCACGCTTTCTGAAACTCAACGAAGGCCGCCTGAGCCGGGCGCTGGAAGGCCTGTCGACGCGCCAGCAAAGCGTGCTGACCTTGCTGCCGCTGTTTTTCCACGTCAATCATCCGCTGTTGCCCGGCTATGTTTCGGGCAGCACGCCGGCCGGACTGTCGAATTACGAGCCGGACGCCGACGCCCTCACCGAAGCCCAGCGCCTGACGCGTTCGTTTTCCTATAAGCCGCGCCACGGCAGCAATCCGCCACGGCCGATTCATGGCCTGTTCCTGATGGGCAGCCTCGGCACCCTGGCCCAGGCCGACCAGAGCGACATGGACGTGTGGGTGTGCCACGCCCCCGACCTGAGCGACAGCGAACTCGCCGAGCTGCGTAAAAAGTGCCAGTTGCTCGAAGTCTGGGCCGCGAGCCAGGGCGCGGAGGCGCATTTCTTCCTGATCGACCCGACACGCTTCGTCAAAGGCGAGCGCGATACCCAGCTCAGTTCCGAGGATTGCGGCACCACCCAGCATTACCTGCTGCTGGACGAGTTCTACCGCACCGCGATCTGGCTGGCCGGGCGTACGCCGATCTGGTGGCTGGTGCCGGTCTACGAAGAACGGGCCTACGATCAGTACACCCACACGCTGCTGTCCAAACGCTTCATCCGCAACGATGAAACCCTCGACCTGGGGCCGCTGGCGCACATTCCACCGGGCGAATTCGTGGGCGCCGGGCTGTGGCAGCTGTTCAAGGGCATCGAATCGCCTTACAAGTCGGTGCTCAAGCTGCTGCTGATCGAGGTCTACGCCAGCGAGCACCCGCAGGTGCAGTGCCTGAGCCTGCGCTTCAAGCAGGCGGTATTCGCCAACCGGCTGGACCTCGACGAGCTGGATCCGTACATGGTGGTTTACCGCCGGATCGAGGAATACCTCACCGCACGCAACGAACCGGAACGACTTGAACTGGTGCGTCGGGCGCTGTACCTCAAGGTCAACCGCAAGCTCACCGGCAACAGTCGCACCCAGAGCTGGCAGCGTTCGTTGCTGGAAAGGCTGGCCAGCGAATGGCACTGGGACCAGCGGCAACTGGCGCTGCTCGACAGCCGCAGCCAGTGGAAAGTCCGCCAGGTCAGCGCCGAGCGCCGGGCCCTGGTCAACGAGCTGAACTACAGCTACCGCTTTCTCACCCAGTTCGCCCGCACCGAGCAGACTGTCAGCCTGATCAACAAACGTGATCTCAACGTTCTCGGCCGACGCCTGTACGCCGCGTTCGAACGCAAGGCCGACAAGGTCGAGTTCATCAACCCCGGCATCGCCCCGGATCTGGCCGAAGACACCCTGACCCTGGTGCAGTCGCCGAACAAAAAGGAACCGGGCCAAACCCAGTGGGGCCTGTACAACGGCAGCCTGACGGCGCTGGAGTGGGAACACTTCGCACCGATCAAGCGCAGCCGCGAGTTGCTGGAACTGCTGACCTGGTGCCATCGCAACGGCGTAATCGATAGCAGCACACGACTGGCCCTGCATCCCGGCACCAGCGACCTGAGCGAATTCGAGCTGTTCAACCTGCTCGGCAGCCTGCAACAGAGCATCGCCCTGCCCTTGCCCACCGTTGCCGAAGAACCGCTGCTGCACGCCAGCGTGCCGAGCGAAGTGCTGATACTGGTGAATGTCGGGGTCGACCCGCTCAAGCATCACCGCGATCTGAACATCCTGATGACCACCGAGCGCACGGACTCCCTGAGCTATGCCGGCGTGCGCGAAAACCTGGTGCTGACCCTCGATCAGGTCACGCTCAACAGCTGGAACGAAGTGCTGGTCAATCGCTTCGACGGCCCGCATGCGCTGCTCGATTGCCTGCGCGACTACCTCAACAACCTGCCGCGCGGGCCGCAGCAGCCATCGCTGCGGGTGCGCTGCTTCTGCCACAACCGTGCGCAATTCATCGCCCGCCGGGTGGAAGAGATCGTCGACACCGCTCAGAACCTGCTGCTCAGCGACCTGAATCACCGCTACCTGATTCAGGTGCAACAGCACTATCACGTACTGGAACTGGTGCCGGGCCAGGTCAGCCATGTCGCTCTCGCCACCCTGCCAGCGCTGCTCGATTACCTGGGCGAGGAGCAACCGCGCTACAGCCCGCTGCACCTGGACCCGATGGCGCTGGAAGACCACGACCTCGCGCTGATCCTGCCGATGGGCCAGCCCGAATGCATTCAGGTGTTCTACCGGATCACCGAACAAACGGCCGAGCTGTACGTGCTCGACGAATTCAATGCGCTGTGGCAACAACACTTGCCCTATCACGACGAGCAAAGCCTGTTGGTGCCGTTGCAACGGTTCCTGCAATCGATCCAGTTCCGTCGCGAAGCACTGCTGCCGATGGACTCGAACCACGCCGCCAGCCTTGAAATCTTGTATTACCAGTTATTGCCTTCAGGACCGGGACGCGCGCGACGCGTCGAAATGCGCCCGGCACCGCAGACCCCGGTCAACAAGCCGTTCTACGACGTGCAGGCGATCATCGGCAAAGCCGCACCGGGCGAAGTGCAGGTCACGTTGTATTGCAATCAGCGGGAATTCAGCGAGCTGGAACATGGCGACCAGTTGTTCAGCGTGGTCGCCCGGGAGATTGTCGGGCAGCGCCGGGAAACCGAGCGCTACCGCTGCTACATCACCGACCTCGATCTCTCGGGTGTGATCGGTGACGGGCAGAGTTCGAGCAATCTGTATCTGCGTTACAAGGCTGACCTGGAGCGCTCTCTGAACGAGGCGCTCGAGCAGGTCTGAGGCGGGGTTATTCCGGGAAGTCGCCGCCGTTGGCCGGCTGCGATTCGACTTCCAGCAGGGTCAGCTTCAGGGTCTTGCCGCCCGGTGCCGGCCAGTCGATGTGCTGGCCGACTTTCAGGCCCAGCAGCGCACTGCCGACCGGGGCCAGGATCGAGATTTTGCCTTCATCGGCGTTGGCGTGCTTCGGATAAACCAGAGTCAGGTGATAGTCCTTGCCACTGCCCTCTTCGCGACAATGCACACGGGAATTCATCGTCACGACATCGGCGGGCACTTCATCGTGGCCGACCAGCGTATCGGCGCGGTCCAGTTCGGTTTGCAGCGCGATCACGCCCGGCAGCGTGTCATCCAGGCTGTCGATCAGGCGCTCCAGACGTTGCACGTCCAGACGGGTAAGGGTGATGGAAGGTGCGGTCATGATCCGGGCAGACTCCTTTCTTCTGCACACAAAAAAAGCAAAACCCCGCCAAAAAAGACGGGGTTTTCACCAGGCCTCGATGGGTTGAGGCGTTTCCGGACACTATCACAGCTCAAAAAATATACAAGCTACGCTCCGGCGAGCTGTCGGCGTTGCATCGCCTGCGCGCAGATTACCCGGCGGCGCTCGTCATCGGCCGAGCGCCACTCGCGGATGTCTTCGACATGGCGCATGCAGCCGAGACAGACCTTCTGCTCATCCAGCCGACACACGCCGGTGCACGGCGAAGGCACGGCCGGGCTGACGTTGCTGTAGAGCGGCTTCGGCGGACGGGCGGGCGCGGTGTCAGTCACGAAATCACAGGCCTTCGAAATCGAATTCGGTACCGGCCTGCTGCTTGACGATGCGCTCGAGCATCTCGCCCAACTGCTCTTCGCTCTTGTCGCACATCCAGCGTTCGCTTTCTTCGTCGTAATCGAAGTGGAAACCACCGGAGACAGCGGCCAGCCACAGCTGACGCAGCGGTTCCTGACGACTGAAGATCAGCTGGGTGCCGTTCTCGAACTTGACGGTCAGCACACCGGCCGAGTTCTCCATGTCGATGTCCAGGTCGCTGTCGTCGAAGATGTCTTCCAGTTTTTCCTGGGTTTCATCGACCAGATCGTGGAAACGGGCTTCGGACAAACTCATTGCGGCAACCTCAAAAAATGTCTGATCAGGCTCAAGCGCCGCAAGATACGGTCGCTGCCAGCCGATTGCAAAGGATAACGACCAAGCGCCCTGCCCGGCGACGAAATATGCACCCGTCACGCGGGAAAAGTTTCTTCGCCGCAGCCCGAGCCCCGCCGGACGGGAGTTCCGTCGCATAGGCAAGCTGCCGGGTGGCCGGTATACTCCGGCGCAATTAACGCATATTCAAGGATTTCGCCATGAAGCGCCTGATCTCTTCCCTTGCTGCGCTCGTCGCGGTTGCCTGTCTCGTATCGGCCTGCGGTCAGAAAGGCCCGCTGTACCTGCCCGATGAAGATCAGGACCCGGCAGCACAAGCCCAGTCTTCGCAAAAGCAGCCTGCCTCCAAGGCACACAAGCACGACGTTTACTAAGGGATCGCCATGGACGCTTTTAACTACCGTGGCGGGGAGCTGTTCGCGGAAGGTGTGGCGCTGTCCGCCATCGCCGATCGCTTCGGCACACCGACCTACGTCTACTCCCGCGCCCACATCGAGGCCCAGTACCTGGCCTACGCCGATGCACTGGCCGGCATGCCGCACCTGGTGTGCTACGCGGTCAAGGCCAACTCCAACCTCGGCGTACTGAATGTCCTGGCCCGCATCGGCGCCGGTTTCGACATCGTTTCCCGTGGCGAGCTGGAACGCGTCCTGGCCGCCGGCGGCAGCCCTGACAAGATCGTGTTCTCCGGCGTCGGCAAGACCCGTGACGACATGCGTCGCGCGCTGGAAGTCGGCGTGCATTGCTTCAACGTCGAATCCACCGACGAGCTGGAGCGCCTGCAAGTGGTCGCCGCCGAGCTGGGCGTTGTCGCGCCGATCTCGCTGCGCGTGAACCCGGACGTCGATGCTGGCACCCACCCGTACATTTCCACCGGTCTCAAAGAGAACAAGTTCGGCATCGCCATCGCCGACGCCGAAGACGTGTACGTACGTGCCGCGCATCTGCCGAACCTGGAAGTGGTTGGCGTCGATTGCCACATCGGCTCGCAACTGACCACCCTGCCGCCGTTCCTCGATGCCCTCGATCGCTTGCTGGATCTGGTGGATCGTCTGGGCGATTGCGGCATCCACCTGCGCCACATCGATCTCGGTGGTGGCCTGGGTGTGCGTTATCGCGATGAAGAGCCGCCGCTGGCCGCCGACTACATCAAGGCTGTGCGCGAGCGTCTCGACGGTCGTGATCTGGCGCTGGTGTTCGAGCCGGGCCGTTTCATCGTCGCCAACGCCGGCGTGCTGCTGACTCAGGTCGAGTACCTCAAGCACACCGAGCACAAAGACTTCGCCATCGTCGATGCCGCCATGAACGACCTGATCCGCCCGGCCCTGTACCAGGCCTGGATGGACGTGACTGCGGTCAAACCGCGCGACACCGCCGCACGCCAGTACGACGTGGTCGGCCCGATCTGCGAAACCGGCGACTTCCTCGCCAAGGATCGCGAACTGGCGCTGGAAGAAGGCGACCTGCTGGCCGTGCATTCGGCCGGTGCCTACGGTTTTGTGATGAGCTCCAACTACAACACTCGCGGCCGTGCCGCCGAAGTGCTGGTAGATGGCGATCAGGTGTTTGAAGTGCGTCGCCGCGAGACCGTGGCCGAGCTGTTTGCCGGCGAAAGCCTGCTGCCGGAGTAACCCCATGCTGCTGCGTTTTACCAAGATGCACGGCCTGGGCAACGACTTCATGGTCCTCGACCTGGTCAGCCAGCACGCGCACATTCAGCCCAAGCACGCAAAAATGTGGGGCGACCGGCACACCGGCATCGGTTTCGACCAGTTGCTGATCGTCGAGGCGCCGAGCAATCCGGATGTGGATTTCCGTTACCGGATCTTCAACTCCGACGGCTCCGAAGTGGAACAGTGCGGCAACGGTGCGCGCTGCTTTGCACGCTTCGTGCTCGACAAGCGTCTGACCGCCAAGCGTCTGATTCGCGTCGAGACCAAGGGCGGCATCATCGAACTGGACGTGCGTAACGACGGCCAGATCGGCGTGAACATGGGCGCCCCGCGTCAGGTGCCGGCGGATATTCCGTTCCAGGCGACCGAGCAGGCCCTGAGCTATCAGGTCGACGTCGACGGTACATCGGTCGAACTGGCGGCAGTGTCGATGGGCAACCCCCACGCCGTGCTGCGCGTGCAGGACATCAATACCGCACCGGTGCATGAGCTGGGTCCGAAAATCGAACACCACCCGCGCTTTCCAGCTCGGGTCAACGTCGGCTTTATCCAGGTCATCGACCGTAATCGCGCACAACTGCGCGTCTGGGAACGTGGCGCCGGGGAAACCCAGGCCTGCGGCACCGGCGCCTGCGCTGCTGCTGTAGCTGCGATCAGCCAGGGGTGGATGGATTCGCCACTGCTGATCGACCTGCCGGGCGGGCGCTTGTCCATCGAATGGGCAGGCCCTGGCCAACCGGTGCTGATGACCGGTCCGGCAGTGCGTGTATACGAAGGACAAGTCCGTCTTTGAGTGAGCAGAAGCCATGACCGATAAGCCTCAGGTACCCGCCCGACAGTCCGGTGAAACAGCGTCCGAGAGCCTGGAGGCGGCAGCGGTTGCCGCGTACCTGGAGGCTCATCCGGATTTTTTCGTCGAACATGAAGAACTGCTGCCGTCCCTGCGCATCCCCCATCGTCGCGGTGACACCGTGTCGCTGGTCGAGCGCCAGATGTCCATCCTGCGCGACCGCAACATCGAGATGCGTCACCGCCTCTCGCACTTGATGGACGTCGCCCGGGACAACGATCGCCTGTTCGACAAGACCCGTCGCCTGATCCTCGCCCTGATGGACGCCGCCACCCTGGAAGACGTGGTGATCAGCGTCGAAGACAGTCTGCGCCAGGACTTCCAGGTGCCCTTCGTCAGCCTGATCCTGCTCGGCGACAACCCGGCTCCGGTCGGCCGCTGGGTGACCCACGCCGACGCGCAAACCGCCATCGGCGGCCTGCTCACCGAAGGCAAGAGCATCAGCGGCAGCCTGCGCGAACACGAGCTGGACTTCCTGTTCGGCGAAGAGCAGCGCAAGCAGATCGGCTCCACCGCCGTGGTCGCGGTCAGCCACCAGGGCATCCACGGGATTCTGGCCATCGCCAGCCGTGATCCGCAGCACTACAAGAGCTCGGTCGGCACGCTGTTCCTCAGCTACATCGCCGAAGTCATGGGCCGCGTGCTGCCACGGGTCAACAGCTCCCTGCGCTCGGTACGCTGACCATGGAACGACAACTGGACGCTTACTGCGAACACCTGCGCAGTGAGCGGCAGGTGTCGCCGCACACGCTGTCGGCCTACCGGCGCGATCTCGATAAAGTCCTCGGCTGGTGCAACAAACAGAACATCGGCAGCTGGCAGGCCCTGGACATCCAGCGCCTGCGCAGCCTGATCGCCCGCCTGCATGCCCAGGGCCAGTCCTCGCGCAGCCTGGCGCGCCTGCTGTCGGCGGTGCGCGGTCTCTATCACTATCTGAATCGCGAAGGTCTCTGCGATCACGATCCGGCCACCGGCCTGGCGCCGCCCAAAGGCGAACGTCGCCTGCCGAAAACCCTCGATACCGATCGCGCCCTGCAACTGCTTGAAGGTGCGGTCGAGGACGACTTTCTGGCCCGGCGCGATCAGGCGATTCTGGAATTGTTCTATTCGTCCGGCCTGCGCCTGTCGGAGCTGACCGGGCTCAATCTCGATCAACTCGACCTCGCCGACGGCATGGTTCAAGTGCTCGGCAAAGGCAGCAAGACGCGCCTGTTACCCGTGGGCAAAAAGGCCCGGGAAGCGCTGGAGCAATGGTTGCCGCTGCGGGCGCTGACCAACCCGGCGGATGATGCGGTGTTTGTCAGCCAGCAAGGCCGACGCCTCGGCCCGCGCGCAATTCAGGTGCGGGTCAAACTGGCCGGCGAGCGCGAACTGGGGCAGAACCTGCACCCGCACATGCTGCGGCACTCCTTTGCCAGCCATTTGCTGGAGTCCTCCCAAGACCTGCGCGCCGTGCAGGAACTGCTCGGCCACTCGGACATCAAGACCACCCAGATCTACACCCACCTGGACTTCCAGCACCTGGCGGCGGTCTACGACAGCGCCCATCCACGGGCCAAACGCATGAAAGGCGACGATTCATGAGCATCCAGTTGATCACCTTCGACCTCGACGACACCCTGTGGGACACCGCCCCGGTGATCGTCAGCGCCGAAGCGGTTTTGCGCGAATGGCTGAGCGAACATGCGCCGAATCTGGGCGCGGTGCCGGTGGAACACCTGTGGTCGATCCGCGAACGGGTGCTGGCCAGCGAGCCGGGACTCAAGCACCGCATCAGTGCGTTGCGTCGGCGGGTGCTGTTCCACGCCCTTGAAGAAGCCGGTTATGCCCACGGTGAAGCCTCGGCGCTGGCGGACAAGAGTTTCGAAGTGTTTCTGCATGCCCGGCATCAGATAGAGGTGTTCCCGGAAGTCGAGCCGATCCTGGAAACACTCGCCAAGCATTACGCCCTTGGCGTGGTCACCAACGGCAACGCCGATGTGCGTCGCCTCGGGCTGGCGGATTACTTCAAGTTTGCGCTGTGCGCCGAAGACATCGGCATCGCCAAGCCGGATGCGCGACTGTTCCATGAAGCTCTGCAACGCGGCGGCGTGAGCGCTGAAGCGGCGGTGCATATCGGCGATCACCCGGGAGATGACATCGCCGGGGCGCAGCAGGCCGGCTTGCGTGCCATCTGGTTCAACCCGGCAGGCAAGGTCTGGGAAGCGGAGCGTTTGCCGGATGCCGAAATTCGCAGCCTGACCGATCTACCGGCTGTTCTCGCCCGCTGGAACAGCCGCGGCTAGATTTCTTTCGCCCATGAAAAAGCCCGCAGCGACGGCGGGCTTTTTCAGCAAGCAAGCGGCACGCCTCAGATAGGGCGGCTGCCGTACTTGTTGTCCGGCTTCTTGGGCGGATCGGCGACCACATTAGCCTCCACTTCCTGCACCTTGCCGCCGCGCGCAAGGAACTCTTCCATGGCCTTGGCCAGGGCATCGCGCTCCTTGTTCTTGGCTTCGATGCTCGGCAACTCATCGACCGACACCGCAGCCTTGGCCTTGCCTTTGGCAGCCGGGGCCGGCGTATCGTCACCGCCATCGTCTTCAGCAACGTCTTCCGCTGCTGCTTCCAGACCGTCCTCGGCCTCGTCTTCGTCGCCTACTTCGAGGTCGTCGTTTTCCAGATCATCGTCGCTCATGTTCTACCTCATGACTTGCGAAAAGCAGATTAGTTATAGACCAGCTTTGGCGACTGTCGAAAGTCGCCGTAAAAAAATCGGTAACCATTGGTGACCAACGGTTTATGCCTCTTCACCGTGCAAGGTGGCGAGGACTTTACGGGCACCGCCATGATCGCGGTGCTCGCCCAGGTAAACGCCTTGCCAGGTGCCCAGTGCCAGCCGACCCGCCGAAACCGGCAGGCTGATCTGGCAGCCCAGCACGCTGGCCTTGAAGTGCGCCGGGAGGTCGTCCAGGCCTTCGTCGTTATGCTCATAGCCGTCTGTTCCTTGTGGGATCAGACGATTGAAAAATCGTTCGAAGTCGCGACGTACCGCCGGATCGGCGTTCTCGTTGATGGTCAACGACGCCGAGGTATGCTGCAGCCACAAATGCAACAGACCGACCCGGCATGCCTTGAGTTCAGGCAGTCCGGCGAGCAACTCTTCCGTTACCAGATGAAAGCCCCGGGGCCGTGCCCGCAGGGTTATCAGAGTCTGTTGCCACATACAGTTCTCCGCACGTTCGGGGCGCATTCTAGCGCGCTCTGAAAAAAAACAAAGGCCCTAATATTCCTTCAATGATGTAAGCCATTGGCCGTAGAAAAACACCCGTCGTAAACACGACCAAAGCAGTACGAAAAATCCTTACAGCCATCTCAAGGATGACAAATTCCGGACAAAAAAATGCCCGGCGAACCGGGCAAGTTTTTTTGAGGCGCGTACTTACAGGTTGTAGCCGCGCTCGTTGTGCTGTGCCAGGTCCAGGCCCACCGATTCTTCTTCCTCGGTAGCGCGCAGACCCATCACGGCATCCAGCACCTTGAGGATGATGAAGGTGACGATCGCGGTGTAGATCACCGTGAAGCCGACGCCTTTGCACTGAATCCAGACTTGTGCGGCGATGTCGGTGACGGTGCCGAAGCCACCCAGCGCTGGAGCGGCGAACACACCGGTCAGGATCGCGCCGAGGATACCGCCGATACCGTGCACGCCGAAGGCGTCCAGGGAATCGTCATAGCCGAGTTTGCGTTTCAGGGTGGTAGCGCAGAAGAAGCACACCACGCCGGCGGCCAGACCGATGATCAGCGAGCCCATCGGGCCCACGGTGCCGGCTGCCGGAGTGATTGCTACCAGACCAGCAACCACACCCGAAGCGATACCCAGTGCGCTAGGTTTGCCGTGGGTGATCCACTCGGCGAACATCCAGCCCAGTGCAGCGGCGGCGGTGGCGATCTGGGTGACCAGCATCGCCATGCCGGCAGTGCCGTTGGCGGCGGCGGCGGAACCGGCGTTGAAGCCGAACCAGCCAACCCACAGCATGGCGGCGCCCATCAGGGTGTAACCGAGGTTGTGCGGCGCCATCGGGGTGGTCGGGAAGCCTTTGCGCTTGCCCAGCACCAGGCACGCCACCAGACCGGCGATACCGGCGTTGATGTGCACCACGGTGCCGCCGGCGAAGTCGAGCACGCCCCAGTCACCCAGCAGCGAGCCCGGACCGCTCCAGACCATGTGCGCGATCGGCGCATACACCAGGGTGAACCAGACGCCCATGAACACCAGCATCGCGGAGAACTTCATACGCTCGGCGAAGGCACCGACGATCAGCGCCGGGGTGATGATGGCGAACGTCATCTGGTAAGTGACGAACACGGCTTCAGGGAACAGCGCCGCCGGGCCAGTAATGCTGGCAGGCGTGATGCCCGCGAGGAAGGCCTTGCCGAAGCTGCCGACGAAGGAGTTGAAGTTGACGACGTTGGCTTCCATCCCGGTGGTGTCGAACGCCATGCTGTAGCCATAAAGGAACCACAGGATGGTGACCAGGCCGGTAATGGCGAAGCACTGCATCATCACGGAAAGAATGTTTTTCGACCGAACCATGCCGCCGTAGAACAGCGCGAGGCCGGGAATGGTCATGAACAGCACGAGGGCCGTCGAGGTCAGCATCCAGGCGGTATCGCCGGAATTGAGGACTGGAGGCGCCACCGGATCTGCCGCCAAAGCCAGGCCGGGCATTACGATGGACAACAGGGCGCCTAGCCCTGCGAATTTACGCAGAGTCATATTGTTTTCTCCTGGGGCGTTGGGTTTGTGGCGGCGTTTAGATCGCGTCGGTATCGGTTTCGCCGGTACGGATGCGAATCGCCTGTTCCAGATTGACCACGAAGATCTTGCCGTCACCGATCTTGCCGGTGTTGGCAGCCTTGGTTATCGCCTCGATAACCCGATCCAGATCCTTGTCGTCGATGGCAACGTCGATTTTCACCTTGGGCAGAAAATCGACCACGTACTCCGCGCCGCGATACAGCTCGGTGTGACCCTTCTGCCGCCCGAAGCCTTTGACTTCAGTAACGGTAATGCCCTGCACGCCGATTTCGGACAGCGACTCGCGCACGTCGTCCAACTTGAACGGCTTGATGATGGCAGTGACTAGCTTCATGAAACTCTCTCCCGAATTGGTGGACTTGCCCCAGGAAAACAAACCCGACTCAAGTCTAAGCGCAGTGCCTGGCTTTGTAACGCATCGTCGGCCCTACCTGCCCGACTGACGCCAGCTAACCGCTGCTGACGAAACTCCCCGCTCCGCCTGCCGCACTGCATTCGTCACAGCGACTGCATCAGTGCATGGGTCACTACCGACTAAGCAGAAAGCTTGCCATCTCGCCAAAATCCCCTGATTTCAATCCCTTGGCCGCTGCCGAAGATGCCATCACCGAAATGGCACACGGGATACGCACAACAACGGTGCGCAGCCGTTCGTCCTTTTGCGCGAAAAGCGTGCATCCCGGCCAACGCAAATGACTATAGACACTGCGTGATACACTGCCGGCCATTGTTTCCAGGACATATCCCATGCTCGCGCCCAAAGACTTCCTCGACGCCCTGAGCGGCACCGCCTCCCGCCTGTTCAGCGGCGACACGCCATTGCCAAAAGCCGAAATCGAAAGCCAGTTCAAGATGCTGCTGCAAAGTGCCTTCAGCAAACTGGACCTGGTGAGCCGGGAAGAGTTTGATAGTCAGATGGTGGTGCTGGCGCGGACTCGCGCTCGGCTTGAGAGCCTTGAGGCGAAGGTGGCTGAGCTGGAAGCGAAGCTGACGCCACCTTCAGAAACCGAATAAAAAGAACCCCACGTCATTCAACGTGGGGTTCTTTCTTTTGTAGCGATCAGGCACAGCGAGCAAGTCGCTCAACTTGATCTCTAATTGATGCCCCCCGTTCAATCTCGGCCTTGCGCAGATCGTAAGTCGATTGCAGGTTGAGCCAAAACTCAGGGGTGGTATCCAGGCATATGGAAAGCCGGAGCGCCATATCCGCGCTGACACCTCGGCGCTGCAGGACGATGTCATTCACCGTTGGCGTGGAGACACTCAAAGCTCTGGCCAATGCAGCAGCTGTCAGGTTCAGAGGCTCCAGGTATTCCTCCTTGAGGATCTCGCCTGGATGAACCGGGCGCATACCATTCTTAGTCATACTCACCTCAGTGATAATCGACGATTTCGACATCCTCGGGTCCATTGAGGCCCCAAACGAAGCAGATTCGCCATTGGGCGTTGATTCGAATGCTGTACTGCCCTTTTCGATCCCCCTCCAGAGCCTCGAGTCGATTACCCGGAGGAGATCGTAAATCAGCGAGTACAGCTGCCGCATCAAGCATCGTCAGCTTACGTTCCGCGACACTCAATATGGCTGACCAGAAACGGGTTTTACCGCTGCAGAACAGGTATTCGGTTTCAGAACACTTAAAGCTAACGATCACAATTTAAAGCTTAACGTTATGCATTAATCTTGAGTTTATTCGTGGAATCCTTGAAAGCAAATGGCCCATTGAGGTTTCACAATGGTCTCTCAATATTTTAGGAAACGGACTACTCAGCCCATCTAAGCCCCACAAAAAACTTCAGCATTTCCTACAGGAAAACCCGGCACATCTGCTTGCAATGCTGGAGAGGGCTTCCTCAGTTCTGCCCCGCAACATCCAGTGAAAGTTTGCCCAAGCAACCATCCCTCCAACACCGTCCTCCCCGACTACCCTTCAAAAACCCGCAGGAAGCGGCCCCCGATTCAACTCAAGGAATGACCATGTCCCTCGCCATCGTCCATAGCCGCGCCCAGATTGGCGTGGATGCTCCCGCCGTCACCGTCGAAGTCCACCTGGCCAATGGTCTGCCCTCGTTGACCATGGTTGGCCTGCCCGAAGCAGCAGTGAAGGAGAGCAAGGATCGGGTGCGCAGTGCGATCATCAATTCCGGGCTGCAGTTTCCGGCGCGGCGGATCACGCTGAATCTGGCCCCGGCGGATCTGCCCAAGGATGGCGGGCGGTTCGATCTGGCGATTGCGCTGGGGATTCTGTCGGCGAGTGTGCAAGTGCCGACGCTGACGCTGAATGACGTGGAATGCCTGGGTGAACTGGCGTTGTCCGGCGCGGTGCGGGCGGTGCGCGGGGTATTGCCGGCGGCACTGGCGGCGCGCAAGGCCGGGCGGACGCTGATGGTTCCGCGGGCGAATGCCGAGGAAGCATGCCTGGCATCAGGACTGAAGGTGATCGCGGTGGATCATCTGCTGGAGGCGGTGGCGCATTTCAATGGGCATACGCCGATCGAACCTTATGTTTCGGACGGGTTGATCCATGCCACCAGACCCTATCCCGACCTGAATGAAGTTCAGGGTCAACTGGCCGCCAAGCGGGCGCTGCTGATAGCGGCGGCGGGTGCGCATAACCTGCTGCTCAGCGGGCCACCGGGAACGGGCAAGACGTTGCTGGCCAGTCGATTGCCGGGGTTGCTTCCGCCTCTGGCCGAGAGTGAGGCGCTGGAAGTGGCAGCGATTCAGTCGGTCGCCAGTGGCGCCCCGCTCACCCATTGGCCGCAACGGCCCTTTCGCCAACCTCACCATTCGGCCTCCGGGCCGGCACTGGTCGGTGGCAGCTCAAAACCTCAGCCCGGCGAAATCACCCTCGCCCACCACGGCGTGCTGTTTCTCGACGAACTGCCGGAGTTTGATCGCAAGGTGCTGGAGGTTCTGCGCGAACCCCTGGAGTCCGGGCATATCGTCATCGCGCGCGCAAAGGATCGCGTGCGCTTCCCCGCACGTTTTCAACTGGTCGCGGCGATGAACCCGTGCCCCTGTGGATATCTTGGCGAGCCAACGGGGCGTTGCTCGTGCACCCCGGACATGGTGCAGCGTTATCGCAACAAACTGTCGGGGCCGTTGCTCGACCGGATCGACCTGCACCTGACCGTTGCACGGGAAGCCACTGCATTGAACCCGGCAATCAAACCCGGCGAGGACAGCGCCAGTGCAGCGATTCAGGTCGCCGAAGCCCGGGAGCGACAGCAAAAGCGTCAAGGCTGCGCCAATGCATTTCTGGATCTGCCGGGGTTGCGCAGACACTGCAAGTTATCCACAACCGATGAACACTGGTTGGAGTCTGCATGCGAACGGCTGACACTTTCACTGCGTTCGGCGCATCGGTTGCTCAAGGTTGCACGGACACTGGCCGATATAGAGAAGGTTGATGCCATCTCCCGCGAACATCTGGCCGAAGCGCTTCAGTATCGCCCAGCGACGCAATGACGGTATGGACAGGCTGTTTGCAAGTGGTCTGTGCCGGCTGAAAATAAAGTCCGCGCACGCTGATAGCCATTAGCCAAGATGTGATATAACGACGGCGCTCTTCATCAGGCACCAGAGCCTTTAGTTAAAAGCTCAAACTTTAAAGCAATATAAAATGGAGGCGGCACATCATGGAAAAGATCTCTTCAGCCCACCGGGCGCAATATACTTGATCAATTAAAATCGTCATGAGACGGCAGACTTAAAACAACTGCCGATGACAGATTTCAATGGCGAACGCGCCAAGACAATATCAATCAATTAATTGTCCACGCGCACCTAGCTGATCCAACTTTGTTTTGCCACGGCAAATTTTATAAGTACCAGTCAATAATGAAAAACGTCTATCTGATCAGCAATGTCACCCGTGGCGGCAAAACATACCTCGAATACCTGATCCCTGCGCTCAATGCCCTGCGCAACACCTACAACTGCATCGTCCTGCAAACAGACAAGACGGGGCTGAGCCGGCAAGAGGCAGAAGAGATCCTCGACTACCCGGTTCAGCAGGTAGGTGTAGAAGAGATTTCGAACCTGGAATCACAAATCGTCATTTCAAACGACGCCTGGGTTGGCCGCCTGCTCGACGATTCGAACTTTGGCATCTTCATGACCCACGGCAATATCGGAATGCCGACCAAGGACAAGTATTACTACGCCGAACTGACGTCCTATTGGGACGTGGTCATTGCTTCATCCCGATCAGGTTTTGACCTGATCAAAACCGGCCTGCAACGCTACAGACCCGACAGAAAAGCCCTGAAATCCCTGATTGCCGATGGCATTGCATTGCGCACCGACATGCGCAAGACAAGTCCGGTCGCGACGTTGCCAATCAAGGTCCCCCGATTCTTCGAGTCCGCTCCGGTGTCGAACAAGGCGTCGGGGGACTACGTTGTCGGGCTGTTGCCGACCCAATTGGGCATTTGCCCAAGTGGCGCATCGCTGTACGAAAACCTGCAAACCGTGATCAATGCCGTCAGGTCACAGATTGCACATGCCCGGTTCATCCTGCGTCCGTACATGGCCGACCTCGAGCATCCAACCCTGAAGGACCTGTGCAAACAGCTCTCTGTGTATGACTGGATCACCATAGACGAGCCAGGCACCAGCAGCACGGTTTTCTACCAGCAGTGCGACACCATCATTACCGATGCCTCGACCGGTGGTGTGTCGTTCATGCTCAACTCGTGCAAGTTGCCAATCTATTACGTTCCGACCTCCGATGAATGCAATCCGATTGTCGACGCCTGGCTGCAACAGATGAATAACCTGCTGCCCATTGCGAAAAACGGCGACGAACTAAAAGAGCTGGCACTGGGTTTCAGTCTGATGTCCCCCGACGACAATTACTTTATATACAAGAAGTTCTACGAAACGCAGTACCGCAACTTGCCGTTGCCGCAGGATGTGTTTCATGACTTGATCGAAAACAAGCATGATTCGATGTTCTGCCAGTTAACCATCGACTCCTTTGGCAATATCAAAGAACGTGACTGAACACAGATAAAGCGCGTTGAACCTGCCGCAAGGTTCAACGCCATTTACCCACACGGAACACTGGTCAGAATGCTATGAAATGTGACCCTCGCGCGCAGGTGATATGGATTACGGGCCTTTCCGGCGCCGGCAAATCAACGCTGGCCGGTGAGCTCGTTGCCCGTCTGCGCAGCGATGGCCAATCGGTTGTGATGCTCGATGGCGATGAATTGCGCGAGGTGTTCGGCGCCACCGCCGCCAACTCGCAGAACCATGGCCCTGAAGGTCGACTCGCGCTGGCCATGCAATACGCCCATCTCTGCAGAATGATCGCGGCGCAAGGCCACACCGTGGTGATCGCGACGATCTCGCTGTTTCGTGAAGTTCATGCGTGGAACCGCGCCCATCTGCCCGGTTATTTCGAGGTTTACCTGAAAGTACCGGTAGAGGAACTCAGCCGCCGGGATCCCAAGGGCATCTACCGTCGGTTTCATGCCGGTGAACTGAACAACGTTGCCGGACTTGACCTGCCCATTGATGAACCGCAAGCGGCGGACTGGCTGGTTGAATTCGACCCCCTGCGCTCCGGGCAAAGCCTGGCAGACGATTTACTCAATAAAATTTATACAAGGAATCTGGTATGAAAACCGAATGGGATTACACCACCCTGGCCGACGCCTATCTGAAGCGTCCTGACTACGCCGATGCCGCCATCGACGCGATGCTCTCGATCGCAGGTGCCGAACAGGGTGACAAGTTCTGCGACGTGGGTGCTGGCGTTGCCCACCTGACGCTGATGCTGGCCGCTCGTGGCCTGGACGTCACCGCTGTGGAGCCCAACGATGCGATGCGCGCCAACGGCATCAAGCGCACCGCCGAGCTGGCCAATGTCAAATGGCACGAAGGCACCGGCGAAGTGACCGGTCAAGCGACCCAGGCGTTCGACATGGTCACCTTCGGCAGCTCGTTCAACGTCTGCGACCGCCAGCAGGCCCTGAAAGAAACCGCGCGCATTCTCAAGCCTCGTGGCTGGTTCGCCTGCATGTGGAACCACCGCAATCTCGAAGACCCGATCCAGGCCCGGATCGAAGCCATCATCAAGGAGCGCGTACCGGGTTATGGCTACGGCACCCGTCGCGAAGACCAGACGGCCGTGATCGACGCCAGCGAACTGTTCGGCCCGGTCGTACACCTGGACGCCCGTGTCATTCACGAGCAGAGCATTGAAGAATGCCTGGAAGCCTGGCGCTCCCACGCCACGCTGGAGCGTCAGGCCGGTGCGAACTTCCACGAAGTGATCAGCGCCATCGACGACTACCTGAAAGGCCTGAAGACGCCTTCGATCCAGATTCCGTACTCGACGAACATTTGGGTCGCTCAGCTGAGATAACGCCTGATGGCCCTGCATTTCTCTACCAAGGCCGGCACGCTGTCCAGCCTGCAAGGACGACTCGCGTCGGCCCGCATTGCGCCGCTGCTGGCATTCACCGTGGCGGACTGGCAACGGGATCGGCAAGCCTGTGTCCAGGCTATCCGGGGGCGGCTGCCTGCCGCTCCCTGGATCGTGCGTTCCAGCTGCGGACGCGAAGACAGCGCCCAGGCGTCCTTCGCGGGCGCCTTCCTGTCGATCCCGGATGTCGATGACACAGGGCTGGCCTCGGCGGTTGAACAGGTCATCGCCAGTTATGGCGAGGTGTATCCGTCGGACGAGATCCTGGTCCAGCCCATGCTGGGGAATGTGCTGCGCTCCGGCGTGGCGTTTTCCCACGACCCCAACACCTGCGCGCCATATCGGGTGGTGAACTGGTCGGAAGGCAGCGACACGGCCTCGGTGACCGGTGGCATGGGCGGTCGGCTCTGGCAGCAGGCGGCCCACAGCAAGGTTTCAGCACCAGCGGCGCTCGCGCCTGTGGTCGGCTTGCTCGAAGAGTTGCTGGAGCTGTTCGGTGGCGGGCCTGTCGACTGCGAGTTTGCAGTCACCCGTGAAACCGAAGGCGAAGTGCTCTGGCTGTTACAGGCCCGGCCGTTGATTCTGCCTTCCCGTCCGGAATCCGATGCAGAGCAGTCGGCCCGCCTGGAAAGCATTCAGCGCAAAGTGGCGCGCGGCATGCGACCGCATCCTTTCCTGATCGGCCAGCGCACGGTCTATGGCGTGATGCCTGACTGGAACCCGGCCGAGATCATCGGTATCCGGCCCAAACCGTTGGCACTCTCGCTGTACCGGGACCTGGTGACCGACTCCATCTGGGCCTATCAGCGTCACAACTACGGCTACCGCAACTTGCGCAGCTTTCCGCTGATGCCGCATTTTTTCGGCCTGCCCTATATCGATGTGCGCTTGTCGTTCAACTCCTTCATTCCGGCAGACCTTGATGAAGATCTGGCCGGGCGGCTGGTCGACTACTACATCGATCGGTTGCTGGCTGAACCGACACTCCACGACAAGGTCGAGTTCGAGATCGTGTTCTCGTGCTACACCCTGGATCTGTCGCAACAACTGGAGCGCCTCGCCGATGCAGGCTTCCAGCCCCACGAGCTGGACGCGATCAGCACCAGCCTGCGCAAGCTGACCAATCGTATCGTCCACCCCAAGGACGGTCTGTGGCGCAGCGATGCCAACAAACTCGATGTGCTCAATGCCCGCCGCGATGAGTTGCTGGCTTCCGATGCCGATCCGCTGGAGCGCATTTACTGGCTGCTGGAAGATGCGAAACGCTACGGCACCCTGCCCTTCGCCGGTCTGGCGCGCGCCGGCTTCGTCGCCGTGCAGATGCTCAGGTCGCTGGTGTCCGTGGGCGTGTTTTCGCAGGCAGACTACGATGCGTTCATGGCCGGTGTTTCCACCGTCAGCGGGCAATTGGCACGCGACCGGGCGACGCTCGACAAGACGACTTTCCTGGCGCGTTACGGGCATCTGCGACCGGGCACCTACGACATCCTTTCACCCCGCTACGATGAAGCGCCGGAGCTTTATTTCGACTGGACTCAACGTCCAGCCGCTCCGGAACCGCTTCAACCGTTTTCGCTGACGCTGCCACAGATGCGCGAGATCGTGAAACTGCTCGAAGCCCATGGCTTGCAGCCCGATCCGGTCGGTTTGCTGGACTTCCTGCAAAACGGTATCGAACTGCGGGAACTGGCCAAGTTTCACTTCACCCGCAATCTCTCCGACGCGCTGGCGTTGATTGCGCAAGTCGGTGCCGAGCACGGCATCGGTCGCGAAGACCTGGCCTATTGCGATATCCGCGCCTTCACCGAACTGCACGTGGCGGCAGCGGATCCGAAAGAGGTGCTGCTGCGCAGCATCGAACAGGGCAAGGCGCGCTATGCCGAGACGCTCAAGGTCTCCCTGCCGCCGGTGATCACCCGACCGGAAGATGTCTGGAGTTTCGAGTGGCCGGAAACGGCGCCCAATTTCATCACCCAGAAACGCGTGACCGCGCCGGTTGTGCTGTGCGACGACCGGGACAAACTCGCCGGGGCGATCGTCTGCATTCCCAACGCCGATCCGGGGTTCGACTGGCTGTTCGCCTACCCGATTGCCGGATTGATCACAGCGTGGGGCGGTGCCAATTCGCACATGGCGATCAGGGCCGGCGAACTGGGCTTGCCGGCCGTCATTGGTGCGGGTGAAGTGCTTTACCGGCGCTGGTCGACCGCAGATTTCCTGCACCTGGATTGCCCGGGCCGCCGGGTGGAGATGATGACATGAAGGTTGTCGCCGTCAGTCAGCGAGTGGACAGTCATCCGGAACGCGGAGAAACCCGTGATGCGCTGGATCAGCGACTGATCGGTTTCCTTCTGGCAGCCGGTTTTGTCCCGGTGCCGGTGCCCAACGGTTTGCCGCTCGCTCACTGGCTGGCGGCTGTCGCGCCACACGCCATTGTGCTGTCGGGGGGCAATGACATCGGTCAGTGCCCGGCCCGCGACCGTACCGAAAGCGAGCTGCTGGATCACGCGCGCGCGCGTCAGTTGCCAGTGCTGGGCATTTGTCGCGGCATGCAGATGCTGGCGCACTGGTCCGGCGGCGAGCTGAAACCGGTCACCGGTCATGTGCGAACCCGGCATCGGTTGTCCGGCCGGATCGTCGCCGAAGTGAACAGCTATCACGGCCTCGCTCTTGCCAGTTGCCCGCAGGGGTTTGAAGTCATGGCGCGCAGCGAAGACGGGGAAATCGAAGCCATCCGCCACCTCCAGCTGCCGTGGGAAGGCTGGATGTGGCACCCGGAACGTGAAGCGGATTTTGCCTTCCACGATCTTCAGCGAATCCGGCAGTTGTTCGGCGAACCCCACTCCTCTCAATAACCCACGGGATAGACGTGTTGTGAAAGCCATTATTCTGGCTGCCGGACGTGGCAGTCGCATGAAAAGCCTCACGGATGAGCGGCCCAAGTGCCTGGTCGAGTTGCGGGGCAAACCCCTGCTCGAATGGCAGTTGGAGTCCCTGCGCGCGGCCGGTATCAGTGAAATCGCCGTGGTCACCGGCTATAAGCATGAGTTGCTGGCCGACCGTGGCCTGATCGAGTTTCACAACCCGCGCTGGGCGGACACCAACATGGTGTCGTCACTGGCCTGCGCCGAATCGTGGCTGCAGGGGCAGCCGTGCCTCGTGAGTTATTCCGATATTTTCTACAGCCCGGCGGCCGTTCAGTCGTTGATGGCCAACACGGCATCACTGGCGGTGACCTATGACCCCAACTGGCTGGAACTGTGGACGCAACGTTTCGGTGATCCGCTGCTGGATGCCGAAACGTTCCGCCTGACCAACGCCGGCACGCTGGCGGAAATCGGCAACAAGCCGCAATCGGTGGACGAAGTTCAGGGCCAATACATGGGACTGCTGCGCTTCACCCCCGAGGGCTGGGCAGAGGTCGTTCGGCTACGAGCCGAACTGACCCCGGAACAACGCGACAAGATGCACATGACCAACACCCTGCAACGCGTCATCGATGCTGGCCAGGTTCCCGTCGAAGCCGTTGCTTACACGGGAGAATGGGGAGAGGTCGACTCCAGCGAAGACCTCTGCGCGTACCAGTAAGCGGATACGCCCTCTCAGCGGAAGCGGTCGACCTCTTGGCGCAGGTCGGCCGCCAGGCTTTCCAGCTCCTTCGCCGTAATGGCCAGGTTCGACACCACTTCGCGCTGCTCGCTGTTGGCCATCGCGATGCTCTGCAGATTGCTGCTCAACAACGTCGCGGTGCTGCTCTGCTCCTGCGTCGCGGTGGTGATCGCCGCGAACTGCTGACCCGCCGAACGACTCTGCTCATCGATCCGCGCCAGCGCCGACGCGACGTTGGCATTGCGCGACAGGCCTTCCTGCATCAGCACGTTGCCCTGCTCCATGGTGCTGATGGCGTTGCCGGTTTCCTGCTGGATGCTGTGGATCATCCCGGAGATTTCGTCCGTTGCCTGACGGGTACGCGACGCCAGATTGCGCACCTCGTCAGCCACCACAGCAAAACCGCGACCCTGTTCACCGGCACGGGCCGCTTCAATCGCAGCGTTGAGTGCCAGCAGGTTGGTCTGTTCGGCAATCGAGGTGATCACGCTGACGATGCCGCCGATTTCCTGGGAGCGCTGACCGAGCGTGTTGATTACAGTCGCCGTGGTGTTCAGCGCGCCGGCAATCTGCTCCAGCGAGGACGACGCTTCTTCCATCGAGCTGCGACCGATCTGGGTCTGCTGGGCATTTTCCTGGGCCAGACGCTGGGTGTTGCCCATGTTGTCGGCAATGTTCAGCGAGGTGGCGGAGAACTCTTCAACCGCACCCGCCATGCTGGTGATCTCGCCGGACTGCTGCTCCATGCCTTCATACGCGCCGCCGGACAAACCGGACAGCGCCTGCGCACGGCTGTTGACCTCTTCCGAAGCGCGGCGGATGTGCTCGACCATGGTCGACAGCGCCTGGCTCATCTGGTTGAAGGCACGGGCCAACTGACCGATTTCATCGTTGCTCGACACGTTCAGCCGCACGCTCAGATCGCCGGCACCCAGGGCTTCCGCCTGACGCACCAGATCACCCAGCGGTTGCAGTTTGCTGCGCAGCAGCCACACCGCCGAACCGACCGCAATCAGCATCGCCAGCAGGCTGCCGATGGCCAACTGGATGCCAACGCTCCAGGTCACTTCGCGGATCTCGGATTTCGGCATGCTCGCCACCACCGACCACGGTCCACCCTCGAACGGTACGGCGATGCTGTAGAAGTCTTCGGATTTGTCGCTCCAGAACCGGCCCTTGCCCGGCGTCTTCGCCAGACCGTTGACCACCGGCACCGCTTGATCCGGCGCCTGCACGCCCGCTGGCGCAACCAGCCATTTATTCTGTTCGTCCAGCAGCGCCAGGGAGCCGCTCTGGCCGATGCGGAAACGCTTGAGGTTGTCGAACTGGGCGTTTTGCGCGTCGGTGTAATCGAAGCCGACGAACAATACCGCGATCACCTTGCCGCTGCTGTCACGCACCGGGGTGTACTGAGTCATGTAGGAGCGATCAAACAGCAGCGCACGGCCGACGTAGCCCTGCCCCGCCATCAACTTCGCATAAGCCGGGTGAGCGTGATCGAGCAAGGTGCCGATGGCGCGGGTGCCATCCTGTTTGGTCAGCGAGGTGCTGACCCGCACGAAGTCTTCGCCGCTGCGCACGAACAGCGTGGCAACGCCCGCCGTCATCTGCTTGAACTCGTCGACTTCCTTGAAGTTGTTGTTCAACACTTCGCTGCCCAGGTGCAGGCCCGGGGTCTGGGTGCCCGCCACACTGACCGGCTCGCTCGGGTGAATGCTCAGGCCCGCGCTGAAGCGCTTCTCGAACAACCCGCTCAGGCGCTGGGTGCTTTCACGCAGCGTGCCGTGGAAGGTGCTCAACTGGTCGGCGAGCAGACGTGCCTCGCTGGCCAGGTGTTCTTCACGGGTGGCGAGGTTGGCGGTGTCCAGCGAACGCAGGGCGAACACCGTACTGCCACTGATGACAACCGCCAGTATCACGGCGAGCGCGAGGCCCAGCTGCGAGGCGATCCGGGCGCGAGGTTGAGACATGGACAGCTCCTGGCCGAGTCTGCGGATCCTCCCTGATCGCGGCTCGGAAAATTCTAATAATGGGGGTGAAGCCTGGAACCGGCACGACGGTCCCACTTGCACGTATTCGGCGGTAAAGCCGAATACTTGAGTGCACAGCGGGGTTATGGCCGAAGGCCGGCATTGTGGCGGCTCGAACGTTTCAGCTCAAGCGCGTGACCGGCGGCAACACCATGGCGTGGACTTCGCCTTGCAGGAAGTCGCTGAGCCGGCGCAAACGTTCACCTCCCGGACGGGTCTTTGGCCACACCAGGTAATAATTCAGGCCACTGGCAACTGCCGTCGGCCACGGCAGACTCAAACGCCCTTGCGCGACATCCTCGGCCACCATCAGCAAATCACCCATCGACACGCCATAACCCCGGGCCGCCGCGATCATCCCCAGTTCCAGGGTATCGAACACCTGCCCGCCCTTGAGCGATACCTGATCCGACAGTCCCATGTGCTCCAGCCAACTGCGCCAGTCGCGGCGATCCGGCGTCGGGTGCAGCAATTCGGCGCTGGCCAGTCGCGCCACATCCCAGGGCTGGTCGTGCAAAAGACTCGGGGCGCCCACCGGAATCAGCTCTTCCGGAAACAGCAGGCTGGCCTCCCAGTCCGGCGGAAAATGCCCGTCGCTCAGCAGCACCGCGCAATCGAAAGGTTCGTTGTTGAAGTCCACCGAATCCACGTCCATCCAGGCACTGGTCAGTTGCACTTCATTGCCCGGCTGCAAATGGCGAAAGCGACTGAGCCGCGCCAGCAACCAGCGCATGGTCAGGGTCGACGGGGCCTTCATGCGCAGGATGTCATCTTCGGCGCGCAAGGTATTGCAGGCTCGCTCCAGCGCGGCGAACCCCTCGCGGATGCCCGGCAGCAGCAAGCGCGCCGATTCGGTCAGTTGCAAATTGCGTCCGCTGCGATGGAACAGCCGACAGGCGAAGTGCTCTTCGAGCGTGCGGATATGCCGGCTGACCGCACTCTGAGTGATCGACAGTTCTTCGGCAGCGCGGGTGAACGAACTGTGGCGTGCCGCCGCTTCGAATGCGCGCAGGGCATACAAGGGTGGAAGGCGACGGGACATGTACAGCGCTCCAATGGCGGGATTGCGCCAACTTAGCAGAATTGCTCCTGGATGAGTTTTAATCATGCCATCCATCCTTTTTATCCCTTTGTGCAAGCCGCGCCAAACCCTGAGAATCGACGGTCTCTTGCCCCTTCTTTTATACGGATGTGAACACCATGCAGCGTCCTGTGCGTACCGAACTCTGGGCCATCCTGCGGCTGGCGGGGCCGTTGATTGCCTCGCAGTTGGCACACATGCTGATGGTGCTGACCGACACCCTGATGATGGCCCGCCTCAGCCCCGAAGCGCTGGCCGGTGGCGGTCTGGGTGCGGCGAGCTATTCGTTCGTGTCGATCTTCTGCATCGGCGTGATCGCGGCGGTCGGCACCCTGGTGGCAATCCGTCAGGGTGCCGGCGATATTATCGGCGCCGCCAAACTGACCCAGGCCGGGTTGTGGCTGGCGTGGCTGATGGCGCTCGGTGCCGGGCTGCTGCTGTGGAATCTGAAACCGGTGCTGTTGCTGTTCGGCCAGACCGAGACCAACGTCAACGCGGCCGGACAGTTTCTGATCGCGCTGCCGTTTGCCCTGCCCGGCTACCTGAGCTTCATGGCCCTGCGCGGCTTCACCAGCGCCATCGGCCGGGCGACACCGGTGATGGTCATCAGCCTCGCCGGCACCGTGGCCAACTTCCTGCTCAATTACGCGCTGATCACCGGCATGTTCGGCCTGCCGAAACTGGGGCTGACCGGTATCGGACTGGTCACGGCGGTGGTCGCCAACTGCATGGCGCTGGCGCTGGCGTGGCATATCCGTCGACATCCGGCTTATGACGCTTACCCGCTGCGCGAGGGCCTGTCGCGGCCAAACCGGCAGTACCTGAAAGAACTCTGGCGCCTGGGTCTGCCGATTGGCGGCACCTACGCGGTGGAAGTCGGGCTGTTCGCCTTCGCGGCGCTGTGCATGGGCACCATGGGTAGTACCCAACTGGCAGCGCACCAGATTGCCCTGCAAATCGTCTCGGTGGCGTTCATGGTGCCGGCGGGGATGTCGTATGCGATCACCATGCGCGTCGGCCAGCATTACGGCGCCGGGCAATTGAACGATGCGCGGATGTCCGGGCGGGTAGGAATCGTCTTCGGTGCAGTGGTGATGCTGGGGTTTGCGATGGTGTTCTGGTTGCTGCCGAATCAGCTGGTCGGTTTGTTCCTCGACCATAACGACCCGGCCTTTGCCGAGGTGATTCGTCTGGCCGTGAGCCTGCTGGCGGTGGCGGCGTGGTTCGAGCTGTTCGACGGCACGCAGACCATTGCCATGGGCTGTATTCGTGGGCTGAAGGATGCCAAAACCACGTTTCTGGTCGGACTCGGTTGCTACTGGCTGATCGGCGCGCCGGCGGCGTGGCTGATGGCGTTCCATCTGCATTGGGGACCGACCGGCGTCTGGTGGGGACTGGCGCTGGGGCTGGCGTGCGCGGCGATCAGCCTGACGCTGGCGTTCGAATGGAAAATGAAGCGGATGATTCGCCTGGAGCCTGCACCCTCAAAGCCGTTCGCAGTCGCCCAGCCTGAATAGGTGTTTCCCTGTGGGGGCAGGCTTGCTCCCATAGGGTTCTGTGGTTAAACCACGATTTCCAGCGGTGGCTGCTGACTCGCATCGAAGGTCAGGTATTCAACCAGCTCCGCCAGCGGCAACGGCTTGCTGATCAGATACCCCTGCACCTGATCGCAGCCGAACCCGCGCAGCAATTCCATCTGCTCCGGGGTTTCCACCCCTTCGGCCACCACTTCCAGGTGCAGGTTGTGCGCGAGATTGATCATCGCGTGCACCAGTTTGCGGTTCTCTTCGCGCTGTTCCATGCCGCCGACGAAGCTCTTGTCGATCTTCAGCAAGGTGATCGGCAGGCTGTTGAGGTGCACGAACGACGAAAACCCGGTGCCGAAATCATCCAGCGAGAAGCGCACGCCGAGGCGGCCAAGGGCGTCCATGGTCTGTTTGACCAGATCGCTGCGGCGCATCACGGCGGTTTCGGTGAGTTCGAACTCCAGCCACTGCGCCTCGACACCGCGCTCGGCGATCAGACGACTGAGCGTCGGCAGCAACTGGCTGTCCTGGAACTGGCGGAACGACAGGTTGATCGCCATGTGCAGCGCCGGCAATCCGCGTTCGCGCAAGGCCTGCATGTCACGCAGAGCCCGGGAAATCACCCAGTAACCCAGCGGCACGATCAGACCGCTCTGCTCGGCCAGCGGCACGAATTCGCTCGGTGGCAGCAAGCCGCGCTCACTGTGACGCCAGCGCACCAGCGCTTCGAGGCCGACGATCTGGCCGTCCTGCATGTTCAGACGCGGCTGGTAATGCAGCTCCAGTTCATCGCGACGCAAGGCCCGGCGCAGCTCGCTTTCGAGGTCGGCCATGCTTCGCGCATTGCGGTTGATCCGCTCGTTGAAGATGTGAAAAGTGCAGCCTTGCGTGCTCTTGGCCTGTTGCATGGCGATGTGTGCGTGCCACATCAGCGGATCGGCGCCGCCCTGGGCGCGGGCATGGGCGATACCGAGGCTGGAACCGATCAGCAGGCTTTCGCCATCGACCCAGTAAGGTTCGGCCAAGGCTTCGGTGATGCGTTCGGCCATCCATTCGGCCCGTTGCGGGGCGCGGCGGGTGTCGATCAGCAAGGCGAATTCGTCGCTGCCCAGGCGCGCCAGTTGATCGCCGGCCTCCAGCTGGCTTTTCAGCCGTGCGACGACTTGCAGGATCAGGCGGTCGCCGGCCTGATGGCCGAGGGCGTCGTTGGCGTGACGAAAGTTGTCGAGATCGAGGTGTCCGAGGGCCAGGCCGCGACCGTCGTTTTCGGCCAGCCGAGCCGTGAGCAGGGTCTGGAAACCCTGACGGTTGGCGATGCCGGTCAAGGGATCCTGTTCGGCCAGGCGTTGCAGGGTGTTTTCCAGCACGCCGCGTTCGCGCACATGGCGCAGGCATCGGCGAAGCATGCCGGCATCGAGGGCATCGAACACCAGCCAGTCACTGACGCCATCGGGTGCGGTCGCCGGCTCGTGCTCCAGCAGCAACACCGTCGGCAGGTTGCACCGGCCGGGCGCCGGCTGCAAAGCAGGAACGGTCAACAACACCGCATGGCGGTTGTCTTCGAACAGACTGCTGACCGACTCCCAGTTCGGCGCGCTGATCAGCACCGCCGCACTCCCCAACGGAGCCAGACACTCGCGCAATAACGCTGTCCACGCTGGCTCTTCGGCCAGTAGCAGCAAACGCAAGGGTTCGACAGGCGTAGTCAAGCTGACTCCCTAGACTCTGCAATGATGTGGGCGGCGGGCATTATGCCGTTCTGCCAACCAATGACCAAATGACAACGGTTATCAAAACGTTATTTTGTGTCACGAATGAGAACATTAGCCGCAAAATCACCGCGCATCCTGCGTGAAAGTAACAAAACCGGCAAATTTGAATCGCGTGCTGCGTCACAAGTCGGAGAGAGCAGCACAAATCGCTGAGCCTGTTAAAATGCCGGCCCATTTCGTCAACGACTCCCGAATTTTCGTATGTCCCGACTCAATCCCCGGCAGCAAGAAGCCGTGAACTACGTCGGCGGCCCTCTATTGGTGCTCGCCGGTGCTGGCTCCGGCAAGACCAGCGTGATCACGCGCAAGATTGCGCACCTGATCCAGAACTGCGGCATCCGTGCCCAGTACATCGTCGCCATGACCTTCACCAACAAGGCCGCGCGCGAGATGAAGGAACGGGTCGGCACCCTGCTGCGTGCCGGCGAAGGTCGTGGCCTGACGGTCTGCACCTTCCACAACCTGGGCCTGAACATCATCCGCAAGGAACATGAACGGCTGGGCTACAAACCCGGTTTCTCGATCTTCGACGAAACCGACGTCAAGTCGCTGATGACCGACATCATGCAGAAGGAATACGCGGGCGACGACGGCGTCGACGAGATCAAAAACATGATCGGCGCCTGGAAAAACGACCTGATCCTGCCGGCCGAAGCCCTGGAAAACGCTCGCAATCCCAAGGAACAGACCGCCGCCATCGTCTACACCCACTACCAGCGCACGCTCAAGGCGTTCAACGCGGTGGACTTCGACGACCTGATCCTGCTGCCGGTGAAGCTCTTCGAAGAGCACGCCGACATCCTCGAAAAGTGGCAGAACAAGGTGCGTTACCTGCTGGTCGACGAATACCAGGACACCAACGCCAGCCAGTACCTGCTGGTGAAAATGCTCATCGGCAAGCGCAACCAGTTCACCGTGGTAGGCGACGACGACCAGTCGATCTACGCCTGGCGCGGCGCGCGGCCGGAAAACCTGATGCTGCTCAAGGACGACTATCCGTCCCTGAAAGTGGTGATGCTGGAGCAGAACTATCGCTCCACCAGCCGCATCCTGCGCTGCGCCAACGTGCTGATCTCGAACAACCCCCACGAATTCGAAAAGCAGCTGTGGAGTGAAATGGGCCACGGCGACGAGATCCGCGTGATCCGCTGCCGCAACGAGGACGCCGAAGCCGAGCGCGTGGCGATGGAAATCCTCAGCCTGCACTTGCGCACCGATCGCCCGTACAGTGATTTCGCGATCCTCTATCGCGGTAACTACCAGGCCAAGCTGATCGAACTGAAACTGCAGCACCATCAGGTTCCGTACCGCTTGAGCGGCGGCAACAGCTTCTTCGGCCGCCAGGAAGTGAAAGACCTGATGGCCTACTTCCGCCTGATCGTGAACCCGGACGACGACAACGCCTTCCTGCGCGTGATCAACGTACCGCGCCGGGAAATCGGCTCGACGACCCTGGAAAAACTTGGCAACTACGCCACCGAACGCAAGATCTCGATGTACGCCGCCACCGACGAACTCGGCCTCGGCGAGCATCTGGACAGCCGCTTCACCGATCGCCTGTCGCGCTTCAAGCGCTTCATGGACAAGGTGCGCGAGCAGTGCGCCGGCGAAGACCCGATCTCCGCCCTGCGCAGCATGGTCATGGACATCGACTACGAGAACTGGCTGCGCACCAACAGCTCCAGCGACAAGGCTGCCGACTACCGGATGAGCAACGTCTGGTTCCTGATCGAAGCCTTGAAGAACACCCTGGAAAAAGACGAAGACGGCGAAATGACCGTCGAGGACGCCATCGGCAAACTCGTCCTGCGTGACATGCTGGAACGTCAGCAGGAAGAGGAAGACGGCGCCGAAGGCGTGCAGATGATGACCCTGCATGCGTCCAAGGGCCTGGAATTCCCTTACGTGTTCATCATGGGCATGGAAGAGGAAATCCTCCCGCACCGCTCCAGCATCGAAGCCGACACCATCGAAGAAGAACGCCGCCTGGCCTACGTGGGCATCACCCGCGCGCGCCAGACCCTCGCGTTCACCTTCGCCGCCAAGCGTAAACAGTACGGCGAGATCATCGACTGCGCGCCAAGCCGCTTCCTCGATGAGCTGCCGCCGGACGACCTGGCCTGGGAAGGCAACGACGACACACCGACCGAAGTCAAAGCCGTGCGAGGCAATAGCGCATTGGCTGATATACGCGCGATGTTAAAGCGCTAGAATTGACCACTTTTTACTAGACCTTCGGCGCACAAAGCGCCAAATGAGGACAGCTTCATGGAAGCATTGCACCAGAAAATCCGCGAACAAGGCATCGTGCTTTCCGACCAGGTCCTGAAGGTCGACGCCTTCCTGAACCACCAGATCGACCCGGCCCTGATGAAGCTGATCGGCGACGAATTCGCCTCGCTGTTCAAGGATTCCGGCATCACCAAGATCGTCACCATCGAAGCGTCGGGCATCGCCCCGGCGATCATGACCGGTCTGAACCTCGGCGTGCCGGTGATCTTCGCCCGCAAGCAACAGTCCCTGACCCTGACTGAAAACCTGCTGTCGGCGACCGTTTACTCGTTCACCAAGAAGACCGAAAGCACCGTGGCCATCTCCCCGCGTCACCTGACCAGCAGCGACCGCGTGCTGATCATCGACGACTTCCTGGCCAACGGTAAGGCGTCCCAGGCGCTGATCTCGATCATCAAGCAAGCCGGCGCCACCGTGGCGGGCCTGGGCATCGTGATCGAGAAGTCGTTCCAGGGCGGCCGTGCGGAGCTGGATTCGCAGGGTTACCGCGTCGAGTCGCTGGCTCGCGTGAAATCGCTGAAGGATGGCGTGGTTACTTTCATCGAGTAACCCGCAACACCGCAGGACTTCTGTGGGAGCCAGTTTGCTGGCTCCCACCGTTGTTTTGGGGTGGACAGTTATTGCGCGGTGGCCTTCAGGCCAGTGAGCAACAACCGCTGAAACAGGTCTTCTTTCAGACCTTCCGGGTGGGTGAGCTGCATGCGCGCCAGATGCTCCGGATACAGCGAAGCCTCCGGCGCATCCAGCGCTGCCTTGCCCAGCTCCAGAATCTCGGTCAGTTTGAACTTGCTCTTCAGCCAGTTCAGCGCCCGCAGCAAATCCTTCTCGACCTCATTGAAATCGCAGCCCAGCGGATATTCCGGAAACAGATTCGGATGCCGTGCGGCAATCGCCTGCAAGCGTTGCGGGGTGTTGTCGGTAAAGCGTGGATCGAGGCGGAAATCCTTCGGCAGTTTGCCGACCTTCTGTGCCTGCTCGATCAGGCCCTGCTGAAAGCGCGAGTCACTGATATTGAGCAGCGCTTCGATCACCACCGCATCTGACTTGCCGCGCAGATCGGCGATGCCGTATTCGGTGACCACGATGTCACGCAGGTGCCGTGGGATCGTGCAGTGGCCGTACTCCCAGACAATGTTCGAACTGACGTCACCGCCGGACTCGCGCCAGCTGCGCAGCAGCAGAATCGAACGCGCATCGTGCAGCGCATGGCCCTGGGCAACGAAGTTGTACTGCCCGCCGACGCCGCTGAGCACCCGGCCATCCTGTAGCTGATCGGACACCCCGGCTCCGAGCAGGGTCATGGTGAATGCGGTGTTGATGAATCGTGCATCAAGGCGCTGCAGGCGTTTGAGTTCTTCCTGACCGTACAGCTCGTTGATGTAGCTGATGCGGGTCATGTTGAATTCAAGGCGTTTGCTGTGGGGCAGCTCACGCAAGCGCTCATAGAAACTTCGCGGCCCGAGGAAGAAACCGCCGTGCACTGAAATGCCGTCGGTTTGCGCCGCCTCGTCGAGGTTGCCGGCGTTGGCCTGTTGCTGGGTCTGCACGTCCGGGTAGACCTTGCGCCGGATGATCCCGGCGTCCGCCAGTACCAGCAGGCCGTTGACGAACATTTCGCTGCAACCGTAAAGGCCCTTGGCGAACGGTTCGATGCCGCCCTCGCGCTCGATCAATTGCGCCCACTGGCTGAGATTCACATCGGCCAGCAACTCCCGGTAGCCGACATTGTCGGCCTGACGCGCCAGCAACGCGGCGGTCAGCGCATCGCCCATCGAGCCGATGCCGATCTGCAAGGTGCCGCCGTCGCGCACCAACGTACTGGCATGCAAACCGATGAAGTGATCCTGAAAGCCGACGGGCATGTTCGGCGTGGAAAACAGCGTGCTGTTGTCCTTCTCGTCGATCAGCAGGTCGAAGGTGTCAATTTCGACTTCGGCGTCGCCCGGCATGTACGGCAACTCGGTGTGCACCTGGCCGACCAGCAGAACGGTCTCCCCCGCCGCCCGGCGTTTGGCGATCATCGGGAACAGGTCGAGGGTGATGTCCGGATTGCAGCTCAGGCTCAAGCGATCAGGATGTTCGCTGCTGCTGGCGAGCAACTGCGCTACCAGGTTCAGCCCGGCGGCGTAGATGTCGCGGGCTGCATGGCTGTAGTTGCTGCTGACGTAGTCCTGCTGGGCCGGCGCGCTGTTGAGCAGGCTGCCGGGCTGCATGAAGAATTGCTCGATACGGATGTTGGCCGGCAGGCTGTCGCGGTGCAGGTCGGCGAGGAAATCCAGCTCCGGGTAATCACCGAACACCCGCTCGACGAAGGGTTCGATGAAGCGCTTCTGCAAACCGTCGCCCAACGAAGGTCGGCCGAGGCACAGCGCGGTGTAGATCGTCAGTTGCCGCTCCGGCAAACCGGCGATGCGCCGGTACAGCGCGTTGACGAAGAGATTGGGTTTGCCCAGCCCCAGCGGCAGACCCATGTGGATGTGCGCCGGCAACCGAGCCAGTACGTCGTCCACTGCCTGTTCGATCGAACACAACTGCACCATCTGAAGCCTCCCGCCCGTTCCGTGAATAGAGGTACGACCGAGATTGCCGGTTGTTTGCTGCAATGAACAGCCTCAGGCCTGAATCGCAGGCACAAAAAAACCGTCCGAAGACGGTTTTTTTCGTCAGAAGCGCGGCTTATTTCAGGCCGGACATCTTCTGGATGGCGCCCTTCAGCTCGTCATCCGAGCAATCGGCGCAGGTGCCTTTCGGAGGCATCGAGTTCAGGCCGGTGATGGCTTTGGCCAGCAGGCCGTCGAGGCCGCCCTGGTGATCGGCACGGTCTTTCCAGGCTGCTGCGTCACCGATTTTCGGTGCGCCCAACAGGCCGGTGCCGTGGCAAGCGTTGCAATGTTTGGCAATCACTTCGTCCGGCGTCTTGGCGCCGCCACCGCCGCCTGCCGAAGCAGCGACTTCCATCCCCTTGCACTCTTGCCCTTGAACACAGACCTGGCCGACGGGCTCGAGGCGTTTGGCAATGTCGTCATTCGTCGCAGCTTGAGCGCTGACAGCCCAGAGGGCCAGTACGGTTGCTGGTGCAGCCAGCATTTTCATAATTAGATTCACGCGTTCACCCTCAATGGTGGCTATTCACGCCTGCGGCCACGGTTCGCAGGCGGGCGCAAGTATAGCGGTTAGCCCGCCACACTGAAACAACCCCAAAGTTAAAGGGGTCTTGTTGCGCATCGGTCAAACAGTCCGGACACCTTTGCCGCACTGGCCTGGCGTCTCTCGGTTTAAAAATTCGCCGGCGTGGCTGCGCTGATTAGTCGCGCAGGCGAGTCGAACGGATTACGGAAACGATGCGGCTTGGTACTTTCAAAGTAGTAGCTGTCGCCGGCTTCGAGGATAAAAGTTTCAAGTCCCACCACCAGTTCCAGACGCCCTTCCACCAGAATCCCGGTTTCCTCGCCTTCGTGGGTGAGCATTTCTTCGCCAGTGTCGGCGCCCGGCGGATAGATTTCATTGAGGAACGCGATGGCCCGGCTCGGGTGCGCGCGGCCGACCAGTTTCATGGTCACGGCGCCGTCGGAAATGTCGATCAGCTCGTTGGCCTTGTAGACGATCTGGGTCGGTTTTTCCTGCAGGATTTCTTCGGAAAAGAACTCGACCATGGACATGGGAATCCCGCCCAGCACCTTCCTCAGCGAACTGATCGAAGGGCTGACACTGTTCTTTTCGATCATCGAAATGGTGCTGTTGGTGACGCCCGCGCGCTTGGCGAGTTCACGCTGGGAAAGCCCTTTGAGCTTGCGGATCGATTGCAGTCGTTCACCGACGTCCAAGGCTTGGGCCTCCTGAGTGTTGTAGAAATATTGAGCGTTATCATGGCGACAGCGTTCAGTATTTACAACACTTGGGCCCAGCCTGGGCTTCAACCCTCGGAATAGAGCCTTGGCACCCGACGCAGGTTGCAGAAGATCTGGTACGGAATGGTGTCCGCCCACTTCGCGACGTCGCTGGCGAGGATGTTCTTGCCCCACAGCTCGACGGTCGAACCGAGACCGGCTTGCGGCACGTCGGTCAGGTCGATGCAGAGCATGTCCATCGACACCCGGCCAAGAATGCGGCTGCGTTGGCCGGCCACCAGTACCGGTGTGCCGGTCGGCGCCTGACGCGGATAACCGTCGGCGTAACCCATGGCAACCACACCGATGCGCATCGGTTTGTCGGTGACGAATTTCGCGCCATAGCCCACCGGTTCGCCGGCCGGTAGCTCGCGTACGTTGATGACTTTTGATTCAAGTGTCATCACCGGTTGCAGGCGATCGGCCACGGCGTTGGCTTCTTCAAACGGGGTGGCGCCGTAGAGCATGATGCCCGGGCGCACCCAGTCGCTGTGAATCTGTGGCCAGCCCAGCACCGCCGGCGAGTTGCGCAGGCTGACTTCGGCTGCCAGCCCCTGACGCGCAGCTTCAAATACCGCAACCTGATCGGCGCTGCTCTGCTCATGCAATTCATCGGCACGGGCGAAGTGGCTCATCAGCACGACCTTCGACACTTTGCCGCTGGCCAGCAGGCGCTGGTAAGCCGCCGGGTAATCCTTCGGATGCAAGCCAACGCGGTGCATGCCCGAATCGAGCTTCAGCCACACGGTGATCGGCTTGCTCAACGCTGCCTGCTCGATCGCTTCGAGCTGCCACAGCGAATGCACCACGCACCAAAAATCATGCTCGACAATCAGCGCCAGCTCATCGGCCTCGAAAAAGCCTTCAAGCAACAGCACCGGCGCACGAATGCCCGCGGCACGCAGCTCCAGGGCTTCTTCGATACACGCCACCGCGAAGCCGTCCACTTCGGCTTCCAGTGCCTGGGCGCAACGCACTGCGCCGTGGCCGTAGGCATCGGCCTTGATCACCGCGAGTGCCTTGGCACCGGTGACTTCACGGGCGATACGGTAGTTGTGACGCAGGGCTTGAAGGTCGATCAGGGCACGGGCAGGACGCATGGCAGCAGACTTCTTGGCGGTCATGGGAATAAAAACCGGCGCTGGCTGGCGGCGTGAACCGCCAACAGCACCGGGAGAGGGATCTTTAAAACAGGTTACGGCAAGGCGGCGACGATGGAGATCTCGACCAGAATGCTCGGCTTGGCCATCTTCGCTTCGACGGTGGCACGGGCTGGCGCGGCGCCTTTGGGCAGCCACTGGTCCCACACCGAATTCATGCCGGCAAAGTGCGCCTCGATGTCGTTCAGGTAGATCGTCGCCGACAGCAGATGCTGCTTGTCAGTCCCGGCCAGATCCAGCAAACGCTCGATGTTGGCCAGTACGTCGCGGGTCTGCTGTTCCACCCCGGCGTTGAAGTCATCGCCGACCTGCCCGGACAGATACACCGTACCGTTGTGGCTGACGATCTGACTCATGCGCTCATTGGTGAGCTGGCGCTGGATTGCCATGCTTTGCGGACTCCTGGGTCTTGTTGCCATAACGGGAAATATCGAGGCCTTCGGCGCTGATCTGCGGCTTTTTCTTCGCCATCAGGTCGGCCAGCAAACGACCGGAGCCGCACGCCATGGTCCAGCCGAGGGTGCCGTGACCGGTGTTCAGGAACAGGTTCTTGAACGGTGTCGCGCCGACGATCGGCGTGCCATCCGGCGTGGTTGGACGCAGGCCGGTCCAGAAACTCGCTTCGGCCAGATTGCCGCCCTGAGGATAAAGGTCGTTGACGATCATCTCCAGGGTTTCACGCCGACGCGGGTTCAGCGACAGGTCAAAACCGGCGATCTCCGCCATGCCGCCGACGCGGATGCGGTTGTCGAAACGGGTAATCGCAACCTTGTAGGTCTCGTCGAGAATGGTTGAGGTCGGGGCCATCGCCGGGTTGGTGATCGGCACGGTCAGCGAGTAGCCCTTCAACGGATAGACCGGGGCCTTGATGCCCAGCGGCTTGAGCAGTTGCGGCGAGTAGCTGCCGAGAGCCAGCACGTAACGGTCGGCGGTTTCCAGCTTGCCGTCGATCCACACGCCGTTGATGCGGTCACCAGCGAAGTCGAGGCGCTGGATGTCCTGGCCGAAGCGGAATTCCACACCCAGGTTCACCGCCATTTCGGCAAGGCGGGTGGTGAAGATCTGGCAGTCGCCGGTCTGGTCGTTCGGCAGGCGCAGGGCACCGGCGAGGATGTCGGTGACGCTGGCCAGGGCCGGCTCGACGCGGGCAATGCCGGCGCGGTCGAGGACTTCGAACGGTACACCGGACTCTTTCAGGACGGCGATGTCCTTGGCGGCGCCATCAAGCTGCGCCTGAGTGCGAAACAGCTGGGTGGTGCCCAGGCTGCGGCCTTCGTAGGCAATGCCGGTTTCGGCGCGCAATTCGTCGAGGCAGTCGCGGCTGTACTCGGACAGACGCACCATGCGCTCCTTGTTCACCGCGTAACGGTTGGCGGTGCAGTTGCGCAGCATCTGCGCCATCCACAGGTATTGGTCGATGTCGGCGGTGGCCTTGATCGCCAAAGGCGCGTGGCGTTGCAGCAGCCACTTGATGGCCTTGAGGGGAACGCCCGGCGCGGCCCACGGCGAGGCATAGCCCGGCGAGACCTGGCCTGCGTTGGCGAAACTGGTCTCCATGGCCGCGGCTGGCTGCCGGTCGACCACCACCACTTCAAACCCGGCACGGGCCAGATAGTAAGCACTGGCGGTACCGATGACGCCGCTACCCAAGACCATAACGCGCATTTTTGTATCCCTCATCGCGGCGTGCCGCGTACGTCTGTTGTTAGAGCAATGATGCGCGCAGTGTAAAAAAGATTCGCCAGTGCTTTTCACTGTATAAGCGCCTATATTTGGCGACAATTCTCGGCAAAAACCCTTTTCACGGAGGCGCATCCCCTATGCGTACCAACACTCAGACCAAACGTGAGCTGGACAAGATCGACCGCAACATCTTGCGGATCCTGCAGGCGGACGGGCGGATTTCATTCACCGAACTGGGTGAGAAGGTCGGGCTCTCCACCACGCCTTGCACGGAGCGGGTGCGGCGCCTTGAGCGCGAGGGGATCATCATGGGCTACAACGCCCGCCTGAATCCGCAGCACTTGAAGGGTAGTCTCTTGGTGTTCGTCGAGATCAGCCTCGACTACAAATCCGGCGATACTTTCGAAGAGTTCCGACGCGCGGTGCTGAAATTGCCCCACGTGCTCGAATGCCACCTGGTGTCAGGGGATTTCGACTATCTGGTGAAGGCGCGGATTTCCGAGATGGCCTCGTACCGCAAGCTGCTGGGCGACATCCTGCTCAAGCTGCCGCACGTGCGTGAATCCAAGAGCTACATCGTGATGGAAGAAGTGAAAGAGAGCCTGAGCCTGCCGATTCCGGACTGATCGCTCAGACCAGCACCTGCCGGTTTTCGGCCATGTACTCGAACACCTGCTTCTCGACCCGTGGGTGAATCAGCTCCACCGGCCGCCGGCCGTTGGGGCACGGCAGGGTCTGGGTGGTGCCGAACAACCGGCATATCAGTGGCCGCTCGTCATACACCGTGCAGCCGTTCGGCCCCAGGTGCACACAGTTGAGTTCTTCCATGGCCGCGTCCTGCTCGGCGCGCGTCTTGCGCGGCAGGCGGGACATTTCCTCGGGCGAGGTGGTCACCGGCCCACAGCAGTCATGACAGCCTGGCACGCACTCGAACGTGGGAATCTGCTGACGCAGGGTGCGGATTTTCTGACTGTTGCAGCTCATTGCAGCGGTAACCGGAGCGAAATAGGCGGCAATTGTGCCGCAAAAGCCGTGATCCAGACACCATAAGCCGACCAATGTTGCCCGGCCTCGGGCCTGCGGCTTATGCTCCGTCAAATTTTCTCGACACCCGTTCAGGATGACGCCCATGAATGCCCGCGCCCACGCCTCCGCGAGCCAACCCCACGTTGCCTCTTATTACGCCGCCAGCAGCCTGCCGCAGCCCGACCATCCGGTGCTGCAAAGCGAACTGATTGCCGACGTGTGCGTGGTCGGTGGCGGTTTCTCCGGGCTGAACACCGCGCTGGAACTGGCTGAACGGGGCTTGAGCGTGGTGCTGCTGGAAGCGCACCGGATCGGCTGGGGCGCCAGCGGGCGCAACGGCGGGCAACTGATTCGCGGGGTAGGCCACGGGCTCGACCAGTTCGCCAACGTGATCGGCACCGACGGCGTACGTCAGATGAAGCTCATGGGCCTGGAAGCGGTGGAAATCGTCCGACAGCGCGTCGAAAAATTTCAGATCCCCTGCGACCTGACCTGGGGTTATTGCGACCTCGCCAACAAACCTTCCGACCTGGAAGGCTTTGCCGAAGACGCCGAAGAACTGCGAGGCCTTGGTTACCGCTACGAAACCCGCCTGCTGCAAGCGAATGAAATGCACACCGTGGTCGGTTCCAAGCGCTATGTCGGCGGCTTGATCGACATGGGTTCCGGTCACCTGCACCCGCTGAACCTGGCATTGGGCGAAGCCGCGGCGGCGCAGCAACTGGGCGTCAAACTGTTCGAACAATCGGCGGTCACCCACATTGATTACGGCCCCGAAGTCCGGGTGCACACGGCGCAAGGCTCGGTGCGGGCGAAGACGCTGGTGCTCGGCTGCAACGCCTATCTCAACAATCTGAATCCGCAACTCAGCGGCAAGGTGCTTCCCGCCGGCAGCTATATCATCGCCACCGAACCGCTGAGCGAAGAACAGGCCCACGCCCTGCTGCCGCAGAACATGGCGGTCTGCGACCAGCGCGTGGCACTGGATTACTACCGGCTCTCGGCGGACCGCCGCCTGTTGTTCGGCGGCGCTTGCCATTACTCGGGGCGTGATCCGAAGGACATCGCCGCGTATATGCAGCCGAAGATGCTGGAAGTGTTCCCGCAGCTCGCATCAGTGAAGATCGATTATCAGTGGGGCGGGATGATCGGCATCGGTGCCAACCGTCTGCCGCAGATTGGCCGGCTCGCCGACCAGCCGAACGTGTATTTCGCCCAGGCCTATTCCGGCCATGGTGTGAACGCCACGCACCTGGCGGGCAAGTTGCTGGCCGAGGCCATCAGCGGCCAGCACAGCGGTGGCTTCGACCTGTTCGCCAAAGTGCCACATATCACCTTCCCCGGCGGCAAGCATCTGCGTTCGCCGTTGCTGGCATTGGGGATGTTGTGGCATCGACTCAAAGAGCTGGTCTGAGCTCGTTCCCACGCTCTGCGTGGGAACGATCCCTCTAGATCCGCCAGAACGGCTTCAACCCCTCCTCCAGCGCCTGTTCCCGTGTCAGCCCGACATCCTTGAGCTGCTCCGGCGTCAGGCCCAGCAACGCCTTGCGCGTGTGCAGACGATGCCAGAACAGACCCCAGCGACTCAGCCCGGACGGTGCGTTGCGCATGATCTCGTCGCGCGCGTTGTCCTGTTGCCCTGCCTCCAGTTCCTGACTGTGTAACGTCAGCCGCACATCGCTCAAACCGTTCATTTTCATTGCTCCTGTTTACTTGGGTAGCCAGAGATTCCATGATGCGCGGGTCGACAAAAGCATTACAGATTCAACACATCTGTATTAACTCCATACAGATTTGCTGTTCCCGAGACTGAATTGTCGATTTACGCCGCATCTGTACTGGTTTTTCGAATCACCTGCATCGAGGCAGTGCCATGACCCTGTATGTGAACCTTGCCGAGTTGCTCGGCACCCGCATCGAACAAGGCTTCTACCGTCCGGGTGATCGCCTGCCGTCGGTGCGCGCCTTGAGCGTAGAACATGGGGTCAGCCTGAGCACGGTGCAGCAGGCCTATCGGATGCTGGAAGACAGCGGCCTGGCCACGCCAAAGCCCAAGTCCGGGTACTTTGTGCCCGCTGGGAGGGAGCTGCCGGAATTGCCGGCGGTCGGGCGCCCGGCCCAACGGCCGGTAGAGATTTCCCAGTGGGATCAGGTGCTTGAGCTGATTCGCGCCGTGCCGCGCAAGGACGTGGTGCAACTCGGTCGCGGCATGCCGGACATCTCGTCACCGACGATGAAACCGCTGCTGCGCGGACTGGCACGCATCAGCCGCCGCCAGGACATGCCCGGTCTGTATTACGACAACATCCACGGCACCCTCGAACTGCGCGAACAGATCGCTCGGTTGATGCTCGACTCCGGCTGCCAGTTGAGCGCCAGTGATCTGGTGGTCACCACCGGTTGCCACGAAGCGCTGTCCACCAGCATCCACGCGATCTGCGAGCCCGGCGACATCGTCGCCGTGGATTCGCCAAGCTTTCACGGCGCCATGCAGACCCTCAAGGGGCTGGGCATGAAAGCCCTGGAAATCCCCACCGATCCGCTCACCGGCATCAGCCTCGAAGCGCTGGAACTGGCGCTGGAGCAGTGGCCGATCAAGGTCATCCAGCTCACCCCCAACTGCAACAACCCGCTCGGCTACATCATGCCGGAGTCGCGCAAACGTGCCCTGTTGAACCTGGCCCAGCGCTTCGATGTGGCAGTCATCGAGGACGATGTCTACGGCGAACTGGCCTACACCTACCCGCGCCCACGCACGATCAAATCCTTCGACGAAGACGGTCGCGTATTGCTGTGCAGTTCGTTTTCCAAGACCCTCGCGCCGGGGCTGCGTATCGGCTGGGTCGCGCCCGGTCGCTATCTCGAACGCGTACTGCACATGAAATACATCAGCACCGGCTCCACCGCGACACAACCGCAGATCGCCATCGCCGAATTTATCAAGGCCGGGCACTTCGAACCGCATTTGCGGCGGATGCGCACGCAATACCAGCGCAATCGCGACGTGATGATCGATTGGGTGACCCGTTATTTCCCGGCCGGCACCCGCGCCAGCCGCCCGCAAGGCAGCTTCATGCTCTGGGTGGAACTGCCGGAAGGTTTCGATACGCTGAAACTGAATCGTGCGCTGCACGATCAGGGCGTACAGATTGCCGTCGGCAGCATCTTTTCTGCCTCGGGCAAGTACCGCAATTGCCTGCGCATGAACTACGCTGCCAAACCGACCGCGCTGGTCGAAGAGGCAGTGCGCAAGGTCGGTGCGGCGGCGATCAAACTGCTGGCTGAAGCCGACTGACCTTTTTCGAGAGACCCGCGTCCATATGCCGACCCTTGCCGCCAATCGGAACGATCCTACGTGAGCTTCAGACAGCCCCTACTCGCTCTGCTGTTACTCGCCTCGTTCCTTGGCGGTTGCGCGACCCTCGACGTACCGCGCGAGCCGAGCCAGGCATTGCCGGCCTCTGCATCGAGTTTCGGCCGCTCGATCCAGGCCCAGGCGGCACCGTACAAAGGCCAGTCCGGATTCCGCCTGCTGTCCAACAGCACCGAAGCCTTCACCGCCCGCGCCGAATTGATCCGCAACGCCCAGAGCAGCCTCGACCTGCAGTACTACATCGTCCACGACGGCATCAGTACGCGAATGCTGGTGGAAGAAGTGCTCAAGGCTGCCGACCGTGGTGTGCGAGTGCGCATTCTGTTGGACGACACCACCAGCGACGGCCTCGACCTGATCATCGCCACGCTGGCGGCGCACCCGAACATCCAGATCCGTCTGTTCAACCCCCTGAACCTGGGGCGCAGCACCGGCGTGACCCGTGCGGCCGGGCGGCTGTTCAACCTGTCACTGCAGCATCGGCGGATGCACAACAAGCTGTGGCTGGCGGACAACAGCGCCGCCATCGTCGGCGGGCGCAATCTGGGTGACGAGTACTTCGATGCCGAGCCGAACCTGAACTTCACCGACATCGATATGCTCAGCGTCGGGCCGGTCGCCGAGCAGCTCGGGCACAGTTTCGACCAGTACTGGAACAGCGCCCTGAGCAAACCGATCGACGAGTTTCTCTCCAGCAAACCCTCGGCCAAAGACCTGCAGAACACCCGCACGCGCCTGGAAGAATCCCTCGAAGAAACCCGCAAACAGAACCACGCGCTGTACCAACAGTTGATGACCTTCACCACCCACCCGCGCATGGACATCTGGCGCCGGGAGCTGATCTGGGCCTGGAACCAGGCGTTGTGGGATGCACCGAGCAAGGTGCTGGCGGACGGCAAGCCTGATCCACAACTGCTGCTGACCACGCAACTCGCGCCAGAGCTGCGGGGCGCCAGCAAAGAACTGATGATGATTTCCGCCTACTTCGTACCGGGACAGCCGGGGCTGGTCTACCTGACCGGCCGCGCCGATGCAGGTGTGTCGGTGAGCCTGCTGACCAACTCGCTGGAAGCCACCGACGTGCCGGCAGTGCACGGCGGTTACGCACCCTATCGCAAGGCGTTGCTGGAACATGGCGTGAAGCTGTACGAGCTGCGGCGCCAGCCTGGGGATAAGTTCGGAAGTGGCCCGCACCTGTTTTACAGCAAGTCGTTTCGCGGCTCGGACTCCAGCCTGCACAGCAAGGCGATGATTTTCGACGGGAAAAAAGCGTTCATCGGCTCGTTCAATTTCGACCCGCGCTCGGTGCTGTGGAACACCGAAGTCGGGGTGCTGGTGGACAGTCCCGAACTGGCTGCCCGCGTTCGGGAACTGGCCTTGCAGGGCATGGCGCCGGCGCTGAGTTACGAGGCAAAACTTCAGGACGGGAAAGTCGTCTGGGTCACCGAGGACAACGGCCAGATGCACACGCTGACCAAGGAGCCCGGCAGCTGGTGGCGGCGGTTCAATGCGTGGTTCAGCACCACGGTGGGGCTGGAGCGGATGCTGTAGCAGCCCGCTCCAGCCGGATCATCAGGCCGGCTCCGGCACCTTGCCGAACGCCCCTTGCCGCGACAGCAGAATCACCAGACCGAACGCCCCGGCCGCCATGAACCACGGCAATGCGTGCCCGCTGATCCATTGACTGCCCGCCCCCGCCGCCAACGGCCCGATCAGGCAACCGACACCCCACAGTTGCGCGACATGCGCATTGGCCCGCACCAGCGCGTCGTCGCGGTAGCGCTCGCCGATCAGGATCAGCGACAGGGTGAACAAACCACCGGCACTGGCGCCGAACAGCACCCACAGCGGCCAGATCAGCAAGGTGTCGATCAGCATCGGGATCGCCAGACTCGACAGCATCAGCACCACGGCGCAACCGGTGAACAAGGTCCGCCGCGACAGATAGTCGGCCAGCGCACCGATCGGCAATTGCAGCAGCGCATCGCCGACCACCACGGTGCTGACCATCGCCAGCGCGATTTCCGCCGTGAAGCCCTGTTGCAGGCAGTACACCGGCAACAGGGTCAGAATCATCGCCTCGAATGCGGCGAACAGCGACACCGCCCAGGCAATTGCCGGCAATTCTCGGCTGAAGCCCCACAGATCGCCGAAGGTCACGCTGCTGGCCTCGCTGCTCGGTGCACCGCTGCGCCCCAGCAGCAGAAGCGGCGCAGCGATCAAAAGGCCGACACCCGCCCAGAAGCCGTAATCATGCTCGGTGCCGAGCGCACCCAGCAGTAACGGGCCAGACAGTTGGCTCAATGCATAACTGCTGCCATACAGCGCCACCAATCGCCCGCGCCACTGCTCGACCACCAGTTGATTGATCCAGCTCTCGCCGAGGATGAACACGATCGTCAGGATTACCCCGATCATCAGCCGCAGTACCAGCCAGATCGGATAACTCGGCAACAATGCCAGCAGGCCGATGGACAATGCCCCGCCCCACAGGCACAGGCGCATCAGGTTCGCCGTACCGAAGCGCGCCGCCAGATGACTTGAAACCTTAGCCCCCAGCAACACACCGATGGCCGGCATCGCCGCCATCACGCCGATGGCGAACGAACCATAACCCCAGCCCTCCAGACGCAACGACACCAGCGGCATGCTGACACCCAGGGCCAGGCCAACACTCAAGACAGACGCCAACACGGCGAAATACGTCGCCCAACGCATGGTCCACGCTCCTGTGGATAATTTTTATGTGCACCACAAAACACTGTGGGAGCGAGCTTGCTCGCGATAACGGTTTCACATTCAGCAGATGTGCTGACTGATACACCGCTTTCGCGAGCAAGCTCGCTCCCACAGGGATCTTTGTATCGTTCGGGAGCCTGCCGGAGCAGACTCCCTCAACGGTTTACAGCTTGATCCAGGTCGCCTTCAGCTCGGTGTATTTGTCGAACGCGTGCAGCGACTTGTCACGGCCGTTGCCCGACTGCTTGAAGCCGCCAAACGGTGCGGTCATGTCGCCGCCATCGTACTGATTGACCCACACGCTGCCGGCACGCAGTGCCTTGGCGGTCAGGTGAGCCTTGGAAATGTCCTGCGTCCAGACCGCTGCCGCCAGGCCGTAAGGCGTGTCGTTGGCGATGTTGATCGCTTCCTCGGCCGTGTCGAAGGCAATGACCGACAGCACCGGGCCGAAGATCTCTTCCTGAGCGATCTTCATCGCGTTGCTCACGCCGTCGAATATCGTCGGTTCGACGTAGGTCCCGCCAGTTTCCTGAAGAATGCGCTTGCCGCCAGCCACCAGTTTGGCGCCGTCGGTGTGGCCCGACTCGATGTAGGACAGCACGGTGTTCATCTGCTGGGTGTCGACCAGCGCACCGACGTTGGTGGCCGGATCCAGCGGGTTGCCCGGCTTCCAGGCTTTCAGCGCCTCGATCACCATCGGCAGGAATTTGTCCTTGATCGAACGCTCGACCAGCAGACGCGAACCGGCGGTGCAGACTTCGCCCTGGTTGAAGGCGATGGCGCTGGCAGCGGACTCGGCCGCAGCCTGCAGGTCCGGCGCATCGGCAAACACGATGTTCGGGCTCTTGCCGCCGGCTTCCAGCCAGACGCGTTTCATGTTCGATTCGCCGGAATAGATCATCAGTTGCTTGGCGATCTTGGTCGAACCGGTGAACACCAGGGTGTCGACATCGTTATGCAGAGCCAGCGCCTTGCCGACGGTGTGGCCGTAGCCTGGCAGCACGTTCAGCACGCCTTTCGGAATGCCGGCTTCAACCGCCAGTTCGGCGATGCGGATGGCGGTCAGCGGGGATTTTTCCGACGGCTTGAGGATCACCGAGTTACCGGTCGACAGCGCCGGGCCGAGTTTCCAGCAGGCCATCATCAGCGGGAAGTTCCACGGCACGATGGCGCCAACCACGCCCACCGGCTCGCGGGTTACCAGTCCCAACTGATCGTGCGGAGTCGCGGCGACTTCGTCGTAGATCTTGTCGATCGCTTCACCGCTCCAGCTCAGCGCTTGCGCCGCGCCCGGAACGTCGATGTACAGCGAATCGCTGATCGGCTTGCCCATGTCGAGGGTTTCGAGCAGGGCCAGCTCTTCGGCGTGCTGCTTGAGCAGGCCGGCGAAACGGATCATGGTGGCTTTGCGTTTGGTCGGTGCCAGGCGCGACCAGACGCCGGAATTGAAAGTGGCGCGAGCGTTTTCCACAGCGCGCTGGGCATCGGCGGCGTCACAGCTGGCAATCTTGCCCAGCAGACGGCCATCGACCGGGCTGATGCACTCGAAGGTCTCGCCGGAGACGGCATCGGTGTACTCGCCATTAAGGTAGGCGCGGCCTTCGATCTTCAGGTCGCGGGCGCGTTGTTCCCAGTCGGCACGAGTCAGGGTGGTCATTCGAGTGTCCTCCTCTTGTTGAATACGAGCGCCGCGCGATCTTCGCCGGCGTCCTCAGGAATTCTGCCCGGCCAGCCTGTTTTCGGCCCAAGGCACCCGCCACCCTAAACCAGCGGCCGGGGTTGTTTCAATATATTTGACATAAGGCGGTTATACAGCCTTGCGGCGTTCAATTTAATCAACATAGACTTTGGCCCCTTCAAGCCACCGCGCCGTCATCACGGGAGAAAACAACAATGAACATCCAGAACGTCGTCGACATCAGCCTGACCATGGACCAGGCCGAACGCTACCGCCCGGACCCGGCAAAAGTCCTCAAGGGCGATCCCGAACAAGCGGTGTTCAATCAATACGACAGCCCTTGCGGGCAGATGGGCGTCGGCGTGTGGGAAGGTGCAGTCGGGCAATGGACAGTGAATTACACCGAGCATGAATACTGCGAAATCCTGCAAGGCGTTTCGGTGCTACGTGACGGCGAAGGCAATGCCAAAACCCTGCGTGTCGGTGACCGCTTCGTGATTCCGGCCGGCTTCCGTGGCACCTGGGAAGTGCTGGAAGCCTGCCGCAAGGTCTATGTGATCTTCGAACAGAAGGCCTGAGGCCTTTCATCAGGCAACAAAAAAGGCCCGTATCGTGAGATACGGGCCTTTTTCGTAAGTCGGGAAAAATCAATTACTTGATTTTGCCTTCCTTGTAGATCACGTGCTTGCGAACAACCGGATCATATTTCTTGATCTCGATTTTGTCCGGGGTAGTACGCTTGTTCTTGTCGGTAGTGTAGAAGTGACCAGTACCGGCGCTCGAGATCAAACGAATCAATTCACGCATGATTAGCTCCCTTAAACCTTGCCGTCGCGACGCAGCTCGGCCAGCACAACGCTGATGCCACGCTTGTCGATGATACGCATGCCTTTGGCGGAAACGCGCAGGCGTACGAAACGTTTCTCTTCTTCAACCCAGAAGCGGTGATGCTGCAGGTTCGGCAGGAAACGACGACGGGTTTTGTTGTTTGCGTGGGAAATGTTGTTCCCAGTCACCGGACCCTTACCGGTAACTTGACATACTCTAGACATGCCTCAGCCCTCTAAAACCACATGCCCAACCCGGCATGGGTTGGCCGCTTAATCTCTAGTCATTGTGGCGCCAGGCGCCGCGATTCTTTAGAGGTCTTACCGGCTACACCTACAAGCGAAGGAACCGGGCCCCTAGAAAAGAGCGCTGCTTTATACCAGAAAGACCACGGAGCAACAACTTTCCGTGTGCAAAGAATGGCTAAAAAGCCGCTTTTTCCGCCCGCAAGCGGCTTGGGCAAAGGCTGGCGGCAATTTTTACCATTCGTCGAAGAAAACCGATCATACCCGCAATCGAGACTTTTCCTGCCGCCACTTCCGATAAATCCTCAGCCGCGCAGCCCCGAAAATGCAAAAAGGGGATAGTCATTTGCAATCGCGACCACTAGGGTAGGCCTTTTCCAGACTGCACTTGCAGATGGGCCTTCGATCTGTAAAGGAAGCCGACCATGCGCCTCGCTGCCCTCCCCCTGCTGCTCGCCCCGCTATTGCTGAGCCCCCTGGCCCATGCCGCCGCCCTGAGCGTGTGCACCGAGGCCAGCCCCGAAGGGTTCGACGTGGTGCAATACAACTCGCTGACCACCACCAACGCTTCGGCCGACGTGCTGATGAATCGCCTGGTGGACTTCGATACCGCCAGCGGCAAGGTGGTCCCGAGCCTGGCCGATAGCTGGGAAGTCAGCACCGATGGCCTGAGCTATGTCTTCAGACTGCACCCGCAGGTGAAGTTTCACACCACCGACTACTTCAAGCCGACCCGCGAGCTGACCGCCGAAGACGTCAAATTCAGCTTCGACCGCATGCTCGACCCGGCCAACCCGTGGCACAAGGTCGCCCAGAGCGGCTTCCCGCACGCCCAGTCGATGCAGTTGCCGAGCCTGATCAAGAAGATCGACGCACTGGACCCGCTGACCGTGCGTTTCACCCTCGACCACCCAGACTCGACGTTCCTCGCGACCCTGAGCATGGGTTTCGCCTCGATCTATTCCGCCGAATACGCCGACAAACTGCTGAAGGCCGGCGCGACCGACAAGCTCAACAGCCAACCGGTCGGCACCGGCCCGTTCGTCCTCACCCGGTTCCAGAAAGACGCGTCGATCCGCTACAAGGCCAACCCGGACTACTTCGGCGGCAAGCCTGCGGTGGATCCGTTGATCTTCGCCATTACCCCGGACGCCAACGTGCGCCTGCAAAAGCTGCGGCGTAACGAGTGCCAGATTGCCCTGTCACCAAAGCCTCTGGACGTACAGGCTGCGAAGGAAGAACCGACGCTGAAAGTCGAAAAAACTGACGCGTTCATGACCGCATTCGTCGGCATCAACAGCCAGCATCCGCCACTGGACAAGCCGGAAGTTCGTCAGGCGATCAACCTCGCCTTCGACAAGGCCAACTACCTCAAGGCTGTGTTCGAAGACACCGCCGAAGCCGCCAACGGCCCGTATCCACCGAACACCTGGAGCTACGCCAAGAGCCTGCCGGGCTACCCGCACGACGTGGAAAAGGCCAAGGCGTTGCTGGCCAAGGCCGGATTGAAGGACGGCTTCCAGACCACCATCTGGACGCGCCCGTCCGGCAGCCTGCTCAACCCGAACCCGAGCCTGGGTGCACAACTGCTGCAATCGGACCTGGCGGAAATCGGCATTCAGGCGGAAATCCGCGTGATCGAATGGGGCGAGTTGATCCGTCGCGCCAAGGCTGGCGAGCATGACCTGCTGTTCATGGGCTGGGCCGGCGACAACGGCGACCCGGACAACTTCCTCACGCCGCAGTTTTCCTGCGCAGCAGTGAAGTCCGGCACCAACTTCGCCCGCTACTGCAACGCCGATCTGGACAAGCTGATCAGCGCCGGCAAGACCACCAGCGAGCAAGGCGTACGCACCAAGCTCTACGAACAGGCACAGGCGCAGATCCAGCAGCAGGCATTGTGGCTGCCGCTGGCACATCCGACGGCCTATGCGCTGACGCGTAAAGACGTACAGGGTTACTCGGTGAGCCCGTTCGGGCGGCAGGATTACTCCAAGGTCACCCTGAAGTAATCCGCCCCGGCTTGCAGCGACTGCAGTCGCTGCAAGCTACATCCAGCCACACTCCGCCATCGACAACGGCTCGCCATCTCCGACGATGAAGTGGTCGAGCACTCGCACATCGATCAGCTCAAGCGCTTTCTGCAATCGCTTGGTCAATAATCGATCAGCCTGACTGGGATCCGTGTTTCCCGACGGGTGGTTGTGGCACAGGATCACGGCTGCCGCATTGTTCGCCAGCGCACGTTTCACCACTTCCCTGGGATGTACGGCGGTGTTGTCGATGGAGCCGCGAAACAGCGGTTCGAAGGTCAGCACTTGGTGTTTTGAGTCCAGAAACAGGCAACCGAACACCTCGTGTGGCTCGTGGCGCAGCATGGCTTTGAGGTAGTCGCGTACGACCTGTGGATTTTCCAGCGTCGGTTTCTGGCGCATGCGCTCGGCCAGATGCCGCCGGGCCATCTCCAGCACCGCCTGCAATTGAGCAAATTTCGCCGGCCCCAGCCCCAATTGCTCGCTGAACGCCCCGAGATCTGCCTCCAGCAACGCACGAAGGCTGCCGAACTGATTCAACAAGTGTCGCGCCAGATCCACCGCGCTTTTCCCGGATACGCCGGTGCGTAAAAAAATCGCCAGCAATTCGGCATCGGAAAGACTTCCCGAACCCTGTTCAAGCAGCTTCTCCCGCGGCCTTTCCGCCGCCGGCCAATCGCGAATACTCATACACATTCCTTGTCTGTGGGCGCCGCTGTTCCGTAGCGGTCGCTGTGATATCGTAGCCCATCTTTTTTGCGGGCGAATTCACCCTGGGGAGGGGGTTTCGCCACGTATGTCACCAACGAAATGAAAGGCAGACCTATGCAGCGGCTGTATCGGAAACGCATCGTTCTGGGCGTCGGCGGCGGTATCGCTGCCTACAAGAGCGCTGACCTAGTTCGCCGCCTGATCGATCAGGGCGCCGAAGTGCGCGTGGTCATGACCCGTGGCGGCAGCGAATTCATCACCCCGCTGACCATGCAGGCCCTGTCCGGCCACCCGGTTCACCTGGATTTGCTCGACCCGGCCGCCGAAGCGGCGATGGGCCACATCGAACTGGCCAAATGGGCCGATATGGTGCTGATCGCCCCGGCCACCGCCGACCTGCTGGCCCGTCTGGCCCAAGGCATTGCCAACGATCTGCTGACCACGCTGGTGCTGGCCACCGACGCCATCGTCGCTGTCGCTCCGGCCATGAACCAGGCCATGTGGCGCGATCCGGCGACCCAGGCCAACCTGCAACTCCTTGAAAGCCGTGGCCTGAAGACCTTCGGCCCGGCCTCCGGTAGCCAGGCCTGCGGCGACGTCGGCATGGGCCGCATGATGGAAGCCACCGACCTGGCCCAGCTCGCGGCAGACTGCTTCCAGCGTCAGGCACTGACCGGCAAACACGTGGTGATCACCGCCGGCCCGACCCAGGAAAACATCGACCCGGTGCGCTACATCACCAACCACAGCTCCGGCAAAATGGGCTTCGCCCTGGCGGAAGCGGCGGTGGAAGCCGGCGCCCGTGTGACCCTGATCAGCGGCCCGGTGCATTTGCCGACGCCGGATCGTGTCACCCGGATCGACGTGGTCAGCGCCCGCGACATGCTCGCCGCGTGTGAAGCCGCGATCCCTTGTGACATCTTCATCGCCTCGGCGGCGGTCGCGGACTACCGTCCGGAAGTCGTCGCCCCGCAAAAATTAAAGAAAGATCCTACGAGCGGTGACGGCTTCGTCCTGCAAATGGTGCGCAACCCGGACATCCTGGCCACCATCGCGACCCGTCCCGACCGTCCGTTCAGTGTCGGCTTCGCCGCCGAGACCGAACACCTGCTCGACTACGCTGCACGCAAGCTGAAGGACAAGAATCTCGATCTGATCGTCGCCAACGACGTCGCCAACCCGAGTATCGGCTTCAACAGCGAAGAAAACGCCTGCAGCGTCATCGACCGTGCGCTGCACGCCACGGTTTTCGCCCAGACCAGCAAGAGCAAGATCGCTCGCCAACTGGTCACTTTTATCGCCGAACGTCTGAACCAGGTTTAATTTACATGCACGCTTTGCAAGCCAAGATCCTCGACCCACGCATCGGTACCGAATTCCCGCTGCCGCAATACGCCACACCAGGCTCCGCCGGTCTCGACCTGCGCGCCATGCTGCAAGAGGAAATCGTGATCAAGCCGGGTGAAACCGTGCTGATCCCTACCGGTCTGTCGGTGTACATCGGCGACCCGAACCTTGCCGCGCTGATCCTGCCGCGCTCGGGCATGGGCCATAAGCACGGCATCGTGCTGGGCAATCTGGTCGGTCTGATCGACTCCGATTACCAGGGCCCGCTGATGGTCTCCTGCTGGAACCGTGGCCAGACCGAATTCACCATGCCGGTCGGCGAGCGTCTGGCGCAACTGGTGTTGGTGCCGGTGGTGCAGGCGCACTTCGAAATGGTTGAAGAGTTCGTCGAAACCGAGCGCGGCGCTGGCGGTTTCGGCCACTCCGGCACCAAGTGATCGGCTAGAAATCTGTCGTGGCGAGGGCGTGTTTTTCGCCACGAATTTCAAAATGTCATCTGCAAGGTTTAGCACCGAAAATCAAGGCATTGGCAGGCCAAAGCCACGCCGGACAAGGCGTCATGGCCCTTTCACACCACGAACTCTCTGTGAAAACCGCCGTCATACCCTTCAGTTTGAGCCAGCCGCCGAGATGATTCGTCGGCGTGTCCCGCCACTTTCGAGATGGAGCATTTCCGCAGATGAGCACCCCCGCCCAAGTCGCCCCGAAGCTTCCCGACAGCATCTTCCGCGCCTATGACATTCGCGGCACCGTGCCGGAATTCCTCAATGCCGAAACCGCCTACTGGATCGGCCGCGCCATTGGCTCCCAGAGCCTGGCCCAGGGTGAACCCAACGTGTCCGTTGGCCGTGACGGCCGCCTGTCCGGTCCCGAACTGGTTGCCGCGCTGATTCGCGGCATCGCCGAAAGCGGCTGCCACGTCAGTGACGTCGGCCTGGTGCCGACCCCGGCGCTGTATTACGCCGCCAACGTGCTGGCCGGCAAATCCGGCGTGATGCTTACCGGCAGCCACAATCCGTCGAACTACAACGGCTTCAAGATCGTGATCGCCGGCGACACCCTCGCCAACGAACAGATCCAGGTTCTGCACGAGCGTATCAAGACCGGCAACCTGAGCAGCGGCCAAGGCAGCGTGACCCAGGTCGAGATCCTCGACCGCTACACCACCGAAATCGTCCAGGACATCAAACTGGCCCGGCGCCTGAAAGTCGTGGTCGACTGCGGCAACGGCGCGGCCGGCGTGATCGCCCCGCAACTGATCGAAGCGCTGAACTGCGAAGTCATCCCGCTGTTCTGCGAAGTCGACGGCAACTTCCCGAACCACCACCCGGACCCGGGCAAGCCTGAAAACCTTGTCGACCTGATCGCCAAGGTCAAGGAAACCAAGGCTGACATCGGCCTGGCCTTCGACGGTGACGGCGACCGCGTCGGCGTGGTGACCAACACCGGCACCATCGTCTTCCCGGACCGTCTGCTGATGCTGTTTGCCCGCGACGTGCTGGCCCGCAACCCGGGCGCGGAAATCATCTTCGACGTCAAATGCACCCGTCGCCTGATCCCGCTGATCAAGGAATATGGCGGCCAGTCGCTAATGTGGAAGACCGGTCACTCGTTGATCAAAAAGAAAATGAAACAGTCCGGCGCGTTGCTGGCCGGTGAAATGAGCGGGCACATCTTCTTCAAGGAACGCTGGTTCGGTTTCGACGACGGCATTTACAGCGCCGCACGGCTGCTGGAAATCCTCAGCAAGGAAAAATCCGACGCGGAAACGCTGTTCGCGACCTTCCCGAACGATATTTCCACGCCGGAAATCAATATCCATGTGACCGAAGAGAGCAAATTCAGCATCATTGATGCACTGCACGATGCGCAGTGGGGTCCAGGCGCCGACCTGACCACCATTGACGGCGTGCGGGTCGATTACGCCAAAGGCTGGGGCCTGGTGCGCGCCTCCAACACCACACCGGTGCTGGTGCTGCGCTTCGAGGCCGATGACGAGGCTGAATTGCAGCGCATCCAGGCTGTGTTCCATGCCCAACTGAAACGCGTTGCACCTGATCTCCAACTACCGTTCTGATTTCTGATTCACCCGGAGCCCTGAATGACCCTCGAACGCGAAGCCGCCGCCCACACCGCCCAGGTCCTGTCCGAAGCGCTGCCTTACATCCGACGTTATGTCGGCAAGACCCTGGTGATCAAATACGGCGGCAACGCGATGGAAAGCGAGGAGCTGAAAACCGGCTTCGCCCGCGACATCGTCTTGATGAAAGCCGTGGGGATCAACCCGGTCGTGGTTCACGGCGGCGGCCCGCAGATCGGTGATCTGCTCAAGCGCCTGTCGATCGAAAGCCACTTCGTCGACGGCATGCGCGTGACCGACGCGGCGACCATGGACGTGGTGGAAATGGTCCTCGGCGGTCAGGTCAACAAAAGCATCGTCAACCTGATCAACCGTCACGGCGGCAGCGCCATCGGCCTGACCGGCAAAGACGCGGGGCTGATTCGTGCGAAAAAGCTCACCGTCACCCGCCAGACCCCGGAGATGACTCAGCCAGAAATCATCGACATCGGCCAGGTGGGCGAAGTCGTCGGGATCAACACCGAACTGCTGAACCTGCTGGTCAAAGGCAACTTCATCCCGGTGATCGCGCCGATCGGCGTGGGTGAGAACGGCGAGTCGTACAACATCAACGCTGACCTGGTGGCCGGTAAAGTCGCCGAAGCGCTGAAAGCCGAGAAGCTGATGCTGCTGACCAACATCGCCGGCCTGATGGACAAGTCGGGCACCGTGCTGACCGGCCTGAGCACCCAACAGGTCGACGACCTGATCGCCGACGGCACCATCTACGGCGGTATGCTGCCGAAGATCCGCTGTGCACTGGAAGCGGTTCAGGGCGGCGTGGGCAGCTCGCTGATCATCGACGGCCGCGTGCCGAACGCGATCCTGCTGGAAATCTTCACCGACACCGGTGTGGGCACGCTGATCAGCAATCGCAAGCGTCCGTAAGCCGTAGCGCAAACAAAAAGACCCCGCTCAGCCAGGCTGAGCGGGGTCTTTTTTTGCCCTGAAGAAGCGATCAGACGCCGAACTGGGCGCGATAGGCTTCAACGGCTGGCAGGTGCTGCTTGAGCTGCGGGTCGTCAGCCAGGAATTCCAGCACCTGGTTCAGCGACACGATGCTGATGACCGGGATGCCGAAATCACGTTCGACTTCCTGAATGGCCGACAGCTCACCGTTGCCGCGCTCCTGACGGTTCAGGGCGATCAGCACGCCGGCAGCCTTGGCGCCGTCCTGGGAAGCGATGATCTGCATCACTTCACGGATCGCGGTGCCGGCGGTGATCACGTCGTCGATGATCAGCACTTCACCGGTCAGCGGTGCGCCGACCAGGCTGCCGCCTTCGCCGTGGGCCTTGGCTTCCTTGCGGTTGAAGCACCATGGCAAATCGCGGTTATGGTGCTCGGCCAGCGCCACGGCAGTGGTTGCCGCCAGCGGGATGCCTTTGTAGGCCGGGCCAAACAGCACGTCGAACGGAATTCCGCTCTCGGCGATGGCTGCGGCGTAGAAACGACCCAGCTGCGCCAGCGCGGAGCCCGAGTTGAACAGGCCGGCATTGAAGAAGTAAGGACTGGTGCGCCCGGACTTCAGGGTGAACTCACCGAAGCGCAAAACGCCGCGATCGATGGCAAAACGAATGAAATCGCGCTGATACGCTTGCATGAAAAAAACCCCAAATACCACGGATTTAGCTAATTAGCTTGACGCCGTGTATCATACACGCACGCGATTTTTGGGGCCATTTATGCGGATCATCAGTGTGAACGTCAATGGTATTCAGGCTGCAGTCGAGCGAGGTTTGCTCAGTTGGCTGCAGGCACAGAATGCCGACGTCATCTGCCTGCAGGACACCCGTGCCTCCGCCTTTGAACTGGACGACCCAGCCTTCCAACTGGATGGCTACTTCCTTTATGCCTGCGACGCAGAAGTTCCCGCCCAAGGTGGCGTGGCTTTGTACTCGCGGTTGCAACCGAAGGCTGTCATCAGCGGTCTCGGTTTCGAGACGGCCGACCGCTACGGGCGCTACCTGCAAGCAGATTTCGACAAAGTCAGTATTGCCACCTTGCTGCTTCCTTCGGGGATGAACGGCGATGAGGACTTGAACCAGAAGTTCAAGCTCATGGACGACTTCGGCAAGTACCTGGACAAACAGCGGCGCAAACGTCGCGAGTACATTTATTGTGGCTCGCTGTACGTCGCGCAGCAGAAGCTCGACATCAAGAACTGGCGCGACAGCCAGCAATCCCCGGGCTTCCTGGCGCCAGAACGCGCCTGGATGGACGAGATTGTCGGCAACATGGGCTACGTAGATGCCCTGCGCGAAGTCAGCCGCGAAGGCGACCAGTACAGCTGGTGGCCGGACAACGAACAGGCCGAGATGCTGAATCTGGGCTGGCGCTTCGACTACCAGATCCTGACTCCGGGCCTGCGGCGCTTCGTGCGCAGTGCACGCCTTCCGCGTCAGCCACGGTTCTCGCAGCACGCGCCGCTGATCGTCGACTACGACTGGACGCTGACCATCTAAGCGTCGATTCGTGGATGCAAAAAAGCCGACATCGCTGTCGGCTTTTTTGTGGGCGCTGATTTTTGCTTTTATGCAGGAGACTCGAGTTGATCGTTATTTGAGCAATCGCCAGGTGAACGGATAGCGGTAAGGGAATCCGTTGTTAGCCTTCACCCCAGCAATAATCGGCAGCACAAACGAGCAAATGACCACCGGGATAATCAGCAGATACCCAATAAGCACTACCGTCAGCCCCACGCCAATGAGCGTAGCAATGGTCATCGTGATCTGAAAATTCAGCGCTTCCTTACCCTGCGCATCAATAAACGAGTCCTTCTCACGCTTCATCTGCCAGAGGATCAGCGGCCCGATCAAACTGCCAAATGGAAACCAGATCCCCAGCAAGCCGGACAAGTGACAGAACATCGCCCATTGGCGAACCTCCTGGCTCGGCTTGGGCAGTAACTCTTGCTCATCACTCATCGCGTCTTCCTTGTGGGTACGAACCGTCTCAGTCGGCCAGTGCGGCCGTTTGCAGTTCGAAGATCTCGTTCATGCCTTTCTTGGCCAGCTCCAGCATCGCGTTCAGCTCTTCAGGCTGGAACGGCGCGCCTTCGGCGGTGCCCTGCACTTCGATGAAACCACCGGTGCTGGTCATGACCACGTTGAGGTCGGTCTCGGCGGCGGAATCTTCAAGATAGTCCAGGTCCAGTACCGGCTCGCCCTGGTACATGCCCACGGAGACAGCGCCGATCATTTGCTTGAGCGGGTCGCCGCCCTTCAGGCCGCCGCGCTTCTTGATCACTTTCAAGGCATCGACCAGTGCAACCATCGCGCCGGTGATCGACGCGGTACGGGTGCCGCCGTCAGCCTGGATCACGTCGCAATCGACGTACAGGGTGACGTCGCCCAGCTTGGACATGTCCAGCGCGGCGCGCAGGGAACGGCCGATCAGACGCTGGATTTCCAGGGTGCGGCCGCCCTGCTTGCCACGGCTCGCTTCACGCTGGTTACGCTCGCCGGTGGCGCGCGGCAGCATGCCGTACTCGGCGGTCAGCCAGCCCTGGCCCTGGCCTTTCAGGAAACGCGGTACGCCGTTTTCGACGCTGACGGTGCAGATGACTTTGGTATCACCGAATTCGACCAGTACCGATCCTTCGGCGTGCTTGGTGTAGTTGCGGGTAATGCGGATCGAGCGGAGCTGATCGGCAGCGCGACCACTTGGACGTTTCATAGGAGATACCTGTACTGGGGACGGAAAACTGCGGAGCATTATAGAGCTGCGCACCGCGCCTGGGCACTGCTTAAAAATTCCGGCCGTCGATCAAGGGCCCTGAAACGCACTTCGCCGACGGCCTGCAGCCCTTTGTCACACCGTGTGTTTGGGCGCATCTGCCGCACTGCGCTACAATCCTGCGCCTTTGCTGCCAGTCGGCTTAAATTCATTGATATCGAGCTGCGGAGCTTCAATCCGCGCCGATCTGTATCGCGAGGTCACCGCCATGGTGCACAGCATGACCGCCTTCGCCCGCGTCGAGAAAGCCGGCGTTCAGGGCACCCTGAGCTGGGAACTGCGCTCGGTCAACAGCCGCTACCTGGAACCCCATCTGCGCCTGCCGGAGTCGTTCCGCGACCTCGAAGGCGCCGTCCGCGAAGCCCTGCGCCAGGGCCTGTCGCGCGGCAAACTGGAATGCACCCTGCGTTTTACCGAAGAAAGCACCGGCAAGCCGCTGCAAGTGGACCGCGAGCGCGCTGCGCAACTGGTCGCTGCCGCTGAAACCGTCGCCGGCCTGATCAAGAACCCGGCCGCGCTGAACCCGCTGGAAGTGCTGGCCTGGCCCGGCGTACTGGTCGCCGACGCCACCGACCCGCAGGCGTTGAACGCCGAGGCGCTGGCCCTGTTCAATCAAGGCCTGAAAGATCTCAAGGCCGGGCGCGAGCGCGAAGGCGGGGAGCTGGCACGCCTGATCAACGATCGCCTGACTTCCATCGAGGAAGATGTGGTGACCCTGCGCGAACTGGTTCCGCAGATGCTCGCCACCCAGCGCCAGAAAGTCCTCGACCGCTTCGCCGACATGAAGGCCGAGATGGACCCGCAGCGCCTGGAACAGGAAATGGTCATGCTCGCGCAAAAGAGCGACGTGGCTGAAGAACTGGATCGCCTGAGCACCCACATCATCGAAGTTCGCCGGGTGCTGAAATCCGGCGGTGCCGCCGGTCGGCGCCTGGACTTCCTGATGCAGGAACTCAACCGCGAAGCCAACACACTGGGCTCCAAGGCCTTCGACCCGCGCAGCACCCAGGCGGCGGTCAACCTCAAGGTGTTGATCGAGCAGATGCGCGAACAAGTGCAGAATATTGAGTAAGGCTACCCCGACATGACCCACAGCACCGGCACCCTGTACATCATTTCCGCCCCTTCGGGCGCGGGCAAGAGCAGTCTGGTCAAGGCCCTGACCGACGCCAACCCGGAAATCCGCGTCTCGATTTCCCACACCACCCGCGCCATGCGCCCGGGCGAAGTGGACGGCGTGAACTATCACTTCGTAACCCGCGAAGAGTTCGTGAAGATGGGCGAGCACGGCGACTTCCTGGAACGCGCCGAAGTCTTCGGCAACTTCTACGGCACCTCGCAAAGCCGACTGCAGCAGACCCTGGACGAAGGCCACGACCTGATTCTGGAAATCGACTGGCAAGGCGCCGAGCAAGTGCGCAAGCTGATGCCGCAGGCCCGTTCGATCTTCATCCTGCCGCCATCGCTGCAGGCCCTGCACCAGCGCCTGACCAACCGCGGCCAGGACAGCGACGAGATCATCGACGGCCGGATGCGTGAAGCGGTCAGCGAGATGAGCCACTACGTCGAGTACGACTACTTGATCATCAACGACGATTTCGCCCACGCGCTGGACGATCTGAAAGCGATTTTCCGCGCCAATCAGCTGCAACAGAAACGCCAACAAGTGCGTTTCGGCAAATTGCTGGCTGAATTGCTGGGCTGAAACAGCACTTCCCAAAACCGCTGCAAGGGCTTTACATTGGTGCTTGCAGCGCGTTGAAGAGTCTGGTCAAAAAATCAGCGCTTCCCTAATCGCTGGTGATTTTTTAAACTGTTGAGTCCGCTCGCCCAACCGGGCAGCGCGCATATTGCATTCGCTCCGAGGAATACCATGGCCCGCGTAACCGTTGAAGACTGCCTAGAACACGTGGAAAACCGCTTTGAGCTGGTCATGCTCTCTACCAAGCGTGCCCGTCAACTGGCCACCGGCGGCAAAGAGCCCCTGGTACAGTGGGAAAACGACAAACCGACCGTAGTTGCGCTGCGTGAAATCGCTGAAGGCCTGATGAGCTACGAGTTCATCGCCGAGCAGGAAATCGTCCACGAAGACCCGGTCTTCGCTGCGTTCGAGGACGAGTCCAACGAGGCCGTCTAAGCCTATGCCTGGTCGACGTAGCACGGCGCGGGATCACAGCCTACGGCAGGAGTTATCATGCCGAGCATAGACGCCCTCGCCGATCGCTTATCGACCTACCTCGGCAACGACCAGGTCAACCTGGTCCGCCGAGCGTATTTCTACGCCGAACAAGCCCACGACGGCCAACGCCGCCGCAGTGGCGAGGCGTACGTCACGCATCCTCTTGCCGTGGCCAATATTCTTGCCGACATGCACATGGACCATCAGAGCCTGATGGCCGCGATGCTGCATGACGTGATCGAAGACACCGGTATCGCCAAAGAAGCGCTGCAAGCGCAATTCGGTGAAACCGTGGCCGAACTGGTCGACGGGGTCAGCAAACTGACCCAGATGAACTTCGAGACCAAGGCCGAAGCCCAGGCTGAAAACTTCCAGAAAATGGCCATGGCCATGGCCCGCGACATTCGCGTGATCCTGGTCAAGCTCGCCGACCGCCTGCACAACATGCGCACGCTGGAAGTGCTGTCCGGCGAAAAACGCCGGCGCATCGCCAAGGAAACCCTCGAGATCTACGCACCCATCGCCAACCGATTGGGCATGCACGCGATCCGCATCGAGTTCGAAGACCTCGGCTTCAAGGCCATGCACCCGATGCGTTCCGCGCGGATCTACCAGGCGGTCAAACGCGCCCGGGGCAACCGCAAGGAAATCGTCAACAAGATCGAAGAGTCCCTTGGCCACTGCCTCGCCATCGACGGCATCCAGGGTGAAGTCAGCGGTCGCCAGAAACACCTCTACGGCATCTACAAGAAAATGCGCGGCAAGCGTCGGGCCTTCAACGAAATCATGGACGTCTACGCGTTCCGGATCATCGTCGACAAGGTCGATACCTGCTACCGCGTGCTGGGCGCTGTACATAATTTGTACAAACCGTTGCCGGGGCGCTTCAAGGATTACATCGCGATCCCCAAGGCCAACGGCTATCAGTCGCTGCACACCACGCTGTTCGGCATGCACGGTGTGCCGATCGAGATCCAGATCCGCACCCGCGAAATGGAAGAGATGGCCAACAACGGCATCGCCGCCCATTGGCTGTACAAATCCAGCGGCGACGAACAGCCAAAAGGCACCCATGCCCGCGCCCGTCAGTGGGTCAAGGGCGTGCTGGAAATGCAGCAACGTGCTGGCAACTCGCTGGAATTCATCGAGAGCGTGAAGATCGACCTGTTCCCGGACGAGGTCTACGTGTTCACGCCCAAAGGCCGGATCATGGAGCTGCCCAAAGGCTCCACGGCGGTCGACTTTGCCTATGCGGTGCACACCGACGTCGGCAACAGCTGCATCGCCTGCCGGATCAACCGTCGTCTCGCACCGCTGTCCGAACCGCTGCAAAGCGGCTCCACGGTCGAGATCGTCAGCGCCCCCGGCGCGCGGCCGAACCCGGCGTGGCTCAATTTCGTGGTCACCGGCAAGGCGCGGACCCACATTCGCCATGCGCTGAAACTGCAACGCCGCTCCGAGTCCATCAGCCTCGGCGAACGCCTGCTGAACAAGGTACTCAACGGTTTCGACAGCGCGCTGGAACAGATTCCGGCCGAACGCGTGAAGGCGATGCTCACCGAGTACCGCCTCGAACTGATCGAAGACCTGCTCGAAGACATCGGCCTGGGCAACCGCATGGCCTACGTCGTGGCGCGCCGACTGCTCGGCGAAGGCGAACAATTGCCAAGCCCGGAAGGTCCGCTGGCGATTCGCGGCACCGAAGGCCTGGTGCTCAGTTACGCCAAATGTTGCACGCCGATCCCGGGCGACCCGATTGTCGGTCACCTGTCGGCGGGCAAAGGCATGGTCGTTCACCTGGACAACTGCCGCAACATCAGCGAGATCCGCCACAACCCGGAAAAATGCATCCAGCTCTCGTGGGCCAAGGATGTCACCGGCGAATTCAACGTCGAACTGCGCGTCGAACTGGAGCACCAGCGCGGCCTGATCGCCCTGCTGGCCAGCAGCGTCAACGCGGCCGACGGCAATATCGAGAAAATCAGCATGGACGAACGCGATGGCCGCATCAGCGTCGTCCAACTGGTGGTCAGCGTCCACGACCGTGTGCACCTGGCCCGCGTGATCAAGAAACTGCGCGCCCTGACCGGGGTGATCCGCATCACCCGCATGCGTGCATAACTCAAACATTACAAGGAGTCATACATGACCAAGACCGTTATCACCAGCGACAAGGCCCCGGCCGCCATCGGCACTTACTCCCAGGCGATCAAGGCTGGCAACACTGTCTACATGTCGGGCCAGATCCCGCTGGACCCGAAAACCATGGAACTGGTCGAAGGCTTCGAAGCCCAGACCGTCCAGGTCTTCGAGAACCTGAAAGCCGTGGCCGAAGCTGCCGGCGGTTCGTTCAAGGACATCGTCAAGCTGAACATCTTCCTCACCGACCTGAGCCACTTCGCCAAGGTCAACGAGATCATGGGCAAGTACTTCGACCAGCCGTACCCAGCGCGCGCCGCCATCGGCGTTGCTGCCCTGCCAAAGGGTTCGCAGGTTGAAATGGATGCCATTCTGGTCATCGAGTAATGCGCACGGCGCGGCCCTTCAAGGTCGCGCCGACTGCTCTGCGGTAAAGAAAAGGTTTTGAAAGGATTCCACCATGCGCAAAGCGCTTGCTCTCTCGCTGCTCGCCATTTTCCTCGGCGGTTGCGCCAGCAACCCTGCCGACCGTGACATCAGCGGCACCTGGATCAACCAGGTCGCCATCGATGCCGCCGCCAAGGGCGGCCCCCTGCGCGAAGCGCTTCAGGCCTACGGCCCGAACCTGGAATGGGACATCAACACCAAGGCCAGTCAGGCCCGCTTCACCAACGGTTTTGAGAACGTCGAAGGACGGCTGCTGGGCGAACAGTCCGGCGCCTGGAAAGTCGATTTCTACGGCAGCTCCGGCAGCGAGCTGAAGCGCGACGGTGGCCAGTTGCACCAGGCCGCCAGCGAAAACGAACCACAGCAGCTCTTCGACCGTGCCCAGATCCCCGTGCCGGAAGGCGCACCGATCGGTGCCAGCTTCGAGCGCGCACTCTACGCAGCTTATCTGGGTGGCAACTGGAAGATCGCCAGCGGCCAAGGCGAAGGCGCCACCGTGCAATTCCAGGCTGACGGGCAAGTCTCCGGCCTGCCCGGCGCCGACCGCTATGCCTTGTGCCTGGCAGGCGACTGCGCGTCGATGAGCAGCGGCAACGACAGCATGTGGCTGCAGCAGAACGGTCAGGGCAATAACTGGATCTTTGTGCGCAAGGGCAAGGAACTGGAAATCCTGCAGGCCGTGAACACGGCACTGGCGGACGAACAACCGCAGTTCAGCCCCGGCGAACGCAAGTGGTTACTCGAGAAGCAGTGATCTGCGCTTGAAACAAAAAAGGCGGAAGCAAGCCATTGCTCCCGCCTTTTTTACGTCCGGAAGGAAGTCAGCAGCGACCTTCAAGAATCGCGGCATACCCCTCGCGATAACTCGCATACGTCGGCACCCAGCCCAACGCCTTCGCCCGCGCATTGCTGCAACGCTTGCTGCCGGTTCGACGCACGCTCTCGTCTTCCGACCATTCGGTGACTTCCAGATACTCGCGCAGCCACGCCACCACCTCGGCCAGCGGTGCCGGCGCATCGTCCACGCCGATGTAGATGTCATCCAGCGCCACACCCTTGCGATCCGCCTCCAGCAGAAACGCCAGCAACCCCGCCGCGTCATCGGCATGAATGCGATTGCCATACAGTGGCGGATCGACCGCCACGCGATAGCCACGCCGCACCTGGGTCAGCAGCCATTCACGGCCCGGGCCGTAAATGCCGGTCAGACGCACGATACTCGCCGGAATGCCGCTGCTGAGCGCAACCTGCTCGGCTTCCAGCATCAACCGACCGGAATACCCGGCAGCGACGGTCGCAGAGGTTTCATCCACCCACTCACCGTCCTGCTGACCATAAACACTGCTGCTGGAGACAAACAGCAGCCGGTCTGGCACCTGGCCGTAGTCGTTCAACCACTCCAGCACATGCTGCAAACCCTGCACATAAGCCGCGCGATAACCGGCTTCATCGTGCTCGGTCGCGGCCGCGCAATACACCAGATAATCCACGGCGCCGACCGGCCAGGTCTCGGGGCAATCTTCATTGAACAAGTCACCGGCCACACCGATAACGCCTTCCGGCAAACGTGAAACATCCCGGCGCAGGCCATACACCTGAAAACCGGCAGCCAGTAATTGCTTTGCCAGACGGCTGCCGACATCACCGCAACCGGCGATCAAAACAGAGGGCGCGGACATCAAAAATCTCCCATCGGAAAGCGACAGACTAGCCTTGGCAGGGGACGAGCGGCTAGCAATGAAGGAAAAAAAGCAACTCTATTACTTTTGTTAACAAGAATTACTTGCAATAATGCACGCCACTTTTGTTCTCGGCCTCACGAGGCCTGGAAGAGCATCACCGTTTTTCTATCTCAGGTCCGGCCAGCATGACACGCAATCAAATCCCCGCTTCGCCAACCAAACGACCTCGCGCCTGGAGCGCGGTGGCTGCCCTGCTCCTCAGCCTGATGCTGGCGCCAACCGCCGCTTTCGCTGACGCTCAGGCGCCAGCCACTCCAGCCGCTCACGAGCAGACTGCACCGGCCGCCCCTGCCGCAGCGCCGGCCGCGACCGACCCGGTTCAGGCCGTGGACGCCAGCGCCGAAGACGCACCTGAAGTCCTCGAAGCCGACAACACCCTGGGCATGGCCCACGACCTGTCGCCTTGGGGCATGTACCAGAACGCCGATATCATCGTGAAAATCGTGATGATCGGCCTGGCCATCGCTTCGATCATCACCTGGACCATCTGGATCGCCAAGGGCCTTGAGTTGATGGGCGCCAAGCGTCGTCTGCGTGGCGAAATCGCTGCCCTGAAAAAAGCCACCACCCTTAAAGAAGCCAGCGCCACTGCGGCGAAGGAAGGCACCCTCGCCAACCTGCTGGTTCACGACGCCCTTGAAGAGATGCGCCTGTCGACCAACGCACGCGAGAAAGAAGGCATCAAGGAACGCGTCAGCTTCCGCCTCGAGCGTCTGGTGGCTGCCTGTGGCCGCAACATGAGCAGCGGCACCGGCGTACTCGCCACCATCGGTTCCACCGCACCGTTCGTCGGTCTGTTCGGCACCGTGTGGGGCATCATGAACAGCTTCATCGGCATCGCCAAAACCCAGACCACCAACCTCGCCGTCGTGGCACCGGGCATCGCTGAAGCGCTGCTGGCCACCGCACTGGGTCTGGTCGCTGCAATTCCGGCGGTGGTGATCTACAACGTGTTCGCCCGCTCCATCGCCGGTTACAAGGCTCAGGTGTCCGATGCGTCGGCAGAAGTCCTGCTGCTGGTCAGCCGCGACCTCGACCACCAGCCTGAGCGCAGCAGCTCGCAACCGCACATGGTGAAAGTGGGGTAATCGGCCATGGGCCTGCATTTGAAAGAAGGCGCAGACGACGATCTGGCCGAGAACCACGAAATCAACGTCACGCCGTTCATCGACGTGATGCTGGTGCTGTTGATCATCTTCATGGTGGCTGCTCCGTTGGCCACCGTGGACATCAAGGTCGACCTGCCTGCCTCGACCGCCAAACCGGCGCCGCGGCCGGAGAAACCGGTGTTCCTCAGCGTGAAAGCTGACCAGCGCCTGTTCCTCGGCGAAGACGAAGTGAAGGCCGAAGCCCTCGGCGCCACCCTCGACGCCCGGACCAAAGGCAAGAAAGACACGACGATCTTCTTCCAGGCCGACAAAGGCGTGGACTACGGCGACCTGATGAGCGTGATGGACAACCTGCGCGCCGCCGGTTACCTGAAGGTCGGTCTGGTCGGACTCGAGAGCGCAGTCAAGAAATGATCACGACGCGCCATAAGCTGACGCGTTACAGCGGTAGCCTGGCCGTGGTGCTGGGCGTTCATGCGCTGGCCATCGCGCTGGCGCTGAACTGGACCGCCCGCCCGCCCATCGAATTGCCGCCCCAGGCAATGATGGTCGAGCTGGCACCGGTTCCGGCCCCGCCACCGCCTGCACCGCCGAAAGTCGTCACGCCACCGCAGCCACCGGCTCCGGTCGAAGAACTGCCGATCCCCAAGCTAGCCGAAGCCCCCAAGGCAGAAATTGCCGTGCCCAAGCCAGTGAAACCCAAGCCGAAGCCGCAACCGCCAAAGCCGGTTGAGAAGAAACCGGAGCCTGTGAAGGAAAAACCTTCCGAGGAAAAACCGGCAGAAACTCAGCAGACCCAGGCGCCGACGGAGAAATCCGCCCAGCCGGCACCGGGCCCGTCGCCAGCACAACTGGCGGCCAAGGCCAGTTGGCAGGGCACCCTGCTCGCGCATTTGCAGAAGTACAAGAAGTACCCGCAAAGCGCACAGGCACGGGGCAAGGAAGGCTTGAACCGGCTGCGTTTCGTGGTCGATGCCGAAGGCAACGTGCTGTCGTTCGAACTGGTGGGCCGCTCCGGCAACGCCGATCTGGACCGGGCCACCCTGGACATGATCCGCCGCGCTCAACCGCTGCCCAAGCCACCGGCCGACATGTTGACCAATGGCTCAATCGAAATTGTTGCGCCGTTTGTTTACTCGCTGGAACGCCGCCGCTGATCTGCACTGGCAGAACACGGCTCGATCCCGCCAGAAAGGCACCGAAAGGTGCCTTTCTCATATCTGCAAACGGCAAACCGGCATTGCCCGGTGTCGCATTCATCACTCAGTCTGATAACGTGCGTCTATCGATTGCAGCCGGTATGCTTGGCCCGCATCTTCATGGACGCTTGCTATGACCCTCACAGAATTACGCTACATCGTTACCCTCGCCCAAGAGCAGCATTTCGGCCACGCGGCCGAGCGTTGCCACGTCAGCCAGCCGACCCTGTCGGTGGGCGTGAAAAAGCTTGAAGACGAACTCGGTGTGCTGATTTTCGAGCGCAGCAAAAGCGCCGTGCGCCTGACCCCGGTCGGCGAAGGCATCGTCGCCCAGGCGCAGAAAGTGCTAGAACAGGCCCAGGGCATCCGCGAACTGGCCCAGGCCGGCAAGAACCAGCTGACCGCCCCGCTGAAAGTCGGTGCGATCTACACCGTCGGCCCGTACCTGTTCCCGCACCTGATTCCACAACTGCACCGGGTCGCCCCGCAGATGCCGTTGTACATCGAAGAAAACTTCACCCACGTGCTGCGCGACAAACTGCGCAACGGCGAACTGGACGCGATCATCATCGCCCTGCCGTTCAACGAAGCCGACGTGCTGACCCTGCAACTCTACGACGAGCCGTTCTACGTCCTGATGCCGGCCCAGCACCCGTGGACCCAGAAAGAATCCATCGACGCCGCGCTGCTCAACGACAAGAGCCTGCTGCTGCTCGGCGAAGGCCACTGCTTCCGCGATCAAGTGCTGGAAGCCTGCCCGACCCTGACCAAGGGCAACGACGGCGCCAAGCACACCACGGTCGAATCCAGCTCGCTGGAAACCATTCGCCACATGGTCGCGTCCGGCCTGGGCATCTCGATCCTGCCGCTGTCGGCGGTAGACAGCCATCACTACGCTCCGGGCGTGATCGAAGTGCGTCCACTGTCGGCACCAGTGCCGTTCCGCACCGTGGCCATCGCCTGGCGCGCAAGCTTCCCAAGGCCGAAAGCCATCGAGATCCTCGCCGACTCCATTCGCCTGTGCTCGGTCGCCAAACCCGCCGCGCCGGTCACGGCCGGTTAAGCCAGCGTCATGTCTGAGCTGTCGCAGGTGTCGGTCACCGCACTCAAGGGTGTCGGTGAGGCCATGGCCGAGAAACTGGCCAAGGTCGGCCTGGAAAACCTTCAGGACGTACTGTTCCACCTGCCGCTGCGTTATCAGGATCGCACCCGCGTGGTACCGATCGGCGCATTGCGGCCGGGGCAGGACGCCGTGGTCGAAGGTACCGTCAGCGGCGCCGACGTGGTCATGGGCCGGCGCCGCAGCCTCGTCGTGCGCTTGCAGGACGGCACCGGCGGCTTGAGCCTGCGCTTCTACCACTTCAGCAACGCGCAGAAAGAAGGCCTCAAGCGCGGCACGCGGATTCGCTGCTACGGCGAAGCCCGGCCCGGCGCCTCGGGGCTGGAGATCTACCACCCGGAATACCGCGCCATCAACGGCGACGAACCGCCGCCGGTGGATGAGACCCTGACCCCGGTCTACCCGCTGACCGAAGGCCTGACCCAGGCCCGTCTGCGCCAGTTGTGCATGCAGACGCTGACCCTGCTCAAGCCGGCCACCCTGCCCGACTGGCTGCCGACCGAACTGGCCCGCGACTATCAACTGGCGCCACTGGCCGATGCGATCCGCTACCTGCACAACCCACCCGCCGATGCCGACGTCGATGAACTCGCCCTCGGCCATCACTGGGCCCAGCATCGCCTGGCCTTCGAAGAGCTGCTGACCCATCAACTGTCCCAGCAGCGCCTGCGCGAAAGCATGCGCTCCCTGCGCGCACCGTCGATGCCTAAAGCCACGAAGCTGCCTCCGAAATACCTGGCCAACCTCGGCTTCAACCCGACCGGCGCTCAGCAACGAGTCGGCAACGAAATCGCCTACGACCTCAGTCAGCACGAACCGATGCTGCGGTTGATTCAGGGCGACGTCGGCGCGGGTAAAACCGTGGTCGCCGCCCTCGCCGCGCTGCAAGCGCTGGAGGCGGGTTATCAGGTCGCACTGATGGCGCCGACCGAGATCCTCGCCGAGCAGCACTTCATCACCTTCAAGCGCTGGCTCGAACCGCTCGGCATCGAGGTGGCGTGGCTGGCCGGCAAGCTCAAGGGCAAGAACCGCGTCGCCGCGCTGGAACAGATCGCCAGTGGCACACCGATGGTGGTCGGCACTCACGCGCTGTTTCAGGACGAAGTGCAGTTCAAGAACCTCGCGCTGGTGATCATCGACGAACAACACCGCTTCGGCGTGCAACAACGTCTGGCGCTGCGGCAGAAAGGCGTCGGCGGGCGCATGTGCCCGCATCAATTGATCATGACCGCCACGCCGATTCCCCGGACGCTGGCGATGAGCGCCTACGCCGACCTCGACACCTCGATCCTCGACGAACTGCCGCCCGGCCGAACCCCGGTCAACACCGTGCTGGTCACCGATACCCGCCGCGTCGAAGTCATCGAACGGGTGCGCAGCGCCTGCGCCGAGGGCCGTCAGGCCTATTGGGTGTGCACGCTGATCGAAGAGTCCGAAGAGCTGACCTGCCAGGCCGCCGAAACCACCTTCGAAGACCTCACCGCCGCCCTTGGCGAGCTGAAGGTCGGGCTGATCCACGGCCGCATGAAACCCGCCGAGAAAGCCGCCGTCATGGCCGAATTCAAGGCCGGCAACCTGCAACTGCTGGTCGCCACCACCGTGATCGAAGTCGGCGTCGACGTACCCAACGCCAGCCTGATGATCATCGAAAACCCCGAGCGTCTGGGCCTCGCGCAACTGCACCAGTTGCGCGGCCGCGTCGGCCGGGGCAGCGCAGTCAGCCATTGCGTGCTGCTCTACCATCCGCCGCTGTCACAGATCGGCCGCCAGCGCCTGGGCATCATGCGCGAGACCAACGACGGTTTCGTCATCGCCGAAAAAGACCTCGAACTGCGCGGCCCCGGCGAAATGCTCGGCACCCGCCAGACCGGTCTGCTGCAATTCAAGGTCGCCGACCTGATGCGCGACGCCGATCTGCTGCCCGCCGTGCGCGATGCCGCCCAGGCATTGCTCGAACGCTGGCCCACCCACGTCAGCCCGCTGCTCGACCGATGGCTGCGACACGGGCAGCAATACGGCCAAGTGTGAGCACCGTCGCAGTTTCTCAAAGCTCGTTCCAACCAAGCTGGTTATACTCCAGCAATTGTTTCAAAAACGGATACAGACCATGACCGAAGCTGCTCTCGCCCCCGAATCCCCGCACGCTCCGTCTGTTATTCGGCTGCTGCTCAACAAGCTGGGCGTCGCCTACGAAGAAGTGCTCGACCACCACGGCCTCAACGCCTCGCGCAAAGTGCAGGCCGTGTTGCTGGACGACGCAGTCGGTGCGCTGATGGTGCTGTTTCCACAGAGCCAGTTGCTGGATCTCAACCGCCTCGCCGAGCTGACGGGCCGTCGCCTGACCGCCGTGTCCACCGAGCGCCTGGAAAAGATGCTCGGCAAACACAGCCTGAGCCTGCTGCCGGGCCTGCCGGCGCTGACCAGCTCGCCGTGTCTCTACGAAGAAAGCCTGCTGCGCGAGCCCAAGTTGCTGATCAACTCCGGCGAGCCGGGCCTGCTGCTGGAAATCGCCAGCGAAGACTTCAAGACCATGCTGACCAAGGCCAGCGCCGCCAACTTCGGCGAAGCCCTGAGCAGCATCCGCCCGAACCTCGACCGCCCGGACGATGACCGCGAGGAAATCACCCAGGCCGTGCAGGCGTTCACCGCGCGGCGCATCCAGCAACGTCTGGAAGCGACCATCGAGATTCCGCCGCTGGCCGAAACCGCACAAAAAATCATCAAGCTGCGCGTCGACCCGAACGCCACCATCGACGACATCACCGGCGTGGTCGAAACCGACCCGGCGCTGGCGGCGCAAGTGGTGAGCTGGGCGGCGTCGCCGTACTACGCTTCGCCGGGCAAGATCCGTTCGGTGGAAGACGCGATCGTCCGCGTGCTGGGCTTCGATCTGGTGATCAACCTGGCGCTGGGCCTGGCCCTCGGCAAGACCCTGAGCCTGCCCAAGGATCACCCGCAACACACCACGCCGTACTGGCAGCAGTCGATCTACACCGCCGCCGTCATCGAAGGCCTGACCCGCGCCATGCCGCGCGCCCAGCGCCCGGAAGCCGGCCTGACCTACCTCGCCGGCCTGCTGCACAACTTCGGCTACCTGCTGCTGGCCCACGTGTTCCCGCCGCACTTCTCGCTGATCTGCCGCCACCTGGAGGTCAACCCGCACCTGTGCCACAGCTATGTCGAGCAACACCTGCTGGGCATCAGCCGCGAACAGATCGGCTCCTGGCTGATGCGCTACTGGGACATGCCGGACGAACTGGCCACCGCCCTGCGCTTCCAGCACGACCCGAACTACGACGGCGCCTACGCCGAATACCCGAACCTCGTCTGCCTGGCCGTGCGCCTGCTGCGCGGTCGCGGGATTGGCTCCGGGCCGGATGAAGACATTCCGGATGCGCTGCTGGAGCGCGTTGGCCTGACTCGCGACAAGGCCAATGACGTCGTCAGCAAAGTGCTTGAGGCTGAAGTGTTGTTGCGTGAACTGGCTTCGCAGTTTAGCCAGGCCTGATTTGCGCCTATAAAAAAGGCCCCATACTCAAACGAGTGTGGGGCCTTTTTTGTTGATCGTTTGATCGTTCCCACGTCGAGGCGTCGAACCGTCTGCGTGGGAATGCAGCCCGTGACGCTCCGCGTCACCGCCTCACCTCAGACTCAAGCAGCCTTCGGCTTGGCCTTCCGCGGCTTCAAATACTTCATCAACCCCTGAAACCACATCACCAGCGCCGGGTTGCCCTTGAGCTGGATCGACTTGTCCTGAATCCCCTGCATGAACGCCAACTGCTTGTTCTTCGCCTGCATCGTGGCAAACCCGAACGCCGCGTCTTTAAAGGCAATCGCAAACGCCGGCTCCGCCACCACCCCGGACTTGCTGGTAATGCGTTGATCCTTCACCACGAAATGCCGCGCCACTTTCCCGTCCAGAGTCTGTAGCTGAAACACCAGATCCTTGTCACCCAACTGCTGCTGGAACGCAGGATTTGTCCGACTGGCCTTACCCATCAACAGACCCAGCATCCACAGAAGAAAACGAAATTTCATGCGCACAGCCTCAAAAGGAAAATGAACGGCTGGGGGAGTGTAAGGGATTCGGACGAATTCGCCACTATCCAAGACTGATAGAAGACGATGTAGGTCTTTTCTCGCATGATGACTGCCAAGTCACGCTTCCCAATTCTTGAACCTGATCGCTCCCACGCTCCGCGTGGGAATGCATCCCGTGACGCTCCGCGTCACACCACCCCCGTCCTACACCTGAAGAAACACATTCCTGTAGGAGCTGCCGATAGCAGTGGTTTCTTGTTCCTCTACCCCGCAAATCCTTGGGAAATGTCCTTCAAACTGCGGTGCTGTCCATGAACTAGGCAGGCTGGAACATCGTCGATAGCCTCTATGTGTCGCCGCAAAATCGGTGACTCGGACGTGCAAGTCCGGTTCAGGTGCACAATCGCAATGGCATTTCGCCGAGCCTTTTCCTATGCTCGCGGATCGTTATGGCGGCTGTGCGTCGGAGACCTTCGGGTCTGCCGGGCACCTGGACCGGTCTTGCACACCAACGCACAGCTGCCACCTATTTCGAAGTGCAAAGCGAAACGGTGTCAGCGTCTTAACTCCAGGGATGACATCCATGATCAAACCAACACCCAATCCACCCGAAACGCCAGAAACCTCCCCCTACGAATCCCCCGATTCAAAGAAACTCCACGAAGCCGCCGAACGCGCCCTCGACCACCACTTCAAACCCAGAGCCCCACGCCCCAAACGCCTCGGCGGCCTGTTCGCCCTCTGCCCCAACGCCGACGCCGAAGCCCTCATGGCCAACGCCTCCGAAGACCTCCTGTCCATCAGCGCCTTCGCCGCCAACCTGGCCGACGACCTCGACGGCCCCCGCCGCTCGATGGCATTGGGCCTGAGCAGAATGGCGGATGGCGTGCGCTTGATGGTGGAAGGCACGCTCGATCACATTGAGTTTCGAGATTACCAAGCCAAGCCGTAGCTGAATGACGGGCGGAAAAAAGGGGACGTTGAGTCCCCTTCTTCAGTGATTACGACTCACCACTGACAGCCCGCTTTTGGTGACGGCTCCATGTTGAAAGCGTGGTCAAACGAATACTTTTTTCCAGATTTGTAGTTTGTGTAAGTCATCCCATCCACCCGGCCGCCCTGAGTGACCATTTGATACTCACCTGTCAGCGCACCGTCAGCCACTTCAACCCAAGTCGTCGTGTACTGATACGGACGCCCATACAACAACTCTTCTTGTTCAGTACTGCGGTGAACCAGATCAATAGCTTTCTTCGAGGTGCTGTACCTGACCCCCGCTCCGCTCCATTTCAAAACGGAGTCGTAGTAGGTTCTGAATTCGAAATTGATGCTTTTGCCCTCTTTCGAGCGAAAGCAATAAACCTCCGCTTTGATCTCACTGTGGGCCATCAGTGGACAGAGAAGTAAAAACGCAGGAAGAAACACAGACAATGATTTCAAACCGATCAATCCTTAACGGTTCAGAGGCAACTGAAAGCGCATTCGCGCCGTGCAATAGACTAAATCTTCCCGGAGCACACGTTCGCTCATTTCACAGTGCCCACTAGCGTATTGCTTAAATAGCGGATCATCGAGCTCCGCCCCTCCCAATCGCTCCATTGAGGCCACCATTTCCTTCTCCCGGTTCTCACCGGCCCCGGCCATTGCGGATGCCGCTTTGTAGAAGCCATCAATCATCATGCCAGTCTGTAGAGCAACCAATTCCCCCAACCGGGCATTGGTCGTTTGCACCAGGCACCCAAGCTTTTCGATGGGCGCCTCTGCACCGGGCAAAGCCGACTGATAGATATCCTCGCAATACGCCTCTTTGAAGCGCACCCACTTCTTTTGCACATCAGTCAGTTGTTTCTTGTCGGCAGGCGCCAAACTGACCAACGCTTTCTTGTATTGCTCATTCAACAACGCATCGACTTTCTCGAAAGTTTGCTGACCGCAAATAATCATATCGGGATTGGAAAAGCTGTCGGGATTGCAGGTTTCCTTGGCATGCGCAGGAACCAGCAAAGCAGTCAAAGAAGCACCCGCGACCAGCCCAAAAAACGCCTTGAGTTTGATCATGATCCGGACACTCCGGCACTGCGCTCAGCTACCCGAGCAGGAATTTTCGAAGCCTTTCCCGCGTCCAACATACGCGACGCGTATTGCTTGTACGCCGCCGATGCCCGCTCTTTATCGTTCGCACCCCAATAGCTATCAGCGAGATTCAGATAGGCAACTGTCCGGCCCGGGTTGTTGGCAATCACTGCATTCAGCAACTCAATCGACTCGGCGTAATGCCCCGCTTCGCCGAGTAGAAAACCGAAGTCGTTGGACCAACCGGGACGCTGCGGGTAGTAGTACTTTTCGACGATGTAGCTGTCGGGCGGGCACGTGTCATGCGAGCCACCGTCCATCAACGCGTAGCTCATCGTATCCTTGAAGGAGAGGTCATCACCCTTTCGGTAGGCTGCCAGCGCCATATCCAACAGATCAGCAGAATCGACCGTCATCAGTTTTTTATAACCGCCCTGCGAGCCGCCAACGCTTGCAGCCCGCAACTTTTTAAGCGCTTCAAGGCCGTTGAATGAAGCCAGAGTGGTTGGGCCCAGCGTCTCAATCGGAAACTCCGCTACGCTCACAAGCGAACGATCGCAGGAGTTGTTATTGACCACTAGCAGCACTTTCTTCAGCTCAAACTGCTTTGAGCCGTTATTGAAGGTGAACAAAAGATTGAAGTTATAAACCGGATTGTCTTCTTCATTGGTCACCAGCGTAATGTAGTCCCCCGCGTCAACGAACCGCTGCTTGACCAGAGCCTCTTCCTCTAGTGGACTCACAACCGTCATGACACCGGGCCGACCTTTGAAAACCCGAACGCTGAAACTATCCAGAAGAACAGACGAGTACTGACTCTTCGTCAGAGGCAACGCCTTGGACGTATCGAGCAATACGTCCTCATTGCGTGCTTGCACCGGCGCGATCAACAACCGGTTGGATGCCTCGTCCGCATCTCCCGCCAGAACGAACACGTTTTGCCGTGACCCATCACCCAGCAGGCTCGCCGGGATTTCCTTGAGGACTTGGGGCGCAGCGAGTGCGGGAGAACCCGGGACGATGACATAACAAGTAAGTACGCAGAGAACACTCTGCAAAACGCGTTTCACTTTCTTCGATCCTTGATTCATTCAGATGATGTCCAGATACGCCGCGGGAGAACCTGGCCGACTAGGAACCGGACTTAGGTGCGCCGCATTTCAGCTCTTTGATCTGCTCGTTCTGAATCGGAATCACACAGGCGAGGCGCTTGGCGCCAGTAGAACGAAGCTCTGTCAGGCTAAGCGTCACATGCAAACCATCTTCTGCGAACACATGATCCTCAAACCCCGCAGAGGAATAACCCGACCAAAACGGTTTGCCGTCAAAGCTGCAAAACCGCGTAGAGGAAAGCACCTTCCAGTTACCATCCGGTGCAACAATTTGAACGTTCAGGCATGGGTTGCCAAACGTAGTGATATAGCGAACCACAACATCGCCGAAACGCTGAGAAGCAGCTTTCGAAACGTTAACGACATTGACCACCTCACTCGGGCCATCAGGTGCGATAGCGTCAAGATAGACGGCACGCTCCAGACTCATTCTGGTGACGCATTTGTTGATAACCATGGTATGCGCCGCCGACCCGAATTGTGCAGCCGTGGTTTCAAGGGGGCACGTGGCGTCGCGCAACTTGATCCAGGCCCGTTGCGAGTCTCTGGCGATGACCATGAAAGCCTTCCCCTCCTCAGGCTCAGACTCCCACCCAGACTCGAACCGAGCCAACAATTTCTTGTAGCTGGAATTGAGTTTCGCGTCGGCATCTTTCCGCTCAGCTTCCACGCACTCGTCGTATTGCCAGCTCACCGTAATGACTTTGCAGTTGTCCTCAGCGAGCGCGATTGAAGCGGACAGCAGGCCTAAGGACAACGCGATAAAGCGCACAAACATGTTCAATGTTTCATTCCCTGAATGACGGATCGCTCAACTACGCGTTGAGGTATTTTCTGCGCCTTGCCGTCCGCACTCATCGCGTCGCGGTACTGGTTGTAATAGCGCTGCGCTTCGTCTTTGCGATCAAGGCGCCAGAGTGAATCGGCGATGTTCAACATCAGCACTGTGCGTTTGCCGACGGCCTCAACGCCGCGATAGAACTTCAGCGCCAGCTCATCTTTGCCGCCCTCGGCCAGGTAAAAGCCCAAGTCGTTATAGGCCTGAACATTTTGCGCCGGGGCATGACACGCCATGTAGGACTCCGGACTTAAATAGACCAGGCCCCATTCGATGGACTCTGCGCGAGACTGCGCCAGTTCGTTACTTGTGACATGTTTCAGCAAGTCCTTTGGAGACCTCGTCTCCAGGGCGGGAGTGAGCACATCGCCGTCTTCGGTAACCCATTGATTGCCCTTCCACTGCCCGACACAAAAAGTGGCCGAACGATCAGCCAACACGCAACCAGTCTCCATTGAGATAACCGTGCAATGCTGTTGCGACACCAACTTTTCTTCACCATTTTCGTCCGACAACATGCCGAATATCACTGGGTCGAGCAGCAAGGTTTTCTTGTCAGGACTGAGCATATTGGAGTGCCCATCGGCGCCAATATCGGCGCCAAAGAGCGGGAAGGTTTTGCCATTGGCGGTGAACCATGCGGTCGCCGAATCCACACCGGGCATCGTCCATTCTGTAGCCCGAAACGACACCGTGTGCCCGTCGACACCGACTATCGGCGGGTCCTCGGCAAAGGCGCTCATAGCGCTGCACAGACTGCCGATCATCAATACCCGCTTAAGGCTGCCCATAGTCGATCCTTTTAACCGAGGGACTTTCCGACTGCAGCTGCCTCTTGGTCACGCCATAAGCCTTGATCAGTTCTTCCCAGGACCCCTTCGAACCAAATGAGCGCTGATTATTATCGAAGCTGTATTGCTCCAATCGCCCCACTGTCGAGTAATACCCGTGCCATTCAGGACAGGCACCGCAACCGCCGTAGCCACCTATCGAAACAAGACTGCCCTTGGTTCCTTTCACACAATCCATCGCCACGACAACGTTACTCAGCATCTTCGCTTTCTTACCGTCAGACGTGAGCTGTGAAACCTTGTCGATGTTGCGGCGCAAGACTTTGCCGCCGATGTTGATCGTCTGGTCGGAGCAAACCGGGATGAGGTGGGTTTCCGCGTCATCCACCGTCACGGATCGGCAGGACGACACCATCACCACTTCAACGCCGCCACATTGCATGACATCGCGCTGGGTGTAGGCGTCCTTGGGAGCAGCGAAAGCTGGAAACGAGAGCAACAGCGAAAGGCTGCCCGCGAGTAGTCGGTTCATCCACTCATTCCTCATCAATTGACGGCGATTCCACGTTGGTCATGCCAAGCAGCCGGAACTCATTGTTTACGAATTCGTAGTACCGATCCCGGTTACGGTTTTCCAGGCGTTTTCCCTGGGTGTCTTCTTCACCATCGAGCGTGACGCCGGAAATGATGATCAAGCGACTATCGGGCAAATACGTCGTGTCGAAAGTGCTGCCGTCATAGGCATTCGGAAGACCGCCAACGACATCACCGGTCTGGGCGTCCAGCACTTCGCCACAAATGGCGCCGCCGCCACAGCCGAACCTGTACAGGATGTAATGGCCGGCGAAGTTGACCTTGCCTTGCAGGGCCTTCGCCCGGGTGCCGTCCATGACCGGGTTGCTTTGTTCCTGCTGCACCGGTTCATGGTTGGGGCCGCTGAAAACGGGGGTGACGGCGTAATCCTTGAAGTCGGGATCGGCGGCGAATGCCATGGAAGAGGCAGCTGATAGCAAGCTGCCGAGAACAATCGAAAATCCTTTCAAGTACTAACTCCATAACTGCAGTGGGAAACCGTTGGCTTACTCGGACTGACCTTCATAACGCTGTGTCTGCGGGTTGAATTGCCATAGATGACGCCGAGTTAACGCGTCTTTTCCCATGTAACTGATCTGGTCGCGCTTATCCCTGACGTAGGAATAGATTGCGATGTCTTTGAAGTCTCCGCCGTTCTTGGGCGGACCATCCAAGACCTTCACTCTGGCGAAATAATCTCCACCGACATGCTTCAAGTAACCATGGCACTGGATCAGGAAGGCGAAGGTTGAGTCACCCGCTGATCCGCGACTTGAGTAGGAGGTGAAAATGAAGTCTTCCTGACCGTCGTCATTGAGATCACCGCGGTACACAACCTTGCCGTACTCCACAGAAAATTGGTCCTTGTGGAGGCCGGAAAGTATGTCGTCAGGCTTGTTATCTCGACTCTCTGACCACTGAGAGAGAAAGTGCTTGGTATCAGACTCGGAATTGCACACATCCATCGCCATGCTCGCCATCGGCAACCAGGCCATACACATCAACGACAGTCGCTTCACTTCACATCCTTCGAATTCATCAATTCCAGCTCACCATCCCGATACAACACTTCGCACCCGATCCACGCCAGATCCACCTGCGGCATCACCGCCGAAGGCTTGCGCAGTTCCCGCAACAACGTCGAACCATGCGACAACCGCCCGCCCATTCGCGCAATCACCGCCCGCGCGGCCTGATAGTGCGCATGACGCCCCGGATCGAGGGTGTCTTCCAGCAAGATGTCGGCGCCAAGAATGCCCCTCACCTGCCCCGGGTAAATCATGAACCCGGTGGCCTGTTCGGCACCTTCGCGGCCGTCCTGCCAGAAGCTGCCGTCGCGCGTGCGGATGTCCGGGTGCGGCGCAAACCAGTGATCGCGATCCGCCAGCGGCATGGCGTGATGCAGGCGGAAGAAGATGCGCATCAGGTTGTCGCGATACCACTCGCGCACTTGCAGGTAGTAACCACGCAGGCCCGGCAGGCCGGTCGAGTGAGCGAGGTGAATCAGCCCTGACCATTGCGGGAAGGCCTGTAAGGGCAGCGCGTTCGACGCGGGTCGAGGTGTGGCGGGATCGGTCTCCCATGGCAGTCGATGGGGGCTGTTTTCCAGGTTGTCGTAAGCGGTGGGTGGTCGGCCCAGCCAGTCCCCGCCGCTGCTGGCCAGCGCCGTGGCGATGCACAGATTGCCCTGTACCACGAACACATAAAACCGGGTGAACCAGTCGGCCAGTTGCTGACCGTCAGCACCCTGGGCGACGAGGTCGGTCAGCTCTTTGTCGAAGCGCTGCAAGCCGTGTTCAAGGCTCAGCAAATGCCCGCGAGCGATACGCTGCATGCGCAAAAACAACGGCAGCGAACGCATCATCCGCAGCGGTCGCCACGGCAGATGTGGAGTCGCGCCGCCGACTTCACCGGCATAGTTGCTGGCGCTGATGCCCCAGTCGGCCAATCGTGCGAGAAACAGGTCGTTGTTGATGTAGGACGCGCCGCCAAATACCGCCGTGAACGGTTCGTTGTCCTGCAACACCCGCGCATCCCAACGGGCCATGATCGCCGGAATGCTCGCGGCGGCCCGGCGCTGGGCGTACTCCACCAGCACGCTGGGTTGCGGCGGCAGGATCTCGGCGATGTTGGCGGCAGTCAGGTGCCGGCGCCAGCCGTAGTCGCTGATCGGCCGGTATTGCAGCAGCCACAGTTGCGTACCGTCCCAGGCCCATTCGACATCGCCCGGCACATAGTGAAACACCCGCAAGACATCCTGGAGAAAGCGCCACAGCACGTCTTCGGCCAACCCATGGGTGGCCGTGAACGTGCCGCTGCGCCAGGCATCGCCGAGCCGCGAAAGCGTCGCTCGTTCCGGGCTGATCTGGCCGTCGGCAAGGGACTCAAGATGACCTTCAACCCATTCGAGTTCCACCGACAGATGACGCACAAACGCGATGCCCGACACCTGCGGCGTGATGAAGCGCTGCACCACCACTTCCTCGACACCTTCGGCAGTCAGCGCGGCAATACGCGCTGGCACGTTGGCGGCCGGCTCGCGCAGATAGGTCGTGCTCAAACCGGCATTCGCCGAGTCGGCCTGATCTTCGCCATAACTGGAGGAACGCACCGCCCAGCTCGCCTGTGGTTGGCTGGCGAGAAAGGTCGGTAGTCGCGGATCGTTGCAATCGTTGAGAGTCAGCGCCGTCGGCACCGGTTGCCGGGCCAGTTCCGCCAGACGCAAACGCCCGCCCTTGGTGTGCGCGACGAAGCCGCGCTCGCCCGACTCCAGCCACTGCGCAAACTGCGCGGGCGCGTCGATCCACGGGTAATGACCCCAACCGGGTTTCAGGCTGATGGTCAGATCCGCGCGCGCAAGAATCGCCGACCATGCCGCCGCTTGTTCGATGCCAAGCACCTTGTCCTGATCGCCCCAGACCAGTTCGACCGGGTCGGTGATCCACTCCAGCAAGGGCAGCGCGGTGTCGGCACGGATCAGATCCCAGTGCGGCACAAACGCACGGCAGCGCGCATAACCGGCGCCCATGCGCTGGTACTGCGCGGGCGTCCAAGTCTGGTTGGAAAACTTGCGCGCGAACAGCGTGGGTCTGTTCGACAGCAGCCAATGAATGGACTTGCGGATTGGCAGCGGTGACATCAGCGCCGGCAATCGGCGCTGCCACAAAAAGGCGCCCACCGGCGCCAGCAATACACTGCGAGAAAAGTGCCCGGGCCGACGTTGCAGCGCATGCAGCACCAGCAAAGCGTTGACCCCGACGGCCATGATCGCACTGCCCTTTTGCGTCATCGCCAACAAGGTCTGGGCGTAATCCGCCAGATCCTCGCAGGGTGGCTGCGGGTTGGCGCCGAAGCCCGGCAGCTCCAGCGGCACCACGGTGTAACGCTGAAAATGCGGCAGCGCGTCATCCCACCAATCGGCGGCGCTGCCGTTGCCGGCCAGCAGGTACATCAGAGGCTTGCTCATGGGCGATCCTCAGGCCAGATCGCGCAGCGCGGCGTCGAGGGTCGGATAGCGGAACGTGTAGCCCGCCTCGCTCAAACGCTGCGGCACCACACGCTGACCGTCGAAGAACAGCTGAGCCATTTCCCCGGCCAACACACGCACTGGCGCGGCTGGAATGTGGAACCACACCGGGCGCTTGAGGACCTTGCCGACGTTCTCGGCGAACGCTGCCTGACTGACCGTTTCAGGCGCGACCATGTTGTAGGTGCCGCGCAAATTTTCATCGTGGAAGGATCGAGCGATTACCTGAATTACATCGTCGCGGTGCACCCAGCTCATGATCTGCTGACCATCGCCCATGCGCCCGCCGAAACCCAGGCGAAACGGAATCAGCAATGGCAGCAGCGCACCGCCCGGACCAAACACCACGCCGAGGCGCAGCACAACCTGACGCACGCCAAACTGCGTCGCGGGTTGCGCCGAAGCCTCCCAACGCGCACAGAGCTCGGCCATGAAACCGACGCCCTTACTGGCCTGTTCATCGAGGCTTTCGCTGGCATCACGCACACCGTAAAAACCGATGGCCGAGGCCTGAATCCAAAGCGCGGGTTTGTGCCTGGCGTTTTTCAGCCAGGTCATCAACGCTTCAGTGGTGTTGACCCGACTGGCGATCAGTTGCGCCTGCCGCTCGGGGCTCCAGCGCGGCCCGGCGACTGGTGCGCCGGCCAGATTGATCACCACGTCGAAGGGTTCGTCGCAGCCGAGTTCGCTCAGCAAACGCACACAGCGAACGCGACCGTCAAACAGGTTCGCCGCTCTCAACGGATCCCGCGCCAACACGCTGACCGTGTGGCCGGCGTCGAGTAACTGATTGACCACGGCTTCACCGATAAACCCGGTGCCACCGGTGATCAGTACCCGCTTGTAGGCGCCGCCGGCAAACGGGTTGGATTTGCTCACGGCCCTTTCTGGCGGAGACTTCCGACGATCATGACGCAACAACCAGATCAGCGGCGGCAACAGCACCAGCAGCGCAAAACCGTCGAGCCACAGATGCGACCAGACTTGCTGTTGCGCCGAAAGCCACATGTCCTGCGGCGCCCATAACAGCACGCCCGCCATCAACCATCCCCAAATTGCGGGAGCTCTAAGACGGTTGCCGAGATGCACCAACGCGAGCATGTACAGCGAATAACTTTGCAGCGTCGCGCCGAACAGTGCGAGCCACCACACCTGCTGCTCGTGGCCGGCGGCGGGAACCGCATCGGCGCCCCAGAAGGCGAGTTCGAGGGTGTGCAAATAGCCGTCGAGTAATCCGGAATGACCGGCCCAGGTCAACGTGAGACCGGCGAGCACATGCACGATTGCCGCGGCATACAGCCAAAGCACCATCGCGGAGCGAAGAGAGAAAGAGGGGGCTGGCATTCCGTGTCCTGAGCGTATTCCTTGAGGGCGGGGAGTTTAAAGGAAAATGGGGGGTGTCAGTCGCGCGAAGACAAAACGTTTGGTCGCGTTCAGTGATCTCTATTGCGCGGAGTGAGCGTCGATCACGCCGAATAAACTCTTCAACCTGGCAATATCTTCTTCGTAAAAGCCATTACATTGGGTGACGACTACATATTCAGAGCCGGTCGCTTTTCCATGGGTACTGCATACAAGTCCAAAACCTTCCCCGCCACCCTGTCGTTCATACACGACATCCCGCGCATCCATCAGTACCCAGCCTGGTATCGTCAGTTTTTTAGTGGCTGATTCGGGCAACTGATCGAAATACATGATTCCCTCAGCATTCGGCAACTTGACGAGCAAGTTGTAGGGCGACGACAAAGCACTCATCCCCACCGTTTTCTTGACCTCGTTGAGGTCATGACCCCGCACGATAAACGTAGAGAGGCGGTCTATATCACTCTCATAAGCTGGATGATTGCGCGGCGACAGCTTCAAGACTTCCACGGCGCCCTCGTTGAGGCAACTGACCACCTCAAGGGTTGACTGGACGTCGTGAAACTCGCAGGTGGATTCTTGAGCAAATACTGTCGGTGATAGAAGTGCCGTGCAGAACGCGAGCCCCCAGGTGAAACAGGATTGGGGCACGCTCAATTGAATGGCCTTATTACGCATTCCCATATCCCCACCCAACCAAGCAAAAACATTAATCAGTACAACATCAATGTGCAGGAAGGATACCGTCCAAATATGAAGCTCTCTCCAGACTCATCTTCGCGGCGCATCTGTTCAGATCTGCAGAATAGGATGTCGTGTCCCATTCATTCTCAAACCCCTCAAGCCTGCAGTTCGAATCCCTCAGCTTTATCCATGCCCGCTGGGAGTTTTTCAGTCGATCTAGAAACGCCTTATGCTCTTCATGCCGAGACTGGTACTGAAAAATATACCGAAACCCTGCTCTATCAATCACCGCGTCGTAACTGTCATTAAGGACACGATCGGCAGCCTTCATCGCTTTTTCTGCGCACTCGTCACGTTGCCCAGCCGCTACTGCCTCACAACCTGCATCTTGGGAAAAACTGACTGACGAGACTGACATCGCCACAAATGCACAAAACATCCAACGCGCGACATTCACTGAGTGCCACCTGCGCCAATACATTCAATTGAGTTGTCCATGACGACGCCTCGGGCCGACAAGCGCTCGACCGCAGCAGGGCCCGACTTAAGCTCGGTCTTGCTGGCCTCGCGGTAACAGGCCATTGCACGGGGCAGATCAGCAGCGACGACCGTGCCGGCTTCGTAGACGTCACCCAATCGCAGGAGTGCGTGGCTAGAGCCTCGTAGCGCGGCGCTTTCCAATGTCGCCATCGATTTTTGCGGATCGATGCAGGCCTTGTGATCGTCGTACTCACCCTCATCGCAGTAAAACAAGGAGAGGAACACGCCATTGTCGGGATTACTCTGAAATGCCTGATTCATGAGCTCCAGAATCTGTTCATTCGGCAATCGCGGTGCCTGCCCGGAAAGACTGATTCCCGCGGCCGCCACTGCCGCCTGGGCCGAACCTTTGCGGGCGCCGTCCACATAGCTGTCCAGCGCTGCCGCGTACAAAGAGACACCGGATTCACCTGATGCCTTGTTGACCAGCCGATCGAACATCACGCCTTTCTTCAACTCGCGCTCACCGGGTGAAGGGTGATCTGTTCGAGCCACGTCATCCATCACCGCTTCGAGCGTCCAGTCTTCAACACTGTTCAGCACCCAGCAGTCGCTGTGTTTGAAGACGAAAATCTTCAAGAAGGTACCCTGCTGATCACGCACGACCACCCTGTTCGGAAATGCGATCTCGGTAGACAGGCTCAACGCGGCAGCATTTACCGTACCCAGCACGCTCAATTCATCGGCGGGCAAATGCTTGACGCTGCGCACGACAACCTTGGGTATGTTGCCTTCAGCCACGACATGAGTTGCCTGAATCGGCGACGCGGTAAACGCTTTCTGTACCGCCGAGTCCAATGAAAAGGCTTTGACGAAGTCAGCGAAGTTGTTAGCCGGGCATTGCTGTTCAGTAGAGGCGAAGGCGCTTGTGAACAGGCCGGTGCTCAACAATGCAACGGAAAGCCACTGATTCAGCCTGCGTGTTGTCATACCGCAACTCGGTACCGCAAAAAATCGTTTCAACAGTGTTCTTCCTTGAGCCATTCAGGTCTTGCGTTTGGTGAATCGGGTAATGCATTGCTCTGGCCCGCTCATGCCCCAATAAGTGCTGAGCAACGCCTTACGCTTTTTGTCTACGCGCAGGTTGACGAAGCCATCGCCGCAATCGGGCTTAGCCTCTTCGAAACGGTTTGTCTCAGGTTGGTAGATGAAGACTCTGAAGTAGGAGTAAGTACCCATCCCGTCATCAATCTGCCAGACAGAAAAGTCCTTCATACCGTCGAAATTGAAATCGCCGATCTGCATATGCAGCGGTTTTTCCGCTTGAAAATCGATTGCCTGCGACTCGCTATGGGCTGCGCTTTTAACAGAGACGTTCAGCGTGGAACCTTCGAGAACCCATGTTGCTTCGACGCCTTGGGTGGGAATAAACGTGGTGGTTTCGGCCCACACCGGCACAGTCCACAGCAGGCCGAGCAGTGATAGCGCCAGAGTTTTGAATGGCATGTGCTCGCCCTACTCCCACTTGCATCCGGACTCCAGTGTCGAGTCGACAAAGGTATTGACCATGAAACTGTATGTCTTGCCGTTGGACTTCTTCGTGTACGACATCGAGACAATCTGCGAGCCTTGAGTCATCAGTTCGTAGGTGCCCGTTACTTTGCCGTAAACCACTTCAGACCACGTCCGGGTGTGTTGCCAAGGGGCTTCCGGGTCGAGGATTTCGCTTTCGGAGTCGGTCAGCACAATGGAAATCGGCTCGCTGGACTTGGCGTACTTGACGAATCCACCTGACCACTTGCTGGATGAGTCGTAGTAGGTACGCAGTTCGAACTTCACCGGGCTGTCCTGTGAAAGTTCGAAGCAAAGTGATTCGGTGGTGACCTCCGCATAAGCCATCAGGGGGAAGAGGCTGACCAGCAGAAGAAGTGCTTTTTTCACGTTCATTTCCTTATGAGAGATCAGGGGCACGGGCCTATTCCGATCCCGCTACACACTGACCGTCCCGAAGATTAGGAGCCAGCGCCCGATTTCCCAACAGATACCAACTCGCAAGCGACTGACTCTCGCAATAAGCGTTCTTCTCGGCATCGTAATAAAACGCGACCTTGTGCTTGGCCATCCCGCCCCGGTTGGGGACAAACAACTCGACGGCGAACACGACATCGGGCAAAGCAGTTTTTCTGTCCGACATCAGCGTGGGTGGCCCCAGAAACTTACAAGGCACGCCGTCAAAAGGCAGATCCAACCGGCCGTCTTGATACCTGTAAATCGCGCAAATACCATTCGGATCTTCAATCACCACGGCAGCTATCGTTCCACCGCTCCAGTTCACCACGCCATCTGCAATGGCGCGAAAACTCTCGGCAGGCATTTGGTCTTCCTTTGTGAGTGCAGCGACCATCGCGGTGGGCATTGTATGGCTTGTACTGACACCGGCTGGCGCTGCGTTTGCGGACAACGCCCACGTCAACGCCAGGAACAACAGGGGAACGACTTTCACTCTGAATCTCCGATGGCATGGCTGACCGATATGCAATGCACGACCCTTACTGCGCCGTACATTCAGGTTCTGCGAGATGTTCACCATCAACGCGGAATCTGCATAATTCGGTAGTTTCATTCACTCCAACCAGCGACATCAGCTTGAAGGTCAACTGCAATTCGGTGTCGGAAAACGTGGCCTTATCCAATGAGACGTCGGAGAAGCCGTTGTTAAAGTTCTTCCCTTCAATGTCGCAGAACTCCATCGAGTCGCTTGCAGCCCCTTGTCCCCCAGGCTTGAGAATCTGAATATTGACGCAGGGACTATCGAACGTTTGGTAGTAACGGACCAGTTTTCCGGAAACGTAAGCGACATCGGCTTTGTATATATCGACGACCGGCCCTCGTGCGTTGCCTGCAAATGCACAACATGAAAAACACAAAACTGAAAACAGCGACAATCCTTTCAAGACTCACCCACTCCATAAACCTGCTGATCAAATGCTTTAGTTCACTGTTTGCTCTTGTCCGGAGCCATAGCCAATTGACGGGCTCGCTCTATCGTCGCGCGAATCAAACAGGAGTCCGACCATTCCCCGAAAACCGACTTAGACGATTTCGGCTCAGGCAGACACTCCGCATCGCGAAATTTCATCCAGGCCCTTTGGGTTTCTCTCAGGCCTTTCTGTGCATTTTCGTCCAACCGTTCCATGCGCTCCCGGTAAACGAGGTTGAGCAGTGCATCCGTATCCGTAACAACCAGATCAAGCGTCCCACTCGACGCAGTTGGCCACACAACGTCCGCCAACGCCTGCTTGGTTTCGTTGTTCCAATTGTAGAAACCGTTCTCTTCAATCTTCAGCCAGGCAGAGCGCCTATGATGATTGGTCGGATCGGTCGCACTGACTTCAGACTGGTAAACAATCTCCAGATAGATCGGGTCGGTTGAGCGCTGAGGATCATTCAGCAGCGTTTGGCGAACGATGGCCCGTTGTTTTTTGCTCTCGGTGATTTCAATCGAAAAGCATGGGTCCGGACCGGGGCGATCGGCTGACTTAACCCGCTCCAGACACTCTTTACGAAGAGCCATAGAGGTATCACCCGGCCCCCCTCCTACGTCGAGAACCCTGACGAGCAGTCGTATTTCTGGATCTTTGGAAAAATCTGCCTGAAGCACCGTTGCGATAAACGTTCCCTCTGCCTTGGCAAGAGACGACAGCAATGACAGCAAGAAAACAACGCCGAATCTAAACACTTTCATTCCTTTGTTTACCTGGAAAATCAATAAAAGCTTGTAAATCATCTCGCCTGAGCTTGATCGACTAACAAGTGATGCAGATCTATTTAAACATCTCGCCATAAAAACCAAAGAGCGCAACAGACAAACCCACCTCTTTTGATACTTACCCGCCGACCCCAGTTACTCCGACTCCCCTTCGTACTTCTGAGACTCAGAGTTGAATCGCCAAATGTGCGGAGTAGTCAAGGGCTCTCCATCTTTGTATTTTATTCTGCCGTTTGACTCCCGCTTATACGAATAAACCTTGATATCTTTAAAAACGTTTTCCTGCTCACCTCCAAAATCCAGAACTTTAACTTTTGCAAAGTAGCTAGCACCAATCAACTTCAAATACCCGTGGCACTGAAGTAAAAAACTAAAAACTCGATCACCGCTTGAGCCGACACCAGTTGATGCTTCAAAGATGAAATCATCGATATCATCATCATTCAAATCGCCGACAAAAACGACCCTTCCATGATCGACTAGAAGCTCCTTGCCGTCTTGTGTCGACAACACTTTAATTTTGCTTTCGCCGATTTTCCAATCGGAAATAAAACTGACTGAATCCTTCTGAACATTGCAGACTTCACTATCAGAAGCCCATGTTAAACATGGAACAATACCGACTATAAAAAAAGCTAAATATTTCATATCAAACATTCATAATAAAATAATTTTCACCAGGCCTTACAACACCTTGAGAAAGGCCGACCCCATACGAAGAATCGAAGAAAATAGATAAAAAACCGGACTAATCTATTTTCGCAAAACCGAGCGCAACAAATAAATTCGCCCCTCTTTGCGCTTTATCTAACTAAATCTTGCTAGGCATCACAGCCTCAAATGACGCTTTAATATCACCTAGCTTCGGATCACTTTTTAGATTTGACCTAGGTAAACATGCAGAAAATGTGACTGTCGCACCTTTCACACCTTTCAACCCATAAAAGCAATCGAACCACAGGCCATTCTTTTCCAAAGAGAATTTGCTCTCGGCAGCGGCAACTTCATCATCAGAACTCCAGAGCATGAAGGGAGATATTAATACTCTGACTTCGGCGGAACCCGACGCTGACGAATGAGCAAGATCTACCGTTCCCGTTTCCAATCCTTGCTGAAACGAAGCATCCGCAGCGTAGTTGTAGATATATCTACCACTTCCATCAAAACGTCCAGATGCTGCTAAGCTCTTTTCAAACTCAACAGGCTCAATCAGGAAAACATTTTCTTCTGTCAAAACATCTGGATTTAAATTGACATTCGAAACAAGTTCGCCATAGCACACACCACCCTCTGCCCTCACGTTCAACTTGAAGCCGGGAACCTCGGGAATTAAAACACCACAGCTATCCAGAGATGCTGGTTGAGCAATTGGCAAAAAAAATGCAATGAAATAAAAACCACTGAACAGCAGAAACAAAATTTTCATCACAATGTCCTTTTAGCCAAATAAATCCGTCCCCTTTTCACTCCTTGGTTCTGGCTTCGTAAACTCTTAAAAGTTCTCTTTCATATCAGCACACTCACTCATATCAGCAAAGACTTTACGCTCGCCACTGTTGAGAACGCACAAAGGCTTTTTAAAGGTACCTCGCACTTTCTGGCAAACAGCGGCATCTATTTCCTTATAAACACAATACTCACCAGAAATAATTAACTCTTTGCCTCGCGTCAAAATCACATCTCTAAAGTCTTCAATACGATAAAAATTCTTGTATATTGAACCACCAGACTGTTGAATGTCTTTGTAAGTCCCATCCTCCAGTTCCGAAGCACTAGCAGGAATATCTCCGATATAGTTGGCTTTTCCGCCCTTAGCTAGAGCAGAAAAAATCATCACCTGAGCATTTAGGCCCATATCATCACTTGTTGGATAAGAAAATATAACAACTTCATTCTCTGCTCCTGACGCTTCTCTAACAACATAATCTGACCGGCATCCGCGATCAGTATTATCAAGAAAAAAGATTTCCCCTTCAAAAGAAAGGGCCAAGCTAGCGGAATCGGAATTCTGATCAGCTTCCTTGCATACCAGGCCATGCTCTACTGAACTAGAATAAGCAGCACCACTATAGATAGAAAACAGCAGTCCGATTAGTCGAATCATCCAGAACAAATAAATCCGTCCCCTCTTTATCAATAAATCCGTCCCCTTTTTCCTTCTTTTCTTTTGCGTTCTATTGAACGGTGCCACAAATCCCATCATTTAGATTAGGACGGATATTCTTATTCCCATTTGTCAGCCAGGTAGCCAATGACTTACTTTCGCAAAATTTCTTTGCATCGGAGTCATAATAAAATGCAACAAGGTCATTAACGTTAGCACCTAACCTAAGCGAAAATACATTAACTCTATAGTAGATATCCGGCACCACCGCCCCTCTTGACCAATCTATTTCGGCTGTGCCTATAAATTCACAAGGCACCCCGTCATATGCCCCGTAGAGATCATCCTCAGAGTATATAAAAACCGAGCAGTTTTTAATTTTATCTTCGAACACAACCGCACTTACATACGCGCCATTAAAACCAACTGTACCCCTAGGTAAAAAATGCACATCCGCGCTTTGCATTTCATTTTCTTTTAAAATTTTCAGCCGCACGACTTCTGGAACGTTTACAACCTCTGGAACCTTTCCCCCTCCATCGCCAAACGCAAAAACAGTGCTCAATATATATACAGAAAATAGAATTACGATATTCTTCATGATGGCCGACTCATTGCAAACTGCACGACAATATGCTGTCTCGGGGTACTCAAGTTCACCGTAGAACTTGTATCAGTAGACTCACTTAAAAATCGATATATGTACTGTGCATAAGCCTGCCTTTCATGATAGCCATTAGTACCACCATTAACCACTGTAGAAACAGCACCGACTATTACAGGGGTAAAAGGTTTATCACAATGTCTATTAATATTCATAGCGCCAGACTGATTAATAAATGTCGACACCCAAAAAAAACCGCCACTATCACACGCATTGTACGAGTCACTTTCAATCAAGTTTGGATCATATCGCGGCGCCCAACGATGCGGAGTACCGACAACCCCAATAATTTGGTTATGGGAATCGCGTAGAGTGGGGTCCTCCCAGTAGTGAGTAGAGGTGGCTGTAATTCTTGGGTCGTCGTAACCTCCATTGGGAACAGTAGGTAGAGATCTTACAGATCTGTAAATGCCGTATTTCTCATATAGTCCGGCCCACGTCAGCTGCATAATTCCACGCCCATAAAAAGCTGCATAATATTGCGCCATGGGCAAGCTTGGATGTGGGCTCCCTGTCCCAACTTCGGTGACGGTTCTCCAGCGCCCTGTCTCTAGTATTACTTGCGCCAAAAAATGCGTTCTTCGAGTGACTGTTGTTATGCCATATTTAATCATAGCTTTGTTCAAATTAACATAATACAAGCTCAACCTAGTCTTGGCCGCCGAGTGCGATATTTGAAATAGATTAGGATTGCCTACTGTCGTCGCAACCCAGTTGCTACCTACTTGAGTGTAAAAGTGATATTTCGGCAGCGTATATGCCAACTCTTCCAAACTAAACCAAGCACACTTCCTAAAAGTCTCCACAAAAACTTTTGGATGAAAGTGCCAGTGTTCTGAATCAATATCATTAAATTCACCATCCTCCCAAAAAGCTAACATTTCATAATGCAGCTTTAGTTTCTGAAAGCCTTCCGACGTTACGATAGGTATAGTTCCTTCCAACAACCAACCGTAGCGACCATTGAAATCACTCTTCTTCCATTCACTAGGAAACTTAAAGATCAATCGTTTCAGTTTTTCCTGGTTTTCTTGCAGCAACAATAAAGATTTACATGCTTCGCGCTCCTCTTGTGTTGATGGGACTTCCACCACACCTAATAGATCCAAGACAATACGTGATTGACAGCGTCCGTCTCCATTATTGTCATCATCTACCAAGCGCCAGCCTGACCAATGAGGAAAATCCGCATCACTGTAAAATGTAACAGTGGGCCCATTGAGATTGACCCAACCCACTCCATCTGAATATGCAATTTGACGCCAATGAGCGGCATCGACTGGTTGAAGTTGATCGGGACCAAGTACTTTTCCGAACTTTAGCAGCTCATAGCCAGCACTTGGACAGTCAGGATAAACCGTAGATGCGGTTTTATATAGCTTATACTCATAATCTTGAGCTTCTCTACGCTCTCCTTTCTTCTGACCTTTCTCATCATAGGTAGTAACAGTACACTGACCTTGGTCGTAGTTCATTCTGACAAAATATGCTTCTGTCGGACGATGGATTATCGCAGAACTATTTATCGCGCTTCTGAGATCGCTAGGTGGCTCAGCATAAAAAACAACTTCCGGCGGAAGATGAAAGTGCGTATCTCCCCAGTGACTATCAGTCCGGCCACTTGCCAAAATAGCTAGCTTTTCGCTAGCCCGTCCCACCAACCGCGATACGTGTTCTTGACTAGCAATTATTTCAAAATGAATTTTATTATCCGCACCATATATGCTACCAGCCGCCCCTAACACATCCTTTCTATAGACACGCAAACCTTTATGAATATCAGCCAGAGCTATCGATGACAGATGCATATAAATTGAGTAAAACACAACTTTTGCTTGTGCTCCCTCTCCCACTTCTGTTTCGTGCTTTATAACTATACACCCGCTATCGGTCCAGCCTCCGCGGTAATTAAGAGGGTGATCCAATGCATCGGTTTTAGGCTCTGGCACTCGAAAATAAGCAACAACTCCATCTGCAATTGAACGGACTGGTAAGTGTGCATTACCAGATTCTGGGGCTGTCAGGTGAATACCACCATGCCATCCCATATCGTGACTGACAGGGAAAGCACCGTTTCCCGGCTCACCACCGATCATGGCTCGGCTTAAGTAATCTTGATCTCGCTCATTTGCAGCAGCTATAGGAGCAAAGGGGGGGCTAATCAACATAGTTTGTGTCCGTATTCAAACATTTTTCCAATCCGTCATGCGCTGACTTCAGAGCGAAAACGGATAATCCACTTCAGGCTTCAATTCTTGTGGCGCATTCGCAATCGCCTGATCCATCAAACTCCCCGCCTTATCCTTATCCGCCGCCCCCGGCAACACCGGCGGTTTAATCCCGATCCCGGTGCCACTCCCCGCCGACCCGCCAGCATTAATCTTCACCACCGGCCCAACCACGGTCACACCACCGCCATCCAGCTTGATGAAACTGCCGCCGCCGAGAATCGTCAGCTCAGTCCCCGCCTCAATGACAATCTTGTCCCCAGCCTTGATGTGAATCTCTTTCCCGGCACTCGTCAGTTGCGCCGTCCCGAGCTTCACATGCTGGTTCTCACCAATGGTCAGGTGGTCGTCCATCCGTGCTTCGATCTTGCGGTCGCTGATGGTGGTGCGGTGTTCTTCGGCCTTGAGTTCGGTGTAGGTGTTCTTCACCACGGTGTCGTGGCGTTCATTCCCGACGCGGATTTTCTGGTCGTGCTCAACGTTTTCGTCCCAGTCGCGCTGGGCGTGGATGAAGATTTGTTCGGCGCCTTTTTTGTCTTCGATGCGCAGTTCGTTGTAGCCACCGCCGCCCGGGGAGCTGAGGGTTTTGAAGACGGTGCGGGTTTTGTTCGCCGGGAGGGCGTAGGGCACCGGGTTTTCCTTGTGGTACAGGCAGCCGGTCACCAGTGGTTGGTCGGGGTCGCCTTCGAGGAAGGTGACGAGGACTTCCATGCCGATGCGCGGGATGGAGATGGCGCCGTAGCGGTCGCCGGCCCAACTGCTGGAGACGCGCAGCCAGCAGCTGGTCTTGTCGTCGGCCAGGCCTTCGCGGTCCCAGTGGAATTGCACCTTGATGCGGCCGTATTGGTCGCAGTGGATTTCTTCGCCTTTGGGGCCGGTGACCATGGCGGTCTGGCTGCCGAGCACGCGGGGTTTCGGGTGTTCGAGGGCCGGGCGGTAGAACACGTCCCACGGGGTGGCGAGGAAGGTGTTGCGGTAGCCCTGGTGGAAGTCGTCCTTGTTGTCGGTGGTGTCGCTGGTCACCGACTCTTCGAGGACTTGCGGCTGTTTGCCTTCGTGGAAGATTTCGGTGAGCAGCCACAGGTCGTTCCACTCGCTGCGCGGGTGGTCGGACATTTCCATGAAGTGGCCGCTGACCAGTCTGGTCTGGTCGCCGCGACCTTCGGCCTGACGATAATCAGCGCGGTGGCGTTCGAGGGCGCGCTGGCTGAGGAACTTGCCCCGCGCGCGGTCGATGAAGCGGCCGGGGTAGTCGTAGTCTTCGAGATCCGGTTCAGTGCTTTCGCCGTCCGGTTTGTAGGCTGCTTCCATTTGCAGGCGCGGCTTTTCGAAGTCGTAGTCGCGGCGGGTGGTGCGGCTGGTGCGGGTTTCCAGGCGCAGCCGGAAGCCTTTGATCACCGGCTCTTCGGCGACCATGCCGCTGCCCTGCACATACGCGGTCGGCTGGCCGAGATTCGGGAACACGGTCTGGTCATCACCAAACACCAGCAGGTGACCTTTCGGGTTGTGCTGGAAGTGGTAGTGAATCCCTTCCTCTTCGCACAGGCGCTGGACGAAATGCAGGTCGGTTTCGTCGTACTGCACGCAGTAGTCGCGATCCGGGCACGGCTGGCTGAGCTGGAAGCTGTAGGCGTTGCCCTTGATGCCGTGCTCGTCGAGGATCAGCGCGATGATTTTCGGCGCCGACATCTGCTGGTAGATGCGCTGGTTGGTGCGGTGATGCAGGTATTGCAGCTGCGGCACCAGCGAGACTTTGTAGCGGGTCAGGCGCTTGCCGGCATCGCCCTGGGCGACGCGGTAGATCTGGCCGTGGATGCCCGAGCCTTGCGGGTCGAGGGCGAGGAATGCCTGTTTGTGCAGGAGTTTTTCCAGGTCCAGATCCGGGTTTTCGCTGACCAGTTCCAGGTCGAAACGGAACGGCTGGCTGATGCCTTCGGTGCCGGTGAACGACAGGACTTGCAGGTCGCCTACGTAGTCTTCGACCGTCAGGCTGAAGTGCGTTTCGTTAGCTGGGTTGAACATAGTGTGCTCCCTGTTCGAATGTCATCCGTTACGCCCTCAGCCGCAAACGCTGCAGCCAGGACGAAGTGGCGCCCAAGGCGTCACGCAATTGGTCGGCAGAAATGTTGCGCTCTGCCGCGTCAAAGGCCAGCGCGGTGCGCAGCGCGGGCCAGCAGTGTGTCGGCAGATTTGCCGGGGCTTGCAGTTCGCGATCCAGGTGTTCGTCACGGGCCTGGGTCGAGGGCAAGCGGCGAAACGGGTGTTTGCCGCCCGCCAGTTCATAGATCACGCAGGCCACGCCGTACACGTCTGCGCTGGCCGACAGCGGTTGGCCCTCAAGCAGTTCGGGGGCGGCGTAACCCGGGGTCCAGGCGTTGAAGCGCTCGCGGCTCAGGTGCGGCAGGCCGGGCAGGATGCCCTCCTCGGCTTGCCCGAGACCGAAGTCGAACAGGCGCACGCCGTCTTCGCAGAGCATGACGTTGCTCGGTTTCATGTCACCGTGCAGCACGCCGCGACGGTGGGCGTAGGCCAGCGCGTCGAGCAGCGGCAGCGCGATGTCGCGCAGTTCTTTCCACGGCAGGCCCAGCGGCCGCTCGCAGAGCAGTTTGTCCAGGGTCAGGCCACGCATGAGTTCCATGGTGATGAAGGCACGCTGGCAATCAGTGTCCACTTCGAACGTGTGCGGTCGCAGCACGTTGTCGTGGCGCAGGCGTCGGGTCAGGGCGAACTCGCTGTAGAGCAAGGCGCTGGCGTCCGGCGACTCGGCAAATTCTTCGCTGAGGATTTTCAGCGCAATGTAAGGATCAGGATCGCCGAACTGTTCGTGCAGCAGATCCCGGGCCCGGTAAACCGCACCCATGCCGCCGGCCCCGAGCAGACGCTCGAGGTGATAGCGGCCGGCAAGTACGTCCGGCAGTGCACCGATGCTGGCCTTGGTTGGCGCCAGCAAAGGCTCTGCCTTGTTTTCCTTGGCGAAGGCGAAGTAGGTCAGGTTGTTGGCCTGCTCTTCGCTCATCAACAAGTCGTCGACTGAGGATTCGATTTCAGTCATTGGCGGATCACCACGGCAGTCAGATTGTCGCGAGCGGCACCCCGCAGGGCACCGTCGAACAGACGTTCCAGCGCCACATGCGGCGCCGCCAGGCTGAGAGCGTTGCCAAGGGCATCGCTGCTCAAGCCTTGATACAAACCATCGCTGCACAGCAGGAACACATCGCCCGGATAGACCTCGAGTTCCAGCACATCCAGGGTCAGTTGTTCCGCCGCGCCGACCGCCCGGGTCAAGGCCTGGGCTGCCGGGTGCGCCGCTGCCTGTTCGACGCTCATCTGTTGCTCGTCGATCAGTTGTTGCTGCAGCGAATGGTCCTTCGACAGCTGATACAACCGCTGCCCGCGCCACATGTAGCAACGGCTGTCGCCGGCCCAGATGCAGGCCGCGCGATTGCCGTCCACCAGCAGCGCCACGACGGTACTGCCCATGATGCTGTCGTGACGCCCGGCGGTGACGGTCAACTCTTGCCCCAGGCGCCGGTTCAGCCAGTGCAGACACTGGCGGATAGCTTTGAGGCGTTCGTCGAAGTCCTCGTGCTGCGGCAGTTCAGCCAGGCTGGCGACGATCAACTGGCTGGCAATGTCGCCACCCTGATGACCGCCCATGCCGTCCGCGACCACCCACAGCCCATGCTGCGGGGTGTCGAGGAAGGCATCTTCGTTGCGCGACCGCACCTTGCCCGGGTCGGTTCGCGCCGCGCTGCGCCAGGGACTGGCCACCAGCATCAGAGCTGCACCGGCATACGGAAGGTGCGCATCACGCCCATGTCGAACGGGTTCGGCGTGCGCTGGCTGGTCAGCAGGTAGTTGGCGCGCAGGCCACCCACGTCGGCTTTCAGCACCAGCACGTCACGACCGGTCAGGTATTCGGTCTGCATCAGGTCGAACAGACGGAACAGCGACCACGGGCCGGAGTTCTTCTCGATACCGATCGGGCGACCGGCCATCTTGTCCATGACCAGGCTGGTGCGACCGTCTTCAGCATCGGTCGGCCACTTGAAGTTCATGGGCAGGATCGGACCGTGGCGGTATTCCATGGTCTTGTCGCCGAACTTGAACTCGGAACGGCTGACGGCCGGATCGAGGGTGTACGGCTCAAGCTTGAACTGCACGGTCGGCTCGGCCGGGTTGATCGAGAAGAAGCTCTGGCGAATGTTCAGTGCAGCCGCCATCTGGTCGAGGAAGACTTTGGACACCGGCAGGCTGCGACCGTCGATGCTGCGCATCCGGTAGCTGCCCGGATCACCGCTGACGAATGGACGCATGTAGCTGTCGAAGAAGCGGTCGATGGTGCCTTGAGCCCGGAAGAACTCGCGGAAATCGCTGATCGCCACGTCGCTGGTGCTCGACGCGCTGAACGGGTAACGCTGGTTGATGGTCTTGCCATACACGCTGTACAGCTCGCTCTGATAACGACCGTTCAGGTATTGGTAGGCATCGTTGAGCACCAGGCGCCACGAGTCTTCGGCCAGCACGTTGAACCACACGCTCAGCGGACGCGGCAGACGACCCGACGCATTGCGCAGGTTGGTCAGCGCATCACGCTGGCCGCTCATGCGGGTCTTGGCCAGTTCGAACGCGGCTTGCTCCGGCGTGCTGGAACGGGCGAGGCCCGCCAGTTGCAGTTGCAGGTCGTTGAGCGCGGCGAATGCCGGAGTCAGGTCAGCGGCCGGGCCGTTGTTGTCGTCGAGCAGCTTGTGCAGCGGTTCGAAGCGACGTTGCAGGGACTTCTTGGCGGTGTCCGGCAGGTTCTTCGCCACGTTCATGGCCGAAGCCTTGTCCGCGACAGCGGAAGCGAGTTTGCCGACCTTGCCCAGTTTGCCCTTCTGCCCCGCCAGCGCATCGGCGGCGTCACCGGCTTCATCCACCGGCTCAGGGGCTGCCTGGAAACGGGTGTTTTCGCGCACTTCAGTCAACAGCGCCAGCACCGGCGAGTTGGCCGAGGTCAGGCCCGCCAGTTGCTCGGCGCCTTCACCGGCATCGCTGATCGGCGGCAGTGCCACCTGGCCAACGGCCTCGCTCCAGTAGTTGGCATAGTCGCGGAAGTACAGTTGCTCCAGCTCGACCATCAGGCGACGCAGATCCATGTCGCTGATGCCCGCGCCTTCGCCCAGCACCCAGTTGTCACGCAGGATGTCGGTCACCAGCGCCGAACCCTGTACCGAGAAATACTGCTGATAACCGGTCTGGGTGTAGAAGCCCGGGATCACGTATTCGGTGCCGATGAACAGCGAGCCCTGCGGGCCGAGATGTTGGCTGAAGCGATAGTCCGGCAGGTTGCGCGCCTGCTCACGGAGCATGCGGTAAACCACGTTTGCCAGCGATTCACTGCGCAGAACCTGACGCGCCTGAGTCACCAGTTGCTCGTTGAGCGGGTAGATAAACGGCAGCTTCAGCAGACGCTCAAGGTGCGCGTTCAAACCGTTCTGCACCGCGGTGTTGCCGGTGTAGCGCTGCGACCAGTCGGTGGCGACCCAGTCCTTGAGCCATGCCGCGTCGCGACGATCCTTCATGTTCAGCATCAGGTACGCGCGCAGGCTGTTGATCAGCTTTTCGCGGTCCTTCATGTTGGCGCGGATCTGGCCTTCGAGCATGGTTGCAACTCGTGGCAGCAGTTGCTTTTCAAGCTCGCGCTCGTACGCTTCCTTGACCACCGGATTGACGTCCTGGCCCTGATACAGACCAACGCGCTCGTGGTACGCAGCGTCGCCCTTCTTCGGGAACACCTGAGTCGCGGCGTAGCTGGTGTCGAGGGTTTTCAGCGTGCCCATGGCGTCATCGCGCGGCGACAGTGCCGTGCGTTGCTGGGTCCAGTTCTGCGCCAGATTGCGCAGGTTTTCCAGACGCTCGTAGTTGGCCGAGAAACCACCGGCCCAGAGCATGCCGAACAGCGCCAGTGCACCCAATGCACCGACGTACAACGCACGCTGGCCCCAATGGATACGGCTGCGTTCGCGCTTGTCCAGACCGGCCAGATCAGCCTCCGGGAAAATCACCCGGCTGAGCAAGTGGTGGATGAAACGCGAACGACCGCTGCGCAGCGTCGGCAGCACGCCGGCGCTCATGCCCAGACTCGCGCCGATGCCGGCGGTGGTCGAATCCATTTCGTGGGTCAGGTGCGGTGCGCTGGTCAGGTAGAAACCACGCAGTTGCGTCGCACGCTGGTAGCGGTTGCCGGTGAACGCCATGTCGACGAACAGGCACAGGCGCTCGCCGATCTGGCCCATCTGGTGCGGGAAGTCGAGGATGCGGCCACGGCGCTGGGTGTCGCGCTCGGAGTGCATGCGCATGATCACCTGGCTGTTGAGGCGACGCAGCAGCTCTTCGAACTCGCTGCGCAGCACAGCCACGTCGGTGCCGACCTGATCCTTGCGGAAACTGGTACCCAGCACCTGATCGCTTTCTTCGCGGGTCAGTTGGTCGAAGAACTCGTCGAAGCCCAGCAGCTTGTCAGCCTTGCTCAGCACCAGATACACCGGCACATCGACGTGCAGCTTCTGATAGACGTCTTGCAGACGCGCACGCACCTGGCGAGCCAGAGTGTCGATGTCCTGCTCGCTGCCACTGGTTAGGGTTTCCACCGGAATGGTCACCAGCACACCGTTCAGCGGACGGCCACGACGACGCTTGCGCAGCAGTTCCAGCAGAGTGGTCCAGGCGCTGCCGTCGACTTCCGAATCCGGCTGGGTCAGGTAGCGGCCGGCGGTGTCGATCAGCACACCGTGATCGGCGAAGTACCAGTCGCAATGACGGGTGCCGTGGGTGTCACGGGTCAGCTTGCGGTCGATCTTGTTGATCGGGAATTCCAGCCCGGAGAAGTCCAACAGGCTGGTCTTGCCGCTGGCCTGCGGGCCGATCAGCAAGTACCACGGCAAGTCACTGCGCCAGCGCTCGCTGCGGCCGCGATACAGGCTCGAAGTCTTCAGGGTTTTCAGGGCGTCCTTGAAACGCTCCTTCAACTCTTTCTGCTCTTCTTCGATCAGGTCGTCACGACGGATACGGTCCTGGCCATCTTCGGTTTCTTCGACGGCTTTCTTGCGGATACCGGCGCGCCAGCTGACGAAGACCATGGTCAGGCCCCAGATCAGGAACAGCACGCTGATGGTCAGCAACCGGGAGGTCGAACCTTCCCAGAACTTGTAGTCATCCACCGCCAACAACGGGCCGACGAACCACACCAGCAGGGCCACGAACAGCACCAGCAGCAAGGTCCAGACCCAGGTCTGGCGCAGGAAGGCGCCGACTTTCTTGAAAAACTTTTTCATCACACGTCCCTGTTTACGGCTGCGACTGCGGCTGGACCGCGGCCGGATCAAGCGGCTGATAAGGTTGCAGCACGGTGTCGCGCTGCTCGCCCAAGACCCAGGCGAAACCCGAATACATCATCACCAGGCAGACGAAGGTGAACAGCACCACCATCCACGCCGGCACGATGCGCACCAGGTTGCGGCGCTGATCGTTGAGGCCTTCCCACTGCGGCGACAATTCGCGCGGCACGTCGCCACGCAACTGACGGATCTGCCGGTACAGGGCGTCGCGGATGCCTTCGAGTTCCAGCATGCCGCGCGCCTGTACGCGGTACTTGCCCTCGAAACCGAGGGACAGGCACAGGTACATCAGCTCCAGCATCGGCAGGTGCTTGACCGGGTTTTTCGACAGCCGATCGAGCAGCTGGAAGAACTTCTCGCCACCGAAGGTTTCGTTGTGGAAGCTGCTGAGCAGGCTCATCTGCGACCACTCGCTTTCGTTGCCCCACGGCGTGGTCACGACGGCTTCGTCGACCACGGTGCAGAGCACGTAACGCGCGGCCATCACCTGGCTGCTTTCGGCGCCGTTGTGCAGGGCGCGCACTTCAAACAGCTTGAGCCCGGCGGTCAGGCGCTCGTTGAGCGCGTAGAGGTCTTCGCGGGTTTCGCTGTGCTTGAGGCGCACCACTTCCGACAGCAGTTCGGACGACGCCGCCACCAGCGAATTCAGGCTGATGTTGAAGGCCTCCGCCGGGCGCAGGCGCGCGGCGTAGATCATCCGTTCTTCCAGTTGTTCGAAACGCGGTGGCGCAGCGAAGTCGGTCAGCGGACTCGCCGCCGGGCCATGGCCCTGACGGTCGAGCAGGACGGTTTTATCGTCCTGGTTGTGTTCCATGTCCTTGATCATGTCGGTCAGTTCCTGATGGCCCAGAATTTCAGTTCAAGCTCGGCGAATTCGCCGGACACGTGGAACGCGAAGCCGCCGGAGCGCTCGAGTTGTGCCAGGTCTTCGGAACTGAGTTCGAGGATGAAATAGGTTTTGTTCGAGTGGAACGCGATCTGCCGCGGGGCCACCGGCAACGGTTTGACCTTGATCCCCGGCAAGTGCAGGTTGACCAGTTGGCGGATGCGCTCCACCGGGCCGACCTTGAGGTGCGCAGGCAAGCGGTTGCGCAGTTCTTCGGAGTCGCAGTTGGCACTGGCTGCCAGCACGAACGACGCCGAGCCCAGCAGTTTGTGGTCGTGCAGCGGCGACACGATGATCCCGTACTGACGCGCTTGCAGGATCAGCTCGATGGCGTGCTGTTCCAGCACCATCGACAACACCTGACGGATCGACTCCATCAGTTTGCGGAAACTCGCACCCTGGTCGGCGTGGGAGTAACGGCTGTCCAGACGCGGGCGTTTGCTGTCGCTGGAGAAGGTCGCCAGATCGCCGAGCATGGTCAGCAGCGTGCGGTACAACTCTTCCGGGTGAACCTGCTCCAGGCCCAGGTAATGGCGCAGCAGCAGTTCGGTGCGGTTGATCAGTTGCAGCATCATGAAGTCGCCGATTTCCGCGCCGCCGACCTTGCCGTTCGAACGAATCCGCTCGGCAATGGTGTCGCCACGGTGACCGAGCATGCTGATCACTTCTTTCAGGCACGACAGCAGGTAGCTGGAAGCGTGGGCCTGAATGTAGGTCGGCACGAAGTCCGGGTCGAGGCTGATCACGCCGTCCGGCGTGGTGTCGAGTACATCGCAGATCTTCAGTTTCACGTAAGCCTGGTCGCTCTGCTGCTCGCCGAGCAACAGCTTGAAGTCCGGGCGACCGCATTTGACCTGGCTCGCCGAATCGTCGCCGGCGTTGGAGTCGGCCACTTCGGTTTCATAAGCGGTGTAACGCGCCAGCACGTCGGACTGCTCCGGGCGACGGGCCTCGATGTGGTTACCGGTGACCAGCGGCAGCGCCAGGTAGATCGGCATGTTGCCGGTGTTCGGCGGCACGTCCAGCGCCAGCGGTTCGGTGTTGCCACCGAGTTCGAACAGGCTGCCGTCCGGCAGGATCCCCGAGGCTTCACTGATCACCAGTTTTCCCATGTTGAGGAACTGCAAGTCGATCTCGAGATTCAGGAAACCCCAGGTGTAGCCGCCCAGCAACTGGGTGCGGGTCTTCATCTGGTGATCGTAGTAGCGGTCGTTGTGCTGGAAGTGCTGCGGACGCAGCAGCATGCCTTCCTGCCAGATGACTTTATGGGTATTCATGATCAGTCATCCGCCTTGGCGAGCACTTCGTTGGTTTTGCGGATACCGGCCTGGTCCAGCGTCAGATCGGCTTCGGTGACTTCCAGCGGCGTGATCGGGAACGTGTGGCGCCACTTGGTTTCCGGCAGGTCACGGTAGGCGGCGAGGATGCCGATGTAGCGGCTGCCCTCCTCCACGCTGAGTTTCAGTTCCACGGTTTCACCCGGGCGCAGTTCGAGTTCTTCGCTGGCCACCAGGTCCGGGTTGAGGGATTCCTTGGCGCGCTCATAGAGGCTGAAGAAATCGGCGTTCTCGAAGGTCACCGGGTGCTTGAGTTCGAACAGGCGCACCACGATCGGCGACGGACGCCCGTTGAGGTCCGGGTTCAGTTGATCGCTGCCGGTGATCTTGAGGTTGATCTTGGTCACTTTCGAATACGGCGACATCGACGAGCAACCGGCGAGCAGCACCAACAGGGTGAGCGCGGTCAGCGTCTGGAAAAAAGCGGTCGAGCGGCGAGACATGCGCATCATCCTTGGTGGTCGGTGTGGAGGGTGGAGATCAGGCGGATCTGTTCTTCGTAAGCCTGGGCGAAGTCGCGGGCCAGCAGGCGCTCGCTCCACTCATCGTCCTGACGCAGCGCGTGGTGGTAGCGGTTGAACGCTCTCCAGCGGCCGCCGGAAGTGGCGAGCAACGGCTTGTTGTCGCGCTCGAAACGCAGGGTCAACTGCTCCGGCGAGAAGTGCTCCAGCGTGCCGCGCACCGCCGCGCGGCTGGCGGTCAGCAGCGCCACCTGATGCGCCTGCAAGTCGCGGAACGCACGGGAGATCGCCTGCTCGGCCGGCAAGTGGCCAGGCTTGTGCGGCTGCAACAGGATGTCCAGCGCTTCGCTCGGATCGACGGCGAATTTCAGCGGATTCTTGTTGGTGCCTTGCACGGTGGTCTGTGCCAGACGCAGTTCGTTTTTCAGCTCGGAGCGGGTGCGCAGGCTCTGTTGCAGGCCGCCGATGCTCTGGCGCAGCAGACGTGCGGCATTGACCGCCAGCGCTTCGCGCTCGTCATGGCTCAGGCCTTTCAGATCGACACCCAGCGCTGCACCGAAGTGATCCCAGAAACCCTGTGGCTGACGCTCGACCTCTTTCGGTGCCGGCGCAGGTTCAGGCTTGGGCTCGACGATCAGCTCCGGCACCATCAGGCTTTCCATGTCGATGCGCGCATAGTCGGCGCGCTGACGGGAGTCTTCAGGGTCGGTGACCGGCGCGAGCATTTCCTCGAATTCCGAGTACACGCGCTCTTGCTGCTCCAGCGACTTCAGCGGGTCGAGGTCGAGGAACGCGTCGTCCGGAATGATGGTGCCGGCGGCCCGTGGCAGGCCCGCTTCACCGTCGAAGGTCGCCGGGTCGCGCACCAGACGCGCGCGAATCTCGAAGTCGCCCAGCACGTAGGTGCTGCCGTGCTCGATGCGCACCGGTTCGCCCTTGTGCAGGCGTGCGCCGCTGTCGCCGTCCTGGACACCGTTGCTGCTGGTGTCGGTCAGGAAGAACGTGCCCTCGCGATAACTGACGATCGCGTGGTGGTTGGACAAGTGACGCTTGCGGTCAGGGATGATCCAGTCGCAGTCCTCACCCCGCCCGATCACGCCGCCGGCCTGTTTGAAGGTCCGCTGGCACAGCTCGGTGGGCACGAACTGCTTGGTGTTCAGCATTTCGAAAACCAATTCCATGTTTGATGCTCCTTGCGGTCACTTGCCGCGATTGACCGCCTGCGGATCACCCAATGGGCGGTAATCGTTATCGTTGAATTTGTAATTGCCGCTACAGCCGCCGAGGCCGCATAGAACGACGAGGGTCAGCAGGACAGCGTGCCAGTGACGAACAGACATCAGAGGGTCTCCAGGTGTAGACAAAGCACAAAGCGCCGACCCTTTCGGGCGGCGCTGATATAAGCGGACGAGGTGAAACCGACGGACTTTTGCCTACCCATCGAAGTCACCCAGATTGATGTTCAAACGGCCTAGCCGGTAAAGCAGCGTGCGCCGGGGCAAGCCCAGTTCCCGGGCGGCGAGCGTCTGGTTGCCGTCGTTCTTGCGCAGGCAATCGAGCAGCAGATTGCGTTCGACCGCTTCCAGTCGTTCGCGCAGATTGAGGCCGCAGTGGTCTTCCGGCGCCGGCGCCGGTTCCAGTCGCAGCGAAAAGTGCTCGGCGAGCAACTCGCCGCCCTCGCACAACAGCACTGCCCGTTCGACCAGACCTTTGAGTTCGCGCACGTTGCCGGGGAAGGTGTAACCGGACAGGTGATCCAGCGCCGCTTCCGACCAGCGCACCGGATCCCGTTGCAAAAACACGCAAGCCTTGTCGGCGAAGTGCTTGGCCAGATCGAGGATGTCGCCTTCGCGCTGACGCAGGGCCGGCAACTCGATCGGGAATTGCGCGAGGCGGTAGTACAAGTCCTCGCGGAACTTGCCTTCGCTGACCAGCACCGACAGGTCGCGGTGCGTCGCGGCGATGATGCGCACGTCGATCTTGTGGGTGTCGTTGGAACCCAGCGGACGAATCTCGCCTTCCTGCAACACCCGCAGCAATTTGGCCTGCAACGCCAGCGGCATGTCGCCGATTTCGTCGAGCAACAGGGTCCCGCCATTGGCCGCGTCGAACAGCCCGGCGCGGTCGCGGTCGGCGCCGGTGAATGCGCCTTTGCGGTAGCCGAACAGCTCGCTTTCCAGCAGGTTTTCCGGGAACGCCGCGCAGTTCTGCACGATGAACGCCTGAGACCGGCGCGGGCCGCAATCGTGGATCGCACGCGCCACCACTTCCTTGCCGGTGCCGGTCTCGCCGCGCAACAGCACGGTGTACGGGCTGTGCAGGACTTTGCTGATCAGCGAGTAGGTCTGGCGCATCGCTGCGCTCTTGCCGATCAGGCCGTAGCCGCTGGCACTCGGCAGGCTGCGCACCACTGGCGCCGCCGCATCCATGGGTTGCCGCAGACGTTGCAGCAAATGCAACTGACCGAGCACGAACGAGCCGAGCTGACCGAGGGAATCGGCAAACCCTTGCAGGTTGATGTGGCGACGGCTGGCGCACAGCAACAGGCCTTCGACCGCCTTCTGCCCGTTGACCAGCGGCACGCACAACAGCGACTGCCACGCCGCGAACGATGCCGGCAGGAAACTGGTTTCGTGCAGGCTGCCGCCCAGGTCGTCGAGGCACACCACGCGGTTCTGGCACAGGGCGAACTGCAGCAATTGCTCGCCGTTGTAATCCGCCGGCAGGCTCGCCGCACCACGCGGTTGCAGCAAGCCGTCGAGGCACTCGGCGTTCATTCCGAGGCTGGTGTGCGTGGCGTCGAGCAGGTACAGCTGCGTCAATTCGCAACCGCTCAACCCGGCCACGCCCCGCACGAAGTCACCCAGCAGCGCAGCACCGTCCGCCGAGCGCGACAGGCTGGCGAACTGCGCCAGCAAGGCTTCGGCATAGAGCAGTGGCTGCGGCACTTGAGTGAACATCACACTCACCTCAGGCGAACTCGCAGGTCACGCTGGCGTCGCCGTCGAGCGTCGCATGCACGCGCTTGAGGCTTTCACCGGTGGCCATGGCGTCGAGCAAGCGGTCGGCCACCAGCGGCAACACGTGCTGATCGAGCAAGTGGTCGATCAGGCGCGCACCGCTTTCGCTCTGGGTGCAGCGCTCGGACAGGTGATCGACGAGGTTCTGGCACCAGCTGAAATCCAGCTGACGACGGTTCAGGCGCTCGCCCAGACGACCGAGTTTGATCTCGATCAACTCGCGCAGCACCGGGCCGCCGACCGGGTAGTACGGCACCACTTTCATCCGCGCCAGCAGCGCCGGTTTGAAGTGTTTGCTGAGCACCGGGCGAATGGTTTCTTCCAGCACTTCGGCGGTCGGACGCGCGCCGTCTTCGCAGAGGTCGCTGATCTTGTCGCTGCCCAGGTTCGAGGTCATCAGGATCAGCGTGTTGCGGAAATCGATCTCGCGCCCTTCGCCGTCGTTGGCCACGCCTTTGTCGAAGATTTGGTAGAACAGGTTGAGCACGTCCGGGTCGGCCTTCTCGACCTCATCGAGCAGCACCACCGAGTACGGCTTCTGGCGCACGGCTTCGGTGAGCATGCCACCCTCGCCGTAACCGACGTAGCCTGGCGGTGCACCGATCAGGCGGGAAACAGTGTGCTTCTCCTGGAACTCGGACATGTTGATGGTGGTAATGAAGCGGTCACCGCCGTACAACAGGTCGGCGAGTGCCAGAGCAGTTTCGGTCTTGCCGACGCCGCTCGGGCCCACCAGCAGGAACACGCCGACCGGTGCGTCAGGCTTGTTCAGACCGGCAGCGGTGGCGCGCATCGAGCGATTCAGTGCGTGGACGGCTTGTTCCTGACCACGGATGCGGGTGCGCAGGTCAGTGGCGAAGCTTGCGACTTTGGCGTTGTGTTCGCGGGCCAGTTGCGCCAGCGGTACGCCGGTCCAGGCGCTGATCACTTCGGCCACCAGACGCGGGCAGACTTCGAAGCTGACCAGACGCTCCTTGACCTGAGCGGCGGTCAGGGCGCCGTGGGTTTCGTTGAGTTGCGCTTCCAGCGCTTCGACGCTGAGGGCCTCGTCGATTTCGGCTGCGTGGGTTTCGATCACGGTGCCTTCGGCGTCTTCCTCAACGGTGACAACCGGCTCGACCGCAGCGGCTTCACGGGCCTTGGCCAGTTGCTGACGCAGTTCCAGCAGGCGCTCGGCCAGTTGTTTCTGCTCGGTCCACAGGGTTTCCAGTGCGACCATTTCGTCTTCGGCTTCGTCCAGACGCGCTTCCAGTGCATCCAGCGCTTCGTGGTCGATCAGCAGACCGGCTTCGGCATCGCGGCGCAGGGCCTGGCGCTGACGGCCACCTTCAGCCAGCTCGCCACGCAGGCGCTCCAGGCTTTCCGGGGCAGCGGCGAGGCTGATGCGAACGCGGGCGCAGGCGGTGTCGAGTACATCGACCGCTTTGTCCGGCAGTTGGCGACCGGCGAGGTAACGTGCGGACAGTTCCGCTGCCGACACCACCGCATCATCGCGCAGGTAAATGCCGTGGCTCTTCTCGTAGACCTGAGCCAGGCCACGCAGGATGGTCACTGCTTCGCTCACGGTCGGTTCGTGCAGCTGAACCGGTTGGAAACGACGGGCCAGTGCCGGGTCTTTCTCGAAGTATTTCTTGTACTCGGCCCAGGTGGTCGCGGCGATGGTGCGCAGTTCACCACGGGCCAGCGCCGGTTTCAGCAGGTTGGCCGCGTCGGAACCGCCGGCATTGCCACCCGCGCCGATCAGGGTGTGGGCTTCGTCGATGAACAGGATGATCGGCTTCGGCGAGGCTTTGACCTCGTCGATCACGCCTTTCAGACGACGCTCGAATTCACCTTTGACACTGGCGCCGGCCTGCAACAGGCCCATGTCCAGCGACAGCAACTCGACGCCCTTGAGCACTTGCGGCACTTCACCGGCAGCGATGCGCGAGGCCAGGCCTTCGACGATGGCGGTTTTACCGACACCGGCTTCACCGACCACGATCGGGTTGTTCTTGCGGCGACGGGCGAGGATGTCGACCATCTGGCGGATCGCGCCATCGCGGCACAGCACCGGATCGAGTTTGCCGTCGCGGGCCTGTTGGGTCAGGTTGTGAGTGAAGCGCTCCAGCAGCGATTCGCCCTGGGCGGCCGGCTTGCCGCTGGCCGCTGCTTGCGGCTGTTGCGACAGGGCAAATTCTTTCAGGCGATCGATGTTCAGTTTGGCGAGCAACGGCTGGTAGCGACTGCCGGCGTAGCGCATCGGGTTGCGCAGCAGCGCGAGGATCAGCGCCGCATCTTCGACCGAGGTCTGGCCCAGTTCAAGGTTGGCCACCAGCAGCGCGTCTTGCAGCCACTGCACCAGCTCCGGCGCGAACACCGGGTTGCGCGAAGCGCTGTGTTCAACCCGCGATTGCAGAGCGGCGCTCAGTTCGCCAGCGTCAACGTCGGCATCTTGCAGCGCGCGGGAAAGCAGACCGTTCGGGCGCTCCAGCAGGCCCAGCATCAGGTCTTCGACCAGAATCTTGCTGCCGCCACGAGCGACGCAGCGCTCGGCCGAACGCTCCAGATCGCGACGGGTTTCGGCGTCCAGCGCCTGGATGAGTTGTTGCAGGTCTACGTTGATCATGGCTCACGTCCTTAATGAATTTTGCTGCCGAGTGTCACCACGCCGTCTGCTTTCTCGCAGCCCAGCCAACTGGTCCACCCCAGGCGACAGTCGTTCTTCTCGCCAATGCGCAGTTCGCGGATTTCTTCCGGGCGCAGCACCAGGCGAATGTCGTAATCGAGCGGGTCACGCAAGGTGAACCGCACCAGCGCGCAGAGCGGCTGGTAACCGAAACCGATGGGCAGGAATTCGTGGAAGCGTTCCCAGTCGAGTTCGGTGATGTGAATGCGGAACTTGCCGCTGCGGTCGCGCACGTGTTCGCCCAGCACCAGGTCTTCACCCAGCACGCTGTTGGCGAAGCCGAGGCGGTTGCGTTGCTCTTCGAGGATTTCCACGCGGCGCTCGATGCACTGCTCGATGACCAGGTCTTCGTGCTTGAAGTAGTAACGCAGCACCGCTTCGATCAGCGCCGCCGAGTGCGCCCGCAGACTGAGCAGGCCGAGGTACGGCAGCAGGCGTTTCCAGTTCAGTTCCTTGGCCCGGCGGATCTCGTCGCCACCGAGGCCGATCAGGGCGAACAGCTGCGACGAGAACGGGTCAACCGCACCGCTCTGGAAGCTCGCGCGATAGCGATACTTGCGCCAGATCGGCAGCAGCAGGCGTTGCAGGCGATGGTGGAACAGGTCGAGGAAGTTGCGCGTCGGGTTGCCGTCTTCACTGTCGCCCAGAGCTTGCTCGCCATAGAACGCTGGCAGCGGCGAACCGGAACCGACCAGGCCGATCAGGTTGAAACGCAGGCGCGCGCGCATCTGCCCGTGTTCTTCGAAAAACTCCACGCGATCGACGTCGCTGCCGGGAAATCCCAGGCTCGGGTTGGCCTGGAATTCCAGCTGGTCGTACAGATCGTCTTCGCTCAGGTACGGGTGCGCGTCGCGCAGCCGGTCGATCACCAGCAACACGGCCTGAAACAGCGAGTACTCGCGTATTACCCGGGTCAGCCCGCTTAAAGCAGGGGCTGCAGACCCATACGTGGTGTCCATTGGTACACCTCTCCCTGTGTGCTTTTTACTCGCAGCTCGTGGAACGAATTGAGACTGGCGTAAAGCGCGAAAAACTCGTTGAGAACCGAGGCGAAGACGAACAGGTCGCCTTCACCGATATACCCTTCCGGGTCGATGGTCAGTTCGGTGCGCAAACCGCGCACCGGCAGACCACGGTGCAGCCGGTCCACGTGGTGATGCTTGATCAGTTTCAGACCGCCGAGCAGGCGCTTGCTGACCTTCTCCGCGTGCTGGTCGTAGTAGCGCGGCAGGTCGTAGGTTTCGAGAATCACCTTCAGTGCATTGACGTCGGCCAGCGACAGATAGTTAAGCGACATGTTGCTGATCAGCTTCCACAGGAAGTCACGGTTCAGCGGCGGCGCAAAACTGGACGTGGCCGGGGTGATGTTGCGGAAACTCAGGAACTCCGGGGTCTCTTCGCAGGCCATGCAGATCTGCCCGAGCTTGAGTTTGCGCGGCAGGTTTTGGTTGGTGCAGACCAGCTCGATCGACAGGGTTTCGTGGGCTTCGGTGTGGCGAATGCCGAAGCTCAGGTAGGTGTCGAGGCCATCGTGCAGCAGCGACGAACGCTGGCGGATGCTGTAATGCGGACGGCTGTTGGGCACATCGAAACTCGGGTCGTGCTCGAAGGATTCGAACGGCACGTATTCCTGATAACCGAGGCCGCCGGGCTTCCAGCCGGTCACGGTTTCCACCGAGAACACGCCGCAGTTTTCCAGATCGAATTCCGCCGGCAGCAGCAGGTATTCATCCTGTTTGCCGTCGAGGCGGATCGGCAGCGCGTCGTGCTTGAACAGGTTGACGATCGGTGTGCAGAACAGCTTCACGTTATCCGTCGTCGGACGCATGCGCATGATGCCGCTCTTGCGGATGTCGAAGCGCAATTCCAGGCCACGCATCTGCTTGAGGGTGTCTTCCGGCAGCGCCTTGAGAATGTCCAGACCGTGGACATCGACGAACAGGAATTTGTCCTGGAAAGCGAAGTATTCCTGCAGGTAGCGATAGCCCCGGAAGGTGTTCAGCGGATACGGGATCAACGCTTCTTCTTCGGCAAAACCCACTGGCTTGACGCGGTCGCCCGGAATCTTGAACGCCATCGGCTTGCCGCTCACGCCGTCGATAGGCTTGCCGGCGCCGTCGAGCGGGATCAGTTCGATGCCGTCGAGGTTGCGCAGCAGGCTCAGGTAGAGCATCTGGCTGATGTAGCGCTCACCGGCAAAGTGCAGACGCAGCTTGCTCAGCTCCAGCTCGCCGAGGTGGCCGTCGGCACTCATTTCCAGGCGCAGGCTGAGCAGCGAACCGTCGCCCTTCACCGAGTAGTTCAGCGCGGCCAGATCCAGCGCCATGACTTCGGTCGGGTAGCAGGTGCGGAAGCGGCAACGCACGTCTTCGATCGGCACGCTTTCAATCGGCGTATCCCGCTCGACCTTCAGCGCCGGCCCCGAGCGCTTGAGCGGATCGAACTGCAGAATGCTGAACGCCGGCAGCGGGCGCATGTAGTTCGGCCACAGCAACTGCATCAGCGAATGGCTGAGCTCCGGCAACTCGTCATCGAGCTTCTGGCGCAGCCGCCCGGTCAGAAACGCAAAGCCTTCCAGCAACCGCTCCACGTCCGGATCCCGCCCGGCCTGCCCCAGGAACGGCGCCAACGCCGGACTACGCTCGGCGAAACGGCGGCCCAGTTGGCGCAGTGCGGTGAGTTCGCTTTGGTAGTAGTGGTTAAAGGACACGGGTTACCTGCCTGGTAGTGGAACTCATCAAAAAAATATCCTGTAGAGCGCGACCGTCACGCCGGCACAGCAGTAACCGGCGATCAGGAGGTACGGCACGAGCAGAATCCAGCCGTAGGCCATGAAAGCATCGTTGAACGGCCCGACGACCAGACTGCACAAGCCATAAAGCATCCATGGCACCGCGTAGAAAGGGATGAACTTCAACGGTGCCAACCAGACCATCCGCAGCGCCTGCTGCTCATTGCGGTTCTTCGCGGCCCGCGATACCCACAGCGCAAACAACAACAGCCCGGGCATACCGAACCACAACAGGTACACCCAGTGGGTCTCGGACGAATGGAATGTCGAATATTCGCCGATCCACAGGCCATAGGATGAAAACGCCAGCATGAGCAGCAATGGCGACCACAAGGCAGCCATGAAGAAATTCAGTTGCGCGCGGCTAAGCAGCGTCAGCGATGTATTCATGCGGGAGGCACCGATGAGTAGTAACCGCCGGCGAGTTCGATTGTGACCAGCGAAACCAGAACCATGAACGTCAGTGCTCGATGCAACCATGACTGGCGCAGACGTTTGCTGATCGCCGTGACGATCAACATAAAACTCAGGATCGCGATGCCGCCGAACAGATTGCTGTCGGCGATGAACATCAGATACATGCGCATCTCGTCGGATACCGCGATCATGGGCAAAACACTCCATCCTTGAGAATCCAGCTGCGTTGCAGTCCATCGCGCTCGCGTTTGGCACCGAGCAAGGCGTGGCGCATTTCATCTGCGCTGACGAGGCGCTCACGCTCCGGCCCTTTCACAAAGAGCGAATAGCGACCGCTGATTTGCTCTTCGACGTCTTCACCGTAGGACTTGTAGCTGGCAACACTGACTCGCTCGCCCGGTGCAACCAGACGCGGCGTGATCGGCGGCAACCAGTTGGTCGAATGCTGCGGTTGCACTTCAAGCGGTACGCCACAGGTGTTGACGAGGTAAATGTCGTTTATATAAACCAGCTGCGTCGTGCAGCCCCCGAACAACAGGCCAATCGCCGACAGCGATGTCATGCAGGCGCTGAATTTCACTGAACACGCCCTCCCTTGCTCGTCGTGACCGGCACGTACGAATCAACGAAGAGGTATTCACCGTCGAAAGCGCTGACCCGATTCATCGTCAACGGTTTGCCATCGTGAGTGGCGAAGCGCACCCAGCCTTCCTTGACGAGACTGCCGCCCTCTGAGCGCACCTCAATGAAGTAGTCCGGTGGACTCGACCGGGTAATTTCGATGAAGTCGCCACCATCCTCGGCACCACGCCAAACCGCGTCGGGATGACCGGGCAATACCGGTTTTTTCGAGTGACTCCAGCTCAATTTGCTCACGACCATCACGACCGCGATGATTGCCAATGCTCCGATCAGGCTCAGCAGGTGGTTGAGCCATTTCCATACGCGCGGCCAAGGCATCATGGCGTGCACCATGTGCGCACATCGCGCTTGTCGAAGCCTGTGCACTGGTTGTTTTTGGCGATCAGGCGCATTCCGGCACCCACCAGTCTTCATAACCCTGCGTACCTGGATACAGCACCGTCGCGCCTCTGAAATCCGGAGGCTCAACAAAAACTTCAGTCACCCGAAAATTCCATTCGGACGATTCCAGCAGCGTGCCGTCAGCGGTGTACACGCGGAAAAAGTACTCACTGGCGAACAACTCGAACACACCCCCGATCAATCCCAGCTTGTGATAGCCAGGCGCGTAGGTTACGAGATAGCACTCGCCCGAATCGTTCGAGTGCCGGGTGATGGGCTCTGCCGTTACACCACCGAAAATCTTCAACCCCAGCAAAACAGTACAAATGCACACACCGACCAGCGCGGCCACCAACAGCATTCGCGATGTCGCTCGACGCGGATGAATCGTCAGCGGTTGCGCCCCAGTCTGCCGGCGCCAGCGGGTGTACACCGAATTTATGGCGCTGGTCAGCAGGATCGCGCCAACCGTCAAACCACCCGTAAGTGCGCAGTACGCCAAACCCCGGATGGGATACTGCGGCAGCAGGTAAAACAGGATCGTCAGCATCATGAAAATCACCAGGCCAAACGCAATGGCCTGGCGCTGAATGAAGACCAGAATCAGATTCAGAGAAACGAAAAAGTAGAAAATCAGGTACATCGCCATGCCAATGGCAACGCCACGCGAGGTCAGCCCACCGACCAGCTGTTTATAGGCGGGCACGGCATAGCCATTCAGGACGATATAAATCACGCAGGCCAGCACATGCACGGTCAGACCGATGACTCGACGGCTATTCATACGCACCCCCGGCCGAGGCGGCCTGAGCGGGTGCGACCACCTCCTGCGAAGGACGGGCAGGCAACGTCCGCCCCGTCAGCAGGCGGTTTTCCCAACGCAGCTCAATGACCTGCGTGAGCAGAATCGCCAGCAACGTGACGCCACCTTGGGCCACGGTGTAGAACAGCGCACGCAAGGGGTTGTGGGGCACCATCATGAACAAAATCCAGGCAACCATCAGCGCGAGCAAAGCGAGTTTGCCCCACAGGCTGGGGAGAACGGCGGCCAGTGCATTCACCCCGAAAAAAATATAAATGAACGTGTAATGCGCGATACCGATGCCCACGCCACGCGTGGTAAAGCCGCCATTGAAGGCTTTATAGGCATCGACCACAGCGTCGTTCAGGAACGTGTACGCAACGCATCCTGCGACGTGGAAAGCCAGGCACATGGCAACGCGGACGTAGGTGTTCATTCCGGTTTCATGTTCCCAGAAAAAAACAGCGACAGTCTCCCCGCCGAACGACCCGCCACCGACGCCAAGGTCACACCCCTGAACTCATCATGTAATAAACCCCGATGGCAAACATCAGCGGAATAGCCATCACACACAGAAAATTCAGCACTTGATGAATCCTGTTGTTGCGAAACTTCGGAAACAGCCCCAGTAAACCAACAACAAAACAAACAAGGGCGAGATCGCCAAAATAGTTATCATCGATTAAATCAAGGAAATACCTTTCCATCTCTTTACTCCTTATTGAACTCGAGAAAATTCCAACGATAAAGTTCAAAGATGGAAAGATAATTTTCCTTCACGACTCCCGTACCTGGATTATGGTAGGTCCAGGATTCCCCAGTCTTTTCAAAGTACCCTTTTTGAACGGGAACACCTGCATACAGGATGCTCTGAGGGTCAGCCATATTCATCCCGAGGGCGGTCACAATCCAGGTGAATGGTCGAACGATGGGCAAAGCGGCGTTGCCCTGACGGATATCAATCCTGTCATCAGCTACTTCAAGGGCTAGCTGAATGTGGTGAGCGATGCCCTTATCTTTGTCTTTTGCCTGAGCCAGAATATCGCCTGACATCAGCTCTGTCGGAGACGCGACTACAACGGTGTTGACATCGACTTTCTGCATGTCGCGAGCGCCATAGCTCTTCATCACCATCTCAGCGAAACCATACTGATCGGAGGTGTAATCGGAATGCTGACCTGGATTGTAATTCTCCATATTCCGGTATGTTCTAACACCCGTTGTCAATTTAACGGGAAGTCCGTACTTCTGCGCAAACTCCGACAACACCCTGATCGCAAAATCCTCACAGGTGAATTCATTATTTCTCGTCTCTCCGGCCGAGTTCTTATATTGGGAACTCATTAGCCGCTCAACGATTGCAGGTACTTCTTTATGGTAGTTGGCGATGTATGTTTCATCCCAATGCTCAGTGGTTGCCCAAAAAACCTTGAGAACAACTTCCTTACCTGCCTGTTCGGCTTTCGGAGTGAGCGCCACCGACCTCATGGTCAACATCGAAAGTACTTCAGCACTCACTTTTCGAGCTCCTTGACTGCCGGGTGAAAATCAAAACTTTCACCTTCTTTACCACCGACCAGTTGGCTTCTACCCATTGCATCGGTTCTACCCGTAATGACTTCTCCTTTGGCGTTTCGGATGCAGTAAGGAATACCTTGCAATGGATTGCCGTCCTGATCTTTCATCACTACGTGTTGTGTGTGAGAGAACAGCATCAGCGGCAACGGCGGCACAAACGGCACCGGCGAATGCGAGTTACCAATAATCACCGTGCCGGAACCCGCCGTAACCTTGTTCCCATGCGTACCTTCGGAATCGACGGTAGCAGCTGACTTGCCGTTGATTTTTACAGTTGTGGCCAAACCGCCGACCAGCGCACCACCACACGCGGAGGCATCGCCTTCGCGGGCGGCCGCGAGGCCGTCGAAGAACACGTCGCCGGAACCGGCGGCGATCGGGTTGGTGCCGTGGCCGGGAAGCGGGCAAGCGGTGGGGTCGGATACGCGTGCTGCAGGTTTGCCAGACATCGGTGTTCTCCTTAGTTGACCTTGGCTTGATGACTGTTCATTTCTTGACCACACGCTGGAATATTCCAGCCTTCGTAACCCGTCGCTGTCGGGTAGATCGCGTGACCGTACACCCACTGCGAGCGTTCATCGGTGGTGAACTCGTTCTGCCAGAGCAACCATTCGGACGATTTCAGCAGCGTGCCGTCTTTTGCGTAGACCCGGAAAAAGGCTTCGCTGGCAAACAGCTTGAAGATCATTCCCGGTATGCCGACGGCCGAATACTGCGGAATGTAGGACTGGATGTAGCAAGTACCGGCGTCGTTCCAGTCCGTGGAGTACACGTGTGCAAGCCGAGACGCCGCCGTTTTCACGTAACAGGCAGCTGCAACCAAGGCAACGAAAGCCAGGGCAAGCAGCAGCAACGCGCTACGCCCCCACTTCACCCACGAGGAGGAACTCACGGCGCTTCCTGCCAACGTCGCGAAATCTGCTGTTCGACCATCCAGCGAACGCTCAACGCCAACAGGCTCATGACACTTGTCAGGGCGCTGTAAGCCATCGCTCTCACCGGGTTGTCAGGCAGGAAATAAAGCATGATCACGCCCACCATCACCGCGATCAAACCAAGCTTTATCGAATGCCAGGGCATAAAAAAAACTGCAGCATTGACCACAATAAAAAAATAAAACGTCAGCTCAGCAGTGATGCCAGTCCCGACACCTCGATCAGTAAAACCGCCCATATGCGCTTTATAAAAAACAACACCAAAATCATGGACGAAAAAATACAGCGCACCGACCAGCAGGTAGACAGGCAAACCCACGATGACTTTTCTCACCGGCATTCTGGAATTACCCAACTTTCCCAGCCCTCAGAGCCCGGATATAAAATCATCTCGCCTTGAAACTCCGGGGCAGCGCCTGGGTCGCCTTCCCTCATCCACAGATTCCACTCCGACGTTTTCAAGAGCCGACCGTCTGTTGCGTAAACACGGTAGAAAAACTGACTGCTGAACAGTTCGAAAATACCGCCCATCACGCCCAGGAACGCGTAATCAGGTGCATATCGGGAGATATGGCATTTACCGGATTCACTTTCATAGATTTTCAATGGCTTTGCAGTCAGCGAACTGAGCACTTTCAATACGATGAACATCACCAGAAACAAGGGAACCGCCATCAGGAGAACGAACCCGGATTTTCTGGTGGAACGTGCAGCGGGTTTGCCAGACATCGGGGTTCTCCTTAGTTGACCTTCACTTGACCGCTGCCATCCAGGCGCGCGGCGAAACTGACCTGACGCTTGAAACCCTCGACTTCCAGCAGGCCTTCGATGCTGAAGGCCAGGCGAAGCTGATCGTGGTCACGCGGCAGGGAAATGACACGCACGTTGCTCAGGCGCGGCTCGTAGGCTTCGATGAAGCTTTCGATGGCCAGGCGGGCCTGACTCAGGGAGTCGTGCAGGCTCAGACGCATGTCATTGAGATCGGGCAACCCGTAGTCGGACAGCGTTTGCACGCTGCCGGCCCGGGTGCTGAGCATTTTGGCCAGATGGGCAGCCACCGACGCCATGGCAGAAGCCTCGAGGCTCCTGCCCTTGCGTAGTTCCGCGTCGCCGTTGAGGCGTTCGAAAAGGCTGCCGTATCCGTCCATGAGTCGCTCTTACTCTTTGTCCAGCTTGCCAACCAGCGACAGGGTGAAATCGGCACCCATGTACTTGAAGTGCGGGCGCACGTTCAGGCTGACGCGGTACCAGCCCGGCTCGCCTTCAACGTCGCTGACGATCACTTGCGCAGCGCGCAGCGGACGACGGCCACGCACTTCGGCGCTCGGGTTTTCCTGGTCGGCCACGTACTGGCGGATCCACTTGTTCAGTTCCAGCTCGAGGTCGGTACGCTCTTTCCACGAACCGAGTTGCTCGCGCTGCAGCACTTTCAGGTAGTGAGCCAGGCGGTTGACGATCATCATGTACGGCAGTTGGGTGCCGAGCTTGTAGTTCAGCTCTGCAGCCTTGCCTTCTGCGCTGATGCCGAAGAACTTCGGCTTCTGCACCGAGCTTGCGGAGAAGAACGCCGCGTTGTCGGAGCCTTTACGCATGGTCAGGGAGATGAAGCCTTCCTCGGCCAGTTCGTATTCACGACGGTCGGAAACCAGAACTTCGGTAGGAATCTTGGTCTCGATTTCGCCCATGCTTTCGAAGTGGTGCAGAGGCAGGTCTTCAACGGCGCCGCCGCTCTGTGGGCCGATGATGTTCGGGCACCAGCGGAACTTGGCGAAGCTGTCGGTCAGCTTGGTGCCGAACGCGTAAGCGGTGTTGCCCCACAGGTAGTGCTCGTGGCTGTTGGCAACGTTTTCCTTGTACACGAACGATTTGACCGGGTTTTCTTCCGGGTCGTACGGGTTACGCAGCAGGAAACGCGGAACGGTCAGGCCAACATAGCGGGAGTCTTCCGAGGTACGGAAGCTCTGCCATTTGGTGAATTGCGGGCCTTCGAAGTGATCTTTCAGATCTTTCAGGTCCGGCAGACCGGTGAAGCTTTCCAGGCCGAAGAATTTCGGGCCGGCAGCGGCGATGAACGGCGCGTGGGACATGCAAGATACGCTGGCCACGTACTGCATCAGTTTCACGTCCGGCGAGCTTGGGGACAGGTAGTAGTTGGCGATGATCGCGCCAACCGGCTGACCACCGAACTGGCCGTATTCAGCGGTGTAGATGTGCTTGTACAGGCCCGACTGCATCACTTCCGGCGAATCTTCGAAGTCGTCCAGCAGGTCGTCCTTGGAGACGTTGAGGATTTCGATCTTGATGTTTTCGCGGAAGTTGGTGCGGTCGACCAGCAGTTGCAGGCCACGCCACGACGATTCCAGCGACTGGAAGTCCGGGTGGTGCAGGATTTCGTCCATCTGACGGCTGAGCTTGGCATCGATCTCGGCGATCATGCGGTCAACCATGGCTTTCTTGACCGGCTCACCGTTGTTCTGCGGCTTGAGCAGCTCTTCGATGAACGCCGACACACCGCGCTTGGCGATGTCGTAGGCTTCGTCGTCCGGCGTCAGGCGGGTTTCGGCGATGATGCTGTCGAGGATGCTGTATTCGCCGTTTTCAGCGGCGTTCTGTTGTGCTGCGCTAGTGCTCATTGTGTTGGCTTCCTTGGCTGCTGGAGTCTCAGGCGTCCGGGGCTGCGGCGTTCAGGCCCAGCTCACCGAGTACGCGACCGCGGGATTCATCGTCGGCGAGCACGCCTTCGATGGCTTTACGGAACGCAGGTGCGTTACCCAGCGGGCCTTTGAGGGCCACCAGCGCGTCGCGCAGTTCCATCAGCTTTTTCAGCTCAGGCACTTGCTCGACCAGGCTGGCCGGGTTGAAGTCCTTCATCGAATTGACGCGCAGTTGCACGGCCAGTTCGTCAGCTTCGCCATCTTCCTGCAGACGGTTCGGTACGCTCAGTGTCAGCTGCAGCTCTTGCTTGGCCAGCACTTCGTCGAAGGTCATCTTGTCGATGCTGATCGGCTTGCGATCCTCGATCTTGCGATCGTCCTTGCGGTGGGTGTAGTCACCGATTGCCAGCAGCTTCAGCGGCAGTTCAATCTCTTCCTGAGCACCGCCGGTGGCGGGTTTGAAGGTGACGTTGATGCGTTCCTTGGGGGCTACCGAGCCTTCTTTGGCCATGGCTTTTCTCCTTGCGGTTGTGGCCCTGGGGCCTATTCGAGTACCACTTCGAGATCGAGGTGGCACAGCCTGCGATAAATCTCTTCCTTGCGTTCACGCACTGCATGGTTCTGCGGTAACAACTCGCAGCAACTGTGCAGCAGGTGCAGCACTTCCAATGCAAGATCGGGCTCCCAGGCGTGCAGGCCTGAGTCCTGTAATGTCTGATCGAGGGTTTCGAGCTGGTTCTTGGCGAGTTCGTATTTCTTGGCCAGGAAGCACAGCCGCGCGAGGGCGAACTGCCAGAAGAAGCGTTCGCGGCCGCCGTGAGCCGATTGCAGGCCCTGCTTGAGGATCTGCACCGCCGGTTTTAGGCCTTCCTTGCGCAGGATCGGCTGGACTTCTTCCAGCGCCTTTTCCCAGGCCGGCTGAGTCTGGACGTCATCGGACTCGACCTTGCGCGGCGCGCTGGCGCTTTGCAGGTGCGGCATGACGTTGCCGGCGATCCACGCCCGGGTGGACGGATCGGCGAACGGCGCGCCGTCATGGAATCGCAACTCGATGATGCCGGGCAGGCGCTGAACCAAAAGCGCGAAGTGGATTTCCACTTCGCGCATGGCGAGCTCGGCGTTGAGGTTCTGGAGGCATTCCCAGACCATTCGTTGGCCATCGAACCAGAACGGCGCCTTCGCCAGGCTCGCCTCCAGTTCCACCAGCAGGTCGGCGTATTTGCCCTGGTCAAAACGGTCCTGATACTGCTTGAGCTTGTCCACCGGCAACCCGCGCAGCATGGTGATCTGCTCGGCGTTGCGCTCGGGCACCGCGTCGATCGTCATCCACAGCAAGGTGCGGTTGAGGCGCAGGGCGCGCAGGTCGGTAGCCTTCTGCTTGAGCCACCAGGCGCACAACGGACGGGCGCTTTCCTGCTGGGCACGCAGGGCCTTGTGGGCTTCTTTCTCGTTGTCGATCGGCGCGCCGGGCGCCAGCAACTGGCTGGCGGCCTGTTTGACCTGCGCCACCGCCGCGCCCACAACACCGGGGGCCGGCTGGTTGTCGGCGGCGCGCTGGATCATGGTTTTCAGGCGGCGGGAGAGCGGCAGCAGCAGCGGCGCATCATCGCCCAGATGTTCGGTACAGGCCGCATCGAGACCGGACAGATGCTCGGACAACTGCCGGAACATCGGCAACTGTTCCTTGATCGCGATGTTCTCGGTGATCACCTGCTCCAGACGCGGCACCAGCCAGCCGATGGCAGCGGCCCGGGTGCGGGGTTTGAGCGGATGGACCTCGGCCCAATTGTTTTCCGACAAGTGGTGCAGCAAACCGAGGCCGGCGAGCAGCCCGGGGAAGGATTCACGCTGGTACAACGACCAGGCGAGCCAGGCCCCAACACGCAAATCCTTGGATTGGGTACGCAGCAGGTTTTCGCTGTTTTCGCGGATTTTCAGCCAGTCGATCTGCCCGCTTTCGTGCATCGACGAGGCTTTGGCCAGCTCGCTTTCCAGGGCCTCGAATTCGCTCGAAAAACGAACGTCTTCGCCCGCGAAATTCTCTTTGGAAACAGAGACTTTAGCGAGTTCGAGGTAATGGGCGGAAAGTTTGCTTGAGTAGGACATCCATGGCCTTTATTTGGATTACGGTCGTGCGCCTATTGGAGTTGCTGCGGCGCGGGGACAGTATCGAAGAGCAGTGAGAAGACTCATCCAATTGAGTGTGTGCTCTTTCAAGTGCGCGCATCGTAATCACAATGATGGCCACTAGCAAGCATCCGATTAAACAACAAGACGAACTGTTCATTGGGATGTGTAGGAGATCGCCCTATATGCGACAGGGGTTTCCCCGATATCGGTTTATATTTCACATTTTCGGCCTCCAACCCCGTAAGCATTGATCTAGAGCGCCCAGCGAAAGCCAGCAACAGTGATGGCACGCCCGTTCCATAAATACGGATGAAAGCATGACAAAACCGGAAAAAAATTGAAGTAGGACGCTTCCGAAAATACACCCTCATCTATTAACAAATGAATGGCGACAACTGCGGACAATAAAAGTGCCATCAAATTGATGGCAATTCATATGTTGAATATTGTTGGAATACCTGCACAGACAGGATTATCGCGCGGGTTCTTTATCGCCTTGAATCACTTTCCCACAGGCATTTCCCACAACCCTGAGGTTGTTTTACAACACGGAATACTCCGACTTAAACCAGGGACTCTTCTTACATAAATTTGTTTCATGCCTTGTTAGCGTGCCGGGCAATGTTCGCGTGCGCAGACCAGGGAGGGTTTTGACATCACGCCAAATTTCCCTCTCTGCTTAAGGACAAGCGTATGTCTGGAGCTGTCAGTTCTGCGTACTTTACGCTGCAGATCCCCGCCGTTCGCAACGACTTCAAGGTACTGGCTTTCGAAGGCTCCGAGGCCGTCAGCACGCTTTATGCCATCAAGGTTGAACTCGTCAGCGAGGTCCCTGACTTCGACGTGGAAAGTTTGCTGGGGCAGCCGGCGTTCCTGCGATTCGGGCTGGACGGCGAAGGTATTCATGGGCGCATCGAGAATGTGCAGGCCGGTGAGTCGGAAAAGCGACTGTCGCACTATGGCCTGACACTGGTTCCAGAGCTTCACTATTTGCAGTTCAGTCACGACCAACGGATTTTCCAGAACCAGACTGTCCCGCAGATCATCACGCAAGTGCTCAAACGGCACAGCATCCTTGCCGATGCGTTCAGGTTCCATGTCCAGACCTTGCCACCACGTGCGTATTGCACCCAGTACGGTGAAACCGATTTCGAGTTCATCCAGCGGTTGTGCGCCGAAGAAGGTATTGCGTGGCATCACCAACACTCGGCCAAGGGGCATCTGCTGCTGTTCACCGATGACACGGTGTTCCTGCCAACTCTGCATGCGACTCCCTATCGGCAGGATTGTGGGATGGTGCCCGAGTACCCGGTGGTCAGCCGGTTTTCGCTGCACGCCCGAACACGCACCAGTCATGTCACACGCCGCGATTACGATCTGAAACGCCCGCATCTCTTGCTGGAAAGCCGCTTCAGCGCCGGGTTCACGCCGCGACTTGAAGACTATCGCTACCCATTAGCGATGGAGAACGAAAAACGCGGCAAACAACTTGCCCGTCAGGCCCTGGAGCGCCATCGCGCCGACTATGAAACGGCCGAGGGCCAGAGCAACCAGCCGACCCTGCGCTGTGGTTACCTGTTCGAGCTGACCGAACACACCCGCAAGCAATGCAACGGCCTTTGGCAGTTGCTTGAAGTCACCCACACCGGGCGACAACCTCAAGTGCTGGAGGAATCGGCCACCAACCAACTCAAGCCCACCGACGGTTTCACCCAGGGATACCGCAACAGCTTCCGCGCCATTCCTGCCGATGTGGTTTTCCGCCCGCCTCTGCCTGCGCACCGGCCACCGCTGGTGAGCCAGACCGCGCGGGTGACCGGGCCAAAAGGTGAAGAGATCTACTGCGATGAATTCGGTCGCGTGAAGATCGAATTCCCCTGGGACCGGGCCGCGTTGAACAGCGAACGCAGCAGTTGCTGGGTACGCGTGTCGTCGAGCTGGGCCGGAAACGGCTTCGGTGCCGTCACCCTCCCCCGCATTGGGATGGAAGTGGTGGTGACCTTTCTGGAGGGCGACCCCGACCATCCGCTGATCACCGGCTGCGTGATCAACAAACTCACGCCTGCGCCTTACAAACTGCCCGAGCACAAGACCCGAACCGTGCTGCGCAGTCGCAGCTCACCCGACACCGGCGGCTACAACGAACTGACGCTTGAAGACCGTGCCGGCCAGGAACTGGTTTATCTGCGTGCCCAACGCGACATGGAGCGGCAGATTCTCCATGACAGTCGGCTGGAAGTCGGGCGTGATCGATGGGAAAGCATCCAGGGCAGCAGCCAGACATCTGCCGGAAAGGTCATTGCCGTCAAGGCGGGACAGCAAGTGCAGATCAAGGCCGGCTCAAGCGTGGTACTGGATGCGGGCGCCAGCATCACGCTGAAAGCGGGCGGTCACCACATCGTGATCGACGAAGGCGGGATCCACAGCAGTACCGAGATTGTGACGGGGGGAAAGTTATCCGCAGGTAAAGCAGCTGAACTTCCAGCGGCCGAAATGGCGGCGGCCCTGGCCGCTGGAAGTTCAGCTGCCTCTACTCAAGCTCCGGAAAACAGCGAACTCGAAGAAGAGGAAGAAGAAGTCGAGTTGGAGGATGAAAAGCCTGCCGGGATTACGTTGCGGATCGGCGTGTTTTTCGATGGGACGGGGAACAATCTGTTCAACAGCGAGCAGGTGAAAGGTTGCTATGCGCGGGATGTAAATCTTGAGGAGGAAGCCGAGGACATTCGACAGTTCTGCCAATCGCATGGGTATGACGGGCAGGGCAATGTGCCGGATAACAGTTATGGGAATGATGCGAGCAATGTGGCGAAGTTATACGAATTGTATATCGATGACCGAAACCGGCAATTAGCTGAAGAGGAAACTATCGGGTATATCCCCATTTACCTTGATGGTATCGGTACGAGAGGGCGCAAGGGCGACTCGTTTTTTTCGCAACTGACAGGCACAGGTGCGCAAGGTGTACTGGCGAGAGTCAAACAAAGTCCAGCAAGCATCCTCGAAGGAGTTCGTCTGTTTGAGTTGGCAAACCCCAACCGGAAGGTTGATTCAGTTCAGTTCGATATCTTCGGCTTCAGCCGTGGCGCCGCTGCTGCGAGGCACTTCGCCAATGAAGTGTTGAAAGGTGAGCAAAGCCCGCTGGCGCAGCTACTGCCAGCGGAATCGTCATTGTTCCTTGAGGACTTCTCCTGGCGGGTCAACATTGATGTCAGCATCAACTTCATCGGAATCTTCGACACGGCTGCCGCCATAGGAAGCATGGCCGACGGCGATTTCAGTGTCCATGATGCCAACAACCCCGGCGTCAATCTGTATCTGGCGCCCGACCTCGCGAAGAAAATCGTGCACCTGGTTGCCCAGGACGAGCGTCGCCACAACTTTTCGCTCAACAGTGCCGGCAACGCCGATATTGTGCTGCCAGGCGTCCACTCTGACCTGGGAGGCGGGTATCTGCCGAATCTTGTTGAACGGGTTCTGCTTAGCAAGCCGCGCTGCAGCCGCGATGTGGACTTTAATACCCCTTCGTCGTCGACCAACGCTTATCGGTTGGCTGAACAAGAACTCTACCGACGCCAAGACCAATTGAAACTCTATGGGCTGCCCCTTCAAGTAAAGAGCTGGGTGGTGGAAACGGTCAGTAACGTCAAGGGCGACAGGCGGAAATCGAAGAATGTGTATGCAGCGGTCTACAGCGAACGGATCGTGCGCAATGATCTGTCCCTGATTTACCTGCGCGTCATGCGGGAGTTAGCAGCCAGGAATGGGGTCGAGTTCGATACGATTGATGAAGAAGATCAGAAATATCCATTACCGGAAGAACTCAGAGGTATCGCCAAAAAAATAATGACTTATGCGCTGGGTGAAACACGCAGTATCGGTCTGAGCCTGAATGAGCAAGAGATACTCTCTCAACGCTACATTCATCTGTCGTCAAACTGGAATGCTGCGAAGGGATTCAACGAAACTGAGCTGAACATCCTGTTTATCAATCGCCCCGCCGATAAGTATGTTCGCATGGTGCACCCCAATGCGTGAGAACTCGTGCATGCTCAAAATTGGCTTTGCGCTGACATTTGCTGTGTTGCTGGGTGGCTGTGCATTCGGCGACAGAAGATCACTGCCTTACGAAGACTGGAACCTCAGGTTTTTTGCACCCGACTACATGCAGGTCTGGATCGAAACCGCAGACGTCGTGGACGTCAATAAGCGAATTTTTCGAGGTGCAGCCAGGGGAGTTCCAGCCATCGCTTATCCTCGACCACTCAATCAAGGTGTACCCGCCATTTTTCGGGGACAACCGAGAGGATGGCCGGAACATCCTGTAGGCAAAGGTCGATATATCAGGGAGGCCGCACTACCGCGACTGGTCTACGTGCGCTGGCAGTCCATGGCTGAGCCACAAACCTACGAAGCCTACATAGAAATCCCGGATTTGGCTCGCCGAACCATGCTCAAGAGTGAGCAAACGTTCTGTCGGGCAGACGGCAAATGGATCACGGATTACCGAAATATGGTGATCATTGGCCTCGCCCCCGGCGGCATCGCCAAGGTCTGGCTGGGCGGCCAATGTCTTTTGTCGACCGAAGTCATGCGGGTCCAGGGCACGATCAATCCCAAAGGCCCCTACGATGGAAGGTCCAACGGAAGGCATCGACCGCTCGCTGAAGAGTCCAAGGCTTACATCGAACAATTCGGCATCCCCTTTGAAAGCTGGTAAGGAGAGTGATTACATGGAGTTAAAAATATTGTTAATGGCGGCTTTTTTGAGTTTTCCCTTCACCGAGGCCTACGCAGATGTCCGCACACTGGACGGCCATTACTACCTTCAAGGTGCAATGGAGATGGGCGCGGAGTTGTTGCTGCGTAAGGACGGCACCTTTTCTGCCGGTATCGCCTATGGTTCGGCTGGCGGTGTCGCCAAGGGAAATTGGTATGTCGAGGAAAACACTCTCATGCTGGAGCAGGATCCTGCCACCCAACCAGCAAAGAAGCTTTCCTACAATCTTTCACGCGAGAGAACGCTGGTCGAACTCAAGGAGTATGCCGACAACGAAAAAAATGAGTTGGCTAAAGAAAGCTACGTTTTAGAGCTACGGTACGATCGCCAACCTCCGCCACCGCCCCTGAAACCCGTGACTGTCTATTTTGAGTTCAATTCAGGTCCGCGAGGCCAATTAGTATTGAGTTCAAATCAACAAACTGACCTCTGGCTTCCTTTCGATCCCAAGAGAACGCTGAAGAAAATTGGTTTTGGCACAGATCACAATCACGGGGCAGATCAATGGTTCGATGTTTCGCCGGATAGCCGCGCCTTCAACATTGGCTGGAAGAAACGAAAAAACCAGCCCTTAACGTTCGAACAACCCACCGGATTTGATCTGGCGACTACCAGCCGATATCTGTCACAGGAAGAGCAACAGCGAGTTGCCCATAACTACTGGTTGACGTTGTATCACTTCGACCCGATCTCACCACCCGCTATCCAGCCGGTGGATGTTTATTGGAAATTCGAAGATGGCTCGACGTTGAAGCAGGTCTGGGCAGATTCGCAGCAGACCAAGCTGACACAACCCTTCTCCCCAAATAGGACACTGGAGAAAATCGGTCTGCATACTCAAAATTCGCCTGATGACATCGAATGGTTCACCGTGATGCCGGAAACTCGATGGGCGACGCTGGACTGGCAAACCTATCCTGACCCTGCCAACGGCGATCTCTCTGTGCTGTTCAACGATCTGCAACTAGCCATCGAACCCGACTGCCTCGCCGTCAACTTTGGAAACGGAAAAGCCTGTTTCCGACGTAAATGACTCGACATACGGCCACAAAAAATGGGCACCCGACCGCAATCGGTGTGCCCATTTTTTCATTACGGTTCTCCCCCGTTACTCAGGGAGTGCGCCGCAATTATGGATTGACGCTGTCTTTCAACGATTTGCCTGGCTTAAACGCAACGGTGTTGCTGGCCTTGATCTTCACCGGCTCACCGGTTTGCGGGTTTTTGCCGGTGCGGGCACCGCGATGGCGTTGCAGGAAGGTGCCGAAGCCCACCAGCGTGACGCTGTCCTTGCGATGCAGGGCGCCGGTGATTTCTTCGAGGACGGCGTTGAGAACGCGGTTGGCCTGCTCTTTGGTCAGATCCGCTTTTTCAGCGATTGCAGCGGCGAGTTCTGGTTTACGCATTAGTGAAGCCCCTTTGAGTCGGTTTTTTGTTGTTATGTCCGTGCTGTTCTCGTTGGAACAGCGCCCAAGGCGCCGCAGGCTCTACTCTGCGGCAGACGGGAGTGAGGATGGCACGCGGTTAAGGGCGGCGCCAGTCTCCCCGCGACCTTTGTGGGGGCAAAAGCGGGGTGATTCCGACAGAACGACCGGTATTTACGCCAGCAAGGCCGGAAGCTGTTTGTTCAGCGCGAGTTTTTCCATCACCGCCGCGCCAGTCAGGGCATAACCGAGCAATTGCCCTTCTGCGTCGTGACACAGCGCCTTGACGTCGGCCCCCTGCCCTTCGACCGTCCAGACGCCTTCGCGGCCCCGTGGCGGCGGCGAAACCACCAGCGGGCAGACCGGCGTTTTAACCGTGATCGGCATCGGCCCGTAGTTCACCGCCGTCGGGTTGCCGGCCAGGGTCTGTGCCAGCGCTCGCGCACAACTCATGAGGGGCATCACGTACAAAAGATTCAGCCCGTCGACCTCGGCGCAGTCGCCCAAGGCGTAAATGTTGGCGTGAGAGGTTTGCAGATGGCGGTCGACCATCACGCCGCGATTGGTCTGGATACCGGCTGCTGCCGCCAGATCGATCCGTGGGCGCAGACCGATGGCCGACACCACCACATCGCAAGGGACAACCTGGCCGTCGGACAGGTGGGCTTCCAGTCCATCGGCGACTTTTTGCAGTCGGGTCAGCACCGGGCCGAGGTGGAAACGCGCACCGAGGCTTTCCAGCCCGGCCTGCACCGCTGCCGCTGCGGCCGGGTGCAGCAGGGTCGGCATCACTTGCTCGCACGGCGCAACCAGTTGTACCTCATAACCGCCGAGGATCAGGTCGTTGGCGAACTCACAGCCGATCAGGCCGGCACCGAGCAGCAACACCCGACGCTTGCCCGCCGCCGCCGCGCGAAACCGTGCGTAGTCTTCGAGATCGTTGATCGGGAACACAAGATCCGCGCCATCGCCTTCAATCGGCACACGCACGGTTTCGGCACCCCAGGCGAGGATCAGGTCGCGATAGCTCACCGCTTCCTCACCGATCCACAACCGCTTGTGGCCCGCGTCGATACCGCTGATGCGGGTGTGCGTGCGAATCTCGGCCTTCAATTGCTCGGCCATGGCGCCAGGTTCGGCCATGCTCAGGCCGTCGGCGTCCTTGTTCTTGCCGAAGCCGGTGGAGAGCATCGGCTTGGAGTAGGAGCGACCGTCATCGGCGGTAATCAACAGCAGCGGGGTTTCGCCATCGAGTTTGCGAAACTCACGGGCCAGGTTGTAACCCGCCAGCCCGGTGCCGACGATTACGACAGGTGCGCTCATGCCTTACTCCTTGTGGGTGCTCAGTTGATTTCGATCATTTCGAAGTCCATCTTGCCGACGCCGCAGTCAGGGCACAGCCAGTCTTCCGGCACGTCCTGCCACAGGGTGCCCGGCGCGATGCCGTCGTCCGGCCAGCCATCGGCTTCGTTATAGATCAGGCCGCAGACCACACATTGCCACTTCTTCATTCAGGTACTTCCTCAGGATTCAGGCTTTAGCCGGCGCGGACGGTCGATGGTGCAGCGCTGCCGTCCGGCTCAGGGCGTTTTGTACTGATCGTACCGGCCAGATGCAAGCCTGTTCGGCGCAATGGCGGCCCGGATCAATCAAACTCGCGGTTCGCCATGGTAAGCTCGCCGCCTCATTTGCTGCCAATAATGACTCATTGTGCAACTCAAAAACGCCCCGCTGTGGCGCCTGCAAAGCCACCTGAACCCCCTCCCCGACACGTCCACGCTCGACTGGCTGTTCGACGAAGGCTCCCTGACCCGCCGCCTGACCCGCCTGTCCGATGACGGCTTCAGCGTCACGCCGCTGTTCGAAGGCTGGCAGACCCTGCGCGACGACGAATGCGCGGCGCTGGAGCTGGCCGAAGGCAGCGAAGGCTGGGTGCGCGAGGTGTATCTGCGCGGTCATGGCGAGGCCTGGGTGTTCGCCCGCAGCGTGGCGTCGCGCAGTGCCTTGCAGGGCGACGGGTTGCATATGGATGAGTTGGGCAGCCGCTCGCTGGGCGAACTGCTGTTCTGCGATCACGCGTTCCAGCGGCGCGCCATCGAAGTCTGCCATTACCCGGAACACTGGCTACCCGAGGATTCCCGGGCTCCCGGACTGTGGGGCCGCCGCTCGCGTTTCGACCGTGGTGCATTGAGCGTACTGGTGGCGGAGATTTTCCTGCCTACGCTGTGGGAAGCCGTCCGCGCCCGTCCGGAGAACTGCTGATGTATCAAAGCCTGCTCAAATCCCTGAATCGCCTGAACCCGCGTGCCTGGGATTTCATTCAGTTGACCCGGATGGACAAGCCGATCGGCATTTACCTGCTGCTGTGGCCGACGCTCTGGGCCCTGTGGATTGCCGGCAAAGGCTCGCCGTCGCTGGCCAACATCGTGATTTTCGTCCTCGGCGTGGTACTGACCCGCGCCGGCGGTTGCGTGATCAATGACTGGGCCGACCGCAAGGTCGACGGCCATGTGAAGCGCACTGCCGAACGCCCGCTGGCCGCCGGCCGGATCAGTTCGAAAGAGGCGCTGGTGTTCTTCGCCCTGCTGATGGGCGTGAGTTTCCTGCTGGTGCTGTGCACCAACGCCGCGACGATCTGGTTGTCGCTGGGTGGCCTGGCGCTGGCGTTCACTTACCCGTTCATGAAGCGCTACACCTATTACCCGCAGGTGGTGCTGGGCGCGGCGTTTTCCTGGGGCATGCCAATGGCGTTCACCGCCGAAACCGGTGAGCTGCCGGCAACGGCTTGGCTGCTGTGGATCGCCAACCTGCTGTGGACGGTGGGCTACGACACTTATTACGCGATGACCGACCGCGACGATGACTTGAAGATCGGCGTGAAATCCACGGCGATCCTGTTCGGCGAGGCGGACCGGGTGATCATCCTGACCTTGCAGGCACTGTCGCTGGGCTGCCTGTTGCTGGCCGGGTCGAAGTTCGAGTTGGGGATGTGGTTCCACCTCGGCCTGCTGGTGGCGGCCGGGTGCTACGCCTGGGAGTTCTGGTACACCCGCGACCGGGATCGGATGCGGTGCTTCAAGGCGTTCCTGCACAACCACTGGGCCGGACTGGCGATTTTCGTCGGGATCGTGCTGGATTACGCGTTGCGCTGACCTCAAAGCATCGCGGCCCGAGGCAATGCCTGCGGGCCGCGATCCGGTTTCACTGCGAATGGCTTACTTGTGCTCGTGAACCACGTGCCACACGTCCTTCATCCCATCGCCTTTCATCTCTCCAGGCTTCTCGTCCTTCATGAACGTATACAGCGGTTTGCCGTCGTAGGCGTACTGCATCATGCCGTCATCACGTTTGATGACCGTCCATTTGCCTTCGGCCTTGGCGCCCGCCGGAGCCATCATCGGTGGCCAGTTCTTGGCGCAATCGCCGTTGCACATCGACTTGCCGCCAGCGTCCTTGTCGAACGTATAAACGGTCATGCCTTTGTGATCGACCATCATGCCGTCTTTCATCATGGCCGGCTCGGCCGCCATCGCCAGTCCAGGAAGAGTCAGGGCGGCAGCCATCAGCAAAGCCTTAAAGGAAGCAGTCATTTGAGTCATGGAAACCTTCTTTTGTGGTTGTCAGGATTCGGACTTAGAGCTTAGTTCAGGATCTGCACAATCGCCGCTGGACTAAAATACTGTCACACGACTGCAATAATTCCGTTATCTAATGCGGCGCAAGACAGTTAAATGACAAGAGGATTAAGGCATGGTTGGCAGGAGCATTCTGATCGTCGACGACGAAGCGCCCATTCGCGAAATGATCGCCGTTGCGTTGGAAATGGCCGGCTATGACTGCCTCGAGGCAGAGAACTCGCAGCAGGCGCACGCCATTATCGTCGACCGCAAACCGGACCTGATCCTGCTCGACTGGATGCTGCCCGGCACCTCCGGCATCGAGCTGGCCCGCCGCCTCAAGCGTGACGAGCTGACCGGGGACATCCCGATCATCATGCTCACCGCCAAGGGCGAAGAAGACAACAAGATCCAGGGTCTGGAAGTCGGTGCCGACGACTACATCACCAAACCGTTTTCCCCACGCGAACTGGTGGCACGCCTCAAGGCCGTGCTGCGTCGCGCCGGTCCGACCGATGGCGAAGCGCCAATCGAAGTCGGCGGCCTGCTGCTCGACCCGATCAGCCACCGCGTGACCATCGACGGCCGTCCGGCCGAAATGGGCCCGACCGAATACCGTCTGCTGCAATTCTTCATGACCCACCAGGAACGTGCCTACACTCGTGGCCAGTTGCTGGACCAGGTCTGGGGCGGCAACGTCTATGTTGAAGAGCGCACGGTCGACGTGCACATCCGACGCCTGCGCAAGGCGCTCGGCGACGCCTACGAAAATCTGGTACAAACCGTGCGCGGCACTGGCTATCGGTTCTCCACCAAGGCCTGAGCCGAGCGCCCTCCCCGCAGACAAGGACCGCATTTTCCGTGAACCAAAACTGGCATGGCACCCTGATTCGCCACATGCTGTTGCTGGTCACCGGCTGCCTGGTGATCGGCCTGATCACCGGCTACTACGGCTGGAGTCTGGCGGCGGGACTGGGCCTGTACCTGGCCTGGACGCTCAAGCAACTGCTGCGCCTGCACGAATGGCTGCGCCTGCACCAACCCGATGAAGCACCGCCCGACGGCTATGGCCTGTGGGGTGAAGTATTCGACAGCATCTACCACCTGCAACGCCGCGACCAACGGGTACGCGGACGCCTGCAAGCGGTGATCGACCGCGTTCAGGAATCCACCGCCGCGCTGAAAGACGCGGTGATCATGCTCGACAGCGACGGCAACCTGGAATGGTGGAACCGCGCCGCCGAAACCCTGCTCGGCCTGAAAACCCCACAGGACAGCGGCCAGCCGGTGACCAACCTGGTTCGCCATCCGCGCTTCAAGGAATACTTCGAGCAGGAAAGCTACGCCGAACCGCTGGAAATCCCCTCGCCGACCAATGACCGCGTACGCATCCAGCTGTACCTCACGCGCTACGGCAACAACGAACACTTGATGCTGGTGCGCGACGTCACGCGCATTCATCAGCTGGAACAGATGCGCAAAGACTTCATCGCCAACGTCTCCCACGAGCTGCGCACACCGCTGACGGTGATCTGTGGCTACCTGGAAACCCTGCTCGACAACGTCGAGGAAGTGAACCCGCGCTGGAGCCGCGCCCTGCAGCAGATGCAGCAACAGGGCGGACGCATGCAAACCCTGCTCAACGACTTGCTGCTGCTGGCCAAACTGGAAGCCACCGATTACCCGTCGGACAACCAGCCCGTGCATATCGACACCCTGCTGCAGTCGATCAAGAGCGATGCGCAGCAGTTGTCAGGCTCAAAGAATCAGCGCATCACCCTGGAAGCCGACACCAGCATCCTGCTCAAGGGCAGCGAGGCGGAACTGCGCAGTGCGTTTTCCAACCTGGTGTTCAACGCCGTCAAATACACCCCGGCCGAAGGCAATATCCGCATCCGCTGGTGGGGCGACGATCAGGGCGCGCACCTGAGCGTGCAGGATTCCGGGATCGGCATCGACAGCAAACACCTGCCGCGCCTGACCGAACGCTTCTACCGCGTCGACTCCAGCCGCAACTCCAACACCGGCGGCACGGGCCTGGGCCTGGCCATCGTCAAACACGTGTTGCTGCGCCACCGCGCACGGATGGAGATCAGCAGCGTGCCCGGCCACGGCAGCACATTCACCTGCCATTTCGCCCCGGCGCAGGTCGCCCAGGCACGGGTCATCAGCGCCGCTGAGTAATGCCGGACTAGGCAATCGCCAGGTCAGCCGCTACATTGGCTGACTTGCGCCTGCCTTTCAGGCGCGATTTCTTCTCTCTTACGAATCACACGGAACCCGCAAAACTCCATCATGGACCCTTCCCCTGGCTTGTCCCTCGCTACCATTTTCGCCGATTTCGGCATGATTCTTTTCGCTCTGATCCTGGTTCTGCTCAACGGCTTCTTCGTTGCGGCGGAGTTCGCCATGGTCAAACTGCGCTCGACCCGGGTCGAAGCCATCGCTGAACAGCATGGCTGGCGCGGGCACATCCTGCGCACGGTGCACAGTCAGCTCGATGCTTACCTCTCGGCGTGCCAGCTCGGTATCACCCTCGCCTCCCTCGGCCTGGGCTGGGTCGGCGAGCCGGCGTTCGCGCACATTCTCGAGCCGCTGCTGAGCGCGGTCGGCGTGCAGTCGGCCGAAGTCGTCAAAGGCATTTCGTTCTTCACCGCGTTCTTCATCATTTCCTACCTGCACATCGTGGTCGGCGAACTCGCACCCAAATCCTGGGCGATCCGCAAACCCGAATTGCTGTCGCTGTGGACGGCGGTGCCGCTGTACCTGTTCTACTGGGCCATGTACCCGGCGATCTACCTGCTCAACGCCAGCGCCAACACCATCCTGCGCATCGCAGGGCAAGGTGAACCCGGCCCGCATCACGAGCACCACTACAGCCGTGAAGAACTGAAACTGATCCTGCACTCCAGCCGTGGCCAGGACCCGAGCGACCAGGGCATGCGCGTGCTGGCCTCGGCGGTGGAAATGGGCGAGCTGGAAGTGGTCGACTGGGCCAACTCCCGGGAAGACCTGATCACCCTCGAGTTCAACGCCCCGCTGAAAGAAATCCTGGCGATGTTCCGTCGCCACAAGTTCAGCCGCTATCCGGTGTACGACAGCGAGCGCCAGGAGTTCGTCGGCCTGCTGCACATCAAGGATCTGCTGCTGGAGCTGGCGGCGCTGGATCACATTCCCGAGTCGTTCAACCTCGCCGAACTGACCCGTCCGCTGGAGCGCGTATCGCGACACATGCCGCTGTCGCAGCTGCTTGAGCAGTTCCGCAAGGGCGGCTCGCACTTCGCCGTGGTCGAAGAGGCCGACGGCAACATCATCGGCTACCTGACCATGGAAGACGTGCTGGAAGTGCTGGTCGGCGATATCCAGGACGAACACCGCAAGGCCGAGCGCGGCATCCTCGCCTATCAGCCGGGCAAACTCTTGGTACGGGGCGATACACCGCTGTTCAAGGTCGAGCGCCTGCTGGGTATCGACCTGGATCACATCGAAGCCGAAACCCTCGCCGGGCTGATCTATGAAACCCTGAAACGGGTGCCGGAAGAGGAAGAAGTGCTGGAAGTCGAAGGTCTGCGGATCATCATCAAGAAGATGAAAGGCCCGAAGATCATTCTGGCCAAGGTGCTGATGCTCGACTGACGGGGATTATCGCTTGCCCAACGCAAAGTTGGGCAACGCCCCCAGTGGCTGGTTGAACTGATACGGAATCGATACCAGCCCCCCTCCTGTATTGCGCTGCACCACGAAGTGCAGGTGCGGGCCGCTGCTGTTGCCGGTATTGCCGGACAGCGCCAGCGGACTGCCCACCGCCACTCGCTGCCCTTCCCGCACACCCACCGACCCTTGCTTGAGATGCAGATACACACCCATCGTGCCGTCGTCGTGCAGTACCCGCACGAAATTGCCGGAAGGATCGGTGCCGCGCCCGCTCTGGGAGTTCTCGGTCTTCACCACCACACCGGCCCGCGCCGCGATGATCGGCGTACCGACCGGCATGGCGATGTCCATCGCGTATTTGTTCTTCGGCCCGTAATGGCTGTAGTCGCCATTGGCACCCTGACTCAGACGGAATGGCCCGCCCCGCCATGGAAACGGGTAGCGATAGCTCTGAGCCGCGCCAGCGGGGTCACCGAGGGAATACTGGAACATCGGGGTGTACACCAGCGGCTTGCCGCCGGACACCGCCGTCAGCAACGCCAGCCGCGTATTGCTGCGCGCCGGCAGCACCCGGCGGATCGTTTCAGCCGGTGCGCCACGCACGTTGCTCATCCCGGTAAACGCCAGTGCAACCTCGACCGGCGCATACAGGTCGTTGCGCACGAACACCACGTCCGTGCCCTTCTGCTTCTTGATATCGAGATAGACCTGGCGTTCGAGGCGCTCGACCATCCGGTCCTGAAACACGAACACCTGGGAGCCTTTGCTCGGACGGTCGCTGTACGAAACCACTCCGTTGGCATCGGTGGATTTGTAGATCGTCATGGCCACAGTCGAGGTGGAGGCCATGAGCAGACCACAGAAAAACAGCAGGCGCAGGGGCATGGGCAAAAGTTCTGTCGAGTAAGGCCTGGGAATGAGCCTAGCAGCTGAAGCAGACCAGGCTAGTCGACAGATGTTTCAAATTTGGCACAGCACAAAACAAAAGGTCGCAGCCCTGGGCTGCTCCCGCATTGGAATACCATCCTTTGCGGGGCTGCCCCAGGCTGCGACCTTTTTGGCCGCGACGCTTACGCGCCCGGAACGAAGTGCTTCTGCGCCGTGCCGCGTGCGATCAGGCGGGAGATGTAGTCGAGCTTCTGCGCGTCCTGGTCGACGAAACGGAAGGTCAGTTGCAGCCAGTCGCTGTCGGCTTTCTGCTCATGCGCCACGATGGCGTGCAGGTAGCCGTTGAGGCGGGCGATTTCGGCGTTGTCGCCCTGCTCCAGATCGAGTACGGCGCTGTCGAGGATCTGCGGCAGGGTGTCGGTGCGTTTCACCACCAGCAGCGCTTCCTTGATGCTCAGGGCCTTGATCACGCATTGCTGGGTGCCGCTTGGCAGGCGCAGCTGGCCCTGACCACGACCGCTGGCCGGAGCGGCGGAGGCTGCCGGTGCTTTCACGGGCGGGCTGTTGAGCAGACCACGCTGTGGCGCGGCGGCAGGTGCCGGGGCCGCTGCAGCAGGTTTGGCAAACGGATTCACGGGAGCTGCCGCCGGTGCGGAACCGATGACCGCTGCCTTGCCGCCCGTCAGCGCGCTCAGGGAGTCGTTGCCGAACGCCGAATTCATCTTGGTCGGGGCGCTGTTCATCAGGGTGTCGAGCTTGCCGACCTTGTTCAGGGCCTGCTTGACCTTGGTCAACAGTTGCTCGTTGGTGAACGGCTTGCTGACGTAGCCGGAAACGCCGGCCTGAATCGCCTGTACCACGTTTTCCTTGTCGCCACGGCTGGTGACCATGACGAACGGCATGGTCTTGAGATTGTCCTGCTCACGGCACCAGGTCAGCAGTTCGAGGCCGGACATTTCCGGCATCTCCCAGTCGCACAGGACCAGGTCGAACGCTTCCTTGGCCAGCATGGCCTGAGCCTTTTTACCGTTGACGGCGTCCTCGGTGCGGATCCCCGGGAAGTAATTACGCAGGCACTTTTTCACCAGGTCACGAATGAACGATGCATCGTCCACGACCAACACACTGATCTTGCTCATCCAACACCCCTATTAAAATCCCGGCAAGCATAACGCTGGCTGATGGCACATTGCCAAAACTCTTCAGTCACGCCGGGACTTTTCGTTCGCGGGTGCTGCTTTTTAATTCGCTTCTGCCTTCTGAAAAGCAGAAACAAAAACGCCCGGCCAAAGGGCCGGGCGCTTTTCTCAGGCAATCTTACTTATCGTCAGCATCGCCCGGAACATTAGCGGTTTCACCACTTGTTCCTTCAACTTCTTCCTTCATGCGCTTGAGGCCCATGTGGCGCACGTCGGTGCCGCGCACCAGGTAAATCACCAACTCGGAGATGTTGCGTGCGTGATCGCCGATCCGCTCCAGCGAACGCAGCACCCAGATAATGCTCAAGACCCGCGAAATAGAGCGTGGGTCTTCCATCATGTAGGTCGCCAGCTCGCGCAGGGCCGTCTTGTATTCGCGGTCGATGATCTTGTCGTACTGCGCCACCGACAACGCCAGATCGGCGTCGAAGCGGGCAAACGCGTCCAGCGCATCGCGGACCATGTTGCGCACCTGGTCGCCGATGTGACGCACTTCGACGTAACCGCGCGGCGCTTCACCTTCTTCGCACAGCTGGATCGCACGACGGGCGATCTTGGTCGCTTCGTCGCCGATGCGTTCCAGGTCGATCACCGACTTGGAGATGCTGATGATCAGACGCAGGTCGGAAGCCGCTGGCTGACGACGGGCCAGAATGCGCAGGCATTCTTCGTCGATGTTGCGTTCCATCTGGTTGATCTGGTCGTCGATCTCGCGCACTTGTTGGGCCAGACCCGAGTCGGCCTCGATCAGCGCGGTGACCGCGTCGTTGACCTGCTTCTCGACCAGCCCGCCCATGGCCAGGAGGTGGCTGCGCACTTCTTCCAGTTCGGCGTTGAACTGCGCGGAAATGTGGTGGGTAAGGCCTTCTTTACTAATCATGTTGGCGTCCTTGGAGCGTCCGGTAAGGTGCGGCGGGCCGCAGCGTCAATTCAGTGAGCGACAACCAGTGTCTGCTAGCCGTAACGACCGGTGATGTAGTCTTCGGTCTGCTTCTTGGCCGGATTGGTGAACAGGGTATCGGTGTCGCCGAATTCCACCAGTTTGCCCATGTACATGAACGCCGTGTAGTCGGACACCCGTGCCGCCTGCTGCATGTTGTGGGTCACGATGACGATGGTGAACTTGGACTTGAGCTCGTAGATCAGCTCTTCGACTTTCAGGGTCGAGATCGGGTCGAGGGCCGAGCACGGTTCGTCGAGCAGCAGCACTTCCGGTTCCACGGCGATGGTACGGGCGATCACCAGACGTTGCTGCTGACCACCGGACAGGCCGAGTGCCGAGTCATGCAGACGGTCTTTCACTTCGTCCCACAGGGCCGCGCCTTTCAACGCCCACTCGACGGCTTCGTCGAGGATGCGTTTCTTGTTGATGCCCTGGATGCGCAGGCCGTAGACCACGTTCTCGTAGATGGTCTTCGGGAAGGGGTTAGGCTTCTGGAACACCATGCCGACCCGGCGACGCAGCTCGGCCACGTCCTCGCCCTTGCGGTAGATGTTGTTGCCGTAGAGGTTGATCGCGCCTTCGACACGGCAGCCATCCACCAGGTCGTTCATGCGGTTGAAGGTACGCAGCAGCGTGGACTTGCCGCAGCCGGACGGGCCGATGAAGGCGGTCACGCGCTGTTTCGGAATGTTCATGCTGACGTCGTACAGCGCTTGTTTCTCGCCGTAGAACAGGCTCAGGCCCGGCACTTCGATGGCCACGGTTTCCTGTTCGAGGTTCAGGCTCTGCTTGTCGCGGCCCAGGGCAGACATGTTGATGCCGTGGGTATGTGTTTCGTGCTGCATGGGAGGCTCCCTGTGCTAACAAATTCGGTTCGGTTGGCTGCCGGGAATCAGGCCGGCAGCCCTTCAATTCTTGTAACGGCGATCAGCTGTCCAGCGCCTTGTACTTCTCGCGCAGGTGGTTACGAATCCACACCGCCGACAGGTTGAGCACGGCGATCACCAGCACCAGCAGCAACGCGGTGGCGTATACCAGCGGTCGTGCGGCTTCGACGTTCGGGCTCTGGAAGCCGACGTCATAAATATGGAAGCCCAGGTGCATGATCTTCTGGTCCAGGTGCAGGTACGGATAGTTGCCATCCACCGGCAGCGACGGCGCCAGTTTCACCACGCCCACCAGCATCAGCGGCGCCACTTCACCGGCGGCGCGGGCCACGGCGAGGATCATGCCGGTCATCATGGCCGGGCTGGCCATCGGGATCACGATCTTCCACAGGGTTTCAGCCTTGGTCGCGCCGAGGGCCAGCGAGCCCTCACGCACGGTGCGGGGAATCCGTGCCAGGCCTTCTTCGGTGGCCACGATCACCACCGGCACCGCCAGCAGCGCCAGGGTCAACGAAGCCCACAGCAGACCCGGCGTACCGAAGGTCGGTGCCGGCAGCGCTTCCGGGAAGAACAAGCGGTCGACCGAACCACCCAGCACGTAGACGAAGAAGCCCAGGCCGAACACGCCGTAGACGATCGCCGGAACACCCGCGAGGTTGTTCACCGCGATCCGGATGATCCGGGTCAGGGCGTTCTGCTTGGCATATTCGCGCAGGTACACCGCCGCCAGCACGCCGAACGGGGTCACGATCATCGCCATGATCAGGGTCATCATCACGGTGCCGAAGATGGCCGGGAAGATCCCGCCTTCGGTGTTCGCTTCACGCGGATCGTCGGACAGGAATTCCCAGATCTTGCTGAAGTAGAAACCGACCTTGGTGAAGGTGCTCATGGCGTTCGGCTGGTAGGCGTGAACCACTTTGCCCAGGCCGATTTCGATTTCCTTGCCGTTGGCATCACGAGCGGTCAAAGCGTCACGGTTGAACTGCGCGTGCAGGTCGGCCAGACGGGCTTCAACGTCTTGATAGCGGGCGTTCAGCTCGGCGCGCTCGGCATCCATGTCCGCTTGCGCGGTGGCGTCGAGTTTGCCTTCCAGCTCCAGTTTGCGGCCGTGCAGACGGATGCGCTCGAGACCGGCGTTGATCGCGCCGATGTCGGTTTTTTCCAGCGACTTGAGCTGCGCGGCGAGGCCGTTCACACGGTTGATCCGCGCTTGCAGCTCCGGCCAGGCCGCTTCGCCTTCGGCGATCACCTTGCCGTCCTGTTTGACGTTGACCAGGTAGCCGTAGAAGTTGCCCCACTCGCGACGCTCGATCGCCATCAGCTCTGGCGGCGTGGTCTGGTTGGTCAGCCACTCGCCGACGATCCAGGTGAAGTCGTTGCCGTTCAGGTCACGGTTGCCGACCTTGATCAGCTCGCGAGTCATGAATTCCGGGCCGGCGTCCGGCACCGGCAGACCGGCGCTCTTCAGACGTGCACGCGGCACTTCTTCCTTCTGCACCACTTCGCCGATGACCAGGTGATTGCCCTGGCCCGGGACGTCGTAGCTGGCGTGGATCAGATCCGCCGGCCAGAAGTGACCCAGACCGCGCACGGCAATCACCGCCAGCAGGCCAATGGTCATGATGACCGCGATGGACACCGCGCCACCGCTGATCCAGACGCCCGGGGCGCCGCTCTTGAACCATCCATTCAGGGAGTTCTGTTTCACAGACTTCTACCTTTCTTAAAGCGACGAGTATTTCTTGCGCAGACGCTGACGAATCAGTTCCGCGAGGGTGTTCATGACGAAGGTGAACAACAGCAGCACCAGCGCCGAGAGGAACAGCACGCGGTAGTGGCTGCCGCCGACTTCCGACTCCGGCATTTCCACCGCGACGTTGGCGGCCAGGGTGCGCAGGCCTTCGAACAGGTTCATTTCCATGACAGGGGTGTTGCCAGTGGCCATCAGCACGATCATGGTTTCACCGACCGCACGGCCCATACCAATCATCAGCGCCGAGAAAATGCCCGGGCTGGCGGTCAGGATCACCACGCGCGTCATGGTCTGCCACGGCGTGGCACCGAGGGCCAGCGAGCCCAGGGTCAGGCCGCGCGGCACGCTGAATACGGCGTCTTCGGCGATCGAGTAGATGTTCGGGATCACCGCAAAACCCATGGCCAGACCGACCACCAGTGCGTTGCGCTGGTCGTAGGTGATGCCAAGGTCGTGGGAGATCCACATGCGCATGTCACCGCCGAAGAACCAGTTCTCCATGAACGGGCTCATGTACAGCGACAGCCAGCCCACGAACAGGATCACCGGGATCAGCAGCGCACTTTCCCAGCCATCCGGGACTTTCAGGCGGATCGATTCAGGCAGGCGGCTGAAAGTGAAACCGGCGACCAGGATGCCGATCGGCAGCAGCATCAGCAGGCTGAAAATGCCCGGCAGATGCCCTTCCACATACGGCGCGAGGAACAGGCCGGCGAAGAAGCCGAGGATCACCGTCGGCATCGCTTCCATCAGCTCGATCACCGGTTTGACCTTGCGGCGCATGCCCGGGGCCATGAAGTACGCGGTGTAGATCGCAGCAGCAACGGCCAGTGGTGCAGCCAGCAGCATCGCGTAGAACGCGGCTTTCAGGGTGCCGAAGGTCAGCGGCGACAGGCTCAGTTTCGGTTCGAAATCGGTGTTGGCAGCGGTCGATTGCCAGACGTATTTAGGCTCGTCGTAGTTCTCGTACCAGACCTTGCTCCACAGCGCGCTCCACGAGACTTCCGGGTGCGGGTTGTCGAGCAGCAGCGGTTGCAGCTTGCCGCCGGCCTCGACGATCACACGGTTGGCACGCGGCGACAGACCGAACAGGCCCTCGCCTTCGACCACTTGATCGACCAGCAAGGTGCGGTGCGCGGTGCTGTGGAACACGCCGAGCTTGCCGCTGGCATCCAGGGCCAGGAAGCCCTTGCGACGTTCTTCAGCGGTGATTTCAACGATCGGCGTCTTGCCCATCTGGAAGGTACGGATCTGCTTCAGGCGCAGTTCGCCATCGGTGTCACGGGCCATGAACCACTGGGCCAGGCCACCGGTGGAGTCGCCGACGATCAGCGAGATACCGCCCACCAGCTGGGTGGAAGCGGTAACTTGCGCGTCGGCGTTTTCCAGCAGTTTGTAGCGACCGTTGAGGCTCTTGTCGCGCAGGCTGAACACATCGGCCTGGGCACGGCCGTTGATCACGTAGAGCCATTGCTGACGCGGATCGACGAAGATGTTTTTCACCGGCTCGGTCATCTGCGGCAGATCGATACGTTTCTGCTCGTTGGTGACTTCGCCGGTCATCATGTTTTCTTCGCTGGTCAGCGACAGCACATTGAGTTGCGAACCGGTGGAGCCGACCAGCATCAGCGTCGAGTCGGTGGCGTTGAGGCTGACGTGCTCCAGCGCACCGCCGCTCTCGTTCAGCGCAATCGGCGTCTCGCCGTACGGGAACTCGACCGCCGGGGTGATGGTTTTCTTGCCATCCGGGTAGCTGACTTTATAGGTGTGACGGAACACCAGCGCCTGACCGTTGGACAGGCCCACGGCCACCAGCGGATGACCCGGCTGGTCTTCGCCGATGGAGGTCACACTGGCGCCTGCCGGCAACGGCAGATCGACGCGCTTCAATTCAGCGCCACTGTCGATGTCGAAGAACAGCGCCTGGCCCTTGTCGGAAACGCGCATGGCCACCTGATTCTGCTCTTCGAGCGAAATCATCAGTGGCTTGCCGGCGTCCTGCATCCAGGCCGGGGTGATTGCATCTTTCGCGGTCAGGTCAGCGCCCTTGAACAGAGGCGCGACGACGTAAGCGAGGAAGAAGAAGATCAGGGTGATGGCTGCCAGCACCGCCAGACCGCCGACGAGGACGTACCAGCGGGTGAAGCGATCCTTGAGCGCGCGAATGCGGCGCTTGCGTTGCAACTCAGGCGTATTGAAGTCAATGCGCTTGGGAGGGTTCGTAGTCATTTTGGAATTGGCCAGATCATTCATGCGCACACCCTAGCGATCCTGTATGACAGAAAGATGACAATGCAGTGACGCACCAAATCCGCCGCCAGCAGGGCACTGGCAGTGGATAAAAGAATTCGGGGAGTGTGGGAGCCGGGCCGCTTGCGGGCCGGGCCCCACACGTGAGTCAGGCGGGGTTCACCCCTGACTCAGTTTGTTACTTTTTTGCGACTTCAGCGCCGCCTTCCTGCAGGCCCAGGTCAGCCAGTGCTTTTGCAGCAACCTTGGCCGGCAGTGGGATGTAGCCGTCTTTCACTACCACTTCCTGGCCCTGTTTCGACAGAACCAGTTTCACGAACTCGGCTTCCAGCGGGGCCAGAGGCTTGTTCGGGGCTTTGTTGACGTATACGTACAGGAAACGGGACAGCGGGTACTTGCCGTTCAGGGCGTTTTCTTCGGTGTCTTCGATGAAATCGGTGCTGCCTTTCTTCGACAGAGCAACGGTTTTCACGCTGGCGGTCTTGTAGCCGATGCCCGAGTAACCGATGCCGTTCAGCGAGGAGCTGATCGACTGCACGACCGAAGCCGAGCCTGGTTGTTCGTTGACGTTAGGCTTGTAGTCGCCTTTGCACAGGGCTTCTTCCTTGAAGTAGCCGTAGGTGCCGGATACCGAGTTACGACCGAACAGTTGAACCGGCTTGTTGGCCAGGTCACCGGTCACGCCCAGGTCGCCCCAGGTTTTAACGTCGGCTTTGGCGCCGCACAGACGGGTGGACGAGAAGATCGCGTCAACCTGTTCCATGGTCAGGTGCTGGATCGGGTTGTCCTTGTGCACGAATACAGCCAGGGCGTCCACGGCAACCGGGATAGCGGTTGGCTTGTAGCCGTATTTCTGTTCGAAGGCCGCCAGTTCGGTGTCCTTCATTTTGCGGCTCATCGGGCCCAGGTTGGAGGTGCCTTCGGTCAGCGCAGGTGGCGCGGTGGCGGAGCCAGCGGCCTGAATCTGGATGTTTACGTTCGGGTATTCTTTTTTGTAGTTCTCGGCCCACAAGGTCATGAGGTTGGCCAGGGTATCGGAGCCGACGCTGGACAGGTTGCCCGACACACCAGTGGTCTTGGTGTAGCTCGGGATCGACGGGTCAACAGCGGCGAACGCGTTGGCGGTCGCAACGCCAGCAGCGACAAAAGTCATTGCCGCCATCAAACGCTTCAGTTTCATGCCTTACTCCTAGCAGATAGGGGGTGTTAAGTCGGGGCCAAGTATCAGCAGGCCGTGTGAACACTCTATGGCTGAAATATGACAATTGGATGAAAGGCCAGCATCCCCTGTCGGAAGGCTGGCCTTTCAGTTGTAACCGAACGTGTGAGGCTGATTCAGCGGCGTGAATTACCGGCCCTTGCTCCACAGCCAGGCGCCGACCAGGATCCCCATCCCGCACAGTACCGCCACGTAATAGGCAGGCCCCATCGCGCTTTCCTTCAGCAGCAGACTGACCACCATCGGGGTCAGGCCGCCGAAGATGGCGTAAGCGACGTTATAAGAGAAGGACAGACCGCTGAAGCGCACCACCGGCGGGAACGCCTTGACCATCACATACGGCACCGCGCCGATGGTGCCGACCAGAAAACCGGTCAGCGCATACAGCGGGAACAGCCAGTTCGGGTGATCGGCGAGGCTGTGATAGAAGGTCCAGGAGCTGATCAGCAAGCCCAGGCAACCGAACACGAACACACGACCGGCACCAAAGCGATCGGCCAATGCACCGGAAATGATGCAGCCCAGGCTCAGGAACACGATCGCCAGGCTGTTGGATTGCAGCGCGGTGGTCGGCGAGAAGTGATAGACCGTCTGCAGCACGGTCGGGGTCATCAGGATCACCACGACGATGCCGGCGGACAGCAGCCAGGTCAGCAGCATCGAAATGGCGATCGCACCGCGATGGTCACGCAGCACCGCGCGCAGCGGCACTTCTTCGGCCAGGGCCTTGCGCTGTTGCAGCTCGGCGAACACCGGGGTCTCGTGCAGCCAGCGGCGCAGGTAGACCGAGAACAGACCGAACACGCCACCGAGCAGGAACGGGATCCGCCAGGCGTAATCCGAGACTTCCACTGGCGTATAGATGCTGTTGATCGCGGTGGCGACCAGCGAGCCCAGCAGGATGCCGGCGGTCAGGCCGCTGGTCAGGGTCCCGCAGGCGTAACCAATGTGCTTCCCGGGTACGTGTTCGGAAACGAAGACCCACGCCCCCGGCACTTCGCCGCCAATCGCCGCGCCCTGGATGACGCGCATCAACAGCAGCAGGATCGGCGCCCACATGCCGATCTGTGCATAAGTTGGCAGCAGGCCCATGATCAGGGTCGGCACGGCCATCATGAAGATGCTCAGGGTGAACATCTTCTTGCGCCCCAGCAGGTCGCCGAAGTGCGCCATGACGATCCCGCCCAACGGCCGCGCGAGGTAACCGGCGGCGAAGATGCCGAAGGTCTGCATCAGGCGCAGCCACTCGGGCATGTCGGCCGGGAAGAACAACTTGCCGACCACGGTGGCAAAGAACACGAAAATGATGAAATCGTAAAACTCCAGCGCGCCCCCCAGGGCCGATAGCGACAGAGTCTTGTAGTCATTGCGGGTCAACGGTCGTGCGGGTTGGTCGGACTGCGCGAGGCTCGAGGGCGCTGTGGTCATGGCAAGGTCTTCTCTTATAGTCGGATCTGCCGCCACAACAACGCTGGCTGTGGCTCGGGCAGGTTCGGCACCATAGCAAATTGTTCGAAAAAGCACATAGAGGCGCGTTTTTGACGGTCGAAATGAGAACCGGACGGTCGTCGCGGAGTCTACCGACCGATATACTCGCAATCTTGCTCCCGCTTGTAGGGGGTTGCTGTGCGAAAACGTCGTTGGTCGCCTTGGCGCGTGGATCCAGCCGGTTTCGCAGAGTTTCCCCTTTAGACGCCTTATGGAAAACGTGACGAACGTAGTATGTTCGGTGCTGAATCGTTTTTCCTGAAGACGGCTACCACCAGCAATACCCAACGAAGAGTCACGGGTCAGAGGCACCCCCGGCATGATAGAGCTCGAACAAGAAGATCCGATCCCGCAAGGCGACCTGGCCCTGCAAATCACCGCGCTTCCTCGCGAAACCAACGGCTTTGGCGATATTTTCGGCGGCTGGCTGGTGGCGCAGATGGACCTGGCCGGCACTGCAATGGCCAGCCGCGTCGCCGGTGGCCGTGTCGCGACCGTTGCCATCGATCGCATGGCGTTTCTGGTGCCGGTGGCTGTCGGCGCGCAATTGTCCTTTTATACCCAGACCCTGGAAATCGGTCGCAGCTCGATCCAGATGATGGTCGAGGTGTGGAGCGACGATCCGCTGTCCAGCGAGTGGCGTAAGGTGACCGAAGCGGTGTTCGTGTTCGTTGCCATCGATGGCAGCGGTCGCACTCGCTCCGTTCCGCCACGCGCACGTTAAACCTCGCGGCCGTTTGCAGGTCGATAGTCGTCCCAAGTTGCTGATTCGAGAGTTGTCCCATGAACACGCCCAACGTTGAAGCCGTGAAACTGGATGAATTGAACTGCTGGCGCATCCGCCACGGTCAGGCTGAAGTGCTGGTCGCCCAGCAAGGCGCGCACATCCTCAGTTATCAGGTGGACGGCCAGCCGCCGCTGATCTGGCTGAACGACAAGGCCGTGTTCAAGACCGGCAAGAGCATCCGCGCCGGCGTGCCGGTGTGCTGGCCATGGTTCGGCGTCTTCGCCCGCAACCCGCAGAGCGTTCAGGCGATGCGTGTGAGCGAAGAACCGGCCGCCGCTCACGGTTTTGTCCGGGCGATGGATTGGGAACTGGGCGGTATCGAAACCGAGGGCGAAAGCCTGAAAGTGGAATTCAAGCTGCCCTACCCGGAAGGTGGTTTTCCGGGCTGGCCGCATCAGGTCGATCTGACCCTGACCCTGCGCCTCGACGACCAACTGCACATCAGCCTGACCAGCCACAACCGGGGCGCCGACACCGTCAGCATCAGCCAGGCGCTGCACAGTTACTTCGCCGTCAGCGATGTGCGCAACGTGCGCGTCGAAGGCGTGGACGGCCTGGATTACATCGAGACCCTGGATGACTGGAAGACGCACAACCAGCACGGTGACTTGCGCTTTGCCGGGGAAACCGACCGCATCTACCTCGATGCTCCGCCGCAACTGAGCATCGTCGATCCGGCCTGGGAACGGCGCATTGTGCTGACCGCCAGCGGTTCACGCACGGCAGTGATCTGGAACCCGTGGATCGACCGCGCCGCCGCGTTCAGCGACATGGACAACGATGGCTGGCAGCGCATGCTGTGCATCGAGACGGCGAACGTGATGGACGATGTGGTGACCCTGGCACCGGAAGCCAGCCACACCATGGGTGTCAGCGTCGGCAGCCAGCCACTCTGAAAACAAAAATCGCAGCCCCAGTGCTGCGATTTTTTTTGCTGCTTGGATTTACAGATCCTTTTCCTGCACCACCCGCACCTTGTCCGCTTCCAGCGCATAGGCCGCATCGGCCAGGTCATTGCTGACCTTTTCGATCTTCAGCGTGCCGGTCACCCACAGCGGTGTATAGATGTCGTCCAGCTTCAAACCCTTTGGATAACGCACCAGCACCAGTTGGTTCGGCGGCGGTGGCGGCACGTGGATGCACGCGCCCGGGTACGGCACCAGGAAAAACAACGTGCTGCGGCCCTTGGCGTCGGACTCCAGCGGCACCGGATAACCGCCGATACGGATGTGTTTGTCGTTCATCGACGCCACGGTCTTGGTCGAGTACATCACCGCCGGCAAACCTTTGGCCTGCTTCATCCCGCCCTTCTCGGTGAAGGTGCCGGTGGCTTCCGGGGAGTTGTGGTCGATTTCAGGCATGGCCTCGAGGGCTTTCTGATCCGACTTGGGCATCAGTTCCAGCCAGTCGGTTTCCGGCAGATCGCCGGCGTGGGCCAGACCGCTGCCCAGCAAAAGGAGAGTCAACAGAAGACGGCGCATGAAGATGCTCGCAGGAAGGAGGAAACAGTCAATCGCCGAGCATTCTAGCCCTCTCCACCGGTTTGGCAGAGAGGGCTTTGTCGCTTTGGATCAGTTCTTTTTGATCAGGCCGTAGATCACCAGCAGGATGATCGCGCCCACCAGCGCACCGATGAAGCCTGCACCCTGGCCCGCGTGATAAATGCCCAGGGCCTGACCGCCGTAAGTGGCTGCCAGCGAACCGCCGATGCCCAGCAGGATGGTCATGATCCAGCCCATGCTGTCATCGCCCGGTTTCAGGAACCGTGCCAGCAGGCCAACGATCAGGCCGATAAAAATGGTTCCGATAATTCCCATGGCATTTCCCTCTGATTGATTGGCTATAGCCTAGCCAGACTTTGGCATCCTGCCATCAGAGAACGGCGGCCCCTAATGGTTCCGCCGCTGCCAGATGAAACTCTCGTTACTCGGCGATCAGCGCCTCAACCTTGAGGATCTGCTGCTCGAGGGTCGCCTTGTCCTTGCAACGCAGGTTGGCGTGACCGACCTTGCGCCCGGCCTTGAACGCCTTGCCGTAGTGATGCAGGTGGCAATCGTCGATGGCGATGACTTTTTCAACCGGCGGAACGACACCGATGAAGTTGAGCATCGCGCTCTCGCCGACCTTCGCGGTCGAACCCAGCGGCAGACCGGCTACGGCCCGCAGGTGGTTTTCGAACTGGCTGCACTCGGCGCCTTCGGTGGTCCAGTGCCCGGAGTTGTGCACGCGCGGGGCGATTTCGTTGGCCTTGAGGCCACCGTCGACTTCAAAGAACTCGAATGCCATCACGCCAACGTAGTCCAGCTGCTTGAGGACGCGGCTGGAGTAGCCTTCGGCCAGGGCCTGCAACGGGTGATCGGTACTGGCGATCGACAGCTTGAGAATGCCGCTGTCGTGGGTGTTGTGCACCAATGGATAGAACTTCGTCTCGCCATCACGGGCGCGCACGGCGATCAGCGACACTTCGCCGGTGAACGGCACGAAGCCTTCCAGCAGGCAGGCCACGCTGCCCAGCTCGGCGAATGTGCCGACCACGTCTTCAGGCTTGCGCAGGACTTTCTGGCCCTTGCCGTCGTAACCCAGGGTGCGGGTTTTCAGCACGGCAGGCAGGCCGATCGAAGCGACGGCGGCGTCCAGATCGGCTTGCGACTGGATGTCGGCGAACGCCGGGGTCGGGATCCCCAGGTCCTTGAACATGCTCTTCTCGAACCAGCGGTCGCGAGCGATGCGCAGGGCTTCAGCGCTCGGGTAGACCGGCACGAATTGCGAAAGGAACGCCACGGTTTCAGCCGGGACGCTTTCGAACTCGAAGGTCACCAGATCGACTTCATCGGCCAGCTGACGCAGGTGATCCTGATCGCCGTAATCGGCCCGCAGGTGTTCACCCAGTGCAGCGGCGCAAGCGTCCGGCGCAGGGTCGAGGAAAGCGAAGTTCATGCCCAGCGGGGTGCCCGCCAGGGCCAACATGCGACCCAACTGGCCGCCACCGATTACACCGATCTTCATCTCAACAACCTCAGGCAATACGTGGGTCTGGATTGTCCAGGACGCTGTCTGTCTGCTCGGCACGGAAGGTCTTCAGTACCGCGTGGAATTGTGGATGCTTGGCGCCCAGGATGCTCGCAGACAGCAAGGCTGCGTTGATCGCGCCCGCCTTGCCGATGGCCAGGGTGGCAACCGGGATGCCGGCCGGCATCTGCACGATCGACAGCAGCGAATCGACGCCCGAGAGCATCGCCGACTGCACCGGTACGCCCAGCACCGGCAGGTGGGTCTTGGCCGCACACATGCCTGGCAGGTGGGCTGCGCCACCGGCACCGGCGATGATCACCTCGATGCCGCGGCCTTCAGCCTCTTCGGCGTACTGGAACAGCAGATCCGGGGTGCGGTGGGCAGAAACCACCTTGACCTCGTACGGGATGCCGAGCTTTTCCAGCATATCGGCGGTGTGGCTAAGGGTGGACCAATCGGACTTGGAGCCCATGATCACGCCAACCAGTGCACTCATCGTCGCGCCTCTTCTCTCTGGGCGCCCGCAGGCGCGTCAAAAACAACAAGCCACGCAGAATGCGTGGCTTGTTGTAGGAAAAATGGCCGGACGAACCGGCCGAAGGCCGCGCAGTATACCGCAAAGAAAGCAATAAACAGCCCCCGATGCGACCATCTGTCAAATGAGCCAAAGCCCCGGTTTTATTGACTCAAAGGTCAGCGCCAGCGCATTCAGGAAGATTGTGCCGCACCGCCTTCAAGCTTGCGCCACAACAACCGTACATTGGCCTTGCGCACCAGCGCGCAGCGGTACAGGCGAATTTCCAGCGGCACGTGCCATTGCGGGCCGCCGCAGACCACCAGTTCGCCACGGGCGAGCTCGTTGCGCACGCTCAGTTGCGGCACCCAGGCAATGCCGAGGCCTTCGAGGGCCATGCTTTTCAGGCTGTCGGCCATGGCGGTTTCATAAATAGTGGTGAAGCGCAGCGCACGCTGGCGCAACAAGCCGTTCACCGAGCGCCCGAGAAACGCCCCGGCGCTGTAGGCCAGCAGCGGCACACTGGCCTCGCCTTCAAGATCGAACAGCGGTTTGCCATTGGCGTCCGCCGCGCACACCGGAAGCATTTCGGTCTGCCCCAGGTGCAGCGACGGGAAAATTTCCGGGTCCATCTGCATCGCTGCGTCCGGGTCGTAGAACGCCAGCATCAGATCGCAGCCACCTTCACGCAGCGCGTGCACGGCATCGCCGACGTTGGTCGCCACCAGCCGCGTGGCGATGTTCAGGCCTTCGTTGCGCAGTTGCGCGATCCAGCGCGGGAAGAAACCGAGCGCCAGCGAGTGCGCCGCCGCCACTTGAATCACTTCGCCCTGCCCGCCTTCCAGATGATGGAGGTGGCGCAGCACTTCGCCGAGCTGTTCGACCACCGTGCGCGCGGTCACCAGAAACAGTTGCCCCGCCGCCGTCAGTTCGATCGGCGTGCGCGAGCGGTTGACCAGCGTCAGCCCGAGCGCCGCCTCCAGGCTGCGGATCCGCCGACTGAAGGCCGGCTGGGTCACGAAGCGCCGTTCGGCCGCCTGCGAGAAGCTGCGAGTGGCGGCCAGAGCACTGAAGTCCTCGAGCCATTTGCTTTCCAGATTCATCACGTCCTCCCGGACACGCACCAAAACAGGTCACACGTCTGCCGCGCACGCGGCGTCACACGGGCATTATGCCGAATGTGCATAGGGCAGTGTTTAACAGCATTGGCCCAAAATTTCCCACAAGCCTAGCATTCGCAGCGTTCCGGCACAGACCGGGTCCATATCGAGATGATTTCTATCATGTCCTCCGCTGCATCATTCCGCACAGAAAACGACCTGCTTGGCGCCCTCGAAGTCCCTGCTCAAGCGTATTACGGCATCCAGACCCTGCGAGCGGTGAACAACTTCCGTCTCTCGGGCGTTCCGATTTCGCACTACCCGAAGCTGGTTGTCGGTCTGGCAATGGTCAAACAGGCCGCTGCTGACGCCAACCGTGAGCTGGGTCACCTGAGCGAAGCCAAGCACGCTGCCATCAGCGAAGCCTGTGCACGTCTGATCCGCGGCGATTTCCACGAAGAGTTCGTGGTCGACATGATTCAAGGTGGCGCCGGTACCTCCACCAACATGAACGCCAACGAAGTGATCGCCAACATTGCTCTGGAAGCGATGGGTCACCAGAAAGGCGAGTACCAGTACCTGCACCCGAACGACGACGTCAACATGGCGCAGTCGACCAACGACGCCTACCCGACCGCGATCCGCCTGGGTCTGCTGCTGGGTCACGACGCGCTGCTGGCCAGCCTCGACAGCCTGATTCAGGCATTCGCGGCCAAGGGTCAAGAATTCAACCACGTCCTGAAGATGGGTCGTACCCAGCTGCAAGACGCCGTGCCGATGACCCTGGGTCAAGAGTTCCGCGCTTTCGCCACCACCATGGGCGAAGACCTGGCCCGTCTGAAGACGCTGGCCCCGGAACTGCTGACTGAAGTAAACCTGGGCGGCACTGCGATCGGCACCGGCATCAACGCCGACCCGCGCTATCAGGCCCTGGCCGTACAGCGTCTGGCACTGATCAGCGGTCAACCGCTGGTTCCAGCCGCCGACCTGATCGAAGCCACCTCCGACATGGGCGCCTTCGTGCTGTTCTCCGGCATGCTCAAGCGCACCGCGGTCAAGCTGTCGAAGATCTGCAACGACCTGCGCCTGCTGTCCAGCGGCCCGCGTACCGGCATCAACGAAATCAACCTGCCGGCGCGTCAGCCAGGCAGCTCGATCATGCCAGGCAAGGTCAACCCGGTTATTCCGGAAGCCGTGAACCAGGTGGCATTCCAGGTCATCGGTAACGATCTGGCGCTGACCATGGCAGCCGAAGGCGGCCAACTGCAACTGAACGTGATGGAGCCGCTGATCGCCTTCAAGATCCTCGACTCGATCCGCCTGCTGCAACGCGCCATGGACATGCTGCGCGAGCACTGCATCGTCGGCATCACCGCCAACGAAGCGCGCTGCCGTGAACTGGTCGAACACTCGATCGGTCTGGTCACCGCACTGAACCCGTACATCGGCTACAAAAACGCCACCCGCATCGCCCGTATCGCCCTTGAAAGCGGCCGCGGCGTGCTGGAACTGGTGCGCGAAGAAGGTCTGCTCGACGAAGCCATGCTCGCCGACATCCTGCGCCCGGAAAACATGATTGCTCCGCGTCTGGTGCCTCTGAAAGGCTGATCCGACGCGTTACTTGTAGCACCGCTCACCAGGTCGAGGGACTAGACACCTCTCACCTTTTGAGGGCTTGGAGATCATTCTCCAAGCCCTTTTTTTTAACTATTTGAAAGGACAAACGTCTTCTGTGGGAGCCATCCCGCAAAAGCCCGACGCCGGTAACGTCGGGTGTTTCAAAGCCTCGTTTCGTCGCTTGCACCACAACCGTGCAGACGGGCGCCGCACTGATCGGTATAGTGCCGCCCCTCTTCGCGTGAGCGGTCGTCGGTAACGAGGCCATAACCCATGCGAAACCCGAACTAATAACAAACCCGCGAAATGGAACCGGGACGAAACCCTCGCCTCGCCTGTCGTGCCGAACGCACACCGGTGTAACGCGATGTTTCCGACCATCCAGTATTTGCTTACACAAAAAACAGCGAGGAAAAATCCATGCTCGAAGTCATCAACGACTTCCTCTCAGGGAAAGTACTGATCGTGCTCATTGTCGGGCTCGGTAGCTACTTCACGATTCGCTCGCGTTTCGTTCAATTGCGTCACTTCTTCCACATGTTCGCGGTGTTCCGCGACAGCCTCAAAGGCAGCGCCGGGCAACTCAGCTCGTTCCAGGCCCTGATGCTCAGCCTCGCCGGCCGCGTCGGTGCAGGCAACATCGCCGGTGTCGGCATCGCCGTGACCCTCGGTGGTCCGGGTGCGGTGTTCTGGATGTGGGTGACTGCACTGGTCGGAATGTCCAGCAGCTTCTTCGAATGTACCCTGGCCCAGGTCTACAAGCGCGCCGATGGCGACGGTCTGTACCGTGGTGGCCCGGCCTACTACATCCAGCACGGCCTGAAGCTCAAAGGCATGGCGGTGGTGTTCTCGATCCTGTTGCTGGTCACCTACGGCTTCGCCTTCATTGGCCTGCAGTCCTACACCGTGACCCACTCGCTGCAAAACGCCTTTGCGTTCGACCCGCAACACACCGGTATCGTCCTGGCAGTGCTGCTGGCCATCACCTTCATCGGCGGCATCAAGCGCATCGCTTCGGTGTCCGACCTGCTGGTACCGATCAAGACCCTGGCCTATATCGGCGTGACCCTGTACGTGATCGGCACCCAGATCGAACACGTGCCAGCCATGCTGGAAACCATCTTCAAGAGCGCCTTCGGTCTCGACCCGGCCTTCGGCGGCCTGCTCGGCAGCGCGATTGTCATGGGCGTGAAACGTGGCGTATTCGCCAACGAAGCGGGCCTGGGCAGTGCGCCGAACGTCGCCGCCGTGGCCGCCGTGAAGCACCCGGGCGCTCAGGGCGTGGTTCAGGCGTTCAGTGTGTTCCTCGACACCTTCGTGATCTGCACCTGCACCGCGCTGCTGATCCTGCTGTCGGGCTTCTACACCCCGGGCTTCGAAGGTGACGGCATCGTCCTGACCCAGAACTCGCTGGCCGCCGTGGTCGGTGACTGGGGTCGCATGTTCGTCAGCGTCGCGCTGTCGCTGTTCGTCTTCACTTGCATCCTCTACAACTACTACCTGGGCGAGAACAGCCTGCAGTTCCTCACCCGCAACCGCGCTGCGCTGATGACTTTCCGCGGCCTGGTGCTGGCGCTGGTGGTCTGGGGTTCGATGCAGGATCTGTCGACCGTGTTCGCCTTCGCCGACATCACCATGACCTGCCTGGCCTTCGTCAACCTGATAGCCCTGGCCATGCTGTTCAAGGTCGGCATGCGCGTGATGCGTGACTACGACGAGCAGCGCCGCGCCGGCGTCAGCCAGCCAGTGTTCGACTCCAGCAAATTTACCGATCTGGACCTGGACCTGAAGGCCTGGCCGACCAATCCGTCGGTTGCTGCCAAGGCTGACGCTCAGCCGCAGGGCATCCCCGCAGCGCAACGCTGATCGGGTAAAAACCGGGCGCAGGTCTTGCGCCCGGCGTGACACAAGCGGCGGTCGGCGTCATGCTCGACCGCATGCTGTCTTCGTTCAGGAGAACTCCCCATGAATTCCTCGACCTACCCTGCCGCCCAGCACGTCATGGTGCTGTACACCGGTGGCACCATCGGCATGCAGGCCAGCGCGAACGGCCTGGCCCCGGCTTCCGGTTTCGAAGCGCGGATGCGCGATTACCTGCACAGTCAGCCTGAGCTGGTGGTGCCGCAGTGGCGCTTTCGCGAGATGTCGCCGCTGATCGACAGCGCCAACATGACCCCGACCTACTGGCAGCAACTGCGTGAAGCCGTCGTCGACGCCGTTGATGTGCAAGGCTGCGACAGCGTGCTGATCCTGCACGGCACCGACACCCTGGCCTACAGCGCCGCCGCCATGAGCTTCCAGTTGCTCGGCCTGCATGCCCGCGTGTGCTTCACCGGTTCGATGCTGCCGGCCGGCGTCACCGACAGCGACGCCTGGGAAAACCTCAGCGGCGCGCTGGTCGCCCTCGGCCACGGCCTGGCGCCGGGTGTGCATCTGTATTTCCACGGCGAACTGCTGGCCCCGACCCGTTGCGCGAAAGTGCGCAGCTTTGGCCGTCATCCGTTCAAACGTCTGGAACGTCAGGGCGGCGGCGTGAAAGCCACCTCGCTGCCAGCCGCGCTGAACTACAACCAGCCCAAGCAACTGGCCAGGGTTGCGGTGTTGCCGTTGTTCCCGGGCATCGGCTCCGGGATCATCGACGGCCTGCTCGACAGCGGCATTCAGGGTCTGGTGCTGGAGTGCTACGGCAGCGGTACCGGGCCGAGCGACAATCCAGAGTTCCTCGCCAGCCTCGGCCGTGCGCGGGATAAAGGTGTCGTCGTGGTTGCGGTCACGCAGTGCCATGAAGGTGGTGTGGAACTGGATATCTACGAAGCGGGCAGCCGCTTGCGTGGCGCTGGCGTGTTGTCCGGTGGCGGCATGACCCGTGAGGCGGCGTTCGGCAAGTTGAATGCTTTGCTGGGTGCAGGCCTTGAAACGGCCGAAGTGCGGCGTCTGGTCGAACTCGACCTGTGCGGCGAACTCATCTGATCGCAACAAGCTGTGGGAGCCCCTCTGCTCCCACAGCCCGGCATGCAACTTGCTGCCGTTTCCAGCATCCCAAGGCTGGAAGATCTTATGCTCCACTCCCACCTCACCACACTCAATGCGGTCTCGTTGATCCTCAACACGTTCAAGACCGAAGGCTTGTCCAGTGAAGCGCTGCTCGCCGGCAGCGGCATCAGCGCGGCGGACCTGAGCCGGGCCGACACCCGCATCACCACCAATCAGGAGATGCAGGTCTGCGCCAACGCAGTCGCGCTCAAGCACGACATCGGCCTGGAACTGGGCCGGCGCATGCACGTTTCCTGCTACGGCATCCTCGGTTACGCGCTGCTGACCTGTGCCACCTTCGGTGACGCTTTGCGCCTGGCGATCCGTTATCCGGCGCTGCTGGGAACACTTTTCGAGCTGAGCCTGGAGGACGACGGCGAACGCATCTGGTTCGTCGCTGCCGATTACCGCGAAAGCCCGGGGATGGCGGTGTTCAACGCGGAGTTCTGTCTGGTGTCACTGAAAGTCATCTGCGATGACCTGCTCGGCCATCCACTGCCACTACTCGCCACCCGTTTCGAACACGCCGCGCCGGATTACCGCGACAGCTACGCCGAACACTTCAACGCGCCCCTGCACTTTGGTGCCAAGGACAACGCCTTTGCCTTCGACCGGCGCTGGCTCGATCAGCCGCTGCCGCTGGCCGACATCATCACCCACCAGGCCATGGCCGAACGTTGCCGCAAACAGAACACCGAGTTCACCGGCAGGCAGGCGTGGCTCGGGCGGATCCGCCAGTTGCTGACCGCACAACTCAACGCCGCACCGGGGCTGGAAGGTCTGGCGCAACAGATGAACTGCTCGCCGCGCACCTTGCGCCGGCATCTGAAAGACATGGGTTGCAGCTATCAGGAACTGCTCGACGAACTGCGTTTCGAACGGGCCAAGCAGATGCTTTGCGAGGATCAGTTGCCGATCTACCGCATCGCCGAGACCCTGGGTTTCAGCGAGACCGCGAGCTTCCGCCATGCCTTCATGCGCTGGAGCGGTGTGGCGCCGAGTCAGTTCCGCGCTTGAGATAAATCAGGCATCGCGCCACTGACTGCACTACATTACGCGGCCCGCCCCCATTGCCGGTGTTTTTGCTTGATGCTTCTTTTCCGTCGCTATTCACGCCTCGCCTTGCTCGCTGCACTGTTCAACCTGCCATTGGCCGCGCAGGCCATCGAACTGAACTGGTGGGGGCTCCCGCCGCACTCGGTGGTTGACGCACCCGAATATGGCAAAACCATCATTCCGATCCCCGCCGCGGCTGAAACGCCCGGAGTTGCGAAACCTCTGACAGGCTTGCTCAGCAGCTTTCGCGGTCTGTTCTACCTGAACGTTTACAGCGATGAGAACTACCGCGAACGTGTGCACAAACTGGGACCGATCCCATTGCTCACCGCCGAAGAGTTTCACAGTTGCATCACCGAGTTTCAGTACATGAATCTGAGCTCGTCGGCCATGCGCACCGACATCGCGCCGGGTATCGTGGTCGATACCCTGAGTTTCGACTGTGTCAAAACCAATGGCTGGGAAACCAAGCGCTACCTGCTGATCGACTGGCGCACGCCCGGTGAGCCGTTGATGGCGTTGGGGCGGGTGCGCAACGATCACCTGCTGTCGTTCCAGCCGCTGCAGGAAACCTCTGCAACCGTGCTCGACACCTGGCTCAAAGGCATCGAAGGAGCCCGGGACGCCATGCGTTACAGCGTACCCGACGCCCCTCTGAGTATCGAAGTCGATCCACAGCCCTACCAGGCTGGCGACGGCGCCCTGCAACTGTGGGAGCTGCACCAGCAACTGAGCAAGGCCAGCGACAAAGGCCCTGGACTGAAGAAGGTCGATGAGCTGTTTTTGAACCAGGACTTTCGCCGAATCGGTGCCGATCAGAAAGACTTCCCCGGCCAGCTCAACGACATTGCTTACTGGAAAAGTGACCTGGCGCCAGATGAAGGTTCCCGGCAATGGCTGCTGGAAGTAGCACGTCGCGCACCACAACGCATTCCGGTCTATCTCAACCTCGCGGATCAGGCCTGGAAAGGCTATGAAAAAGCACCCGCCTACACGACCCAGTACGCATTGGCGCAGGAGTATTACCGGATTTACTGCGGTCTGCGCCTGCAGCGAAATCTGAGCGTTCCGGAGCGCGTGGTTCAGAGGCTGGGACTAGCCCAGGCCGAACCTCAGGCCTGCCAGGCACAATGGCCATTGATCGAGGCCGTGGACCAGCAGGACGAACCGCGTGTACGGCAGTTGCTCGACAGTGGCCTCCAGGCCAAAACCCTGGCCGAGGACGGCCGAAGTGCCTTGTTGCACGCACTGGATGCGCCGAACTTCGCCATCGCCCGCCTGCTGCTCGACCGTGGGGCTGAAACCAGCGGCATCAACGGCAGCGAACCGCTGGTGATGCAAGCATTCAACAAAGACCTCAAAGCCGACAAGGATCCGCAACAGGGCCAGCGAACCGAGTTTCTGCTCAATGCCGGCGCCGCCATCGACGAGCCCGATGCACGGGGTGAGACCCTGCTGATGCAACGTACATCGGGTAAAGATGACGAGCTGTTCAACTGGCTGCTCAAGCATCCTCAGAACCTCGATCGCCGACAAAGCAAAGAACAGAGAACCGCGTTGTACGAAGCGATCTACCGCAACAACTATTCGGCAGCAAAACGTCTGGTTGAAGCCGGTGCGCAGCTGAATCTTGTCTACCCTGCCGGACGTTGCCATGAACGAGACCGCCTGGATTCGGTTCTGTACCTCCTCGCGAGCCAGGCCCCCAGAGGCGACATGGATCGAGAGATCGACCACCAGCAGGTCCTTGAGCTGTTCACGCTGATGCTGGAAAAAGGGGCCGACCCAACGCTGGGTGAGCCCTGTACGGACGATGCCTACAGCGCATTGCGCAAGATGCTGGAACAACGACAGCGTCCGGATTGGCTTGAGGTACTTGATCGCCATCAAGCCGCCATTGGCAAAACCGCTACTCGCCTCTGAATCCGAACGGCGCCTCTTCCTGGGGCGCCTTATCCATCCAAGGGGCGAATTTCGGTCAGTTCTTTTGGCCATATCGATCCCCTTTTGGCCGCTCCTGACGTTCTCCGATTCGCCCCGCGCCGCAACACTGGGGTCAACCGAATCAGCCCCTGCGGAGAACAACAAATGCTGACGATCTACTCTGACGATCACCACCTGCACCATGGCCGCTGCGAATTGATCGACGGCCAGCTCAAGCCTTGCTTCGAGATGCCGTCGCGCGCCGACCACGTGCTGCAACGGGTGAAAAACCAAAACCTCGGCCCGGTCGAAGCACCGAAGGATTTCGGCCTCGGGCCGATCGAGCGCATCCACAGCCGCGACTACCTCGACTTCTTCAAAGGCGCCTGGGCGCGCTGGACCGAATTCAACACCGACGGCGACTTGCTGCCCTACACCTGGCCGGCGCGCACCTTGCGTCAGGTCAAGCCGACCAGCCTGCACGGCCAGCTCGGTTATTACAGCTTCGACGGCGGCGCGCCGATCACCGCCGGCACCTGGCAAGCCGCGTACAGCGCGGCGCAAGTGGCGCTGACCGCACAAGCGGAAATCCAGCGCGGTGCGCGCGGAGCCTTCGCCCTGTGCCGTCCGCCGGGACACCACGCCGCCGGCGATTTGATGGGCGGCTACTGCTACCTCAACAACGCCGCCATCGCAGCGCAAGCGTTCCTCGATCAGGGCCACAAGAAGGTCGCGATTCTCGACGTCGATTACCACCACGGCAACGGCACCCAGTCGATTTTCTACGAGCGCAGCGATGTGCTGTTCACCTCGATCCATGGCCACCCGGAAGCGGAATTCCCGTTCTTCCTCGGTTATGAAGATGAGCGCGGCGAAGGGGCCGGTGAAGGCTTCAACTTCAACTATCCGCTGCCGGCGGGTTCCGGCTGGGATGTCTGGAGTGCGGCGCTGGATCAGGCCTGCCAGGAGATCGACAACTACGGCGCCGACATCATCGTCGTGTCGCTGGGCGTCGACACCTTCAAGGACGATCCGATCTCGCAGTTCAAGCTCGACAGCCCGGACTACCTGGCCATGGGCAAGCGCATCGCCGCTCTCGGCAAACCGACCCTGTTCGTCATGGAGGGTGGCTACGCGGTGGAAGAAATCGGCATCAACGCGGTGAACGTGCTCGAAGGTTTCGAACAATGAACAGACTCAAGCACTTCATCGCGCCCGCGCTTTGTGCGGCACTGCTGAGCGGCGCCGCACACGCCGAAGAACGCACCCTGCGCGTCTACAACTGGTTCGACTACATCACCCCCAAGGCACTGGAAGATTTCAAGGCGCAGAACAGCCAGACCAAACTGGTCTACGACATCTTCGACACCAACGAAGCACTGGAGGCCAAGTTGCTGACCGGCAACTCCGGCTATGACGTGGTGGTGCCGTCCAACGTGTTCCTGGCCAAGCAGATCGAGGCCGGGGTGTTCCAGCCGCTGGATCGCAGCCAGTTGCCGAACTGGAACCACCTCGATCCGAAACTGATGAAGCTGATCGAGGCCAACGACCCGGGCAACAAGTTCGCCGTGCCTTACATGTACGGCACCATCCTGATCGGCTTCAACCCGGCCAAGGTCAAGGCTGCACTGGGTGACAACGCGCCGGTGGACAGCTGGGACCTGATCTTCAAGGAGGAGAACATCAGCAAGCTCAAGCAGTGCGGCGTCGCCCTGCTCGACTCGCCATCGGAGATCCTGCCGCTGGCCCTGCAACACCTCGGCCTCGACCCCAACAGCAAGAACCCGGCGGATTACGCCAAGGCCGAAGCCTTGCTGATGAAGATTCGTCCGTACGTGACCTACTTCCATTCGTCCAAATACATGGCCGATATCGCCAACGGTGACATCTGCGTCGCGGTCGGTTATTCGGGCAGCTTCTCGCAAGCCGCCAATCGCGCCAAAGAGGCGAAGAACGGTGTGGTGGTCGACATGCGCCTGCCGAAGGAAGGTGCGCCGATCTGGTTCGACATGCTCGCCATCCCGAAAGGAGCGAAGAACCCGCAGGACGCCTACACCTTCATCAACTACCTGCTGCAACCGCAGGTGATCGCGCCGGTCAGCGACTTTGTCGGTTACCCGAACCCGAACAAGGACGCCACCGAACATGTCGATCCGGCAATCCGCAACAACCCCAACCTGTACCCGACGGATGCGGCGATGAATACGCTCTACACCCTGCAACCGTTGCCGCGTGATGCAGAACGGGCACGCACCCGGGCGTGGACCAAGATCAAGTCCGGCACCTGAAACGTTCCGCCCCACCAAGACCCGCCTCCGCGGGTCTTTTTTTGCCTGCAAGATCTATGTACCGCCGCGTGCCGTGGCCGGAATTTTAATGTGCCGGTTTTCCCCCATGGACACGACCATGACTGAACCTGCCGCCGCCGCTACGCCCAGCGTTTCCCCTCCCTTGCTGAAACAGAGCCGGCTGGTCGAACTGACCGGCCGGGGCTACTCGCTGCATCAAGTCGCCTCGGCGCTGTTGCGCGAAGCACTGATGAAAAGCCATCCCGGCCAACACATCGATCCGGATCGCACGATGCTCGCGACGCCTCTGCGCGAAACCGATGCCACACAGAACGCCACCGGGGTCTTTGCCTTCGAATCCCTGACCCATGCCTTTATCCAGCACTGCTTGAACAGAACCACGGCCGATTACATCGAAGGCGAGCACTTCCTGACCCGCACACCCGACGCCACTCCGCCCATCCTCCTGCCGGTGAGCATGGACGACGTCACCTCGCTGGTGAACGACCTTGCACCGTTTCTGTTCCTCGAATACCAGCAGCGCCAACTCGATTACTGGAATGAGTCCGCCGGCACCCAGCCGCGCTGGCAAGAGCTGTCCGACCTGTTGTGTTCGGCCGCGAATGTGCAGACGGCCAGTGGCTGGGATGCCGACGAGTGCGCACTGGCGCGATTTGTTGCGCAGCATCCGGATCGGGCAGAACGCTCGACAGTGAACAGCGATTTCAGCGGGCTGAAAGCCTGCCTGATGGACATCGACCTGGTTGACGGCAAGGACAGCACGCACCTGCTCATTGCCGGCGCACTGGTGCTGACTGCCACCGTCAAACAGCGGCAACGGATCCTGATGTACACCGTTGCCGATGGCTATGAGTCCTTCGAGTCGCTGGTCGCGCTAGGCGAAACATTGCCACAGCGACTCGATCCCGAGCTGTCCGGGCGCTCCCTGAAATGGCGCCTGATCGAACCCGAAGGGCATATCTTCGACGCCGTTGCACAGGCGCTGATCAGCAATCAGCTCGGCGCGATCGAGGCACTTGACCCCGCCAACCAGTCGATCAGTGCCCATGCCTCCCCCGCAAGACAGAGCCGCGGTCGTTTCAATCCGCTCGAACGAGCCCGGCTCGACCAGTTGGAAGAGGCCATTCCCGATTGGCTGCAAGCCGGCTCCCTCCGTGATCTGCAGGACTATAGTCGCTACATTGCCGAGCTCGGCACCTTGCGTGACGACGTCGAGAAGGGTGTTTTCAGGGATGACGACATTCCCCTGATCAAGCCCTACGCCGAACGCCGCATGCGCGAAGCAATCATCGCCGACAAAAGCGCCGAGGGCGCCGCCGAACTGCCTCTGGAACACCTGCGGATCAGTGTGACCAACAGCCTCGAAAGCGGTGGTTTCACCCTGCCCAATCCATTTGACCGAATACACGAGACCCTGGGTGAGTTCGCCCTGCAAAACGCCCCGCCCTATCTGGCCACGGTCGCCTTCGATGATGGCCACGTCGTACCGGCCTGGCTGACTGTGGATTTTCTGACCACCATCGCCGAAAAAGTCGACATCGGCGGTCATTACCCGCAACTGATCAAACGCGCACTGATCGATGACCCGATCCGGGCGGGCGAGCAAAAGACCCGCTACATGCGCCAGCTGCCGATACTCCTGCCGATGCTTGCACTGGAATGCAAGCTCCAGCACCAGGGCGACGTCGATCAGCAAGGTTATGACTACGTCTGCCAATTGATGGATGCCATCACCCGCAAACTTCCAACAGCCGAACACTCGGTGACGATCCGTCCGTTGGCATTCGTCCCTCGCCGCCGCTTGAGCAGGCGTTCGGACGTTGTCGCCAACATGTTCATCATCTGTCCGCGAGACCATACCCAGGGTCCTTGCCTGTTGTACCGGCCGCTGCTGGATACCCCGTTGATGCAGTTCGCCTCTCTGCAAAACCTGATGTACGCGCTGTATCAGGATGGCGAACTGCGCAATTCGGTATTGGCCTGGCTGGGCAGTGCAGCACTGAGTTTCGAGTACTCACAGTACGCCTTCCCGGTCGGTCTGCCCTCGCCGTGGATCGTCACTCAACTGGCCACCGAACCGTTCATGCACCTTGACCTGACCGGCCCGATCGAACTGGCGGACACCCCCCTCGGCGGCGACATCCTTGCCTCGCTGTACACCGTCAACAGCCAGGCACTGGTCGATCTTGCAAACCGCCAGTCGCAGTCCAACAGCGAACGACGCTGGGCACTTCTGGCGGACAGCGGCTGGGCGATGTTCAGCGTTGCTGCGAACTTCATGAGCGGCGCGGCGGGTACCGCCGTCTGGGTCTGGCAGACCATCACGCAGATCCAGCAGGCGATCGATGCCCATGAACGCGACGACACCCTCGTGGCCTGGCAATCCACCGCCGATGTTCTGCTGACGCTCGGCATCATCCTGACCCAACGCGTCGTGGCGCGACGCAACCGCTCGTGGCTGCCGCACCAGAAGGAATCCCGCGAAACGGCCCGACTGTCGCCGGAGAAAGAGGAGTCCGCACCAGAAGTCACACCGTCAGTCACGCTCGACCCGGTTGCCATCACTGGCGAGGTGCCTGCCGCGCATCTCACCCAACTCGAGCAAGGGACACTGCTGCGACCCGACACCAGCGCACGCTTCATCGCGATGCTCGACCGCTTCAAGATCGCCACACCTGACTTGAGCGGGAAACAGGCCTCACCAGTCACTCACCTGTACACCCTCGACGGCAAGACCTGCGCCCGGGTCGGTACGCGCTGGTTCCAGGTGATCGCCCGGGCAGACGAGCCGGTGCATATCGTCGATCCGGCCGATCCACTGCGTATCGGCATGGCGCTGACATACGACGAGACTGCCGGGCAATGGCACTGGGACCCGAAACTGCGCTTGCGCGGCGGCATGCCGAAAAGCCGGATCGAGGCGTTCCGCCGCTCCAAAAAGCAGTCAATGGAGGCTGCCTGGACTGAGCTGGAGCAATTTGAAGCACACGAAACAGAGGCGAAAACACAACTGCTGCGAGCGCTGGTAGCCCTTCCACGGGACACCAGCGAAGCCGGCTTCGAGCACTCCGCATCCGTCTATCTGGACAGGGCCACGAAGCTGGGCAATGAGTACACCCAGGCGCTGGACCAGCTCGAAAGCTGGCGTCTGGCGGGTGGCGGTGGCTCGGTACACCAGGCCAGACTGATGAGCCTGACCCTGGGTCAGCACCGCTGTTTCGGCTCGTGGCTGCGGGTGAAAATGCGGATGTACGCCAAGACCACACAGATCTTTGTCGACAGCGCGAACCAACACACACTGGTACCACGCAAGCAACAGATCGAAATCGCCACCGTCGCCACCGCGTTGAGCGACGAAATGATTGGCACCCTGCAGACCCTGGATCGCTCGCTCCAGATATTGAACAGCCATTCAGCCAAGGCCAGAGAAGTGGCCACGAGGCTGGAATTGCTGCTGCCAGACTTCAACACACTCGATCTCAAGGCCAATGAAATCGGCATGTCCTACGAGCGCTGTGTGGAGGAGAAGCCAGGAGCCGCCATGAACGCCGCCCGCGCCGCGATCGGGATCATCACGGCCACGGCTGCCGATGCCAGTCATGAGCTGATCCTGCTGAGTAAAAACGCGGTGATCGCAAACGGACAACACGCGCGAATCGAACGTTTGTCGCAGTGGAACGATCTCTTCGCCAGCCTCGGTGAACGCGTGGAGCAATTGCCTGCGGCCCATCCCGGCCAGTTCGTTCAGGCCAGGCTCGACAGGGTTCGCGAGCTGATCGGCGAGTTTCATGAAGTGGCCCGCGAACGCCTGACCACAGAATTGCCCGAACCGGAAGAACGACCCGCCCCCGTCAAGTCCCGGCCGCAGCCTTCAACGTCGCAGCCGAAAGTGAAGGTGAGCAAAAGTCGTCCACGCCCCGAAACAGGTGAGTCAGCCCCCATGGCCCAGAGCGGCGAGTCGGAGGCCGAGACATCGTTCGTCAAACTCACCGCGCAAAGACCCGAACCGACGGCGCCCGCCGATGACGAGGGTATTGTTTCAGCGGCAATGGCGCTTGAAGCGAACATCGAGAGCTTCAACAGGAAAACCCGCGAGGACGCCAAGCGACCGGGGCGTATTCCCGCTGACATCCGCGACATGTTCGAACAGCAAGTCGACCGCCTCAAACAGATGGCCATCGACGTCGACAGCGCGATCACCCGAAAAAAAAATGCCAGGAAGGATCCTTGGCCCATCGCCTCCCTCATCCCAAGCCTGCGCGAAGGCGCAACCCGCACCCACGCCGACGGCATTGCGACCTACGCAACCATGCTCAAACAACGCAAACCTCGGGAAACCTATTTCCACTGGCTGCACGACAACGGGCAGGTCAACGTGATCAAGGACCCACGCGGACGCATTCGCACCCGGCATCGCGGGGACTACTTTCAGGAGTACCGGATTCTCGACAAGGCCAACGCAAACAAACCGCTATGGGTGGCGCACTTTCATTACGACCAGCTCGGGGATGCGGATGAGCTGTACACCATCGCCCACCTGAAATTCGCCGATGCGTATCTGCAAACGCTGGATGACAAGACCCGCCAGACACTGGACACCTTCGACGCCGTCGACAATGCACTACGGCGTATCGTCGATCCGCAGGTGCGCGACCTGTTCCTCAAACCACAGGCGGACGCTCGACCGAAAGATGATTAACTGCGCCAGACTTCGCGCAAGCGGGCCAGAGCCGACTCGATCGCCGGCTCCGGCACCGCCGCGAAACCCAGCACCAGACCGGCGCGCTGATCGATCGGCGTCGTCGAGTCCGGCAGCCAGTACTTGCTCAAGCCATGGACTTCCACCCCGACGCTGGCGGCCTGTTCGATCAATTGCTGTTCGCGGGCCACGCTGTCGACCGCCACCGTCAAATGAAGTCCGGCGGACACGGCCGGCAGTTCGCCGACACCCGCCAAACCCTGGGGCCAACCATTGATGAGCGCATTGCGCCGGCTGAGTGCAGCACGGCGCATCCGCCGGATGTGTCGCTGAAAGTGCCCGGCCGCCATGAACTCGGCCATCACCGCCTGGGTGCTCACCTCGGAATGCCGGACATCCACCGCACGCCGCTGTGCAAAGGCCTCCACCAACCCCGGCGGCAACACCAGATAACCCAGGCGCAGCGCCGGGAACGCGACTTTGCCGAAGGTGCCGACGTACAGCACGCGACCCTGGCGATCGAGCGCAGCCAACGGGGCCAATGGCGCGCCGGTGTAGCGATATTCGCCGTCGTAATCGTCCTCGACGATCCAGCCCCCGGTGCGCTCGGCCCAGGCCAGCAATTCCAGGCGTCGCGCCAGGCTCATCACCACCCCGGTCGGGTATTGATGAGACGGCGTGACATAGGCCACCCGGCAATCTTCGGCGGCCGCCAGTGCTGCGCAATCGATGCCCTCCTCATCCACCGCAATGCCGTGCAATCGACCACCGGCCAATGCGAACGCATGACCCGCTGCGCGGTAGCCGGGATTCTCGATGCCGACCCCGGCGCCTGGCTCCACCAACAACTGTGCACAAAGGCTGATTCCTTGCTGTGCGCCACTGGTGATCACAATTTGCTCAGCCGAGCACTGCATGCCCCGCGAACTGCGCAAATAGGCAGCGATCAGTCCACGCAACCGCGCATCGCCCGCCGGGTCGCCGTAACACAGTTGCTGCAAATCGGGTTTACGCCAGAACGCCGCATTCAGCTTGGCCCAGACGTCGAACGGGAACAGATCGAACGCCGGAACACCCACCCTGAAAGCCCGTGGCGGACCACTCGGCGGCGTAGGCAAATGGTTCTGTTCAAGCCGCTGCATCGCACCGCTGTGGATAACTTTGCTGGATAAATCCCCAGTGGAATCGACCGGTTTTGTGGATAAGGCTGTGGGTAAGCCTGTTGAAAACCCTGTGGATACTTTTGTGGATAATTTTTTCGTCGGTGTCGTCGATTGGGGCAACTGCGCCACATAAGTACCGTCCCCGACCCGCCCTTCGATGAAACCTTCGGCATACAGCTGATCGTAGGCGCGCACCACACTGTTGCGGGAAATCCCCAGCGCTGCCGCCAGATCGCGACTGGCCGGCAGGCGTGTGCCGCTGGCCAGGCGCCCGTCGAGCACCCGCAGGCGCAAGGCCTGATAGAGCTGACGGCTCAGGCCTTTACGGCGGTCGAGCTCAATGCCAGCAGGGTTGAACGGCAGCGACAGCGTGGTCGAATCGGGCATGGCAATGGACCTATGAAATTGGTCATCAATGGCTCTTACAACAGACCAATAGCCTGCCTACGATGCAGGCATTCGCCAAGGAAAATTTCTCCATGTACACGCCCCGCGCCTTTGCCATCGACGACTTGTCCCAACTGCACGAACTGATCCTCGCCACCCGCCTCGCCATTCTGGTGACTCACGGCGAACAGGGCTTGCAGGCCAGCCATGTGCCAGTGCTGCTGCATCGTGAACAAGGCCCGAACGGCACGCTGTACGGGCATCTGGCCAAGGCCAATCCACAGTGGAAAGACCTGCGCGACGGCGCCGAGGCCATGCTGATTTTTCCCGGTGCCGATGCCTATGTCAGCCCGGGTTTTTATCCGAGCAAGGCCGAGCACGGCAAAGTCGTGCCGACCTGGAACTACGTCGCCGTCCACGCCTATGGCCACGCCGAAACCTTCAGCGATGGCGGTCGTCTGCTGGACATTGTCAGCACCCTCACCAATCGCCATGAGGCCGGCCGCGCCCAGCCCTGGTCGGTCGACGATGCACCGGCCGATTACATCGACGGCATGCTCAAGGCCATCGTCGGGTTTGCCATTCCGATCGACCGTCTCGAAGGCAAGCGCAAGCTCAGCCAGAACCGCAGCCCCGAAGACATCGCCGGCGTGCGCGAAGGCCTGGCCGCCAGCCCCGACATCAACGATCAAACCCTCGCTCACTTGATGCGTTAAGGAAATCACCATGAGTCAGATCGACATTCGCCCGGTCAGCGCCGCCGATCACGCGGCCTGGCTGCCGCTGTGGCAGGCCTACCTGCGCTTCTACAACACTGAATTGCCGGACGCCGTCAGCCAAAGCACCTGGCAGCGTTTTCTCGACCCGAACGAACCGACCCACGCCGCCCTCGCCTGGGCCGACGGCAAAGCGGTGGGCATGGTGCATTTCATCTACCATCGTTCGAACTGGAGCATCGAAAACTCCTGCTACCTGCAAGACCTGCTGGTGGAGCCGCAAACCCGTGGCACCGGCGTCGGTCGTCTGCTGATCGAACACGTCTACGCCACCGCCAAGGCCGACGGTTGCTGCAAGGTGCACTGGCTGACCCACGAAACCAACGCCACCGCGATCCAGCTCTACGAACGCATCGCCGAGCGTCCGGGTTTCATCCAGTTTCGCAAAGCCATTTAAGGAGCCACGCGCATGACGATTTCTCTCGCCGACTGGAAAGGCGTGCCGCCGCCCTCCACCACCCTGATCGAAGGCCGCTTCATCCGCCTGGAAAAACTCGACCCGGCGCGCCATGGCGACGACCTGTTCAACGCCCTGCAAGGCCCGGGCGCCGACCCGAAACTCTGGGATTACTTGCCCTACGGCCCGTTTCCGGAGCGCAGTGCTTTCAATGACTGGCTGAACAACCATGCTGCCCACAGCGACCCGTACTTCTTCAGCGTCATCGACCGCGCCAGCGGCCAGGTGCAAGGCATCCTCAGCCTGATGTCGATCGTCCCGGCCCAGGGCCGCATCGAAATCGGCCACGTCACCTTCGGCGCGCCGATGCAGCGCTCGCCGAAAAGCACCGAGGCGGTCTACCTGCTGGCCAAGGAATCCTTCGCCCTCGGCTACCGTCGCCTCGAATGGAAATGCAACAACGGCAACGCCCGCTCCAAATACGCGGCCGAGCGGTTGGGTTTCAGCTTCGAAGGTGTGTTCCGCCAGCACATGGTGGTCAAGGGCCAGAACCGTGATACCGCGTGGTACTCGATCCTGGACTCGGAATGGCCGGCGATTGCGGCCGGGTTCGCGCGCTGGCTGAGCGACGAGAATCAGACGGCTGAGGGGCAGGTGAAAGGCTTGGTTGAGTGCCGCGCTTAAAGCTCAATCGAAATCAAGTATGTTGCGTTGCGGGTTCAGTTGTTATCGCGTCGAACCCGCACCACACCCATCTTCAGCCCGAACGGGCGAAACACGGCGTTCAGCGATTTGAGCGTCTGATTACCCTCTCCATGTTCGATGTGCACCAACGTACGCACCGAAATCTTGCACATCCTCGCAAACTGGGTCTGATGCAACCCGGTCACCTCCACGCGCAAACGGCGAACGGCTTCACCGATTTCCACTGTTCCTTGAGCCAGTGCTTCTTGAATGCTTTCGATGAGCACGGTGCGCTCGGCGACGGTCATGCTCATTTCAGATCCCACTCTTTCAATCGTTGCTCCAGGTTTTTCAGGTGAACGCCCGGATGATTCATTGTCCGCTCAGGCAAACCGCTGGCGCTCAAGATGTCCGGCAACTCGGCCAGGCACTGCGCATCTTCACGCAATCGCTCGAAAGACTCCGGCGCGTCGGACAACGCTGCCAATGGATCATCAGGATCGGAAATGTCCGCCAATGCGCGGCATACGCCCCGCCAATCGACATCCCCCGCCCTCTCCAGCTCTTTTGGCCATTTGGTCGTGCGAGTTACCCCTTCGTCATCCATGACCATGGGAGCCAGGTCATAAATGGGGGCCAGACGATACGAGTCCACATCGCGAATGATTGCAGTGTTGCGACCGTGGTTATCCGAGTTGCCAAGAATTTTGTTGATCAGATCCCGGCGTAAATAGTCCGCCACCAACGCCGGAATCTGATCCGCTTGCCCCGCTTTGCGCCACAGCTTGGCGAGCATGCGAATGACATCCATATGATTCATAGCGCTTCCCGGCGTCGTCACCTCGGCCAGCGAGTAGATCGACTCCACGGCAAAACGCTCTACACCTTGCTCTGTCACCTGGCGATCAAAACGCTGCATCCACAAGCTGGGCTTGTTCGCTTCCTCTAACGCCAGACCTTCTGCTGCGACGGTTTCGATACCAAGCGCCTGAAGCGCCTGGTAGTAGTGGAACTCGCTGCGCAGGATGTCTTGATCGGTTTGACTGCCTTTATTCCGGGCGAATTTCACAAACCAATGCTGGCGGACGTTTTCATCATCCAGCACTGCATCGGGGTACAAAAGACCGGCGCGATCCTCAGCCAGAAGAATCTTGGGCGCTTCGCCTCCGGCCCCTGTCGCACCGCCAATCGCAGCCCCCATTTCATAGGCGTATTCAAGAAACCGGTGGTCACGGCTGATGACCTCCCGGCGCTCAAACCCGATGGGCTTGCGCTCATCGACAACCTCGGCTGATTCTTTTATTCGCATGTTGCCGATCGGAGCCGGAGTGCAGCGTCCGAGCAGATAAAGATCGGCACCGATGTCTGCAGGTTTCTCCTGCCCCAGACGTGCGAGGAGAAACCTTTTAGCGGCGCCTGCCGGTGCAATGTCATGCATGAATGCAGGCGTGATGGATCGCCGACCTTCCCAATCCAGGGGATACAACGCACTCACGGCCTTGGAAAAAGGAGATCCGATGGCCTCAATGTTTGAGACCAGATACGCCGTCTCATAACCAAAACTGCAACGGCTTTCGAAACCTTTGTCGGGCGCGTCGAAACTCAACACCATCGCGTCGTGCCATTTGCCGGCGTCGAATATCTGCAATGTCAGGTTGTGCATGCGGTCATCACCTGCAATTAAATGCATTCCGACAAATAATTCGTCGATCTAAACTGCAATATAGTGCATTCGTGAAGAAAAATGAGGCACTTTATCTGCAGTAAAGTGCAGATAAGGCATCTGAACTTCGCGATAGATGCAAAATAATGCAGATGCAGCCGAGTTCGTCACGGACATCATTCTGTAAAAACCCTCCGCTATACAGAACGCCCCGCTTAGAACAAAAAGGACGTTCTCACCATGTCGTTCCCGCCTCAGCGCCTGTCGCTCGCCACCGCCCTGTTGATCGCCACGAGCGCCGCCCACGGCAAGACCGTGCAAATCGACACCGCCACCACCGCGTCGCAGACATTGGGCGGCAACGACACCCTGACGATTTCGGCGCCGGGCAGCATTACCAACAGCGGCAAGGCCGTGAGTCTCAAGGATGGCACCAGCGGTGTCGGCGTGATCATCGATAACGCCGGCAAGATCATTTCCAGCGGTGGCCGGGCGATTGATAGCAGCGGCGATTTGACCCAGGCGCGCAATTACGCCATCTACAACCGCAGCGGCGGACAGATTCTCGGCTCCAACGACGCGATTCGCATCGACAGCAACTTCGTCAGCGGCAGCCTGTTGATCGACAACAGCGGCACCATTCGCTCGACCACCGGCCAGGGCCTGGATCTGGATGCGTTGCGCAGCGACGGGGTGAAAAGCACCATCATCAACCGCGCAGGCGGGCTGATTCGCGGCGACGCCAGCGACGGCATGAAGACCGGCGCCAACGCGACCATCAGCAACTATGGCGAGATCTCGACCGGTGACTCGCACAACGCCGACCAGAAGTTCGACGGCATCGATATCGACACCGCAACCGGTGTCAGCGTGACCAACTACGGCGTGATTTCCGGCGGCCGACATGGCATCACCACCGACCTCGGGGCGACGCTGGTCAACTACGGGCAGATCACCGGGCGCAATGGTTCCGGTTTCGGTTCCGACGGCGACGGCACGGTGATCAACCACGGCACCATCACTGGTGCGTATTCCGGGTTGCAGCCCAACGGCGACGGTGACGGCGTGGACATCGACAAAATCGCCCACATCGAAAACTACGGCACCATTCAAGGCGTTGGCGCCGGCGGTGTGGACAAGGGTGGTTTCGCCAACGGCAGTGAAGGCATCGCGCTGGGCGGCGGTTACATTCTCAACGCCAAGAGTGCCCTGATCAGCGGTGCCAACAGCGCCATTCTGGTGGACGACGGCAGCGGCGGTTCGGGGCTGGCGGCCACCACGCTGGAAAACTACGGCACCATTCAAGGGCTCGACGGTTTCGGCGTGAAGTTCGTCGGTGAGTTCGCCGACAACGTGATCAACGGCGGCACGATCACCGGCAGCAACGGCCTGGCGCTGGACCTGGGCGGTGGCAACGACAGCCTGACACTGCGCAACGGCAGCCGCTTTGTCGGCGTGGTCGATGGCGGCACCGGTTACGACCGGGTAGTGATGGACGACGCGGCGGGCGGCAGCTTCGGTAACAGCCTCAATTTCGAATGGCTGGAGGTCAAACAAGGCGCCTGGACCCTCACCGGCAGCGGCGATTTCAGCGACGGCGGTGCCGTGCGCAACGGCGCCACCCTGATCAACCAGGGCGGCATCGCCGGCAACCTGACCGTGGACGCCGGTGGTGTGTATGCCGGCGGTGGTTCGGTGAGCAACCTCAACCTGAATGGCACGTTGCGCACTGACACCCGGCTCGGTACAGCAACCATCGTGCACGACTTGAACATGGGCAGCGCATCCACCCTCGCCTACGGCGTCAACGCCGATGGCAGCAGCGCGCCGGTCCAGGTCGGCGGCACGGCCAACCTCAATGGCGCGACACTGGCGGTCAATCCCGGCAGCGGCACGTATCCGTGGCAGAGCCATTACACGGTGCTGCAGGCTGCGCGGGTCAACGGTACGTTTGGCGCGGTCACCAGCGACTACGCGTTCCTCACGCCAACCCTCGCCTACACGCCGACTCAGGTCGACCTGACCTACACCCGCAACGACGTGGCGTTCAATGAATTCGCCGCCACCGGTAACGGCAGCAACGCGGCCAACAGCCTGGCCTCGATGGGCAAGAACAATGCGCTGTACAACGCCTTGCTCAACACCACTCAAAGCAGTGCAGGCGCAGCCATCGAGCAACTGGCCGGCGCCAGCAACGCCAACCTGACCAGCGCCACCCTCGGCGCCAGCAGCCAGGTCGGCAGCAGCATGCTCTCGGCGATGCAACAGATGGGCGGCAGTCCCGGCTTGATGGTCGGCCTCGATCAGCGCGACACACCGATCCTCGCCGCCAACGGCGTACCGGCCGCAGCCCGAAACCTGAATGATCCCAATGCTCAGGGCCGGCTCTGGCTGCAAGCCATCGGCGGCTACGGCAAGCTCGATGGCGAACATGGCAATGGCAGTCTGGAACAACGCACCAAGGGCAGCGTGCTCGGTGCCGACTGGGCGCTGAATCCACAATGGCGACTGGGCGTGCTCGGTGGTTATTCGAAGACCGATCTGGACGCCACCGGCGTCGATGGCAATGTCGAAAGCTGGCACGCCGGGGTCTATGCCCAGCATCAAAACGGCCCGATAGCCTTGCGTCTGGGCGCGGCTTACAGCGGTCATCAGGGCGAGAGCAAACGCACAATTGCGTTCAACGGTTTCAGTGACCGCCCCAAAGGCGATTACGACGCCAACAGCCAGCAAGCCTTCGCCGAACTCGGCTACGCCATGGGCAGCGGGCGGCTCAGCGCCGAACCGTTCGCCAGCCTCGGCTACCAGCGCTATCACCGCGACCGCTATCAGGAAAAGGGTGGCGCGGCGGCGTTACAAGTCGACAGTCAGACTCAGGACAACTTCAGCAGCACCGTCGGTCTGCGCCTGGCGCACCTGAACTCGCTCGAAAACGGTATGAGCCTGACCCCGCGCATGGCCGCAGGCTGGAAACACACGTATGGCGATGTCAGCAGCTCGACCCGTCAGGCATTTGTCGTGGGCGGTACCGCGTTCAGCGTCGATGGCAGCTCGCTGGATCGTGACAGCCTGGTTCTCGAGGCTGGGCTGGACCTGGGCGTTTCGGCGCGGCATACGCTGGGGCTCGGCTACAGCGGCGAGATTGGCAATAACAGTCGCAATCACGGGTTGATCGGGCAGTGGCAGATGAGTTTCTGAGGTTTCGCCAATCGATACTTCAGCGGGGGTTGTAGGCAAAGGCATCTGGTCGACCGGGTAAACAAGGGCAGGCTCATCACTCGCCACCGACCGGGCTACAAAAGCAGACGTCATCCCCTGCGCCCGGCTCGGAATCGCCCGGCATCGGTGTACCGGCCTCGACTTTTAAAGTTTGGCCTCATCCTTCATGAGGCCAAACTGAATGCCCATTCAATGCAAATACAAGCTCCAACATCTTGTCCTGGCGGTTGCGCTGGCTATCGGTTGCGTAGAATTTTCACTGGCGGAGCAATCAGAACCCGGCGCGCACGTCGATATCGAGGTGAAGGTCAAAAAGCCGCGCAAGAAGAAGGAAATACCTGCTCCACTCAGTCTCGCCGAAGAAACACCGCGTGAAGAAAGGATCGTTCCGACACCCGAAACAAACCCCGTCAGCACTGAGGTTCCGGCAGTACCCGCTCACACATCCGATAACATTCAACCCAAGAAAGTCGCCACAACAGAGAGCGGCAGCGCGCTCGAAGAAAGCATCGAAAAACCAACGCCCTTACCGGAACCGGTTCTGGCCGAAACGCCCGCAGCTCAACAAACCCAAGTGGTTGACCAACCACCGTCAACGGATTCCCCTCCATCCGCCGGCAACACAGCTATCGAAGCCCTGCTCGCTGCCGACGAAACCACGGCCCCCATCGCCTACGATCAACTCGCCGGCGGCAGCAACGCCAACCTCGCCAAGGCAACCCTGAGCAGCGTCACGCCGGTCAGCGCCAGCCTGCTGTCGGCCATGCACCAACTCGATAATGCCCACGACTCACCGGGAAACTCACCACGCCATGCGGCCGGTAACGCAGACACCGGCAGGGTCTGGCTGCAAGCCCTCGGACACGGCGGGAAGCTGGATCGCGATGTGGAGCCCATGCAGCACTCCACCAAGGGACTGCTACTCGGTGCGGACTGGCGCATCGATGAAGCATGGCGTCTGGGATTGATGGGCGGCACCTCCGACACGCGCATCGACAGCCAAGAACTGGACGGCGATCTCGACAGTTGGCACCTGGGCGCTTATGCCTTGCGCCAGACCGGTCCGTTGTCACTTCGGCTCGGTGCAGCCTGGAGCAGCCATGAAGGCAGCACCCGTCGCGAAGTCTCGTTCGGTCGCTTCCATGAACGGCTCAAGGGCAGCTACCACGCCAGCACCCAGCAAGCGTTCATCGAGTCGGGATACAACCTTGGCCGGGCCAACGTCAGCATCGAACCGTTTGCCGGCCTCGGCTACCAACGCTACCAGCGTGATGGCTACACCGAGAAAGGTGGGGCGGCGGCGCTCAAGGTTCACGCCCAATCCCAAGGCAACTTCAACACCACCGTCGGCCTGCGCATGGCGAAAGTCAGCACGCTGGATAACGGCATGCGCCTCACGCCACGATTCAGCGCGGGGTGGAAACACGTTTACGGCGAAACCTACACCAGCACCCGCCAACGGCTGGCCACCGGCGGCCATGACTACACCGTTTACGGCGCCGAACTGGATCGCAACAGTCTGCAGCTCGACACCGGGCTGGATCTGGCGATCTCGAACAGCCACGCTGTGGGTGTCGGTCTGACCGGAGAAATCGGCACCGACAGTCGCAACCACGGCGTATCGGGCCAGTGGCGAATGGCGTTCTGAGCCCCGGTCGGGCGCTGCCGCTCACTGCGGCAGCGCCTGAAAGGCAAAAAAAAGGGGAGCACATGCCCCCCCCGAGGTTTAAAGCGTTGTATCGAGGCCGTTATCTCAGCCTTCGATCTCGATCAGGATTTCGCCCGGGTTCACCCGGTCGCCCTTGGCAACATGAATGGCAGTGACCTTGCCGGCAATCGCGGCCTGGACTTCGGTTTCCATCTTCATCGCTTCGGTGATCAGCACAGCCTGGCCCGCCTTGACGGTGTCGCCTTCCTTGACCAGCACATCGACGATGTTGCCCGGCATGGTGGTGCTGACGTGACCTGGTGCCGAAGCTTGCTTGCGCTTGCTGCTGCCGCCACCGACGAATTCGTTGAGCGGCTCGAACACCACTTCTTCCGGCATGCCGTCGATGGACAGGTAGAAGTGACGCTTGCCTTCGGCCTTGACGCCGACACCGGTGATGTCCACGCGGTAGGTTTCGCCGTGGACGTCGATGACGAACTCGGTTGGCACGCCTTCGCCGCCGGCCGAAGCCACCTTGCCTGCTTCCGGGATCGGCAGCAGCACCTCCGGGGTGAGGGTGCCGGCGGCACGCTCTTCGAGGAATTTGCGGCCGATGTCCGGGAACATGGCGAAGGTCAGCACGTCTTCTTCGGACTTGGCCAGTGCGCCGATATCGGCACGCAGCTTGGTCATTTCCGGCTTGAGCAGATCGGCCGGACGTACGTCGATCACTTCTTCGCTGCCGATGGCCTGACGACGCAGCTTCTCGTTCACGGTGCCCGGCGCCTTGCCGTAGCCGCCTTGCAGGTAGAGCTTCACCTCGTTGGTGATGGTCTTGTAACGCTCACCGGCCAGCACGTTGAAGAACGCCTGGGTGCCGACGATCTGCGAAGTCGGGGTCACCAGCGGCGGGAAGCCGAGGTCTTCGCGCACGCGCGGGATCTCTGCCAGCACTTCGTTCATGCGGTTCAGCGCGCCCTGCTCTTTCAACTGGTTGGCCAGGTTGGAAATCATCCCGCCCGGTACCTGGTTGACTTGAACACGGGTGTCGACGGCGGTGAATTCGCTTTCGAACTGGTGGTACTTCTTGCGCACGGCGTAGAAGTACAGGCCGATTTCCTGCAGCAGTTCCAGGTTCAGACCGGTGTCGAACTCACTGCCCTTGAGGGCTGCGACCATCGATTCGGTACCCGGGTGGCTGGTGCCCCAGGCGAAGCTGGAGATCGCGGTGTCAATGTGGTCGGCACCGTTTTCAATGGCCTTCAACTGGCACATTGCGGCCAGACCGGCGGTGTCGTGGGAGTGGATGAACACCGGCAGCGATTGCTCAGCCTTGAGTGCCTTGACCAGTTCACCGGTGGCGTACGGGGTCAGCAAACCGGCCATGTCCTTGATCGCCACCGAGTCGCAACCCATGGCTTCCATTTGCTTGGCCTGGGCGACGAACGCGTCGATGGTGTGCACCGGGCTGGTGGTGTAGGCGATGGTGCCCTGGGCGTGTTTGCCGGCAGCCTTCACCGCTTCGATGGCCACGCGCAGGTTACGCACGTCGTTCATCGCGTCGAAGATGCGGAACACGTCGATACCGTTGACTGCGGCCTTGGCGACGAACGCCTTGACCACGTCATCGCTGTAATGGCGATAGCCCAGCAGGTTCTGGCCGCGCAGGAGCATTTGCAGACGGGTGTTGGGCAGCGCGGCGCGCAGTTGGCGCAGGCGCTCCCACGGGTCTTCTTTCAGGAATCGTACGCAGGCGTCGAAGGTCGCGCCGCCCCAGACTTCCAGCGACCAGTAGCCGACCTTGTCCAGCTTGTCGCAGATCGGCAGCATGTCTTCGGTGCGCATGCGGGTGGCGAGCAGCGATTGGTGGGCGTCGCGCAGGATGGTGTCGGTTACGAAAATCTTTTTAGTCATTGTTCTATTCCTCACAGGCCTGCGTGGGCGGCGATGGCGGCGGCGATGGCCAGGGCCAGCTCTTCGGGTTTGCGCTTGATCGAGTAGTTGGTCAGTTCCGGGTGGCTTTCAACGAAGCTGGTATTGAACTGGCCGCTACGGAATTCCGGGTTGCGCAGGATTTCCTGGTAGTACGCGGCGGTGGTCTTGACCCCTTGCAGACGCATGTCGTCGAGGGCGCGCAGACCACGGTCCATCGCCTCTTCCCAGGTCAGTGCCCACACCACCAGTTTCAGGCACATCGAGTCGTAGAACGGCGGGATGGTGTAGCCGGTGTAGATCGCCGTGTCGGTCCGCACGCCCGGGCCGCCGGGGGCGTAGTAGCGCGTGATCTTGCCGAAGCTCGGCAGGAAGTTGTTTTTCGGGTCTTCGGCGTTGATCCGGAATTGCAGGGCAAAACCGCGATGCTGGATGTCTTCCTGTTTCACCGACAGCGGCAGGCCGGAGGCGATGCGGATCTGTTCGCGGACGATGTCGATCCCGGTGATTTCTTCGGTGATGGTGTGTTCCACCTGCACCCGGGTGTTCATCTCCATGAAGTACACCTCGCCCTCGGCGAGCAGGAACTCCACGGTGCCGGCGTTCTCGTAACCCACGGCCTTGGCCGCGCGCACCGACAGGTCGCCGATGTAGGCGCGCTGTTCCGGGGTCAGTTGCGGGCTCGGGGCGATTTCGATCAGCTTCTGGTTGCGGCGCTGAATCGAGCAGTCGCGCTCGAACAGGTGCACCACGTTGCCGAAGCTGTCACCGAGGATCTGGGCTTCGATGTGTTTCGGATTGACGATGCATTTTTCCAGGAACACTTCTGCCGAACCGAAGGCCTTGGTGGCTTCGGAAATGACCCGGGGGAAATTCTGTTCGAGTTCTTCGCGGCTGTTGCAGCGACGGATACCGCGACCGCCACCACCGGAGGTGGCCTTGAGCATCACCGGGTAACCAATGCGATCACCTTCGGTCAGCGCCTCTTCAATGCCCGAGACGTTGCCTTCAGTGCCCGGCGTCACCGGTACGCCAGCCTTGATCATGCTGCGGCGTGCTTCGGTCTTGTCGCCCATGCGGCGGATGACTTCCGCCGACGGGCCGATGAATTTGATACCGCGTTCGGCGCAGATGTCTGCCAGCTCGGCGTTTTCCGAAAGGAAACCGTAGCCGGGGTGCAGTGCATCGCAGCCGGTTTCCACGGCCAGGTTCACCAGCTTGCGCGGGTTCAGGTAACCGGCCAGCGGCTCGGCACCAATGCTGTGGGCCTCGTCCGCACGCTTCACATGCAAGGCATGCCGGTCGGCGTCGGAAAAAATCGCAACCGAGCGGATGCCCATCTCGGCGCAGGCACGCACGATTCGTACGGCAATCTCACCACGGTTGGCGATCAGGATCTTTGTTATCACTTGGAGGTTCCCTTGAGCCGGTGGTACCCACGACCTGCTAGACCCAGGTCGACGCGTGACCAAATGTTTCAATCTGGTCGCGCCTTCACACTAGCGCTCACAAGGGATTAACAAAAATGAATAAAAATTGGGTCAGGCATAAGTAAAGACTTATAGTCGTTGCACCAGCCAGCGGCCAGAGCCTGTAGAAAATGCGTAAGTCCTTGATGCGTATGACATTGCGTCAATTGCAGATCTTCAACGAAGTGTGTGATTTGCGCTCCTACAGCCGCGCAGCCGAGGAAATGTCTCTCACACAACCGGCCGTCAGCCTACAGATTCGTCAGCTCGAAGAGCTGATCGGGCAGCCGCTGTTCGATTACGTCGGCAAAAAACTCTACATGACCGAGGCGGCCGAAGCACTCCAGCGCGCCAGCCGCGACATCTTCGGCCGCCTGGAAAACCTCGACATGCAGCTGTCGGACATGCAGGGCTCGCTGCAGGGCCAGTTGAAACTGGCGGTGGAATCCAGCGCCAAATACTTCGTGCCGCACCTGTTTGCAGCATTCAAACGCCAACATCCGGAAGTGAATCTGCAGCTGACGGTGGTCAACCGTGGCCAGGTGATTCGTCGCCTCTCCGACAACCGCGACGATCTGGTGATCATGTCGATGGTGCCGCAGGACATGGGTCTGGAGTTCCTGCCGTTCCTCAACAACCCGATCGTGGCGGCCGCCCGACCGGACCATCCGCTGGCACACATGGGGCCGCTGCGTTTGCAGGATCTGGAGCCCTACACCCTGCTGATTCGCGAACCCGGCTCGGGAACACGACTGGCTTGCGAGGAGTACTTCAAGGAGAAGCGCGTGCACTTCACCCAGACCCAGGAAGTGGCGTCGGCGGAAGCTCAGCGTGAGTGCGTATTGGCGGGTCTGGGCCTGGCACTGTTGACGCGCCACGCCCTGAACCTGGAGCTGGCGACCGGCGGCCTGGTGGAGCTGCCGGTCGAAGAGTTGCCGCTGTTGCGCAGCTGGTGCCTGGTGCAAGCCAAAGCCAAACGGTTGTCACCGGTGGCCCACGCCTTCCTGGCGTTTATCCGCAGCGAACGGGTGCAGATCAGCGCGCTGGTTGAGCGCTTCGACGGGAAGCTGAAGGCGCTGCCTGCCAGTGATTGATGTCCTCGGGAAAATCGCCGATTTCGGCCTGAAGCTGACGGAGTTCGAAGCGATCTTCGATAGCGCGGCGAAATTCCATGCGGCGCTGGTCTTCCTGCTGACGACGGGTTTTCGCGGCGCTGTTGCGTTCTTCGTAAGGCTGAGCCATTTCGAGTCTCCCAAGGCGATTACGGGAGTTTCACGATAGGCGCGAGGGATGACGGTTTGGCTGCGTCGGGGTTACAGGCAGATGAAGATTGCCTTCACCCCATGACCATCAGTCATCCAGCGCTTTCACCGATTTTGGCGACAGCCGCAAGCTGCGCAGACTGCGTTTGACGCTCTTGAGGTGGTTGACCAGGCTCGGCCCGCGCGCCATGGCCACGCCCATCGCCAACACGTCGATCACCACCAGGTGGGCGATACGCGAGGTCAGCGGCGTATAGATTTCGGTGTCTTCATGAACATCGATTGCCAGGTTGACGGTCGACAGCTCGGCCAGCGGCGTCTGGCTCGGGCACAAGGTGATCAGTGATGCACCACTCTCGCGCACGAGGTTGGCGGTGATCAGCAGGTCTTTGGAACGGCCGGACTGGGAAATGCAGATCGCCACGTCGGTCGGCTTCAGCGTCACCGCCGACATCGCCTGCATGTGCGGGTCGGAATACGCCGCAGCAGTCAGCAGCAGGCGGAAGAACTTGTGCTGCGCATCCGCCGCCACCGCGCCCGACGCACCAAAACCATAGAACTCGACGCGCTGGGCCTGCGACATCAGCGTCACTGCTCGCTGCAATTCCAGCGGATCGAGCTTCTCGCGAACCTCCATCAGCGTGTGCAACGTGGTGTCGAAAATCTTCAGGCTGTAGTCGGCGACGGAATCGTCTTCATGGATCGCGAACTGACCGAAACTGGCACCGGCCGCAAGGCTTTGCGCGAGCTTGAGTTTCAGATCCTGAAAACCGGAGCAACCGATGGCGCGACAGAAGCGCACGATGGTCGGCTCACTGATGCCGACGCTATGGGCCAGGTCGGCCATGGAACTGTGCATCACTGCCGCAGGGTCAAGCAGCACGTGGTCGGCGACCTTGAGCTCCGACTTGCGTAACAGGTGACGTGACTGGGCGATGTGTTGCAGCAGATTCAAGGGGCTGGACTCTTGTTATGGAAAGATGTGCTTTGGCCAGATGCCAAGGATGTAGCAAGCTTGTAGTTATACTACATGAATCCGCATTTTGCCTGCTCAATGCGTAACTGGATCGCCCCGGATCAGGCGACATGCGCTGCATGTAGCCCTTTACCGGGGAATTTCCTGCTGGCGCAACAACCCGGCCAGACCGGCAGCCTCCACCGGACGGCTGATCAGATACCCCTGCACCTCGTCGCAGCCTTCGGCCTTCAAGAACTCAAGTTGCTCCGGCCGCTCGACGCCTTCGGCCACCACTTTCAAGGACAAACCATGGGCCATGGCGATGATCGCGCGGGTGATCGCCGCGTCCTCGCTGCCCTCGCCCAACCCGCGGATAAAGGCCTGATCGATCTTCACGTAATCCACCGGAATCCGCTTCAGATAGCTCAGCGATGAATAGCCGGTGCCGAAATCGTCGATCGCCAGTTTCACCCCCAGATCCCGCAGCTGCTGGAACGTGGCGATGATGTGTTCGACGCTGTCGAGCAACTGGCTTTCGGTCAGTTCCAGTTCGAGGTAGTGCGGCGCCAGGCCGGTTTCCTCCAGCACTTGTCGCACCAGGCTGACCAGTTTTCCCTGGCGCAGCTGATGCACCGACAGGTTCACTGAAACCCGGATCGGTGCCAGCCCCTGACGCTGCCATTCGCAAGCCTGCCAACAGGCCTGGCGCAGTACGAACTCGCCAATCGGACCAATCAACCCAGTCTCTTCAGCCAGACCGATAAAGTCCCCCGGCGGCACCCGGCCCATGGTCGGGTGATCCCAGCGCACCAGCGCTTCGGCCGCATTGAGACGGCCAGTCGCCAGACACAGTTTCGGCTGGTAGAACACATTCAGTTGCTGGTCTTCGATGGCTTTGCGCAGCTGGTTTTCCAACTGCAAACGCTCCAGCGTGCTGGCTTGCAGGCTGTCGGTGTAGAACTGGAAGTTGTTGCCGCCCAGATGCTTGGCATGTTGCATGGCCATATTCGACTGGCTGACCAGCGCGGAAATCTCCCGGGCGTTGTCCGGCAACATACTGATGCCCATCGAGGCGCTGACCACCAGTTCATGCCCCTCTACCGTCAGTGGCAGGCGCAGTTTGGCCGACAGTCGCGTGGCGACCCGCGCCAGGCTCGACAGGTTGCCATAGGCATCGAACAGCACCGCGAACTCGTCGCCGGACAACCGGGCAATGGTGTCGGCTTCCGGCAAGGCACTGACCAGACGCCGCGACATCCTTTGCAGCAACTGGTCGGCAATCTCGTGGCCAAGGCTGTCGTTGAGCAGCTTGAATCGATCCAGATTAATGTGCAGCAGCGCCAGACTCCGCCGCCCGCCCTGCCGCACGCGCTGATGGGCTTCGTGCAGGCGTTCGCGGAACAGCGAGCGGTTGGCCAGGCCGGTGAGTTCGTCGTAGTGGGTCAGGTAGCGCATGCGCTCTTCGGATTCGCGGCGCGCCGACAGATCGGCGAAGAAGCCGACGATATGACTCACATTTCCCCGACTGTCGCGCACCGCATTCAGTTGCAGCCACTGCGGGTACAACTCGCCGTTCTTGCGGGTCTCCACCAGTTCGCCCTGCCAGCTGCCGTGCTGCTCCAGCGCGTGGCGGATGGCAACGTAATGTCGGCGGGCATCACGACTGCACGGCAGTTCAACGACGTTGCGCCCGAGCATGTCGTCGATGTCGTAACCGGTGACCCGGCTGAAAGCCTGATTGATGGCGATCAGCGAATAGTTCGGGTCGAGGATCACAATGCCTTCGCTGGCGGCCTCAAATACCGTGGCCGCCAATTGCTGCTGGGCCTCCAGACTTTTGCTGACACTGATGTCGCGCCGGGTGCCGACCATGCGGATCACCCGTCCGCTGTCGTCGCGCTCCACCGCACGCCCCCGGTCTTCGATCCAGACCCAGTGGCCGTCACCATGACGCACGCGGTACTCGATCTGATAATCCTCGGTGCGCCCCTTCAAATGCTCGATCAGTGCTCGCTTGAGGGCCGGAACATCTTCCGGGTGCAAGCGTGGGCGCAGATGCCTGAGCAGCCCGGTGACGTATTCCGGGTCAATGCCGAACAGCTCCTGAATCTGCGTGTGGTGAACCTCATCGGTCTGCAGGTTCCAGTCCCACAGCCCCAGCTCACTGGCCTTCAACGCCAGCGCCAGGCGCGCTTCGCTTTTGCTCAGGGCCTGATTGGCGGCGTCCAGCTCACGGCTGCGTTGGGCCACACGATCTTCCAGTTCGACCTGGGCTTCGTGCAATTTGCCCTCGGCGCAGCGGCGGTGCTCGATTTCTTTCGCCAACTCCTGATTGAGCTGTTCACTGCGCGATTGCGCCTGTTGCAGATGCTCGATCAGGTGCTGATTCTGGAAGCGTCGTAGCAAACCGCGGTCGATCAGCCGATTGACCTGCCACGCCACCACGCTCAGGGAGCCGAGCAAAATCAGCCCGAGCCAGCCCCAGCCACGCGCCTGCTCGTCACCACCCCAGAACAGATAGCCGATGGCCGGCAGCAGGCACGGCAAGGTAAAGGAAAGAAAGGCGGGAATGCTCACGGCATAAGCCACGCTGGCCGACAGGGTCGCGGCACCGATCAGGCCGAACACCCAGGCTTGCTGCATGAAGTTGTCGGCCGGGACCAGGGCGATGCCGGCGCCGGCCAGGGTCAGGCCGGTCATGGTCGAACCGAGCAGGAACATCCGCCCCCAGATCGGCTGGGCCTGGCGATCGGGAATCGCCGAATCGAAGGCCGCGACCTGAATCACCCGCAGCGCTACCAGCGACAGCAGCCACACCATCCAGACGCTGACCACGAAGTAACGCTGCGGGCTCCAGAGCAGACCGGCGCAGACCAGACCATTGATCAACATGAACAGGGTGGGCAACAGCGAACCCTGATAAAGAAGGCGCGTGCGCTCGACCGCCATCTGGGTGGCGTAATGCTTGCGGATCACCCGGGGTTCCACAGAGGGGCCCGACAGGTCGAAGCTGAGGGTCATAGGCAACGTTCTTGTTCTTATAAGTGTGAGCATGCGCCCGGAAACGTGGACGGAGCATACACAAGCCCAACCACTTGCCAAACTGCTCCAGATCATAATTTCGCCGAAACTTTTCGGCCTCCCGACACCCGCGAAAGCCCCGAAGCGAGGCGGGCCAACGCCTGTAGCCGGTGACCGACCGGTCGTCATTGGCAGCACTTTCATCGGCTAATGCAAAGCTCGGTTTGCCCGGGCCTGCGGCGCACCCTAGAATGCCCCGATGCGCGATGATCTCTCCCTTCTGCTGAACTCCCTCAACGATGCCCAACGCCAGGCCGTAGCGGCTCCCGTTGGTCGTCAATTGGTCCTGGCCGGTGCCGGCTCCGGCAAAACCCGAGTGCTGGTGCACCGTATCGCCTGGTTGATCCAGGTCGAAAACGCCTCGCCCCACTCGATCCTGTCGGTGACCTTCACCAACAAGGCCGCTGCCGAGATGCGTCACCGCATCGAGCAATTGCTGGGAATCAACCCGGCCGGCATGTGGGTCGGTACCTTCCACGGCCTGGCGCACCGCCTGTTGCGGGCGCACTGGCAGGAAGCCGGGCTGAGCCAGACCTTCCAGATCCTCGACAGCGATGACCAGCAACGACTGGTCAAACGGGTGATCCGTGAGCTGGGGCTGGACGAACAGCGCTGGCCGGCCCGTCAGGCCCAATGGTTCATCAACGGGCAGAAAGACGAAGGTCTGCGTCCGCAACACATTCAGGCCAGCGGCGATCTGTACCTGGCCACCATGCGCGGCATCTATGAAGCCTACGAGGCTGCCTGCCTGCGCGCCGGCGTCATCGACTTCTCCGAACTGCTGCTGCGCGCCCTCGACCTGTGGCGCGACCATCCGGGCCTGCTGGCGCATTACCAGAAGCGTTTCCGGCACATTCTGGTGGACGAGTTCCAGGACACCAACGCCGTGCAGTACGCCTGGCTGCGTCTGCTCGGCAAGGGCGGTGACAGCCTGATGGTGGTTGGCGACGACGACCAGTCGATCTACGGCTGGCGCGGCGCGAAAATCGAGAACATTCACCAGTATTCCTCCGACTTCCCGGACTCGGTGACCATCCGTCTGGAGCAGAACTACCGCTCCACCGCTGGCATCCTGAAAGCCGCCAACGCCTTGATCGCCAACAACACAGGGCGCCTGGGCAAAGAGCTGTGGACCGACGGCGGCGACGGCGAAGCGATCAACCTGTACGCCGCGTTCAACGAACACGATGAAGCACGCTACGTTGTCGAAACCATCGAAAGCGCGCTGAAAACCGGCCTGGCCCGCAGCGATATCGCGATTCTCTACCGCTCCAACGCCCAATCCCGCGTTCTGGAAGAAGCCTTGCTGCGCGAACGCATTCCGTACCGCATCTATGGCGGCCAGCGCTTCTTCGAGCGGGCGGAAATCAAGAACGCCATGGCCTACCTGCGTTTGCTGGAAGGTCGCGGCAACGATGCGGCGCTGGAACGAGTCATCAACGTCCCGGCTCGCGGCATCGGCGAAAAAACCGTCGAAGCGATTCGCGACCATGCCCGTCACAGCGATGTGTCGATGTGGGAAGCCATGCGCCAACTGGTGGCCAATAAAGGCCTGACCGGTCGTGCCGCCGGCGCCCTCGGCGCGTTTATCGAGCTGATCGAGAACCTCGCCGCCAAGTGCGCCGAGATGCCATTGCACCTGATGACTCAGACTGTCATCGAGCAATCCGGCCTGATCGCTTACCACGAAGCGGAAAAAGGCGAGAAAGGCCAGGCCCGGGTGGAAAACCTTGAGGAACTGGTCAGCGCCGCGCGCAACTTCGAGAACACCGAAGAAGACGAAGACCTGACGCCACTGGCGGCGTTCCTCGGCCACGCTTCGCTGGAGGCCGGCGACACCCAGGCCGACGAGCACGAAGACAGCATTCAGTTGATGACCCTGCACAGCGCCAAGGGCCTGGAATTTCCTTATGTGTTCCTGGTGGGCATGGAAGAAGGCCTGTTCCCGCACAAGATGAGCCTGGAAGAACCGGGACGTCTTGAAGAAGAACGGCGCCTGGCCTACGTCGGCATCACCCGGGCGATGCAGAACCTGGTGATGACCTACGCTGAAACCCGACGCCTGTACGGCAGCGAAACCTACAACAAGGTGTCGCGATTCGTACGGGAAGTACCGAAAGGCCTGATTCAGGAAGTGCGCTTGTCGAACAGCGTCAGCCGACCGTTCGGCGGCAACCAGTCGATGAGCGGCAGCAACTTGTTCAGCGGCGCCGAGATCCCGGAAACCGGTCTCAGCCTCGGCCAGGCCGTACGGCACTCGATCTTTGGCGACGGCGTGATCCTCAACTTCGAAGGCGCCGGCGCCCAGGCGCGGGTTCAGGTGAACTTCAGCGAAGGCAGCAAGTGGCTGATGCTGGGTTACGCGAAGCTGGAAGCAATCTAAAGTTGCTCATCGTTCCCACGTCGAGGCGTCTGCGTGGGAACGATCACACGGCAACGGTTCAATCCTGAAAGGTACGAAACATGGGCTCTGGCTTCTTTTCCTCCTGGACATTCTGGGCCCTGCTCTCGGCCACCTTCGCCGCACTGACGGCGATCTTCGCCAAGGTGGGCATCGAAAACGTCAACTCCGACTTCGCCACCCTCCTGCGCACCATCGTGGTACTCGTCAGTCTGGCCTTGATTTTGTACGCCACGGGCCAATATCAGTCCTTGGGATCGATCTCTGCCAAGAGCTATCTGTTCCTGCTGCTGTCGGGCCTGGGTACCGGGGCTTCGTGGCTGTGCTACTTCCGGGCATTGAAAGTCGGACCGGCCTCGCTGGTCGCCCCGGTGGACAAGCTCAGCGTGGTGCTCGTGGCGGTGCTCGGTGTGATCCTGCTGGGTGAGAAACTCGACCTGCGCCAATGGGGCGGCATCGGCCTGATCACGGCTGGCGTGGTGATGTTGGTGTTTCGACGCTGATCAATTTCCCACTGAACGTACCTACTTTTCCTACAGACAAAAGTACATGGCCTTATTGCCTCGACCGAGCTGAACGTAACCTGTCAGGCAAAAGCCCGAAACACTCTCTCGCTAGCCAGTGACATTTCAGCTGTGCAACATGGCGCGCGTGTCTCCACAAACGGGAATTCCCTTTATGAAACGTTTTCTTAGCATCGCCATGGCGTTGTGCATCGGCCTGACGATGAGCCTCGACGCCAACGCCAAGCGCTTTGGTGGTGGCAAAAGCGCCGGCGCTGCGCCGACGCACCAGACCAGCCAGATGGCTCCTTCTTCTCCAAGCGTCGGCGGCGCGGCAGCGACCTCGGGCGCTGCCGGTGCCGCTGGCGCCGCCGCCAAGGCCGGTGGCGCTTCCAAATGGCTCGGTCCTCTGGCCGGCATCGCCGCCGGTGGCCTGCTCGCTTCCATGTTCATGGGCGGCGGCTTCCAGGGCATGCAGATCTTCGACATCCTGATCATGGCCGTGATCGCGTTCGTGATCTTCCGCTTCATCGCCGCTCGTCGCCGCAAGCAGCAGGAGCAGTTCGCTCCGGCCGGCGCGCCGATGCAGCGTGAAGTGTTCGAGCAGAAGCCGGCTGCCATGGGTTCGATCTTCGGTGGTTCGGCCGCTCCGGCTGCCGCCCGTCCGGTGATCAACGCACCGGCCTGGTTCAACGAGCAGCGCTTCCTCGAAGCCGCCCGCAGCCACTTCCAGGCGTTGCAGCAGCACTGGGACGCCAACGAAATGGACAAGATCGCCGAGTTCGTGACCCCGCAAATGCTCGACTTCCTCAAGCGTGAGCGTGCTGATCTGGGTGATGGCTTCCAGTCCACCTACATCGACAACCTTCAGGTTCAACTGGATGGCGTGGATGATCGTGCGGACAAGACCATCGCGACCCTGACCTTCACCGGTGTGTCGAAAACCTCGCGTTTCGACCAGGGCGAAGTGTTCAACGAAAGCTGGAACATGGAACGTCCGCAGGGCGACAACCAGCCTTGGCTGGTCGCCGGTATCCGCCAGAACGGCTGATCACCTCCGACGTTTTACCCGCAGCAATAAAAACCCCGGCCTCGGCCGGGGTTTTCTATTTCGCGGTTGCATCTATAGCGAGCTACTGTATAAACCGCCCCATATAAACCGCGCCATTCAAGCAAGAGGATCCCGGACGTGGAAGAAATCATCGAACAACTGCGCGAAGCCAACGAACCCGTACCGGTTCCCCTGGAGTTGCCTGACGAAGACCAACTGGTGGAAGTCGAAGAAGAGCTCTTCATCAACATCCCGTTTGTCTTCAAGGAATTTCTGCTGACCGTCAGCGACGTGGTTTACGGCAGCCTGGAGCCGGTGACCGTCACCGACCCGCAGTCCCACACCTACCTGCCGGATGTGGCGGCCAACGCCTGGGACGCCGGCGTGCCGCGCGACCTGATCCCGATCTGCCAGGACGGCGACAACTACTACTGCGTCGAAGAAGACGGCACCGTGGTGTTGTGGTCCGGCGAAGAAGAGCTGATCACCGAAGAGTCCTGGGAATCGGTCTGGCACTGGGCACGGGACGTCTGGCTGGAAAGCTGATCCCCCCAGCCGCCCCGCCGGATCAATGCCCCGACGATTCCTTGTGGTTGTCGAGGGTTTCCAGCAAGGCTACCTGCATCCGCGTGTGTACCCGGATGAACCAGCGCCAGAGTAGCGCCGCCACGGCGGCCGCGACGACAGCGACCAGCACCAGCAACTTGTTGGTCGGCAAGATACTGGCCGACAAGGCTGCCAGCAGCAGGAAAATCACCAGCAGCGAGAGGATCGGGATCACTTCGGCGATCACCCGGCGCACTCGCTGTGTGTGACGCCCCGCCATCTCCGGCTTCACGCCCATCTCGGCCAGCAGCATCGACAGCGCCTTGAGCTTGCGATAGGCCGCGATCAGGAACGGCAGCGACAGCAGCAACGCCCCGCCCCAGATCAACGCCTTCTGCCAGCTCGGATCGCTGATCCAGTCCTGCAGCCACGTCGAGAGGCGCCCGGCAAAGAACGCGCCGGCAAAGAAGATCGCAATCACCAGCGCCAGATTGACCCCGACCTGCAACAGAATCCGCCGGATCATCGACGCCAGCATCGCGCCCTCGCCCTGCGGCTGAATGCTGCGCAGCCATTCGCCATACATCCCGAACACCCGCCCGAGACGCTGCGGCATGGCAGCAGACAGCTTGATCGACAGCGGATCGGCCGCGCGGATCAGGTACGGCGTCAGCAGCGTGGTGATGACCGAGACCGCTACGGCGACCGGATAAAGAAAGTTGCTGGTCACCTGCAGCGTCATGCCCAGCGCGGCGATGATGAAGGAGAATTCGCCAATCTGCGAAAGGCCCATCCCGACCCGCAGTGAGGTGCGTCCGTCATTGCCAGCGATAAACGCACCGAGGCCGCAGGACAACATCTTGCCCAGCACTACGGCGACGGTGATCACCGCAATCGGCCACGCGTATTGCAGAAGGATCATCGGGTCGAGCATCAGGCCGATGGCGACAAAGAAGATCGCGCTGAACAGGTCGCGAACCGGTTCGATCAGGCGTTCGATCTTCAGCAATTGCCGCGACTCGGCCATGATCGCGCCGATCAGGAATGCGCCGAGCACCATGCTGTATTCAAGCTTGACCACCAGCAGGCAGAAGCCGAAGCACAGGCCGAGCACAGTGATCAGAAGCATCTCGTTGCTTTCGAACTTCGCCACATAGGCCAGCAATCGCGGGACCAGCAGAATACCGATGACCAGCGCGACGATCATGAACAGCGAGAGTTTGCCGACCGTGGAAAACACTTCGCCGGAACTCACCGTGCCGCTGACCGCGATGCTCGACAGCAAGGCGATGATGCCGATGCCGAGAATGTCCTCGACGATCAGCACGCCGAAGATCAACTGGGCGAAGCGCTCGTTCTTCATCTTCAGGTCGTTGAGCGCCTTGACGATGATGGTGGTCGAGGAAATCGCCAGGATCGCGCCGAGGAACAGCGAATCCATGGTGTTCCAGTCGAACCAGCGGCCGATTTCGTAGCCGATCCAGATCATCAGGATGATTTCCAGGAACGCCGCGATAAACGCCGTGGCGCCAACCTTGAACAGCTTGCGCAGGCTGAACTCAAGGCCCAGGCAGAACATCAGGAAAATCACCCCCAGCTCGGCGAGGGTCTTGATGGTTTCTTCGTCGTGGATAAGGCCGAACGGCGGCGTGTGCGGGCCGATGATGAAGCCGGCGACGATATAGCCGAGCACCACCGGCTGTTTGAAACGGTGGAACAGCACGGTCACCACGCCTGCGACCAGCATGATCACTGCCAGATCCTGAATAAAGCTGATGGCATGCATGGCGTGGGCTCCTTGAATGACGATGCTCGCGGCAGGCGTCTGAAAACGTCTGGGCGAGCTGAGTAAAAATCCGCTTTAGGTGTAGGAATCGCCCTTGGGGTGGGCTTTTGCAGGGTAACACCGCGACTTCCGGCTGAAAGGCGGTGCAATATATGGAAACAGATCGATCCGGGCGTGACGGCGGCCAGTTGCCCGGCGTCCCGATAACGGTGGTTTTGAAAAGCGACCAGGCACCCGCAGAGGTGCTTCTTCCAGCAACCCTGCCTTGACCCGTGAGAACGTTATGGAACCCGGAAACGCCCAGCTGTCGATGACGGTACTGATGACCCCCGACATGGCCAACTTCTCTGGCAATGTCCACGGCGGCACCCTGCTCAAATACCTCGACGAAGTGGCCTACGCCTGCGCGAGCCGCTACGCCGGCCGCTACGTGGTGACCCTGTCGGTGGATCAGGTGATTTTCCGCGAGCCGATCCATGTCGGCGAACTGGTGACCTTCCTGGCGTCGGTCAACTACACCGGCAACACCTCGATGGAAGTCGGCATCAAAGTGGTCACCGAGAACATTCGCGAGCGCTCGGTGCGCCACACCAACAGCTGCTTCTTCACCATGGTTGCGGTGGACGATCAGCGCAAACCGGCCGCCGTACCGCCGCTGCAACCGCAGAACAGCGAAGACAAACGTCGCTACATGCAGGCCCAGCAGCGCCGGCAGATTCGCCAGGAGCTGGAAAAGCGCTATCAGGAAATCAAGGGCGACGCCTGAGTGACAGAGCGCTCGCGGGCCATGCCTGCGAGCGCTGCAATGATCAGAGGCTGATCGCCGTCGCCTCGAACTTCACCCGCGGATGAGCGATCCGGTCCTGCGCCCGCACCAGTTGCAGCTCATAGCTGGCGCAGGCCTGGGTTTCCAGCAGCACTTCATGCACCGCCGCTGCGGTGAATTCAAACGCCGCCACCAGACTGTCGCCGAGCAGCACCCGCGCCAGGAACAGGCCGGACGTCAGATCGCCCACACCGACCGGCTGACGTGGGAACGCCAGAAGCGGACGACGCAGGTGCCAACTGCCCTCAGCCGTCACCAGCAGCATCTCGAAGCCATCCGCCGGTTTCCCCGGGTAATCCAGATGTTTGACCAACACCGCCTTCGGCCCGCGCGCCAGCAGCGCCCACGCCATCGCCAGGCAATCGAACAGCGACTGCGGCTTGCGCCCGGAGAAGCTGTCCAGCTCGAGCTGGTTCGGGCACATGAAGTCAGCCACCGCTGCGGCTTCGTCGAGCAGGAAGTCGCTGACTTCGGCCGGCACGCTGCAACCTTTCTCCGGATGACCCATCACCGGGTCGCACAGGTACAAGGCTTTGGGATTGACCGCTTTGATCCGCTCGATGCCACTGAGAATCGCCCGGCCCTGCGCCGCGCTGCCGAGATAGCCGGACAGCACCGCGTCGCAATTGCCCAATTCACCGATGGCGGCGATACCTTCAACCAGTTCCGGGATCCGCTGCGGTGCCAGCACTTCCCCGGCCCACTGGCCGTATTGAGTGTGGTTGGAGAACTGCACGGTGTTGAGCGGCCAGACATTGACCCCGACCCGCTGCATCGGAAAAACCGCAGCGCTGTTGCCGGCGTGGCCGAACACCACATGGGACTGGATGGCGAGCAGATGAGGCGTACGTTTCATTCGGATTTTTCCGTAAAACGATTGAAATTCAAGCCGCGCAGTATGCGACGAAACGCAGCCTGTACGACAGACCGGCGACGCAGTTAAGCTGATGCCAACTTTTGGAGTTTCTTGTTGATGCTGACCCTGGAAAACATTTTCGTGCTGATGCTGTTCGCCGTTGCCGGCGCGTGGCTGTGGCACAACCACGGCCTGCGTGAGCGAGCGCTGGAACGGGTCAAGCAGCATTGTGTGAATGTCGGCGTCGAACTGCTCGACGGCAACGTGGCGCTGAAGAAGATCGGTTTCATCAAGGATGCCAGTGGCCGTCGACGTCTGGCCCGGGTCTACAACTTCGAATTCACCGTGACCGGCGAAACCCGTCACAACGGCACCATCACCCAGTTCGGCCCCCACAGCGCTCAGATCGAACTGGCGCCCTACCCTGCACCGTTCGACGACACCCCGCCGGTGGTGGAAGTGGCCAAGCCGACCGCGCAAGTGATCGAGCTGAGCCAGTGGCGCCAGGAACACACCAAGTGGAAGCCTTGAGTCAGGCCGCTTGAATCCGACAGCCGGCCAATCCTGCCTGCAACTCGTCGATCGCCTGCGGCTGGTCGAAAATCAGCTCGATCCGTGAATCCCTGCGCCACTCACTGGGCTGCCAGTCCAGTTGGGTGTTATCCAGCGCATTGGCTGACCGCCAGCCGTCCTGGCTGTGGATAACCAGCTTCGCCCGGCGCCAGTGCAGGGATTCCAGCCACTGAGTGATGCGAATCACGTCAAACGTCTGGCTTGGGTGCCAGCGCCAGCCGATGCTCCAGCCGCCCTCCTGCGCCTGACTCAGGCAAATCGGCAAAGCCGGATCGCTCCAGACGGCCGGCATCTGCGCCAGCCCCTTGGGCACGATCAACTTATCCACACCCGCTTGCGCTTGAGCTGTCACACCCGGTAATTCGCTCAGGGGCAACGACGCCTGTTGTGTCCAGATCAGCCTGACCGGCGGTAGCTGGCGGACGATCAGCTCACGCTCGGATTCATCGAGGCTTTCTGCCTTGTTCAACACCAGCAGGCCGGCATTCGGGATCGCCTCCTGTTGAGCCGGAGGCAGTGTCTTGCCCGCCACCAGTGCCTGGGCGTCCAGCACCAGAACGCAGGGCTGGACGGCGAGAACGCCTTGCCATGGCGCCTCGCTCAGTTGTTGCAGCAACTGCACCGGATGCCCCAATCCGGAAGGCTCGATGAACAGGCGATCCGGCTGAGACTTGCGCAATAAACGGCCCAGCCCGATCTGAAACGGCGCACCGTTCACGCAACACAAACAGCCCCCGGCCACTTCGCCCAGTGCGATACCATCGGCGTCCCGGGTCAACAGCGCAGCATCGAGGCCGATCTGGCCGAACTCGTTGATCAGCACCGCCCAGCGCTCACCGGCCGGTCGCTGCGCCATGAGCTGGCGGATCAGGCTGGTCTTGCCGGCGCCCAAGGGACCTGCGATGACGTGGGTGGGAATGTTCTGCAACATGATCAAGGTTTTCTGGAGGTCGGGAATGCGGTGGATGGGATGGTCGTTGCTGTTGGCGTTGGTGTCGGGCGAGGCGCTGGCCCAGGCCTGTGTGGTGCACAGCCAGGCGGAACGCCTCGACGTGAAGGTCTGCCAGCAGAACCGCAACATCCCGGAGAAACTGTTCAATGACGGCTTCTGCAAACCCACTCTGGCGGGGCAGACAGTCGACGTGCAGTACGTCGATCAGTGCCCAACCGGGGCTTTTGGCGTGTGCAGCAACGCGCAAGTCGCCAATATGCCTTATCGCCAGGATATCCACTATTACGGCGTGCCCACCGATGCGGCCTATTTGAAGCCGTACTGCGAAAGCCAGAGCCAGGGCAACTGGCTCAAGCCTTGAGGCATCAGCCCAGCCAGTCGAGGGTCAGCATCAGACGCCGTTCACCCGAAGCCGGTTGCGGAGAACGATGGATCAGGCCGAAACCTTCGTTGCCGTGCCACTTTTCTCCTTTGAGCAGCGCCACCTCGCCGCTCGTCAGTTGCTGAATCCGCGATTTTTCCTGCGGTTCGGCGAGTGGTTTTCCCAGTTGCCGGCGATCCATTTCCCCTTCCTTCAGCCACTCGCTACCAATGCCGGCGTAGGTGGTGATCAGTCGGACAGGCACATGATCAACGTGAAAACGCGGGCACATCGCCTTGTCCAGCACACGCAAGCGCAGGCCAATCCGCCGTGCCCCGAGCAGGCAGGCGAAGGCGCTGACCAGCCATTTCAGGTCGGCGATAAAACCTTCGTAGCCTTCCAGATCACGGAATCCACTGGCCAGGCCAGTGAGGTCCGGTTCGGTGTCTTCGTCGTGTAATTCGAGGCTCAGCGCTTCGGCGTAGGGCTCATCCAATGAAAGCAACAATCTCGCGAAATCGGCGACATGCAGCGGAAGCTGCCGCTGCCAGACGGCAAGGTTGATTTCATCTTCCAGGATGCTCGCCAGCGCTTGTGGGGTCGGGCCGAGGACTTGCTGACGCGTTCTGTTTTGCAACGGTTTGAGGGCAAGCATCACGCGGCCTCGTCATGCCAAGGGCCGAACGGATCGGCCAGTAATCGCCATCCTTCAACACCGAGCGCCATCTCGGCTTCGGTGAGCAGGCAGTCATCCAGGGCTGACTTGAGTTGTGCGAAATCGATGTTCTGGCCGATAAATACCAGCTCCTGACGACAGTCTCCTACGCTGGCGGTCCAGTTTTCCATGATCGCAGCGGTACTTTCCTGATCCTGTGGCCACTGATTCTTTGGCACGAAGCGCCACCAGCGCCCGGCGAAACCGTGGCGCATCAAACCGCCCGCCTGGGACCAGCTGCCGGCATCCGTGGGTTTGCTCGCAAGCCAGAAGAAACCTTTCGAGCGCAGCAGCTTGCCGTTCAGCCAGGGCCGATCGATGAAGTCGAAAAAACGCTGAGGATGAAAGGGGCGACGCGCGCGGTAAGCCGTGGACGCGATGCCGTATTCCTCGGTTTCCGGCACATGTTCGCCACGCAATTCCTGAAGCCAGCCCGGGGCGGTTGCGGCCCTGTCGAAGTCGAAGCGGTGAGTGTTGAGGATCTTCGCCAGCGGCACTTCGCCCATCACCATCGGGATGATTTCGGCGTTAGCGTTGAGCCGCTTGAGGATCGCCATCAGCTCTTCCCGTTCGCTGCTGCTGATCAGATCGATCTTGCTGATCAACAGAACGTCGGCGAACTCGATCTGTTCGATCAACAGATCGGTGATCGAACGCTCATCTTCTTCTCCAAGAATTTCGCCACGGGAGGCCAGGCTTTCGGCGGCCTGGAAATCAGGCAGGAAATTCAGGCCGTCGACTACAGTGACCATGGTGTCGAGGCGAGCGATGTCCGCGAGGCTTTGGCCCTGCTCGTCGCGGAAGGTGAAGGTCTCGGCAATCGGCAGTGGCTCGGAAATGCCGGTGGATTCGATCAGCAGATAATCGAATCGACCTTCCCGGGCCAGTTTGGCGACCTCCTCCAGAAGGTCTTCGCGTAATGTACAGCAGATACAGCCGTTGCTCATTTCCACGAGTTTTTCTTCTGCGCGGTTCAGGTCGACATCACGCTGAACTTCGCTGCCATCAATGTTGATTTCGCTCATATCATTGACGATCACAGCCACACGCAGATCGTCTCTGTTACGTAGTACGTAATTCAAAAGTGTACTTTTTCCGGCGCCGAGAAAGCCGGATAAAACGGTCACGGGAAGCGGGGAAGACATGGGGTAAACCTCATCAAACGGTAGCTAAACGCAGGAAACGCTCTCGGCGGCAGGCGTTCTTGGGCTTCGACGAGACCGTCAGAGAAGCAGACGCTTGAATACAGGAGCCACGGAAAGCCCGATCGAATTTATGTTATAGTATAACAATATTAAAGATCCACTTTCTTCTTGCCGGAAATGACAAAGGGCTGGAAGCTGGAAACACTTCGCCCTTGAGCCGCCTCATGAAAACTGCGCTGAAATGCTCACTCCTCGGTCTCGCCTTGCTGGCCTTCGACGTATGGGCACAAGTCCCAGGGCTCGCTACCTGCACGCGCAGCGCTAACTTGCTGGCGTGTGTCGATGCCAATGGCAACGCCTATAGCGTCAACACCGCCGGCAAGACGATTTATTTGCGGGGCTTCGAGAAGATTGGCCAACGTTACTGGGCGCAAACCAACAGCATTTACGGGCAACTGACGTTCTTCACCGGGATCGCTTCCGACGGCGAAGCCTGGGTAGGCTACAACCGCCGGGTGGGCTGGACGACGATCAACCGCTTCTCCAGCTCCGGCGGAAGCACCGGGAAGTTCACCTGCAGCCGACTCACGGGCTGCTAGACACGCGCTTGTTGCTGCTCCTGCTGCCAGGCGATATAGCTGTCGGTCGGTGGGTTTTTCTGGAAATAACGCTGCAACCCTTCAAACAATCCATCAGCCACCGCTTGCTGATGGCGTGCTGTGACCAGCCGCTGACTGTCCCGCGCGTTGGAAATGAACCCGGTTTCCACCAGAATCGACGGCACATCGGGTGACTTCAGCACCGCAAATCCTGCTTGCTCCACACGCTTTTGATGCAGCGTGGTGATGCCCGCCAGACTCCCCAGCACCGTGCTGCCTAACTGCAAACTGGCGGCGATCGTGGCGTTCATCGACATATCGAGAATGACCCCGGCGAGCATCGGGTCCTTGTCCTTCAGATTCAGCAGGCTGGTTGCACCGAGCAGATCCGCGCCGTTTTCCCGCTGCGCCATGAAGCGCGCAGTGGCCGACGTCGCGCCACCTTCAGACAAGCAATACACAGATGCGCCGGAAGCAGTCAGACGCGGCGCGGCATCCGCGTGCACCGAAATGAACATGTCGGCCTTGTGCTGACGGGCAATATCAACGCGCTTGCGTAGCGGCACAAAGAAGTCGTCGTTGCGTACAAGCTTCACATCGAAGCCTTTTTCCCGCTTCAACCGACGGGCGAGCAGCTGTGAAATCGAGAGCACAACGTCTTTCTCACGCTCGCCTTTTGCACCGACTGCACCAGGGTCTTTACCGCCATGACCAGGGTCGACCACGACAATAATGTCTCGTTTTGGATGATTGGTTTTCCCGGGTGTTTCACGTGGAACGCTCGGCGCTGCCACTTTTGAATCGCTCAAAAGATCCAGAACCAGGCGATGCCCCTGCCCATCCTGAGGTGCCAGCAGGAAGGTATTGAGCTGCACCGGACCACTCAAATCCAGAACGATTCGGGTATCACCCTTACCAAAGTGCCCGGAGCGGATGCTGCGAATAACCGTTTCGCTGAGCGCCAATTGGCTGAAATCGCCACTCAAACTGGCACCACTCAAGTCAATGATCAGACGATCCGGCGCACTCAGCGTGAACGTCTTGTAGCTCACTGGCCCGCTCAAATCGAAGACCAACCGAAGCTTGTCATCCGAACGCCAGAGGCGTGCATTGCGAATTTGTGTGGCGCTGACACTGAAAGGAAAAGCCAAAGCAGCGCTGGCCAACATCAGGTTAAGCAAATGGCGTCTGTGCATATGAAAGCCCGTTCATGAAAAAGGCATCGTGATTTGAATTGTTATAATGTAACATCAAATTCAATCAACACGATGGTACTGAACATGAATGCGCTGACGCTGCCGGATATCGCCGCGCAAGCTGCCCGCCAAGCTTTGCCGCTTGATTGGGTGGGAATGCGTGGCATCGCTCTACCTGTCTTTATCGAGGGCCAACGCCTGGCAGCAAAAGCCGATGCGGGTGTCAGCCTCGATGACGGCGAAGCCCGTGGCATTCACATGTCACGGTTGTATCTGGCGCTGGAAACGCTGGAACAACAGAACCTCACTCCCGCACTTCTGCACCAGGTTTTGCAGCGTTTTCTCGACAGCCATGAAGGCCTGGCCAACAGCGCCTATTTGAATATCCATACGGATTTGCTGCTCAGAAGGCCCGCATTGGTCAGCCCATTGGCAGGATGGAAAACCTATCCGGTGACCATTGCAGCCACGCTGAAAAACACAGTGTTCCACGTGGAACTGAAAATTGAAGTGGCCTACTCCTCGACTTGCCCCTGCTCTGCCGCTCTGGCGAGGCAATTGATCCAGCAGCAATTCGTCGACGACTTCGCCAACAAGCCGTTGCAACATGCCGAGGTTCTGGCCTGGCTGGGCTCGACTCAGGGGATCGTCGCAACGCCCCACAGCCAACGCAGCACCGCACAACTGCATCTGCACCTGGATGAATTCGTCGATGGTTTGCCGCTGACCTCGAGCATCAACGATGCCGAAGCGGCCCTCGGCACCGCCGTGCAAACCGCCGTAAAGCGCGCCGACGAACAAGCCTTCGCCCTCGCCAATGGCCAGAACCTGATGTTCTGCGAAGACGCCGCGCGCCGCCTGAATCTGGCGCTGCGTCGCTCACCCGGCATCCGCGAATTCCACCTATGCGTGATCCACGCCGAAAGCCTCCACGCCCACGATGCGGTCGCAGAAAGTCACTGGCGCCGGGAGACCGCATGATTCGTTTCCAGTCCTTGAGTTGGGGATCACCCGGCCAACCCCTCACTCCACCCCTGAGCCTTCAATTGGAACGCGGCAGCCTGACCGCCATCATCGGTGTCAACGGCAGCGGCAAAAGCAGCCTGCTGAAAGTCATCGCCGGACTGCAGAGACCTTTGGCCGGCGCCGTTGCATTAGGCGTCCCTCGCCAAAGCGGCTTGTCATTCCTCCCTCAACAACAGCACCTGGACCGACAATTCCCGATCAGTCTTCAGGAATTGGTAGCCGCCGGTTTCTGGGGGCGTCGACTGTCAACGCAATTGCGCGCACAACGCCTCACCCAGGCACTTGAAGATTGGCACTTGAGTGGCCTTGAACAGCGCCCGTTGATGGCCCTCTCCGGCGGTGAACTGCAACGCGCCCTGCTCGCTCGCCTGAGTCTCGCCGACACGCCTTTGCTGCTGCTCGACGAACCCCATGCCGCTCTCGATGAACTGGGTCAGGCATTGCTCTGGCAACACCTGCATACCTGGCATGAGCAAGGCCGGACACTGGTCATGGTGGGCCACGACCTCGCCGCTGTCCGCCAACACATTCCACAAACGCTGCTGATCAAACACAGCGGCTGCGTGTTCGGCCCCAGTGTCGAACTGATCCAGCAAACACCCAACGTGCAGGTGGCCTGATGCACGCCGCCGCGCATTTCTGGCAACCGTTCCTTGAGTTCGTGTTCATGCGCCGGGCACTGCTCGGCGGTTTGCTGCTGGCGTGCAGCACCGCGCCATTGGGCGTGTTCCTGATCCTGCGACGCATGAGCCTGATCGGCGACGCCGTCGCTCACGGCATCCTTCCCGGTGCCGCGCTCGGCTTCTGGTTTGCTGGCCTGAGTCTGCCCGCGCTGACCCTCGGCGGACTCGGCGCTGGCCTGAGCATGGCCGGACTCGCCGCGTGGATCACCCGTCGCACTGGCCTGCGCGAGGACGCCAGCCTCGCGGCCATTTACCCGATCTCCCTGGCCAGCGGCGTGTTGATTCTGGGCATCGCCGGCAAACGGCTCGACCTGTTGCACTTGCTGTTCGGCTCGGCACTGGCGGTCGACGGACCGACCCTCAACGGCATGTTGGGCGTTTCGCTGCTGAGTCTGATTGCCATGGTGCTGATCTATCGCCCGCTCCTGCTCGACACCCTCGATCCGCTGTTCCTGCGCACCGTCAGCCGACTCGGCCCGATCGCCCACGGCGTGTTCCTGACTCTGGTGGTACTCAACCTGGTCATCGGTTTTCAGGCCATCGGCGCGTTGATGGTGGTCGGACTGATGATGTTGCCCGCCGCCGCTTCACGCTTCTGGAGCCGGCGCCTGCCAATCCTGATCGCCATCGCCGCAGTCATCGGTTGCCTGTCGGTGTGGCTCGGTCTGTTGCTGTCGTTCTACTACTCGCTGCCCAGCGGTCCGGCCATCGTGCTGGTCGCGGGCATAGGTTACCTGTTGTCCGTCGTGCTCGGGCCGGTTCACGGCCTGCTGCGTCGCCCGCCCTTGCTCACATCCCAATGAGGTGTTTCCCGATGCGCGCTCTACTTGTGTTGTTCAGCCTGATGCTGTCGATGTCATTGTCGGCGGCGGAGAAACTGCCGGTGGTCACCAGTTTCAGCATCCTTGCCGACATGGTGCATCAGGTCGGCGGCGAGCATATCCAGATCACCAACATGGTCGGCCCGGACGCCGACGCCCACACCTACGAACCGACGCCGGACGATGCCAAGGCACTTCTGAAAGCCAAACTGATCGTCAAGAACGGGCTGGGTTTTGAACCCTGGCTGGATCGGCTGGTGACCAGCACCGACACCAAAGCCACCGTCATCAGCGCCAGCCACGGCGTGATTCCCCGCTCTCTGGATGAAGATGGCGAAACCGTTCCCGACCCTCACGCCTGGCACAACCTGGCCAACACCGAGCTGTATGTCGCCAACATCACCAAGGCACTGATCGCCGCCGACCCAGCGAACAAAGCCGACTACGAACGCAACAGCAAGGCCTACCTGAAACAGATCTACGCCCTCCTCGCCGAAGCCAAGGCCAAGCTCGGCTCCCTGCCGCCGGGCAACCGCAAGATCGTCACCAGCCACGACGCCTTCGGTTATCTCGGACAAGCCTACGGGATCGACTTCATGGCGCCGCAAGGTCTGTCCACCGAGCGCGAACCTTCCGCCGCCGAAGTCGCTGCACTGATCACCCAGATCCGCCAAGCCAAGGTCAAAGCGGTGTTCATGGAAAACATCAAAGACGCGCGCCTGCTCAAACAGATTGCCGATGAAAGCGGCGCACACATCGGCGGCACGCTGTACTCCGATGCCCTCGCCGCGTCGGGTCCGGCCAGCACGTTCACCGGCCTCTTCGAATACAACCTCAACACCCTTTACGACGCCCTGAGCCAACCATGATCCGCAAAAATCCTTCCGGCGATCTGCCGCAAATTGCCGAGTCTGCCTACGTCGATAAAACCGCGATCATCTGCGGCAAAGTGGTGATCGGCGAAAACGTATTCGTCGGCCCCTACGCCGTCATTCGCGCCGATGAAGTAGACGCCTCGGGCGAGATGGAGCCGATCACCATCGGCGCCAACTCGAACATCCAGGATGGCGTGGTGATCCACTCCAAATCCGGCGCGGCGGTGACCATCGGTGAGTTCAGCTCCATCGCCCACCGCTCGATCGTGCATGGCCCGTGCAAGGTCGGCGACCGGGTGTTCATCGGCTTCAACAGCGTGCTGTTCAACTGCGTGGTCGGCAACGGTTGCGTGGTGCGGCACAACTCGGTGGTCGATGGCCGGGATCTGCCGGATGCGTTCTACGTGCCCTCCACCACCCGCATCGGCCCGAACACCGACCTCTCGCAATTCCCGCCGGTGAGCGTCAGCGCTTCGGAGTTTTCCGAAGACGTGGCGCGCACCAACGTCGATCTGGTGCGCGGCTACAAAGCCCTGCAGAACGAGTTCTGAACCATGAACAGTGTGCTGATTCGCAATGCGCGCCTGGTTGATGACGGGCATGAGTTCTACGCCGATCTGCTGGTCAGCCACGGTCGCATCGTCAAGATCGGCCGCAGCATCTTCGGAGAAAACGCCACACTGGAAATCGACGCCAACGGCCAATGGCTGTTGCCGGGAATGATCGACGACCAGGTGCATTTCCGTGAGCCGGGCTCGCCAACCAAAGGCAGCATCTACACCGAATCCCGCGCAGCTGTGGCCGGTGGCATCACCAGTTTCATGGACATGCCCAACACCAACCCGGCCACCCTCACCCTCGAAGCGCTGGCCGACAAAAAGCGTCGAGCGGCGATCAACTCGGTGGCCAACTACGGCTTTCACTTCGGCGTCAGTCACGACAACCTGGACACCGTCGCAGCGCTCAATCCCAGTGAAGTGGCCGGGGTCAAAGTGTTCATGGGGGCGTCGACCGGCAACATGCTGGTTGATGACCCCAAAACGCTGGAACGATTGTTCGCCGAGGTGCCGACGATCCTGCTGGCCCATTGCGAACACACACCGAGCGTCGAGGCCAACACCGTCAGGTTGCGCGATCAGTTCGGTGATCATCTCCCTCCCGACGCCCATGCGCTGATCCGTAATGCCGAGGCCTGCTATCGCTCTTCTTCACTGGCGGTAGATCTCGCCAAACGCCATGGCACTCGCCTGCACGTGCTGCACCTGACCACCGCCCGGGAACTGCAACTGTTCGAGGACAAACCTCTGGCGCATAAACGCATCACGGCGGAGGTTTGCCTGCATCACCTGCTGTTCGATGATCGCGACTATCCGGACTTCGGCAACCAGATCAAATGCAACCCGGCGATCAAAAGCCAGGCTGATCGCGATGCCCTGCGTCTGGCCTTGTCGAGCAATCGACTGGATGTGATCGGCAGCGATCACGCTCCGCATACCTGGGCGGAGAAACAGCTGTCGTATGCCCAGGCACCGTCCGGCCTGCCTCTGGTGCAACATGCGTTGCCGGCGTTGTTGGAACTGGTAGCGGATGGCGTGCTGCCGATCACCACGCTGGTGGCAAAGACCAGCCACCGGGTGGCCGACCTGTTTGCCATTCCGGATCGCGGTTATTTGAGGGAGGGTTATTGGGCGGATCTGGTATTGATTCAGCCAGAGCCCGAGGGTGTCGCGGTATCACGACAACCGATCCTGTCACAGTGCGGATGGACGCCGTTTGCTCGTCGAAGCTTTCGCCATCGGGTGAGTACGACGCTGGTGTCGGGACAGGTTGCGTGGCACGACAATCGGCTGCATGACGGGTGTCAGGGATTGCCGTTGCGGTTCATGCGCTAGAAAAAACCGCCCCCACACTGTTGTGGGGGCGGTTCGATTTTCAGGCTCTTGGTTTGACGGTGCCGCAATCCTGGCCCAACCACACGGCGCGGGTTTCCAGACTGCCCTTCTGGTTGATCCCGATGGCATTGAACGTGCCGTTGGCGATGGTGGTGAACTCACGATCGCTGACGAACGTCGCCACACCGGTGCCCGAGGCTCGCGGGCAACTGAAACGGAATTTCCATTGGTTGCCGTTGCGCTCGGTGATCTGCTGTTTGCAGCCCGACTGCGGGTCTGCCAGCGGAATATCGTTGGTCGCCACTTGCTGCGGCGTCAGGCAGGCACGGATGCCTTTGCCACCGATGTTGATCCCTTGCTTCTCCAGCGCCGCCCGCTGTTGCGGGGAGATCTGGCCCTGAATCTGGCCGAGGATCGATTGCACGTCCATGGCCTGATCATCGACCTTTACGTTGCTCGACGTCATTTCCCACAACCCCGGCTGCAGCATTTGCGCCTGAGCAACCAACGGCAAGGCCAACCCCAGACCCAGCGCCAAACCCAGCAGACGAACGTTCATTGAAAAACTCCTGATCAGTAGTGGCCGTTAGACGCCGGCCGCTTGTTTCGGTTCATGGCCTGCTTTCATGGCTAAAAAGAAAATAGCGACAACCGCAAAGGAACATGGTCTGTTAAGCATTGAATCTTCAGGAGCAAGGTTGCCCCATGGATTATTTTGGACCGCACATCTTCGGTTATCTGATCGCTCTGATACATAGCCTGGGCACGATTGCCGCCATCCATGCAGTGTTGACCGTCCGTACCGCACAAGGCTCGATCGCCTGGGCGCTGTCGCTGATCTTCATTCCCTATCTCACCCTCATTCCCTACCTGGTGTTCGGTCGCAGCACCTTCGACGGTTATATCAAGGCCCGGCGTCAGGCCAACGAACAGATGCGTCAGGCCGTTTCCGAACTCAACTGGCGGCCGTGGGTAGAGGAAGCCCTGACCGCTCGCGCCTCGAATGCCTACGACTCACTACGGGCGATGCCGAAGCTGGGCCGCATGCCGTGCCTGGCCAACAATGAAGTGCGATTGCTGATCAACGGCACCGCCACGTTCGACGCGATTTTCCACGCAATCGACCAGGCTCGGGAAGCCGTGCTGATTCAGTTTTTCATCATTCACGACGATCACCTCGGCCAGCGCCTGCGCGAGCTGCTGCTGAAGAAAGCCGCAGAAGGCGTTGCGATTCATCTGCTGTACGACCGCATCGGCAGCCACGCCCTGCCCCACAGTTACGTGCAGGCCCTGCGCGATGGCGGAGTCGAAGTTAAAGCGTTCGCTACCCGCAGCGGCTGGCTCAATCGCTTCCAGGTGAATTTCCGCAACCATCGCAAGATTGTCGTGGTCGACGGAATGATCGGCTTCGTTGGCGGGCATAACGTCGGCGACGAATACATGGGCGAAAAACCACCCCTGGCACCCTGGCGCGACACCCACGTTCAGGTGCGCGGCCCAGTGGTCGCGTGTATGCAGGAGTCATTTGCCGAAGACTGGTTCTGGGCCGCACGTACGCTGCCGCCGCTGATCCTGCCGGACGTCTATCCGGAAGACGGCGTGCTCTGCCAACTGCTGGCCAGCGGCCCGGCGGATGCCTACGAAACCTGTTCGCTGTTCTTCGTCGAAGCCATCCATGCCGCGACTGAACGTGTGTGGATCACCAGCCCTTACTTCATCCCCGACGAAGCGGTTTTCGCCGCATTACGCCTCGCGGTGCTGCGCGGTGTCGATGTGCGATTGCTGCTGCCGTCGCGCCCCGATCACCGCATCGTTTACGCCGCGTCGAGCCTTTATGCGTTCGAAGCGGTGCGCGCCGGGGTGCGGGTGTTCCGCTACGAACCGGGTTTCCTGCATCAGAAAGTGGTGTTGGTCGACAGCGAAATCAGCGCCATCGGCAGCGCCAATCTGGACAACCGTTCGTTCCGGTTGAATTTCGAAGTGATGTTGCTGACGGTCGACAGCGAATTCGCCGGCCACGTGGAACAGATGCTCAATGAAGACTTTGCCCAGGCCTACGAAATCGCCAAGGAAGAAGGCCGGGAGATCCACCGCCTGCAACAACTCGGCATGCGGATCGCCCGGCTGATTTCACCGATTCTCTAGCTCAAGGGTTATAGATGTCGTCGCGGGTCCACGGCAGTTCATGGCTGCCATCGGGGTGGGCCTTCACCGCGAGAATCTGGTGCAGATTGATCCAGCCCCGGGCAAACGCGTAGGCGCAACCGGCCAGGTACAGGCGCCAGATACGCAGGGCCTGATCCGGCACCAGTTTGCCGGCCGCTTCGAGGTTGTCCTCCAGCCGTTCGCTCCAGTGGTCCAGCGTGCGCGCGTAATGCAGACGCAGGCTTTCGACATCGACGACCTCCAGACCGGCCTCGCTGATCTCGGCCGAGATCATCGCCAGGTGCGGCAGCTCGCCGTTGGGGAACACGTATTTTTCGATGAAGTCCCCGGCACCGCGTCCCACCGGACGGCCATCGGTGTGCTTGGCGGTGATGCCGTGGTTCATCACCAGACCGCCCTCTTTCACCGCGCCGAACAGGGTTTTGCAGTACTCGGCCAGGTTGGCGTGACCCACGTGCTCAAACATGCCGACGCTCACCACTTTGTCGAAACGCCCGTCCTGCGGCAGATCGCGGTAATCGAGCAGTTGCAGTTCGATCTGGTCTTCCAGGCCTTCGGCTTTGACGCGCTCCCGAGCCAGCGCCAGTTGTTCCTTGCTCAGGGTGATACCGAAGACTTTGGCACCGAACTCACGGGCGGCGTAACGCGCCAGACCGCCCCAGCCGCAACCCACATCCAGCAAGTAGTCACCCGGTTGCAGGCGCAGCTTGCGACATAGGTGCCGGAACTTCGCCTGCTGGGCCTGCTCCAGGGTTTCGCTACCGGTTTCGAAATAGGCGCAGGAATACGCCATGTCGCTGTCCAGCCACAGCTGATAAAACGCGTTGGACAGGTCGTAGTGGTAGGAAATGGCTTTGGCGTCGGTTTCCTTGTCGTGCACGGTTCGCACCGGCTGACTGTCTTCGTCCTCGTCGAGCAACGCGTTGCTCAATTCATCGCAGACCCGGATGACCTCGCTGATCGAGCCCTCGAGTTCGAGCTTGCCCTCGACGAACGCCGCCCCCAGCGCATCAAGACTTGGATGGGTAAACTGGGTCACCATCGACGGGTCCTTGACCACGATGGTGACGCTGGGCGTCGGGCCCAGATTGAATTCATGGCCGTCCCAGAGTCGCAGGCGAAGCGGAAGCTGCAGATTCTGTAAGGCCGGTGGAAGTTGCGCGAGCATGGAATATCCCCCTGGTTTCAGACGTCTGATCTGAGGGTAGACCATCCTTGAAAATTAGCTGGCTATCGATTCGATAGTCGCCACCTATCAGCCAACGTGGCTGCAACGGCACCGATCTCCGTGCTTCAGTGCGCCTTCTCTGAAGACTTCAAGACCGGCGCACAGTTCGAAAAATGATCAATTCTGCTCGTTCAGCTTCAACAGGGGCTCCTGGAATCGCAACAAGCGACCGGCATTGCCCAACACCAGCAGTGTGCTGAGATTGTGCAGCAACGCTGCGATCATCGCCCCGGCGGCGCCCAGCCAGCCGAACGCGGCGAACACGACGATGGCCAGCGTCCAGCCCAGACCGATGATCACGTTCACCTGCAGCGTGCGCCGACATTGGCGGCTCAGGCGCACACAAGTGCCGAGACGGCGCAGATCGCTGCCGATCAGCACGATGTCGGCGGACGCCAATGCGATGTCCGCACCGCCCGCCCCCATCGCAACCCCCACCACACCGGCCTTGAGTGCCAGCGAATCGTTGATGCCGTCACCGACCACCATTGGCCGGAAACCGTTGTCGATTTCCTTCAACACTCGATTGAGTTTGTCTTCGGGCAAGGCCTGGGCTTCGACTTCATGCAGGCCGACATCCCGCGCCAGGGTTTGCGCCACGCTCTGACGGTCGCCGGTCAACAACAGTTGCCGACCGAGGCCCAATTCGCGCAGTTCGCTCAAGGCGAATCGTGCTTCCGGTTTGACGCTGTCGGCGAGCAACAGCCAGGCGAGAAACTCACCGTTCAAGGCCAGGCCGGCGATCGGGCCGTCGTGATCGGGAACCGATGTGGTCGGGATGCCCAGTTGCGCAAACAGTTCCGGGCGACCGAGTGCCGCTTCACCCTGCTCCGTCTTGGCGACCACACCCAAACCTTGTCGTTCGTGAATGTCGGTCAGTACCAGCACGTTGTCCGCATGAACCAGACCCGCCAGTGCACGACTGACCGGGTGACTGCTGGCTGCGCCAAGACTGGCAGCCAGCGCCATCACCGAATCGTGATCCGCCTGCGCGCTGTTGATCGACTGCAAACGCAACGTGCCGTAGGTGAGCGTGCCGGTCTTGTCGACCACCAGGGACGTGAGGTCAGCCAACTCTTCAAGGAAGGCCGAACTGCGGATCAGAATCCCGTGCCGCGCCGCGACCGCCACGCCGGCAATCGCTATGGCCGGCGCCGACAACACCAGCGCGCAAGGACAGGCTGCGACCAGCACCGCCAACATTGCCTGAGCATCGTTGGTGACAAACCAGGTCACCGCCGCCAGCAGCAACACCAGCACCATGTAACTGCCGGCGTAACGTTCCAGCAGACGGGTGATCGGTGGCTTGGAACGCTCGGCGTTCTGCATCAGCGCGATGACCTTGCCCAGGGTCGATTCATCGCCGGTGCGGGTCACTTCGATACGCAGCAAACCATCGAGGTTGATCGCCCCGCCAAACACGGTCATTCCGACGCCCGCCTCCACCGGCACCGACTCACCGGTGATCGACGCTGTGTCGAGGCTGGCCTGGCCGGACAACACCCGACCGTCCGCTGGCACCCGATCACCAGCGCGGACTTCAACGGTGTCACCCGCCTTGAGCGTGCCGTTATCGACTTCGATGACGGTGCCGTCCGCCTGGATTTTCCGTGCATGGCTGCGAGTAAGTTGACCCAACGCGTGAATCGCCTCCTGCGAGCCAATCACGCTGCGCTCCTCCAGCACATGGCCGAAGATCATGATGATCGGCAACAGCGCGGCGGTGAGCAGGTCACCGGTGGCCCAGGCGCCGAGCATCGCCAGTGCGATCAATTGGTCGGTGATGCCGTGCAGGCTTGGGTAACGCAGGCTGAACCACGCCGAACGCATCACCGGCACTGCGACCAGCAAAGAAGCAACACCGAGCAGCAACTGACTGACACCGGTTTGCTCCGGCATCAACCAGCGCCAGATCAAACCAAGCCCGAGCAAGCCAAGGGCGAGCATCGCCAGGGTCAATTGGCGCGCAGCGCGACGTTGCTCGGCCGAGGACAACAGGCTCGGTGCGGCGGTAGTGGCGGTCATTTACTGGCTCCCTGAATGATCAGGCGGGAATCGTCTTTCGGATCGACCGTGGTGACCGAACCGGCCTGGCCGAGAATCTTCGGTATCCGCTCGCGGTAAAGGCGCAACAGCATTTGCGGGTCAGTGCCCTGTTGTCGGGCCTGGGCCAGACTCAATACGGTCGCGGTATCGGCGGAGGCTTTTGCCAATCGCTCACCGGCCTGGGCATGGGCGACCTGCAAGGTACGGTCGGCCAGTTCGTTGGCGGTCTGGGTGATTTTTTCAGCGTCGGTGCGGGCATTGGCCACCGCTTTGTCGGCCTGCTGGCTGGCGGTCAGTACGGCGTTGAAAGCACCGACCGCCGGCTCGGGCAGACTCGATTGCACATCGACCCGCGCCACTTCGATACCGATGCCCTGCCCACTCGCCTTCAATTCGGCCAAGCGACGATTGATGCCCTGAACCAGATCGCCGCGCAGGCGTTCACGTCGTTCGGCGGCTTGATTGTCGGCGCCGATCAGTTCCGGTCGCGCCACCAGAATGGTGTCCAGATCCCGCGCCGCCGTCAGGGCCATCGCACTGCGGGTCACCAGTCGATCCAGTGCCGGCAGCACATGGTCGCCTTGCAGCACGAAGTCATAGGGATCGGTGACCTTGTAGAACACCCGCACATCCAGCTGCACCACCCCGGCATCACCGGTGAGCAAATAGCCTGAACCGGCCAATGCATCGCTCAGCGGTGTGGCGAACGTCGCAACGCGATCGGCCTGTATTGCAGCAGGACTGCGCAACAGGTTTTCCACTCGACGCTCGATGACCCGATCCGCCGCCGGCAGCAAAACAACCTGTTCGAACGGCTGCGGCCAAGCCAATAACAACCCGGCATTCTGGATGCGATCCAGTGCACCGAAATGCATGACCACCGCGCGATTCTGCGGGTCGATCTGCCGCACGTTGGAAAACGCCCAGGCCAACGCCGCCAACACCGTCACCGCGTACAGGGCAAAAAACGCCAGACGTCCCGCCTGAATCCACGGACTGTTCAACGAATTTGTTCCACGTGGAACTTTACTCATGGCTGCGTTCCGGTCTTGCTGTCCATATTCGGCGGACCGTCCACCAACACACGGAATGGCGCGGCGTCGGTGCGCAGGATCAATTTGGTGTCCGGCGTGACGATAGTGCCAAGGGTATCCAGCGAACGCAGCAGGTTGTACAGCTGCGGCGATCCGGCATAAGCGCGGCCGTAAATCTGTGCCGCTTCGACCCGCGATTGCGCTTCGATTTCGGCTGCTTTCACCGTCGCGTCAGCCTGGACGATTCGCGCATCACGTTCAGCGCCGGAACGAATCTGCGCGGCTTCACGCTTGCCGATCGCCGTGCGTTCGGTGGCGATGGTTTCACGCTCGGCGCGCATCCGGTCGACCGTCGCGGTGAGTGTCACTGACGGCAATGTCAATCGCTCGATACCCACTTGCACCACGCGCACACCGTAAGTGGCGAGCAACTGCTGATCGATCTGTTGACGCAACTGCGCTTCGAAATCGGCGATGTGCACCTGGTTGGCATCGGTGTTGACCAGATTGGCCAGGTCGAAACTGCTGGCGGTGGTCTCCAGTGCCGAGCCGACAAAGGTGCGAATCTGCCGCGCTGCCTCATCTGGCTGATTCTGCACTGCGCGCATGAAACGCTGAACATTGTCCGCGTCGCCCTGCACCTGCCACGCGACGTACGCTTGCACGATGATGCGCAAACCGTCGCGGGTACCGACGTCCTGCAAGCCACTCGAGGTGGTGCGCAGGCGCAGATCCACCGGGATCGCTGCTTCGAACGGTGCCGGCCAACGCCAGCTCAGTCCCGGATCCAGCAACACCCGGGACGGATTGCCGAAACGGGTGATGACTGTGGCTTCGCCGGAGCGCACCTGCACCAGACTTGCCGCTGCGATGGCAAACGCCACCAGCAACACAGCCCAGCCCATGCGTCGCCACGGGAAAGGCCCCGCCTCTTCCGGTGCACCATGATGGTGGTGGTGATGCCCGTGATGGTGATGGCCGCCATGAGCATGGTCGTGACCGCTGTGGTCATGGTGATCGTGAGTATGCGACTGGCTCAATGGGTGGCTCCTGGTTGAGCGGTGGTGCGCGCCGGCGTCGGGTCAGCCGGCAGCGTGAACGTACGCAGGTCGATGGTCGGCGCGTTGCTGCTGCCGCCCAGACGATGGTCGAGCACCAACAGTTTGGCTTTGCCCAGTCCCTGACTGAGCTGGCTGAGGTATTGCTCCAGCACGAAGGCCTGGCCGGCGCTGGCGTAGGCTTTTTGCTCGGCGCTGAACTTCAGGTCCGCCGCGCGGGCGGTCGAGCTGGTTTCGTGGGCATTGGCGCTGGCCTGATCGCGCGCGAGACTGGCCTGCAACTGCGCCTGATTACTTGCTTCGGCAGCCGCGCCACGCTCACGAGAGATCAACGCCTGGGCGCCGATCTGCGCCGCTTGCACGCTGTGATAGGCGTTGGCCGCACCGGCCGGCGGGTGAATCGCCTCGACCACCGTGGCGAGAATTTCCACGCCACTGTCGAGCTTCTGAAGATCGTTTTGCACGGCGCGGCCGATTTCATCTGCCAGCCCTACCCTGTCTTGCCCCAGCAAACCGTCGAGGGTGCGTGACGCAAAATCGTGGACCAGAATCCGGCTCGCAGTGCTGCGGATCAGCGTCGGAACATCCGCGCTGTTATACGTCGCGGCCAACGCTGCCTGATCGCTGAGGCCGATGCGATAGACGAAACGCACGTCCATGTTGACGATCTGGAAGCTCTGTTGCTCGCCACGGCTGCTGGCGATGACCTGGGATTTATCGTTGACGTGGCTGGCATCCCACAAGCGGTTGGCGGTGATTGGGGCCGGCCCTTCCGCCGGATCCGGCTGAACCGGTGCCGGGTTCTCGCCGACGCTGGTCGCCAGTTCATGCACCACGCCATTCTCCACGTTCAACACCCGGCCCAGCGGCCAAGGCAGGCCGGCATGCAAACCGGGGCCGAACACCTGCACCGGTTTGCCGAAGCGCTCGTAGATGCCACGACTTTGCAGCGGGATTTCATGAATGCCGGTGAGCAACCAGCCCACCGCCGCCACCAGCACCAACACCGGCAGGAACGCCCGGCGCATGTAACTGAAGGCCCAGATCTGCCGCAGATCGATACCGAAGCGGTTGTGCAATTCGTGTTGCAAGGCGAGCAATGGTTGCGGCGGCCAGCGCAGCAGATCGGCGACGAAACTGCGGGCCAGCAGTACCGGCTCAAGTTGTTCGCGGCGCGGACTGAACAGCGACAGCACGGCACGCAGCAACAACTCCAGCGCGACCAGCCCCGGCAGGATGCCGATCAACACCGCCAGTCGCACAGGCCAGACCGAATTCTCGCTGGCAAACAGCAAGCACAATGCACCCAGTACCAGACTGATGATGACCACTCGAACCAGCTGCGCCAGCGCTCCCGCCTCGGGCCATTGCGCCGGGTTTTCCTGAGCCAGTTGCCGCTCCAACACCAGCAGACCGAACGCCAGCAGCAGCGCAATCGCCGCGCTGACGGAAGCGGACAAACCCACCGCAGCCGAAGGCAATGCCAGGTTCCACACCTGCTCGATGCCGAGCAACGCCAACAGCGCCAGACCGCCCAGCCACAAGGTTGCCGCGCCGATCTGTCCCAGCACATGCAGGCTGCGTCGGCTCAGCCGATCCAGCAGCCGCTCGTACCAGCCGTCCGGCGCGGGCGTCTCGTCGACAGCCGTCACCGGCACCACCGGGTTGATCACCCGCGCCCGCCAATCGGCCACCCACCACGCCGATTGCAGCCCGGCGACCAGCACCAGCAACGCCGCGCTCTGATTGACCAACAGCGCCGGCCACAGCGATTGCGAGGCGAACAGGCCAACAAAAAACGCCAGCACCCCTCCGGCCACGGCCAACCCGCCGAGTCCGATGGCCAACCGGCGCAATCGGCGACCCTGAGCCGACGCCTGCTGAAAGCGCGGCAAACCGGTCACTTGCGTGCCATCAACGTCCAGATCGACTTGCATAACCCCCCAAAACCCTTGGCTCACTGCACAACTCGTTACGATATAACGAAATCCGTGAAATATTTGTACTCAATTTCACATTCAAGGATGCCCAACCTGTCGCGTTCCTGAAGCCTTGACCGAAATGTCCGGAAACGCACATATTACGTACGTAATTTTTAGCGATCCGCATTCTTCAGCCAGGAGTAAGCGCATGAGCAACTATGACGTAGTGATTCTGGGCGGTGGGCCCGGCGGTTATAACGCGGCGATCCGCGCCGGCCAGTTGGGCCTCAAGGCCGCGTGCGTGGAAGGCCGCGCCACGCTGGGCGGCACCTGCCTCAACGTCGGTTGCATGCCGTCCAAGGCGCTGTTGCATGCGTCCGAACTGTACGACGCGGCGATGGGGGCGGAATTCGCCAACCTCGGCATCGAGGTCAAACCGACGCTCAACCTCGCGCAAATGATGAAGCAGAAGGACGAAAGCGTCGCCGGCCTGACCAAAGGCATCGAGTTCCTGTTCCGCAAGAACAAGGTCGACTGGATCAAGGGCTGGGGCCACATCGACGGTCCCGGAAAAGTCAGCGTGACCGGCGATCAGGGCAGCCGCATCGAACTGACCGCCACCGACATCGTCATTGCCACCGGCTCCGAACCCACTCCCCTGCCCGGCGTGGCAATCGACAACCAGCGCATTCTCGATTCCACCGGCGCCCTGTCCTTGAGCGAAGTGCCCAAGCATCTGGTAGTGATCGGTGCCGGCGTGATCGGCCTCGAACTCGGCTCGGTCTGGCGGCGGCTCGGCGCGCAGGTGACCGTGGTGGAATACCTCGACCGCATCTGCCCGGGCGTGGATGGCGAGGCCGGCAAGACCCTGCAACGCTCGCTGAGCAAACAGGGCATCAGTTTCAAATTGAGTTCCAAAGTCACCAGCGCCACGTCTTCGGCCAACGGCGTGCAATTGAGCATCGAACCGGCAGCCGGCGGCACCGCCGAGCTGCTGGAAGCCGATTACGTGTTGGTCGCCATCGGTCGCCGTCCTTACACCCAAGGCCTGGGCCTGGAGAACGTCGGCCTGAGCACCGACAAACGCGGCATGCTTGCCAACAAACACCATCGCACCGAAGCACCTGGCGTCTGGGTGATCGGGGATGTCACGTCGGGTCCGATGCTTGCGCACAAGGCCGAAGACGAAGCCATGGCCTGCATCGAGCAGATCGTCGGCAAGGCGGGCGAGGTCAACTACGACCTGATCCCCAACGTGATCTACACCCGACCGGAACTGGCCAGCGTCGGCAAGACCGAAGAGCAGCTCAAGGCTGAAGGCCGGGCCTTCAAGGTCGGCAAGTTCCCGTTCACCGCCAACAGCCGGGCGAAGATCAATCACGAAACCGAAGGTTTTGCCAAAGTCCTCGCCGACGCGCACACCGACGAAGTCCTCGGCGTGCACCTGGTCGGCCCGAGCGTCAGTGAAATGATCGGCGAGTACTGCGTGGCCATGGAGTTCAGCGCGTCGGCCGAAGACATTGCGCTGACCTGCCACCCTCACCCGACCCGTTCCGAGGCGTTGCGTCAGGCAGCGATGAATGTCGAGGGCATGGCAACGCAGATGTAAGCACTTCGCGGATACTTCCCGCGCAATGCGGGAAGTATCAGGACGGCAAATGCCCCAGGGGCAGCGCTCCTGGGGTCTTCACCGTGTGAATCGCGAAATTGCTGCGAATGTCGCTCACGCCCGGCAGCTTCAGCAGGCAGCCAGTGAGAAACCGGTCGTAGGCGCGCAAGTCCGGCACCACCACTTGCAGCAGAAAATCCGATTCCCCTGAGACCAGAAACGCCGAAATCACCTCCGGCAACGCTGTCACCGCCCGGTGAAACGCCTCGGCCTGTTCATCGTTGTGTCGTTCCACCTTGACCCCGACGAACACCGTCAGCCCCAGCCCCACCTCATCACGGTCCAGGTTCGCCTGATAACCGCGAATCACCCCCGCCTCTTCGAGCATCCGCACCCGGCGCAGGCACGGCGACGCGGACAAACCGATCTCGTCCGCCAGTTGCACATTGCTCAGGCGCCCGTCCCGTTGCAGCGCGGCGAGAATCTTGCGATCGAAGGCGTCGAGTTTCATGGTTGGCAGATCCTGATGGTGTAACCGCAAAAAGAAAGCAGGTTATGCCAATCTCAACAGTTATAGAAGCGAACTACGCAAGCACCTGCCCTGCCCCTCGGTCATAGACTGGTTGCACCGAATCGACAACGAAAGGGGTGCGACATGGCAAGTCTCTGGCTGTTTTTCCTGGCTTTGGCGGTGGTCTATCTGCTGCCCGGCCCGGACATGATCCTGCTGTTGCAGACCGGTGCCCGCCAGGGTCGCGGCGCAGCACTTGCCACGGCGGTGGGGCTGGCGGTTGCCCGAGGCTGTCATGTCGCACTCGCGGCGCTGGGGCTGGCGGCGCTGTTCAAGGCTGCACCGTGGACGTTCGATGCGGTGCGGATGGCCGGGGCGGCGTACTTGCTGTGGATCGGCATTCAATGCCTGCGCACCACGCTGCTGCCTGATCTGAACGCCGGCACCGTAACGGACGGCCATGGGCAGTGGCGCGCCGCAATCCGTCGTGGCCTGCTGACCAATCTGCTCAACCCGAAAGCCTTGCTGTTCTGCTCGGTGCTGCTGCCGCAGTTCATCGTGGCGGATGGCGCACCGGTGCTGACGCAGTTTGCGGTGCTCGGCGCGATGCTGGTGGCCGCTGGATTGCTGTTCGACAGCGCCTATGCCTTGCTCGGCACGGCGCTGGGCCGCTGGCTGAAACACAGCCCAACGGCCCAACGCGTGCAGCAGTGGTTGTTCGGCAGCCTGTTGATCGGCTTCGCCGTGCGCCTGACGTTCGTCCAGCAGGCTTAGGCTTTGCGGGCCTTGCGCTGGCGGCGGGCAATCAGCGACAACGCCACCGCAGTGAAGACCACAATCGCACCGATCTGCACCGGCCACTTGTATGGCCGCAGTGTCGAACGCACCGAGTCGGTCACCTGAGTGACATAGCGCTTGTCAGCGTTTTCGAAGTCCGGATAAGGGCACTGATGGCCGAAATCCACGGCCCACAGAACGTACGGCCCTTCGTCGACATAACGTTTGTACAACGCGCTCTGTTCTTCCAGGCTGCTGTTCCAGCCGGCGGCCGAACACAGCACGGCGGCGAACGCCTGGCTGGTGTGCGGCAAGTTATCCGCCGCACGGTTGGCCAGCGCTGTGGCAACAAACCGATAGTGATATCGCTCATCCGGCTGCGCTTCGCTGGCCTTCTGGCGTTGCACTTCGGCCTCGCTCACCAGCGGCCCGACTTTCAGCTCAGCGGTTTCCAGGCTGTAGTTGCCGCCGAAGGTCGCGTAATCCGGCGCCATTTCGTAGCCCAGGATGTCCATGCCCCACTCTCGGGCCGTCCACGCCGCATTGAACAATGCGCTGGCACGCTTGGTCGGCCACCACGCCGAATCGGCCTTCAGACGTTGCTCGCCATAGAGCCGGGCCTTGTTCTGCAGATCGGCATTGTCGAAATAACCGACCGCTTCTTTGTAGTGCCCTTCACGCAACAAACGCCGACCCAGCAGATTGCGCAGGCTCGCGGCCACTGGCAGCGGCACGTAATTGTCACGATCCTGCTGGCTCAGCGCGGGCGGTGCCGGGACGTTGGTATCGACGTAGTTTTTCAGCTCCTCGACCGTCAGCACCCGCTCGGCCACGGTCGCAGCGTCGAACCAGTAAATGCTCTGGCTGCGATACAACTGATCGAAGGCCTGCAGGTACTCGCCACGTTGCAGCGCCAGAATCGCGCTTTCACCCTCGACCCGGCATTTGGGCTGAAGGGATTCGAGATTCCAGTCGGCGGTACGCCGCTCGCCCCAGGATTCACCCTGCGGGAACGCTTGCGCAGCTTTCGCATAGGCCGCAGCCGCCGCGACCTTGTCGCCATCGCGCACCGCCAGTTTCGCCCGCAGCCACCACGCCAGGCCGCTGTCGCCGGCGTGTTCGAGGAACGCCTTGGCGCTGGCGTAGTCGCCCTGTTGATAATTCATGGCCGCCAGACGATCAGCGTTATCGAGGCTGCCGCGCGTGCTCTCCTGCAACGCCTTGATCAGTTTTTTCTCATTCGGCGGCTCGTCGCCGAATGACCAGCCGATCCGGCTGATCAACGACGCGGTCACCAGTTGCTGCACCGCTTTGCCGCGCAGCAACTTTTCCAGTCGATCCTCGGGTTCTTCGGCCAGATCGTTCATCAACAGCTTCAGCGAGGTGTAGCCGACGTTCGAGCCATGCAGGTTTTGCGTGGCATAGAGTTCGATGGCCTTGTCCCAACTGCCCGCCGTGCGCAGCGCTCGTGCTTCTTCGCCGAGGCTGGCCACGCCCAGCTCCAGCGGATCGCTGAAACCGTCGATGCTCAGTTGCCGCGTCTGGCGGAAGGCTTCGATGGCGTTTTCCAACGCGTCGAGCGCATCGCCTGCTTCGCTGCTCATGGCAAAGAACGCCCGGCCCAGCGAATAAGCGGCCCAGGTGCTGCGCAACGCGCGTTGATCGGCCGGCAGCGCCAGCAACTGGCGGAAGTACTCGACGGCCAGTTGATGATCACCGGTGCCGAACGCCACGGCGCCCGCCACATACAGACGCAGTTCCGCCGGCAGGCTCGCGCCCTGCACTTCAACCTGACGCGCATCGGTCAGGCTGCGCAATTGCTTGACCAGCGCCTGCTGCTCCGCGCTCAGGCCCTGCTGCTCGGCCTTCTCACGCAGTTCAGCGGGCTCCTTGGGTTCGCCATAGATGTCATCCGGGTTGTAGGTGACCGCCGTGACGTTCTTCAGCCCGGCAATGGTTTTGCCGAGGCGATTGATCTCGAACTTGAAGTTGCCCTCCGGCAGTTCCGCCAGCGATTGCCCGCGATCGTCGAGCAGACGCATCGGGAAATCCGGGCCGCAGGCCAGCGCCGATCCCAGCGGCAGGCTGAGGCTCAGGCAAAGCAGATGGCGGGGCCAGTTACGGGTCAACATGCGAACCTCCTTGATCAATATTTGCGCAACGTGCCCAACCGATCGCACGCTGTCCGCCCGCCGGCAATCGGCCGTCGCGCAAGCGGGTGAAGGTAAGCAGATCCGCAGTCTGTTGCAATGCATAACCGGCGAGCGCATCGGCGCCTTCACAGCCGCTGGCTTTTACCCGAACGCGCGCAGGCCAGGGGCTATCAAGGTTGCCGGCGTTGCCGAGCGTGATGTCGTAGAGGCCGTCCTGCGCCTTGAAGCTCAAGTCGAGTTTGCTGGACAGCGCATCGCCTCGGGCCACCGCACGCAACGTGGTCAGACTCCACGCCCGGCGGTCATTGGCCAGCGGCAGGCGGAACCAGATCAGCCCGGCCAGGTGCGCCGGTCGATCCTCGCGCAGTGCTTTGGCGAGTCGGCTCAGTTGCTGTGGATCGGCCAGCAATTCGCGGCGCTCGCCACCTCGCTCCAGCGTCACTTCGCTTTCCACCACCGGCGCGCCACCGCTGTCCGGCAACAACGCTACACCGTAAGCCGGCAGGGCCAGGTAGAACGGTTTGTCGCTGATCCGCCCCCAGCGCTTCGCCCAGTCGCGCGCCTGCTCAGGGTCGAACAGACCGCGTCGCGGATCGCTGACCGCATGCACCTGCAGCACGCTGCTGTCGACTGTTGCCAGCAGCGCCGGCAGTTGCGGGCTGTCGAGCCAGGCCGGCAATGCGGTGATGCTCAAGGGCAGTGATGACGGCAACGCTGCGCGCAGATGAAGGAGGAAGTCAGCGTACGCGGGCAGCCGCGCATTGCCGGCATCGTGATCGATCTCGACCCCGGCCAGCGTGAGTCCCTGGGTTTGCCAGTCATTGATCACCTGAAGGATCTGCGCCGTGACCTGATCCTGATCCAGTGCCTTGAGCTGGCCATCGAGGCGAATCACCGCGATCAGCGGCCGGCCATCGCTTTTCAGCAATTGCGGATCGATCCGCGCCCGGCTCCAGCCTGCTTGTGGGAAAGCCTGCAACGCCAATACCCGCAAGGTCGAGAAATCAGTGCGGCTGCCCTTGAGCGCCGCCTCATGGCCCGGCGTCCACTGGCGTTGCCAGACGTAGAGTTGTTGATCGAGAGGCGCTGCTTCCTGACGCTCACAGGCAGACAGCAGCAGGGCTGTGGCAAGCAATGCCGACAGCCCGAAAAGAAACCGCATGACGTGCAAATCCCTGGCAACACAAGGCTGCAAGGTTACACAAAACCGACGGGAGCGCGGCCGCTCCCGGAAAAAACGCGCTACGGTTTACGGGCGATGATGACCTGACTTTTCGCCATGACGCTGTCCAGCGCATGTTTGATCTGCGTGCCACGCGGCGAATTGAGCACGGTCTCCCAGGTCTTGGTCCATTGATTGAGCAACGGATGATCGGGGCTGCCCAGATCCACGTTGGCTTCCCAGAACAGCAACATCCACAGTGACCGATAGAAACCGTACTGGCTGTGGCTGACGATCTCCAGGCCCGCTTCGCTGACCATGGCCTTGAACTGCTCCTCGCTGATGATGCGAATGTGGTTGGGCTTTTCGAAGTACTCCGGTATGGCGATGCCTTTTTGCACATCTTCGGAACTGGGGTGCGGGACGCTCAGCAGATACAGGGCGCCCGGCTGGCCAATCCGCACCAGTTCGGCGAGGAACTGTGCCGGATCGTCGACATGTTCAAGCACCTCAGTGGACACCACGCGGGTCGCGGTGTTGTCGGCGATCGGCAGCGGATTGCCGTCGGTGACGTGGTACTCGACGCTGCGGGCCGAGGTTTCGCTGAGCCGCTGGCGGGCGGCTTCGATCTTGGCTGCGTCGATGTCGGCGACGATGATCCGCGCCCCGCGCATCCCGCAGAACTGCATGTTGCCGCCGTCGCCGCAACCGACGTCGACCAGTGTGTCCTCGGGGCCCACCGTGAAGCCTTTGTACAGCTCGCCGGTGTCATGATTGAACCAGCCGCTGAGCATGGCATCGCGCAAGCCGAGCTGGAACGTGTCGACGTCCTCGACCACCGGCGCGGCAGGCTGTGCAGGCGTCGATGCCGTGAGTTTCTTCAAAAGTCTCAGCATGGGTTGGCTCCAGAAAAAGGGTCGACGTTGGGCGAAAGGGTTTGCAGCGGTTGGCGGGCGATGATCACCGGACGAGGTCGCAAGCTTCGAGTCAGCACGCGGATCATGAGCCGGAGACCTCGACGGTTGTCATCTCACGATGTTCGAACAGCTGCGCCAGAAAGTCCTGCAAGCGCTGCTCGGCCACGGCCTGGCTGCAGAATCCTTGCAGGCTCAGCACGGCTTGAGACGACATTTGTGCATAACGTTGTGGCTGGTTTTTCGCCACGTCGTAACTGTCGCGGTAGGCGACGCAGACCGACGCCCAGTTGGTCACGTAACGCAGCGTGCGGAACGCCTTGCGCGGATCGTGGGGCCACGCGGTGAGTTCGTCGGTGGACTCGACCAGGAACGCATTGTCCTCGCTCAGGTAATCGATCATCGCCGTGGTGCGTGGCGCCACCGCTGGTTTGCCGCAGGACATGAACTCCATCAGCGGCAGGCACTGGCCCTCGCCGTAGGACGTGTTCACCACGTAACGGGTCGCCTGCACCAGTCGCTCGTAGTCCGCGTCCGCGAGGTAGCCGTAGATCAGCACGATGCGGCAGCGGTAGGAGCGGTTTTTGTACAGATGATGAAGGATGTCGCTGAGGGCCTCTTCGGCATCGTGGTGGGTGAGTTTGAGCACCAGCGTTGCGTCCTCGACCTCACGGAATGTCACGCAGAACGCACTGAGCATGTCTTCCCAGTTCTTGCGTCCGTCGCCGGGGTTGAACACCGAGGTGTACACCACGCCATCCAGCAACAACTCTTGCTCGCGGACCGGCGCCTCGAAGTCGATGCCTTTGCCACGGCGCAGATGCTTCGGGCCGAAGGCGTCGAGATCGAGCTGACGACTGTCGGCCACCAGTCCCTTGATCTTCAGTCGCACCGGCCCCGTCGAGGGCTGGCCTTGCAGCTGTGCGCCCCGGGCGGCAAAGCGATCCCACACGGGCGCCGGCACCGCGACAATCGGGTAATCGTCGCTCATGGCCTCGCGCACCGCGTCGACCGTGTAACTGGAATGGGTGATCGCCGCCCCGCAGGCGCGCAACACCGTGCGCCAGTCATTGCGTGGCTCGCCGTCGAAAGGCTCGTTGGGGATAGTGCTGAACTCCCAGGCGAACACCGGCAACGTCGGGCAAGCCAGATGAATCGGTGTGCGATGGGGCGGCGAGAACGACAGGAACACGCACGGCTCGCCACGGGCCAGGCATTCCAGATACAGCGCGTCGACTTCGCGGGCCGGGTCCGTCACTTCCACCACCCGCCCGAGACGCTCGAGCACCGGCCGGTATTCTTTGAGCACGAAGTAATAGCTGTACTCGGAACGGCCAAGATTCTGCGCGATGGTGTGCTGGTTGGTTTCCGAATGAATGATGATCAGCATGAGGCGTTGTCCGTCACGGGGGCGGCATCGGCGGCCGCTGGCTCAAGGCCGAAGAAGTCCGCCAGGCGCTGCTGCACCGGGGCGAAGGCGCAGTAGTCGTGCATGCGCTCGACGGCGGCGACCGACATTCGGCGATAGTCCTGCGGTTGCGCCTTGGCCATCCGGTAACTGTTTTCGTAGGCACTTTTGAGCGAGCCCCAGTCCGGTCGGTGACGCAGGGTGCGGTAGATGATGCGGGTGTCCTGCGGCCAGATCGTCAGCTCTTCGCTGGACTTGACGACAAAGGCCACCGAATCGTCGATGTAGTCTTCCATCGCCGTGTGATCCGGAGCGATCACCGGTTTACCGCTGGACATGAACTCCATCAGCGGCAGGCACAGGCCTTCGCAGCGCGAAGCATTGACGTAAAAACTGGCAGCCTGGTAGAGCCGCGCATACTGCGGATCGTCCAGATAGCCGTGCAGCACCAGCACCCGGCAGGCGAACGGCGTCAGTTGCGCGAGCAAGGTCATCAGTTCGCTGTAATAGGACGCCAGATCGTTCTGGGTGATCTTCAGCACCAGCGTTGCGTCAGACGTTTCGCGAAAGGCCCAGCAGAACGCCGTGATCAAGTGATGCCAGTTCTTGCGGCCATCCTTGGGGTTGAACACGGTCACGTAGATCACGCCATCGACCGTGGTTTCGACCACCCCCGAGGTCTCCGGCAAGTCCAGCGGTGGTGGTTCGTCCACCGCCACTTCATGGGGGCCGGCAATGTTCGGCAGGCGTCGTTCGAGCCAGGCATGGGCCTTGTTCGAGAACAGATCGCGAAAGCCTTCCCAGTAGCCGTGATGCAGGTATTTCACACGGGCCATGGGCTCGGGTTGATCGCTAGGGTTCAACACCCACAGACGCAGGTAATGACGGGCAATGACCAGTCGACGCTTGAGTGTCAGGGGTGGCGGGCGGCGCGCCTCGATGTCCGCCAGTTGCTCGGCGGTCAGCGGTTTGGGCAGCAGGTCATCGGCAGAGAGTCCCAGCGTGCGGCTGTCGAAAATGCAGCCCTTGATCGCCAGCGTCGCCCCGGGATTGATCGGCGCGCTGACATGTTGCTCACGAATGGCCGCGAAGTTCTCCCACAGCGGGGTCGGCAATACCAGGACCGGAAAGTCTTCGCCCATGGCTCGTCGGATTGCCCGGGCAGTGTGGCTCGACAGCGTGATGACCCGTCCCTGTCGGGCAAGCATTTGCGTCCAGTCCTGACATTGATCGCCGTCCCATGACTCATCGGGGATGGAATCGAACTCCCACGCAATCACGCAGATCGTCGGGCATTCCAGATCGGTCGGGGTATTTTGCGGCGGGGTGAAGGACAGGAACACACTGCTTTCGCCGGAGGCGAGCAGTTGTCGATACAGTGGATCGACTTCGTCGCGGGCGGACACCACATGCACCCGCCCCAGACTTTCGAGCACCGGGCGATAGGCCTTGAGCACGAAGTAATAGCTGTATTCAGGACGCCCGAGACTCTGGCTGATGGAGCGGTCGTTGACGTCCGAGTAGAGAATGAAATTCATGGCATCCCACGGTGCGACCGCCATCCCGGCAGCCTCACGCTATGACGGCCAGGCATCGGATCGGGTCGGCATGGCCGACAGTCGTCCTGTGTCCGAAGCACGTCGTCGTTCTTGTTTTAGTGGTCAGTTTCACCGTATTGCGCAACCACTTGGGCAACGCTCGGGAAACCGCGACGAGGGGCATTCTAAACACATCCGTTCAGGATTCGTGAACCGCCCGGCGAGAAAAACCGGGCTACGCTGACGAGAACTGACCGGTCACGGTTTGGTCGGTTGAAATTGCCGAGCAATTGGCACAGATTGGCAACCAAACAACTACAACAACGACTTCACCCGTCTTGCGGCCGGATTTTTTCCCGGTCAGACAGACATCCCCTCAAAGCCTGTGGGAAGCGGTGAAAGTTAAAGACCAAGGGGTCGCTGTTTGAAAAAACGTCTGTTCATCACGGGCCTCAGTGGGTTCGTGGGACAACATATCCAGTCGCGTTTGGGGCGCAATGACTCGGCATGGGAACTGCTGCCTGCCGCTTCGCCCTTTGACCTGACGGACCCGCAAAGCCTCATCGACCTCTGGCCGCAAATGCCTGACGCCGTGATTCACCTGGCCGGTCAGACATTCGTCCCCGAAGCGTTCCGCGATCCGGCCCGCACCTTCGACATCAATCTGCTCGGCACCCTGAACCTGTTGCAGGCGCTCAAGGCCAGAGGCTTCAAGGGCCCGTTTCTGTATGTCAGTTCCGGCGACGTGTACGGTCAGGTCGACGAGTCCGCACTGCCGATCACCGAACAGCAACCGCCCTGCCCGCGCAATCCCTACGCAGTGAGCAAACTGTCCGCCGAATTCCTCAGCCTGCAATGGGGCCTGAGCGAGGGCTGGCCAGTGCTGGTGGCGCGTCCGTTCAACCACATCGGCACCGGGCAGAAAGACAGCTTCGTCATCGCCAGCGCCGCGCGGCAGATCAACCGCATCAAGCAGGGGCTGCAAGCGCCGCAACTGGAAGTCGGCGACATCGATGTCACCCGGGACTTCCTCGATGTCGACGACGTGGTTTCGGCCTATTTCGCGTTGCTGGAAAAAGGCACGCCGGGACAGGTCTACAACATTTGTTCGGGCCATGAGCAAAGCATCCGCAGCCTCATCGAGCAGATGGGCGACCTGGCCGAGGTCGAGCTGCAACTGGTTCAGGACCCCGCGCGCATGCGCCGCGCGGATCAGCGTCGTGTCTGCGGCAGCCATCAACGGCTCGCCCAGACCACAGGATGGACGCCGCAAATCTCTATACAACAATCCCTGCGGGCGATCCTGTCCGACTGGGAGAAGCGAGTACGACAAGAATGACAAAAAGTGCATTGATCACAGGGATCACCGGCCAGGACGGCGCGTATCTGGCCAGACTGCTGCTCGACAAGGGTTACAAGGTTCACGGCCTGGTGGCGCGGCGCAGCAGCGACTCGCGCTGGCGCCTGCGGGAAATGGGCGTTGAAGCCGACATCGTGTACCTGGACGGCGACATGGCCGACGCCTGCTCGGTGCAGCGCGCGGTCATCAAGTCGGCGCCGGACGAGGTCTATAACCTCGCCGCGCAAAGCTTCGTCGCTGCGTCCTGGGATCAACCGGTGACCACCGGCATCGTCGATGGCCTGGGCGTGACTCACCTGCTTGAAGCCATCCGCCAGTTCAGCCCGCACACGCGTTTCTACCAGGCGTCCACCAGCGAAATGTTCGGTCTGATCCAGGCCGAGCAACAGGACGAGAACACCCCGTTCTACCCGCGCAGCCCGTACGGCGTGGCCAAACTCTATGGCCACTGGATCACCGTCAACTACCGTGAAAGTTTCAACCTGCACGCCAGCAGCGGCATCCTGTTCAACCATGAATCGCCACTGCGCGGCATCGAATTCGTGACCCGCAAGGTCACCGACGCGGCCGCCCGGATCAAGCAGGGCAAACAGCAGGAACTGGCCCTGGGCAACATCGACGCCAAGCGCGACTGGGGGTTTGCCGGCGATTACGTCGAGGCCATGTGGCTGATGCTGCAACAGGACAAGCCTGACGACTTCGTGGTCGCCACCGGGGTGACCACCACCGTGCGCGAGATGTGCCACATCGCCTTCGATCACGTGGGTCTCAACTACCGCGACTACGTGAAGATCGACCCGGCGTTCTTCCGCCCGGCCGAAGTCGAAGTGCTGCTCGGCAATCCGACCAAGGCCCAGCGCGTGCTGGGCTGGAAACCGAAAACCGACCTCGACACCCTGATCCGCATGATGATGGATGCGGACATGAAACGCGTCGCCAAGGAGTAGGCCATGCTGATCCCCGTGATTCTGTCCGGCGGTGCCGGTACCCGTTTGTGGCCGGTGTCCCGCGAGGGCCACCCGAAACCGTTCATGACCCTGCCCGACGGCCAGTCGCTGCTGGGCAAGACCTATCGGCGTGCCGCCGGTCTGCTGGACGGCTGGGGCGACATCGTCACGGTGACCAACCGCGAGTACTACTTCCAGAGCAAGGATCACTATCAGGCCGCGCGCCTGTCCCGGCATCGCGGGCACTTTTTGCTTGAGCCCTCCGGGCGCAACACCGCCCCGGCCATCGCGGCTGCGGCGCTGGCACTACAAGCCCTGCACGGCGACGAGGCGATCATGGTGGTGATGCCCGCCGACCACTTGATCGTCAACGAGGACGCGCTCAAGAGTGCGGTCGAACACGCGGTCAATCTGGCGAAGGACGGTTATCTGGTGACCTTCGGCGTGGTGCCGACCGCCCCGGAAACCGGCTTCGGCTACATCGAGACCGGTGCGCCGCTGGATGCCAGGGGCGCGGCCAAAGTGCAGCGTTTCGTGGAAAAACCCGATCTGCAAACCGCCACCCACTACCTGGAAAGCGGCAATTTCCTGTGGAACTCGGGGATGTTCTGTTTCTCCATTGCAACGCTGATCGCCGAACTGCAACTGCACGCTCCGGAACTGCTCGAACAGACCCGCACCTGCATGGCGGCGAGCGAGCCGCTGGAGACCACCGGTTACCTGCAACAGGAACTGTCACCGGCGCTGTTCGCCGAGATCACTGACATTTCCATCGACTACGCGTTGATGGAGCGCTCGGAAAAAGTCGTGGTCGTACCCGCCAGTTTCGACTGGAGCGATATCGGTTCCTGGGGCGCCGTCGCGGCGCTGGTGCCGGCCGATGCCGACAACAACCGCGCCAGCGGCGAAGCGATCTTCATCGACAGCCGCAACAATTTCGTTCAAAGCGAAGGCCGGTTGGTGGCCGCCGTGGGTGTGGAAGACCTGATCGTCATCGACACCGCCGACGCCGTGCTGGTGGCCCACGCCGACCGTGCGCAGGACGTTCGGCGGGTGGCCAAGCAGCTCAAGGACAAGTCCCACGAAGCCTATCGCCTGCATCGCACGGTCAGCCGTCCGTGGGGCACCTACACCGTGCTCGAGGAAGGCCCGCGCTTCAAGATCAAGCGCATCGTGGTCAAGCCTGGCGGCAAGTTGTCGTTGCAGATGCACCATCACCGCAACGAACACTGGGTGGTGGTCGAAGGCATGGCCAAGGTCACCAACAACGGCAGTGGCACCACGCTGGTGGCGAAGAACGAATCGACGTTCATCGCCGCCGGGCACAAGCATCGTCTGGAAAACCCCGGTGTGATCGATCTGGTGATCATCGAAGTGCAAAGTGGCGAATACCTGGGAGAGGACGACATCGTCCGCTTCGAAGACCAATACGGCAGGACGGTTTAAATGCTGTTTTCCCTGTACCGCTCGCTGCATGACTATCGAGGGTTCATTCTCGGCAGCGTGCAGCGAGAGTTTCAATCGCGGTATCGCAATTCACTGCTGGGGGCCTTGTGGCCCGTGTTCAATCCGCTGTCGATGATCATCGTTTACACCGTGATCTTTTCCCACATCATGCGCGCTCGCTTGCCGGGCGTGGATGACAGCATGGCCTACAGCATTTACCTCTGCGCCGGTCTGCTGGCATGGGGGCTGTTTTCCGAAATCACCCTGCGAAGCCAGAATATGTTTCTGGACAACGCCAACCTGCTGAAGAAAATCAGCTTCCCCAGAATCTGCCTGCCGGTGATTGTGCTCTGCAACGCGGCGATCAACTTTGCCATCATCATCGGCCTGTTCCTCGGGTTTCTGCTGATCACCGGGCGCTGGCCGGGCATGGCACTGCTGGCGCTGATCCCCCTGATTGCGCTGCAGATGATGTTCTGCGCAGGACTGGGCATGGTCCTCGGCGTATTGAACGTGTTCTTTCGCGATGTCGGCCAGCTCTTCGCCATCTGCCTGCAGTTCTGGTTCTGGCTGACGCCGATCGTGTACCCGATGAGCATCCTCCCGGAGTGGGTCCAGCGCCTGCTGCAACTCAACCCGTTGACCAACCTGATCGGCAGCTATCAGAACCTGTTCCTGTACGGGCAGTGGCCCGTCTGGAACTCCCTGCTGCCAGTGTTCATTGCCTCGCTGGTGATGTGCCTGATCGGCCTGCGCCTGTTTCGCAGGCGCGTCGGTGAAATGGTGGATGAACTCTGATGGGGCATATCCGCGTAACCGGCCTGGGCAAGGCTTACAAACAGTATCCGACACGCTGGAGTCGCCTGGCGGAATGGCTGATCCCGTTTTCCCCGCAGCGCCACAGCCAGCATTGGGTGTTGCAGGATGTCGCTTTCGAAATCGCCCCCGGTGAGGCGGTGGGCATCGTCGGCGCCAACGGTGCGGGTAAAAGCACGTTGCTGAAGATGATCACCGGCACCACCCAACCCACCTGCGGCAAGATCGAGACTGAAGGTCGCGTCGCCGCATTGCTGGAGTTGGGCATGGGGTTTCACCCGGACTTTACCGGCCGCCAGAATGCGATCATGGCCGGGCAGCTGCTGGGCATGCAGGTCGACGAAATCGAAGCATTGATGCCCGACATCGAACATTTCGCAGAAATCGGCGAGGCCATCGACCATCCCGTCCGCACCTATTCCAGCGGCATGCAGATGCGCCTGGCCTTCAGCGTCGCCACCGCACGGCGACCGGATATCCTGATCGTCGACGAAGCCCTGTCGGTGGGTGACTCCTACTTCCAGCACAAAAGCTTCGACCGCATTCGCAGCTTCCGCAAGGCGGGCACCACATTGCTGATCGTGTCCCACGACCGCTTTGCGATCCAGTCGATCTGCGACTCGGCCATCCTGCTCAAGGACGGCCACATGGCCATGTACGACAAGCCGGAAGTGGTACTCGATTATTACAACGCCGTGATGGCCGAACGCGAAGGCCAGGTCGTGCGTCAGGAAAAACTCACCGGCGGCGAAGTGCGGACCGTGTCCGGCACCGGTGAGGCCGTCATTCTCGGGGTGCGCCTGCTGGATGAACAGGAGCGTTCCATCGATGCTGTCGAGGTCGGTCAGCCGGTGGTGCTGGAAGTGCAGGTCGAAGTACGCAGCGACATTGAACGACTGGTGCTCGGCTTCCTGATCAAGGATCGCCTGGGCATGATGATGTATGGCATCAATACCCATCGCCTCGACAAGGCACTGACGGACCTGCACGCCGGAGAGCGCTTCACCTATCGCTTTGCCTTCGTGATGGGACTGGGCAAGGGCAATTACTCGGTATCGCTGAGTCTTTCGCGCCTGGACTCCCATCTGGATCGAAACTTCGAGTGGCGTGACTATGGCCTGGTGTTTCATGTGATCAACGGCCGCCAGGAGGATTTTGTCGGTGGCTCGTGGCTCAACGCCAAGGCCTCGATAACCCGCAATGCCGGTGCTGCTCTGACAGAGCGCGCGCCATGACCCGGTTGCTGGTCGAATGCACCCACGTGTTCCGGCACCCGAAAATCAATTCTGGGATTCAGCGGGTGGTGCGCAACGTCATCAAGCAATTGCCGCCGAGCGCCGAAGGTGTCGAGTGCGTGCCGGTGGTCTTGCTCAAGGGCAAGCTGTACCGCGTGACACGTCTGGCGCCACTGGATTCGCCGCTGCTCAACGCCGTCGTCACGTTTGGCGAGCGCCTGGAGCGGCTGGCCCATCGTTTCTGGCAACTGCATCAGCGCCTCGACAGTCGTTGCCGGACCCAACTGACACGACGTGCGCTATACGTCAGCTATCGCCTGGCGTCGTTCGGCCTGTTCGGCATTCCGTTGCGGCTGGTCGAGCAGGTCAACCGCTTTCAGTTGCCCCAGCGCTGCGAGCCTTTGCAACACCGGCCGGGCGATCACCTGGTGTTGCTGGATTCGTCCTGGCACTCGGACTTTTTCCTGCATGCCGAACGGCTCAAACGCGAAGGCGTGGGCATCGTTGCAGTGATCTACGACTTGATTCCCCTGACCCACCCGCAGTTTTACGACACGCGGCTGGTGCAGGTTTTCAGCGAATGGTTCGACTGGATTACCCGCACCGCCGATGGCTATCTGGCGATTTCCGCCACGGTGCGCGATCAGGTTCATGAGGAAGTGCAGCGCCGCCTCGGTTCGGCACAGGTCGAAAAACGCTGGTTCGACTATTTCCACCTCGGGTCGGAGCTGGATCTGCAGAGCGTCGAGGCCGCCGTCGAGCCGCGCCTGGAACGTCTGTTCGCCACACCGGAGCCGATGTTCCTAATGGTCAGCACCATCGAGCCGCGCAAGAACCACGACTATCTGCTGGATGCTTTCGAACGTGCCTGGGCGGCCGGTTCGAATGCTCGGCTGTGCATCGCCGGACGCATCGGCTGGAAGTGCGACGCCCTGCTCGCCCGGGTGCGCAACCACGGCGAACTGAACCGGCGCCTGTTCATGTTCAACGACCTGAGCGACACCAGCCTGGAACACGCGTATGCCCATTCCAGCGCATTGGTGTTCCCGTCGTTCGTCGAAGGCTTCGGCCTGCCGCTGGTGGAAGCCATGCAGCGCGGATTGCCGGCGATGGGCAGCGATATCGCGGTGTTCCGTGAGATCGGCGGCGAGTTCATGGCCTATTTCGATTTGCAGGACCCGCAATGCCTCGCCGACCTGGTGATCGCCTTCGAGCGCAGCGGCCAATTCCCCGCTGCCCGCAATGTGGCCGACTGGCAATGGATCGGCTGGCGCGAAGCCAGTCAGCAACTGGCCGAACGCACCGCACGCCATGTGCTGCAAGCGCCTGCGGCGCAAGCGAGGTCCCATGCGCATAGCCCTTAACGCGCGGATTCTCCAGGCACCACGCACCGGGATCGGCCACTACGTCGTCGAGCTGGTGAACGCCTTGCACGCGCAAACCGATATCGACGTGGCGCTGTTCCACGGCTGGGGCTGGAGTTCGCAGTTGCCGGAAGCGGCAATGCCCGGTTACTCGCGCCTGACCCCGATGCTGCGCAAGATCCCCGGCGCCTATCAGGCCCGCCGCTGGCTGGAGCAGAAACGCTTCGATCAGGGCCGCACGCCCGACATCGACCTTTACCACGAACCGAGCCTGTGGCCGCTGGCCTTCGACGGCCCGACCGTGATCACCCTGCACGACCTGACGCACCTGCATTTCCCGGACACCCAGCCGCAGGCACGACTCAAGGAAATCGAGCGGCGGCTGGCCGACGGCATCCGGCAGGCGCGGGTGATTCTGACCGACTCGCAAGCCATCGCCGACGAAGCCCAAGACTATTTCGGACTGCCCGCCGAACGCTTCGTGGTGGCGCCCCTGGGTGTCGCCGAGCGCTTTCATCCGCGCGAGCCGCAAGCCATCGACGCCGTACTCAAGGCCCATGCCGTGGAGGCGCGGGAGTATTTCCTGTGTGTCGGCACCCTGGAGCCGCGCAAGAACCTGAGCCTGGCCCTGCGCGCTCACGCGCTATTGCCCGAAGCCGTGCGCCAGCGCTTCCCGCTGTTGATCGTCGGCATGGCCGGCTGGCAGCGTGAGCAGTTCAGTGACGAATTGCGTCAGGCCCTGGCCAGCGGTCATGTGTGCCTGCTCGGCTACTTGCCGGATGAGCAGGTGGCGCAATTGCTGGCCGGCGCCCGGGCGCTGGTTTTTCCCTCGTTGTATGAAGGTTTTGGCCTGCCGGTGCTGGAAGCGATGGCCAGTGGCACGCCCGTGGTGGTCACCCGATCCTCGGCGATGCCGGAAGTCGCGGGTGCTGCCGGCAACTATATTGAAGCTGACGATGCAGAAGGCTTGCGCGATGCGCTGAGCCGCCTGATCGACGATCAAGTGCATTGGCAGGCATGCCGAGAAGCCGGATTGCAGCAGGCACGGCTTTTTTCCTGGAAGCGTTGCGCGCAGGCCACGGCCGGCGCCTACCGCCAGGCTTTGGGAGGTTGAATGCGAGTTCTTCATTTTTTCAAGACGTACCTGCCTGACTCGGTCGGCGGCATCGAGCAAGTGATCTTCCAGCTCTGCGAAAGCGGTGCCCAGCATGGTATCGAAGGCCAGGTGCTGACCCTCAGCGCCAATCCCGAGCCGGCGGTGCTGCAACTGGGCCAGCACGAAGTGCATCGGGCCAGGCTCGATATCCAGTTCGCTTCCACCGGGTTTTCCTGGAGCGTGTTCAAACAGTTTCGCGAACTGGCCGCCGAAGCCGACGTGATCAACTACCACTTCCCGTGGCCGTTCATGGACCTGGTGCATTTCGCCAGCGGCGTGAACAAACCGAGCGTGGTGACCTACCACTCGGACATCATTCGCCAGAAGAACCTGCTCAAACTCTATCGTCCGCTGATGAACCGTTTCCTCGCCAGCGCCGACCGGATTGTCGCGGCCTCGCCGAACTACCTGCACACCAGCGATGTGTTGCAGCAGTTCCAGGACAAGACCCGCGTCATCCCCTACGGCTTGAACAAGGCCGGTTATCCACAACCCGACGTCGAGCGCATGAACCGCTGGCGCCAGCAGCTTGGGGATAAGTTTTTCCTGTTCGTCGGGGTGATGCGCTACTACAAGGGCCTGCACATCCTGCTCGATGCCTTGAAAGACGTGGACTACCCGGTGGTGATCGTCGGTGCCGGCCCGCTGGAGCAGGAACTGCACGCCCAGGCCGCTGCGCTGGGGCTGCGCAATATCCACTTCCTCGGACGCCTGAGCGATGAAGACAAGGTCGCCCTGCTGCAATTGAGCTACGCCATTGTCTTCCCGTCGCACCTGCGCTCGGAAGCGTTCGGCATTTCACTGCTGGAAGGCGCGATGTACGGCAAGCCGATGATCTCCAGCGAGATCGGCACCGGCACCAGCTACATCAATATCCACAACGAAACCGGACTGGTCGTGCCGCCAAGTCATCCACAGGCGTTTCGCGAAGCGATGCGCACCCTGTGGGAAAACCCGACTCGCGCCGCCGAAATGGGCGTCAAGGCTGAAGCCCGTTACCGGCAGTTATTCACAGCCGACGAAATGGGTCGCAAGTGGACGGCGCTGTATCAGGAATTGCTGGAGGAAAAGGCGCTGTCCTACGCCTGATCCTCTACAGATCCAGCACCAGCGGCTGGGCACTTTGCGCCGGCACCGCACAGCAGATCAGCACTTGTCCTTCCTCCGGCACTTCGGCCGGGGGCTGTGGATAATTCACCGCACCGCTGATCAGCCGCGTCTTGCAGGTGCCGCACGAACCACCCCGACAGCTGAACTCGGGGCGCAAGCCACGACTTTCCGCCAGCTCCAGCAGGCTGCCGCCATCGGGCTGCCACCGCGCTTCCTTGGCCGAACGCTCGAAGACCACCGGCACCGAGGTGGTGGCGGCCGGCAATTGTTCGATCACGATGGCGTCCGGATCGGCCTGCCGCTTGAGGGTCGAGGGGCCAAAGGTTTCGGCGTGAATCTGGTCATCGCGCACGTCCAGTTCACGCAGGCTGTCGTAAAGGCCTTGGGTAAAACCGCCGGGGCCGCAGAGCACAAAGTCGATCTGATCGAAGTCCTCGACGTCCAGCAGGTTCCTCAGCAATGAGCCGTCGATGCGCCCGTGCAGGTCGTAATCCTCGCCTTCCACCAGATCGGGCTCCGGCTGGCTGAGCAGGCGCAACACCCGCACCGCATCGCCGGCGTCCTCCAGCAAGCGGTCCAGCTCCGCGCGAAACGGTTGGTCGGCAAGACTGCGAGAACTCTGGATCAGCCAGGTCGGACGAATCCGTCGGGTGCGCAGGCCCTGATACACCACCTCACGCAGCATCGACAGCAACGGCGTGATCCCGACCCCGGCCGCCAGCAGCACCAAGGGCCGACGCTCCAGCGGCGCCACGGTGAAATGCCCTTGGGGCGAGCGCGCCTCCAGTACATCACCGACGCGCACCTGATCGTGCAGATGCGTCGATATCCGCCCTTCACGCTTTACGCTGATCCGGAAGAAATCATCCGACGGCGCACCCGACAGACTGTAAGTGCGGATGAACACCTCGCCATCGAGTTTGAAGCGCAGCGGCAGATGTTGCCCGGCCTGAAACACCGGCAAACCGGCCCCATCCACGGGTTCTAGGTAGAACGAACGAATGTGCTGGCTCTGCGCTTCAATCCGCGCCACCCGCAGCGGCCGCCAGCTGTCTCCCAGGGCCTGGGCCTGCAAACGTGCGTCGGCCTGAGCCCAGGTGCCGGTCAGCAGACTGGTCGGCGACATGCCGTCGAAGCGCCAGCGCAGGGCCAACGCGCCCGGACGCCGCACCGCTTTTTCCACCTCGAACGTCCACAACCGCTCGGCGCCCTGGAAGGCTGCGATCTGCGGCCCGTCGAGAATGACCTCGGTGCGGCCGCTGAGCTGTAACAGGTCGCCTGTGGAAAAGTCGATGAACAGCAAGCCAGCCCGGGGATTGAGCAGCAGGTTGCCGAGGGTGTTGAAGTGCAGGTTGCCGGCAAAATCCGGGATGGTCAGGCGATTGCCCTCCACTCGCACGAAACCGGCCTGGCCGCCACGGTGGGAAACATCCACCGAGCGCTCGCCGTCGACATCGACGTAACTGGCGACGAAGAAGGTGTCGGCTGTTTCGATCAGCGCGACCGCCGCGTCATCGAGCCCATCGAAATGCTCGGCACGCCGGGTTTGCGGGTCTGCCAGCGGCACTCGCTGGAACTGGCGCAACTGAATGTACTGCGGGCAGTTGCCGAAGGACTGATCGACCGTCAAGTCGAAGCCGCTCGTACCCAGGTTGCCAATGTGGCCGTTGAGGCGATTGCGCCGACGGGTATGCAACTCGATGCCGAGCAGGCCGATGGCCGCACCGGCCTGTAACTGCGCCGGGTCATCAACGGCGGGCAGACTGTCGAAGTGCAATTGCGTCGGTTCGGGAGAGTGCGCGAAACCCGGCTCGCCCTCCAGCACACTGGCCCACGGACGGCCATCGGCATCCACCGCGCCGAACAGCATGAAGGGTAATTGCTGATAGAACTGACGGTGCTGATCCGGCATCCAGGTGCGAATCACCTTACGACCGAATTCCTCCATGCGCTCGGCAACGCCGACCTGCGCTTGCAGTTGTCGCTCGCCGGCGTGCCAGGGTGAACGTTCCATGACGACCTCTCCCCCACGCCAGCGGCGCAGTCTGGATGGTGAACCTCAGGCGCTGGTTTGCAGACCGGCGACGGTACGTGGCATGCCGATGAAACCGGGCAATGCTTCAACCCGCACCAGCCAGGCGCGCACGTTGGCATAGTCGTCCAGCGACACATTGCCTTCCGGCGCATGGGCGATGTAGCTGTAGGCCGAGACGTCGGCGATGGTCGGCTCGTTTCCGACCAGATACGGGGTCTTGCCCAGTTCCAGATCCATCACCTTCAGCAGGTTGTGCGCACGGGTGATCGCTTCATCGGCGTTGAGTTTCGCCCCGAACACCGTAACCAGCCGCGCCGCCGCCGGACCAAAGGCAATCGGTCCGGCCGCTGCCGACAGCCAACGCTGGACGCGCGCCGCGCCGACCGGGTCGCTCGGCAGCCAACGACCGTTGCCGTACTTCTGCGCCAGATACACCAGAATCGCATTGGAATCGGCCAGCACCACGCCGTTGTCATCAATGGCCGGCACTTGCCCGAAGCTGTTGATCGCCAGGTAATCAGGTTGTTTGTGCTCGCCCTTGGCCAGATCGACAAAGATCAGTTCGGTCGGCAGTTGCAACAGGGACAGCATCAGCTCGACCCGGTGGGCGTGGCCGGAACGCGGGAAGTTGTAGAGTTTGATCGCTTGCATGGTCGACTCCGCAGGGCTTAGGTGCCGCTCAGGAGGGTCGGCGGCCGTGGCAGTCATCTTCCACCTATCGCGAAAACAACAGAATCACCAGCAAACGCAATCCATTATTTCTCTGGATGAAATAACGCCGCGTTTTTCAGGGCCGGATGCTCACGCAAGGCGTTCACGGTGTAATCGACAAAACTGCGCACCCGGGCCGGCGCCTTGCGCCCGCCCTGATACACCACATGGATTGGCAGCGGCGGCAACTCGTACTCGGCGAGAACGATTTCCAGCTCACCGGAGGCGATCTTGCCGGCAACCTGATAAGACAGCACCCGAGTCAATCCAAGTCCCAGGCAAGCGGCCGCAATCGCGGCCTGATTCGCGGTGACCACCAGCCGAGGCTCGGGCCTGACGCTCAAGGGTTCACCGTCCTCCAGAAATGGCCAGCTGCGCAGTTGGCCGATGGCTGAAGTCGCCACCACCGGCGCGCCCGCCAACGCCTGTGGATGGGTTGGCCGACCGTGAACGGCAAAATACCCAGGCGAGCCGCAAATCACCCGGCGCACCTCACCGACCCGGATCGCATGCTGATTGCTGTCCGGCAAATCACCGATGCGGATCGCCACATCGACCCCTTCCTCGACCATGCTCACCACGCGATCCAGCAGCAAGGCGTTGATGGAAACGTCCGGGTACTGCGTCAGATAACCCGCCATCACCGGTGTGACAAACAACTCGCCGAACAGCACTGGCGCGGTCACCGTCAATTGCCCACGGGGCTGGGTGTGGCTGCCGGCGGCGGAGTCTTCCGCTTCCTGCACCTCGGCAAGAATCCTCCGACAGTCTTCCAGGTAACGCTGGCCCGCCTCGCTCAGATGCACGCTGCGGGTGGTGCGAATCAGCAATTGCGTACCGATCCGCTGCTCCAGCGCCGCCACCGCCCGGGTGATGCTGGCCGCCGACAGACCCAAGCGCCGCGCCGCCGCGGAAAAGCCCTGCTCCTGAGCAACGGCCGCGAAAACCTGCATTTCCTGGAAACGATCCATGGTGTCCCCGAAGTGGATGAAAAACCGCCTCGCATTATAGGCAGTCCCCGATCTTCAACGGGCATGGCCGAACGACCGTCGATCCAGAATTGATATTTTTATTTTCAGCTGTATTGATGAATGATTTATTTCGTGTCATTTATAACCTCGCCGATCACAGGAATGATCCAGCGCGCCACCCGGATGGCGGGCACCTGTTTTCCTAACGCCCTCCCAGGAGTCGACAAAATGAACAAGACAGAACTTCTAGGTGCTCTGGCGCTGTGCGCATTCAGCTTCATGGCCCATGCCGATGAAGACAGCCTGCGTATCGGTATCGAAGCCGCCTACCCACCCTTTTCCTACAAAACGCCAGAAGGCAGTGTCAGCGGGTTCGACTACGACATCGGCAACGCCTTGTGCGAAGAGATGAAGGTCAAGTGCGAGTGGGTCATTCAGGAGTTCGATGGCATGATTCCGTCGCTCAAGGTGCGCAAGATCGACGCCGTGCTGTCGTCGATGTCGATCACCGAAGACCGGATGAAGTCGGTCGACTTCAGCAAAAAGTACTACCACACGCCGGGCAAGTTCGCGATGAAGGCCGGCAGCGTGATCAACGACCCGCTGGTGGACCTCAAGGGCAAGAAACTCGGCGTGCAACGCTCATCGACCTATGACCGGTTTGCCACCGAGCAACTGGAAAAAGCCGGCGTCGTCGTGGTGCGCTACGGCTCGCAGAACGAAGCCTTCCTCGACCTTGCCTCGGGTCGCCTGGACGCCACCCTCGCCGACATCGTCAACACCGACGAAAGCTTCATCAAGACACCGGCCGGACAAGGTTTCGCCCTGACCGGGCCGGACATCAACGACCCGAAATACTTCGGCCGTGGTGCCGGGATCGCGGTGCGCAAAGGTGACGTCGCCAACACGGCGCGCCTGAACGCGGCGATCGACGCCATCCGCGCCAACGGCAAATACCAGCAAGTGATGGGCAAGTATTTCGCCTTCGATATCTACGGCGAATAAACCGTCGTCTCCGCCCGGCGCCAGCCCGCTGCGGGCGCCCTTCGGGCTTGTCTTGCGCGCCTTCGGGCGCACGCTTGAGGAACTTCATCATGCTCCACGGCTACGGATCGAGCATTCTCGATGGTGCCTGGCTGACCATCAACCTGGCCCTGACCTCCATGTCGCTGGCCATTGCCCTGGGCCTGATCGGCGCGGCGTTTCGCCTGTCGCCACTCAAATGGCTGGCCATGCTCGGGGAAGGCTACACGACCCTGATTCGCGGCATTCCCGATCTGGTGCTGATCCTGCTGATTTTCTATGGCGGCCAGGATCTGGTGAACCGCATCGCCCTGGCGTGCGGTTACACCCGCTACATCGACATCAATCCCTTCATCGCTGGCGTCTGCACCATGGGCTTCATTTTTGGCGCCTATCTCTCGGAAACCTTTCGCGGTGCCTTCATGGCCATCCCCAAAGGTCAGGCGGAAGCCGGTGCGGCCTATGGCATGCGCGGCACGCAAGTGTTCTGGCGGATTCTGGTGCCGCAGATGATTCGCTTCGCCATCCCGGGGTTCACCAACAACTGGCTGGTGCTGACCAAATCCACCGCGCTGATTTCGGTCATCGGCCTGCAGGACATGATGTTCAAGGCCAAGAACGCCGCCGACGCCACCCACGAGCCGTTCACGTTTTTCATCGCGGTGGCGGCGCTGTACCTGATGCTCACCAGCGTGTCGCTGCTGGTGCTGCGTGCTCTGGAAAAACACTATTCGGTCGGCATCAAAGCCGCCGAGTTGTGAGGAGAACCTGCCGATGATTCTCGACTACAACCTGATCTGGGAAAACCTGCCGCTGTATTTCGACGGCGCCTTGTTGACCCTCAAAGTCCTGCTCATTTCCCTGAGCCTGGGGCTGGTCCTGGCGGTTCCGCTGGCGCTGATGCGGGTGTCGCGCTCGCCGCTGCTCAGCTTCCCGGCGTGGCTCTACACCTACGTGATTCGCGGCACGCCGATGCTGGTGCAACTGTTCCTGATCTATTACGGCCTGGCGCAGTTCGAAGCGGTGCGCCAAAGCGTGCTCTGGCCTTACCTCTCCAGCGCCACGTTCTGTGCCTGCCTGGCGTTCGCCATCAATACCAGTGCCTACAGCGCGGAATTGCTGGCGGGCAGTCTGAAGTCCACGTCCCATGGCGAAATCGAAGCCGCCCGGGCGATGGGCATGTCCCGCCTGACCCTGTACCGCCGCATCTTGCTGCCATCGGCCTTGCGCCGGGCATTGCCGCAGTACAGCAACGAAGTGTTGATGATGCTGCAAACCACCAGCCTGGCCTCGATCGTCACGCTGGTGGATATCACCGGCGCGGCACGCACGGTGAGCTCGCGGTTCTATATGCCGTTCGAAGCGTTCATCACCGCCGGCCTCGTCTACCTCGCCCTGACATTCATTCTGGTGCGCCTGTTCAAGCTGGCCGAACGCCGCTGGCTGGCCTACCTGGCACCGCGCAAGCACTAAGGAGCTGACATGGAAAAGATTCAATACCTGTTGCCGTGGAGCGCTTCGGGCACCGAACGGACACTGTCGGTGTTCCGGTTTGGCGCCGGCCCGCGCAAGGCGTACATCCAGGCCTCCCTGCATGCCGACGAGTTGCCGGGGATGCGCGTGGCCGTCGAGCTCAAGCGCCGCCTGCTGGAACTGGAAGCACAGGGTCGCCTGAACGGCGTGATCGAGCTGGTGCCGATGGCCAACCCGATCGGCATCGCCCAGATGTTCCAGGCCACCCATCAAGGTCGCTTCGAGTTCGCCAGCGGCAAGAACTTCAATCGCGACTTCCCGGAGCTGGCCGAAGCCGTGGCGCCGCTGCTCAAAGGCCGGTTGGGCGATGACGCCGACGCCAACATCGCGCTGATCCGCCGCGCCTTGATCGACACCCTCGCCGACATGCCGCCACCGGCCTCGGAACTCGATGGCCTGCGTCGCCTGTTGCTGCAACATGCCTGTGACGCCGATGTGGTGCTCGACCTGCATTGCGATTTCGAGTCGGTGATGCTGCTCTACACCATGCCGCAACACTGGGGACGCCTGCATTCACTGGCCGCACGCCTGGGTGCCGAGGTCACGTTGCTGGCCGAAGACGCTGGCGGCAGTGCTTTCGACGAGGCTTGCGCGGTGCCGTGGCTGCGCCTGACCGAGCTGTTCCCGGAAGCCACCATTCCCTTGGCCTGCGCGGCGACCACCATCGAATTGCGCGGCATGGCCGACACCGAACGCGAGCAATGCACCCACAGTGCGCAGGCGATTCTCGGCTACCTCGCCGAACAGGGATTGATCAACGGTGAATGGCCGCCAGCGCCGTCGAGTCGTTGCGAAGCGATGCCGTTCGCCGGCGCGCAGTACGCCTGTGCGCCGCACCCGGGCGTGGTCAGTTTCCTGCAACCGCTGGGGGCGCGGGTCAAGGTCGGCGATCCTCTTTTCGAAGTCCATGATCCGCTCAACGACCGTCACAGCATCGTCCGCGCCTGCACCGACGGCGTGCTCTATGCCCGCGAACGCCTGCGCTTTGCCCAACCCGGTCTGTGGCTGGCCAAGGTCGCCGGTTTCACCCCTATTCGCCAAGGCCGCTTGCTCAGCGACTGATGCCAGAGAGTTCACACCATGTACAAACTTGAAATTCAGGACCTGCACAAAAGCTACGGCGCCCACCAGGTGCTCAAGGGCGTGTCCCTGCAGGCCCAGGCTGGCGACGTGATCAGCATCATCGGCTCCAGCGGGTCAGGCAAAAGCACCTTCCTGCGTTGCATCAACCTGCTGGAACAACCCAACGCCGGCAGCATCGTGCTCAATGGCGAACCGCTGAAACTGGTGGCGAACAAACTGGGCGGGCTCAAGGCAGCCGAACCCCGGCAGTTGCAACGCATGCGCTCACGGTTGTCGATGGTGTTTCAGCATTTCAACCTGTGGTCGCACATGAGCGCCCTGGAAAACGTCATGGAAGCCCCGGTGCATGTACTGGGCGTGGGCAAGAAAGAGGCCCGGGAAAAGGCCGAGCACTATTTGAACAAAGTCGGCGTGGCGCATCGCAAGGATGCCTGGCCCGCCCACATGTCGGGTGGCGAACAGCAGCGCGTGGCGATTGCCCGCGCACTGGCCATGGAACCGGAAGTGATGCTGTTCGACGAACCGACTTCGGCGCTCGATCCCGAACTCGTGGGCGAAGTGCTGCGGGTCATGCAGGACCTCGCCCAGGAGGGTCGTACCATGGTGGTCGTGACCCACGAAATGGGCTTCGCCCGCGAGGTCTCCAACCAACTGGTGTTCCTGCACAAAGGGCTGGTCGAGGAGCGCGGAGATCCACGTGAAGTGCTGGTCAATCCGCAGTCAGAACGCCTCCAGCAGTTTCTGGCCGGGAGCCTGAAGTAAGCCCGACCGCTTCGCTCGGCGTTGTCCTGCAACGGTTGGCTTCGGATACACTCCAGCCAACCTTGTCAGGCGCAGCCCTTCTCTCACTTTCAGGAACTGTTGATCCGGATATGCCCAGCCCATCGAAAGACACCACGGTCTACGCCGCACCGGTCATGCGCAAACTGGCGGAAATCGTTGCCGATCTGCCGCCGTCGCTGCGCAAGGTGGCTGACTTCATCCTGCGTCATCCGCTGAAAGCCGCGACGCTGACGATCGAGGAAATGGCCCACGAAACATCGACCTCGCCCGCCGCCGTCAACCGACTGGCCAAGGCGATGGACCTCGGTGGCTACATGGGCATGAGGGCTGAACTGGTAGCGACGTTGCAGCAGATGGTGTCGCCGGTCGACAAGCTGCGTAATGAACTGGCTCATCGTCCGGGCGGAGCGTTCGGCCTGCATGAACAGATCGAGAGCGCCAGCAGCAACCTGGCCACGGCGGCGACCAACAACCACGCCGAGGCCTTCGAAGCGTTCGTCACCCGGCTGACCACTGCGCGCAAGATCTACATCCTCGGATTCGGCAACAGCGTCTACTTCGCCGGCCTCGCCGCCTCGACCCTGATGCCGTTCTGCGCCGACGCCACCGCCATCAGCATGGAGGGCGGCAACGAAAACGCCGCGTACCGACTGGCCGCGATCACCGATCAGGATGTGTTGCTGGCGATTTCCCTGCCGCGTTATTCCCTCGACACCCTGCAACTCGCCCGATTCGCCAACCAACGCGGCGCGTCGGTACTGGCGATCACCGACTCACCGGCCTCGCCGCTCACCAGCATTGCCGAGCATGTGCTGTTTGCACCCTGCGATCATCCGGTGCTGACCAGCTCCAACGTGGCCATGCTGGCATTGATCGAGGGACTGGTCGCAGGCGTGATGGCGCGCAACAAGGAAGCGGTCAAACTGGCGACCGAGCTGACCGAAAGCGTGATGTCTTACCTGCACATCCCCAACGGCAGCAAATCGCCGAAGAAGTGATGCGTGAAGGGGGCGCCGGTATATCCCGGGCGCCCCCTTCGATCAGATCAAGGCTGAGAAACCGGCTGATCGCTGGTCACCCGCGCAGCCTGCCCGGCCGCCGGTTTGACCCACGTCAGATAAGCCAGCACCAGCAACACGATCCAGACCACGCCGACGATCAGCGCTGCCTGGGTGTCCGGGAAGTAACCCAGCACGCCGAACACGAACAGCATGAAGGCAATCGCCGCCATCGGCGCATACGGCCAGAACGGTACCGGGAATTTCAGTTGCGCCACCTGCTCGGCCGTCATGGAACGACGCATGGCCACCTGGGTGAACAGAATCATCAGCCAGACCCACACCGTGGCGAAGGTCGCGATGGAAGCGATCAGCAGGAACACGTTTTCCGGGATCAGGTAGTTCAGCAACACGCCCAGCAACAGCGCGCAGCTCATCACAATCACCGTCAGCCACGGCACGCCATTGCGTGACAGGCGCGCGAAGCCTTTCGGCGCATGCCCTTGCTGCGCCAGGCCGTACATCATGCGGCCCGCACCGAAGATGTCGCTGTTGATGGCCGACACCGCCGCCGAGATCACCACAATGTTCAGAATCGTGGCCGCCGAGCTGATGCCCAGGTGGTCGAAAATCTGCACGAACGGGCTACCCTGGCTGCCAATCTGCTGCCACGGGAAGATCGACATCAGCACCAACATCGTCAGCACATAAAACAGCAGGATGCGCAGCGGCACGGCGTTGATCGCCTTGGGCAGCACACGGTGCGGGTCCTTGGCTTCACCGGCGGTCACACCGATGATTTCGATACCACCGAAGGCAAACATCACCACCGCAAACGAGGCGATCAGGCCACCCACGCCATTGGGCATGAAGCCGCCCTGGGTCCACAGGTTGCTGATATCGGTCGCCTGCCCGGGGGCGGTGCTGATGCCGAACAACATGATGCCGAAGCCGCCGAGGATCATCGCGACGATAGCCGCGACCTTGAGCAACGACAGCCAGAACTCCATTTCACCGAAGACTTTGACGTTGCACAGGTTCAGGCCGCCGACCACCGAAACGATGCCCAGCACCCAGATCCAGCGCGAGACTTCCGGAAACCAGAAGCCCATGTAGATGCCGAACGCCGTCACATCGGCCATGCCGACGATGACCATTTCGAACGCGTAGGTCCAACCGAGGATGAAGCCCGCCATCGGGCCGAGATAGGTGCTCGCGTAATGCCCGAACGAGCCGGCGACCGGGTTGTGCACCGCCATCTCGCCCAGGGCGCGCATGACCATGAACACCGCCGCGCCACCGATCAGGTAAGCGAGCAGAACCGCAGGACCGGCCATCTGGATGGCCGAGGCAGAACCGTAGAACAACCCGGTACCGATTGCGGATCCCAGGGCCATGAAGCGAATGTGTCGGGCCGAAAGCCCGCGTTTCAAACCTTTTGCTGGCTGCTGCATTTTTCGTCCTTATTTATTGTTATTCGACGCAAAAATCGAAACGCCAACAGGCCGGCCTCCACGCAGAGTGGAAGACAGCCTGTTGGCGATGAGGCACTTACAGACTCGGCAGCAAGTTCGCCGGAACCAACTCATTCAGCGTCCGCGAAGCCAGCAGCTCGGTCGCTGCATTGATGTCCGGCGCGAAGAAGCGGTCCTTCTCGTAGAACGGCACTTCGCGACGCAGAATCGCCCGGGCCTGTTCCAGTTTGGTCGAGGTCTTCAGGCCGTTGCGCAGGTCCAGACCTTGCGCCGCCGCCAGCCATTCCACCGCGAGAATCCCGCGGGTGTTTTCGGCCATTTCCCACAGCCGCTTGCCGGCAGCCGGGGCCATCGACACGTGGTCTTCCTGGTTGGCGGAGGTTGGCAGGCTGTCCACCGAATGCGGATGAGCCAGCGCCTTGTTCTCGCTGGCCAGGGCGGCCGCAGTCACTTGGGCGATCATGAAACCGGAGTTCACCCCGCCATTGGCCACCAGGAACGGCGGCAGTTGCGACATGTGCTTGTCCATCATCAGCGAGATGCGACGCTCGCTCAGGGAACCGATTTCGGCGATGGCTAAAGCCATGTTGTCAGCGGCCATGGCCACTGGTTCGGCGTGGAAGTTGCCACCGGAAATCACGTCGCCTTCGGCCGCAAATACCAATGGGTTATCCGACACGGCGTTGGCCTCGATAACCAACACCTCGGCAGCCTGACGGAACTGAGTCAGGCAAGCGCCCATGACTTGCGGCTGGCAGCGCAGCGAGTACGGGTCCTGAACCTTTTCGCAGTTCTGGTGCGAGTCGGAGACTTCGCTGCGCTCGCCGAGCAGATCGCGATAGGCAGCAGCGGTGTCGATCTGGCCTTTCTGGCCACGGGCAGCGTGGATACGCGCGTCGAACGGCGAGCGCGAACCGAGCACCGCTTCCACCGTCAGACCGCCCAGCGCCAGTGCACCGGCAAACAGGTCTTCACCTTCGAACAGACCGCGCAGCGCGAATGCCGTAGAAACCTGAGTGCCATTGAGCAGCGCCAGACCTTCTTTCGCCGCCAACGTCAGCGGGGTCAGACCGGCGACTTTCAGCGCCTCGGTCGCTTCCATCCACTCACCCTTGTAACGCGCCTTGCCCTCACCCAGCAGCACCAGCGACATGTGCGCCAATGGCGCGAGGTCGCCGGATGCGCCTACTGAACCTTTCAACGGAATGTGCGGGTAAACCTCGGCATTGATCAGGGCGATCAGCGCATCGATCACCACGCGGCGGATGCCGGAGAAACCACGGCTCAGGCTGTTGACCTTGAGCACCATGATCAAACGCACCAGCTCATCGCTGATCGGCTGACCAACGCCAGCGGCATGGGACAGCACCAGCGAGCGCTGGAGGTTTTCCAGGTCTTCGCTGGCGATGCGGGTCGAGGCCAGCAGGCCGAAACCGGTGTTGATGCCGTAGGCAGTGCGGTTCTCGGCGAGGATTTGCTCGACGCAGGCGACGCTAGCTTCGATCTGCGCAGCAGCGCTGTAATCGAGGGTCAGCTTGACCGGGTTCTGGTAGACGTCACGCAGTTGGGACAGGCTCAGTTGGCCAGGGATCAGGTTCAGTGCAGTCATGTTCAGGCTCCTTTAACCGAAGTAATCATTGGCAGGTTCAAGCCCTGCTCCTTGGCGCAGTCGATGGCGATCTGGTAACCGGCATCGGCGTGGCGCATCACACCGGTGCCCGGGTCGTTGTGCAGTACGCGAGCGATACGCTCGGCCGCTTCGTCGGTGCCGTCACAGACGATCACCATGCCCGAGTGCTGGGAGAAGCCCATGCCGACGCCACCGCCGTGGTGCAGCGACACCCAGGTCGCGCCGCTCGCGGTGTTCAGTAGGGCGTTGAGCAGTGGCCAGTCGGAGACGGCATCGGAACCATCCTGCATCGATTCGGTTTCGCGGTTCGGGCTGGAGACCGAGCCGGAGTCGAGGTGGTCGCGACCGATCACGATCGGTGCCGACAATTCGCCGCGACGAACCATTTCGTTGAACGCCAGACCGAGCTTGGCGCGTTGGCCCAGGCCGACCCAGCAGATACGTGCCGGCAGACCCTGGAAGCTGATGCGCTCGCGGGCCATGTCCAGCCAGTTGTGCAGGTGCGCGTCGTCCGGGATCAGCTCTTTGACCTTGGCGTCGGTCTTGTAGATGTCCTGCGGATCACCCGACAGCGCCGCCCAGCGGAACGGGCCGATGCCACGGCAGAACAGCGGACGGATATAGGCCGGAACGAAACCCGGGAAGTCGAAGGCATTCTCGACGCCCTCTTCCTGAGCCATCTGGCGGATGTTGTTGCCGTAGTCGAAGGTCGGGATGCCTTGCTTCTGGAAGTCCAGCATCGCCTTGACGTGCACCGCCATCGATTGCTTGGCGGCTTTGATCACAGCGGCCGGTTCGGTCTTGGCGCGGGCGCGGTATTCGTCCCAGGTCCAGCCGGCCGGCAGGTAGCCGTTGAGCGGGTCGTGGGCGCTGGTCTGGTCGGTGACCATGTCCGGACGCACACCGCGACGGACCAGTTCCGGGAGGATTTCCGCAGCGTTGCCCAGCAGCGCGATGGAGATCGCCTTGCCTTCTTTGGTGTACTTGGTGATGCGCGCCAGCGCGTCGTCGAGGTCTTTGGCCTGCTCGTCGACGTAGCGGCTTTTCAGGCGGAAATCGATGCTCACCTGCTGGCATTCGATGTTCAGCGAGCAAGCACCGGCCAATGTTGCAGCCAGTGGCTGGGCGCCACCCATGCCACCGAGGCCGGCGGTCAGGACCCAGCGGCCCTTGAGGTTGGAGTTGTAATGCTGGCGACCGGCTTCGACGAAGGTTTCGTAAGTCCCCTGGACGATGCCCTGGCTGCCGATGTAGATCCAGCTGCCGGCGGTCATCTGGCCGTACATGGCCAGGCCCTTGGCGTCCAGTTCGTTGAAGTGTTCCCAGGTCGCCCAGTGCGGCACCAGGTTGGAGTTGGCGATCAGTACGCGCGGCGCATTGCTGTGGGTCTTGAACACACCGACCGGCTTGCCGGATTGCACCAGCAGGGTCTCGTCGTCGTTCAGGTTGGTCAGGCTTTCGACGATCTTGTCGTAGCACTCCCAGTTGCGCGCAGCGCGGCCGATGCCACCGTAGACCACCAGTTCTTTCGGGTTCTCGGCCACTTCCGGGTCGAGGTTGTTCATCAGCATGCGCAGCGGCGCTTCGGTCAGCCAGCTCTTGGCGGTCAGCTTGTTGCCGCGGGCAGCGCGGATTTCAACGTCACGGAATTTGGTACGGTTGTTGTCAGTCACGAAAAAGACTCCTCAGCGATCAATTCAAACCAACCCTGGCGATGGGCAAGCGGCTTGTGCGCCCCTTGGCGCGACAAGCGAATCAGTGGACGTGATGCTCGGTTTCTTTCAACTCGTATGCATACGTCTTTACTTGTACATACAAGCATATGCAATTGAACGGCCAACTTGCTGAGAAGCTATCCAACAAGAACTGCAGACATGGCTGGAGAGCGCCAAAATCAAGGGTTGCGGCGTATTTCAGTTTTTTTTACAGGGAGTGTTTTGAGCGGCGGGAGACTGTTAAAGAAGCGTGGCGTTGCGCCTTGCTGGGGTGTTCGGTAACAAAAAGTGGGGAACATGCCACAACCTGGAGGCCCCAATGGGCCTCCAGGTTGTGACCGCTTATTGCGGGTTACCCATGTGGATAACTTATTCCACCGTCACCGACTTCGCCAGGTTGCGCGGCTGGTCCACGTCAGTGCCTTTGAGCACCGCGACGTAATACGACAGCAGTTGCAGCGGGATGGTGTAGAGGATCGGCGACAGGATGTCGTGGATGTGTGGCATCTGCACCACGTGGGTGCCTTCGCCGTTGGTCATACCGGCCTTTTCGTCAGCGAACACGATCAGTTCGCCGCCACGTGCACGGACTTCCTGCAGGTTGGACTTGAGCTTCTCGAGCAGTTCGTTGTTCGGCGCCACGGTCACCACCGGCATGTCGTTATCCACAAGCGCCAGCGGGCCATGCTTCAGTTCGCCGGCCGGATAGGCTTCGGCGTGGATGTAAGAGATTTCCTTGAGCTTCAGCGCCCCTTCCATCGCTACCGGGTATTGCGCACCACGACCGAGGAACAGGGTGTGGTTCTTGTCGGCGAACAGTTCGGCGATTTTTTCCACGGTGCTGTCCATGGCCAGCGCTTCGCCCAGGCGAGTTGGCAGGCGACGCAATTCTTCGACCAGTCGGGCTTCAACGCCTTTTTCCAGAGTGCCGCGGACCTGACCCAAGGACAGGGTCAGCAGCAACAGGCCGACCAGTTGCGTGGTGAACGCCTTGGTCGAGGCCACGCCGATTTCGCGACCGGCCTGGGTCAGCAGGGTCAGGTCGGATTCGCGCACCAGCGAACTGATGCCGACGTTGCAGATTGCCAGGCTGCCCAGGAAACCCAGCTCCTTGGCGTTGCGCAGGGCGGCCAGGGTGTCGGCGGTTTCGCCGGACTGGGAGATGGTGACGAACAGTGTATCCGGCTGCACCACCACCTTGCGGTAGCGGAACTCACTGGCAACTTCGACCTGGCACGGAATCCCCGCCAGCTCTTCGAGCCAGTAACGGGCAACCATGCCGGCGTGATAACTGGTGCCGCACGCCACGATCTGCACATTGCGCACCTTGGCGAACAGCTCGGCGGCCTGCGGGCCGAACGCCTGCACCAGCACCTGATCCGAGCTCAATCGACCTTCCAGCGTGCGTTGCACCACGGATGGCTGCTCGTGGATTTCCTTGAGCATGTAGTGGCGGAACTCGCCTTTGTCGGCGGCTTCGGCACCGTCGGTGTACTGCACGGTCTGGCGCTCGACGGCTTTGCCGGTCACGTCCCAGATCTGCACCTTGTCACGCTGGATTTCGGCGATATCGCCCTCTTCCAGGTACATGAAACGGTCGGTGACCTGACGCAGGGCCAGTTGGTCGGAAGCGAGGAAGTTTTCGCCCAGACCCAGACCGATCACCAGCGGGCTGCCGCTGCGAGCCGCGACCAGGCGATCCGGTTGCAGCGCGTGGATAACCGCCAGACCGTAGGCGCCATGCAGTTCCTTGACCGTCGCCTTCAGGGCGTCGGAAAGGTCCGGCAGCGCCTTGAGTTTTTCAGTCAGCAGGTGGGCGATGACTTCGGTGTCGGTGTCGGAAGAGAACACGTAACCCTGCGCCTTGAGTTGCTCACGCAGCGCTTCATGATTTTCGATGATGCCGTTGTGCACCACCGCGACGTTGCCGGAGAAATGCGGGTGGGCGTTGCGTTCGCTCGGCGCGCCATGGGTTGCCCAGCGGGTGTGGGCGATACCGAGACGGCCAATCAGCGGATGTTCCGCCAGGGCTGCGTCCAGTTCGCTGACCTTACCCACGCGACGGGTGCGTTCCAGCGTGCCGTCATTGGTGTACACCGCCACACCGGCACTGTCATAACCCCGGTATTCGAGGCGCTTGAGGCCTTCGACCAGGATGGCGGTGATGTTACGTTCAGCTACCGCGCCGACAATTCCACACATGCTTATTTCTCCTGACTGACCGTCGCGCAAATCAAATTGATACCGCGAGCCTGAATCTGATCCCGTGCCTCCTGCGGCAGGCGATCATCGGTGATTAGGGTATGGACACTGCTCCACGGCAGCTCCAGGTTTGGAATCTTGCGGCCGATCTTGTCGGCCTCGACCATCACGATCACTTCCCGCGCCACTTCCGCCATCACCCGGCTCAGGCCGAGCAGTTCATTGAACGTGGTGGTGCCACGCACCAGATCGATGCCATCGGCACCGATAAACAACTGATCGAAGTCGTAAGAGCGTAGTACCTGCTCGGCGACCTGGCCCTGAAAGGATTCCGAATGGGGATCCCAGGTACCACCGGTCATCAGCAGGACTGGTTCGTGTTCGAGTTCGCTCAAGGCGTTGGCGACGTGCAGGGAGTTGGTCATCACCACCAGACCCGGCTGCTGGCCGAGCTCGGGAATCATCGCGGCCGTGGTGCTGCCGCTGTCGATGATGATGCGGGCGTGTTCGCGAATACGGCTGACCGCCGCACGGGCAATCGCCTGTTTGTATTTGGAAACGTTCTGACTGGCGTCGGCCACCAGTTCCTGGGGCATGGTGATCGCTCCGCCATAACGGCGCAGTAGCAGACCATGGCTTTCCAGTGCGGCCAGATCCTTGCGAATCGTAACTTCCGAGGTTTCGAAACGCTTGGCGAGCTCGTCGACACTGACTTCGCCCTGCTCATTGAGCAAGGCCAGAATGTTGTGGCGACGTTGGGGTGTGTTGCGTTTCGACATGGCGCGCTAAGTTTCGATTCGAAAGATAATGAAAGCAATCAAAACCTATCGCAGCAAAACCGTCAAGACGGGGATGAAAAAAAATCGCTGCCCTTAGGCAGCGATTTTTCAGATTGAAGCGCTGTGGATAACTCAGCTCTTCTTGATCTTCTCCGGCCGTTTCCAGCCATCGATGTTCTTCTGCCGCGCACGGCCGACGGCCAACTGAGCGTTATCCACATTCTGGGTAATGGTCGAACCGGCTGCGGTGGTTGCACCCGCGGAGATATCCACAGGCGCCACCAGCGAGTTGTTGGAGCCGATGAACACATCTTCGCCCAACACGGTTTTCCACTTGTTCGCACCATCGTAGTTGCAGGTGATGGTGCCGGCGCCGATGTTGGTGCGGGCACCTATCTCGGCATCGCCCAGATAGGTCAGGTGTCCGGCCTTGGCGCCCTCGCCCATGCGGGCGTTTTTCAGTTCGACAAAGTTACCCACATGGGCGCGAGCCTCCAGCACGGTGCCCGGGCGCAGGCGTGCAAACGGGCCGGCATCGCTGCCTTCACCGAGCACTGCACCTTCGATATGACTGTTGGCCTTGATCACCACGCCTTTGCGCAGAGTACTGTCCTTGATCACACAGTTCGGGCCGATCACCACGTCGTCTTCGATGACCACCTTGCCTTCGAGAATGACGTTGACGTCGATCAGCACATCGCGACCGGCGGTCACTTCACCACGCACGTCAAACCGCGCCGGGTCACGCAGGGTCACACCCTGAGCCATCAGACGACGGCCAGCGCGCAACTGATAGTGGCGCTCCAGTTCGGACAGTTGTTTGCGATCGTTGGCACCCTGCACTTCCATCGGATCATGGGGCTGCTCGGTCGCAACCACCAGGCCATCACCGACCGCCATTTCAATCACGTCGGTCAGGTAATACTCGCCCTGGGCGTTGTTGTTCGACAGGCGACCCATCCAGTCAGCCAGATGGCTGGCAGGTACCGCGAGAATGCCGGTATTGCCTTCAGTGATCGCGCGCTGTGCTTCGCTGGCATCCTTGTGCTCGACAATCGCCGCGACCTTGCCGCTGGCATCACGCACGATGCGGCCATAACCGGTCGGGTCGTCCAGTTCGACGGTCAACAACCCCATCTGCCCTGGCACAACGTGCTTGAGCAGACGCTGCAGGGTTTCGACTTCGATCAGCGGCACGTCACCATAGAGAATCAGAACAGTGTCGGCGGTGATGAACGGCACTGCCTGGGCAGTCGCATGGCCGGTGCCCAACTGCTTGTCCTGCAACACGAAATTGAGATCATCGGCGGCCAGCCGCTCGCGCACCACATCGGCGCCATGGCCGATGACCACGTGAATGCGCTGGGGATCAAGTTGACGGGCACTGTGGATAACATGGCCGAGCATCGAGTCACCGGCAATCGGGTGCAGCACTTTCGGCAGTGCCGAACGCATACGGGTGCCTTGACCGGCCGCGAGGATAACGATTTCAAGAGACATGACTGGCTACCAATCCTGGGTGGTCAGCAACTGCGACCGGGTTTTTGAAAGTCGGAAAAGAAAAAAGGGTAGCCGAGGCTACCCTTTTTTATCAATCGCACAACAAGTGGCTGACGGATTAACCGCCAAACTTCTTGCGGATCTGCTGGACGGTGCGCAGCTGAGCTGCAGCCTCGGCCAGACGTGCGGACGCAGCTCCGTAGTCGAAATCTGCGCTCTTCTCATGCAGAGCAGCTTCGGCAGCCTTGAGAGCTGCTTGAGCCTGAGCTTCATCCAGGTCGGCGGCACGTTGCACGGTATCGGCAAGCACCTTGACCATGTTCGGCTGAACCTCGAGGAAACCACCGGAGATGTAGAACACCTCGGCTTCCCCGCCTTGCTTGATCAGGCGGATCGGACCCGGCTTGAGATTCGTGATCAGCGGCGCGTGGCCCAGAGCGATACCAAGATCACCCAGAGCACCGTGCGCAATCACCATCTCGACCAGGCCGGAAAAGATTTCTCCTTCCGCGCTGACGATATCGCAATGGACTGTCATAGCCATCTGATTGCCTCAACCTAAATGAGCGCCCGTTGCCGGGCGCCGGGATTACAGTTTCTTGGCTTTCTCGATCGCTTCTTCGATGCCGCCAACCATGTAGAACGCTTGTTCTGGCAGGTGGTCGTAGTCACCGTTGAGGATGCCTTTGAAGCCAGCAATGGTGTCTTTCAGGGAAACGTATTTACCCGAAGCACCGGTGAAGACTTCAGCCACGAAGAACGGCTGCGACAAGAAACGCTGGATCTTACGAGCACGGTTTACCAACTGCTTGTCGGCTTCCGACAGCTCGTCCATACCCAGGATCGCGATGATGTCCTTCAGTTCTTTGTAACGCTGCAGCACGTACTGAACACCACGAGCGGTCTCGTAGTGATCGTTGCCGATCACGTTCGGGTCCAGCTGACGCGAAGTCGAGTCCAGTGGGTCTACCGCTGGGTAGATACCCAGGGAAGCGATGTCACGGGACAGAACGACGGTGGCGTCCAAGTGAGCAAACGTGGTCGCTGGCGACGGGTCAGTCAAGTCGTCCGCAGGTACGTATACCGCTTGGATCGAAGTGATCGAACCTTCCTTGGTCGAAGTGATACGTTCTTGCAGAACGCCCATCTCTTCAGCCAGGGTCGGCTGGTAACCTACTGCCGAAGGCATACGGCCCAGCAGTGCGGATACTTCAGTACCGGCCAGGGTGTAACGATAGATGTTGTCGACGAACAGCAGAACGTCGTTACCTTCGTCACGGAACTTCTCGGCCATGGTCAGGCCGGTCAGTGCTACGCGCAGACGGTTTCCCGGCGGCTCGTTCATCTGACCGTAAACCAGTGCCACTTTGTCCAGAACGTTGGAGTCCTTCATCTCGTGGTAGAAGTCGTTACCCTCACGAGTACGCTCACCCACACCGGCGAACACGGAATAACCGCTGTGCTCGATGGCGATGTTACGGATCAGTTCCATCATGTTTACGGTTTTGCCTACACCGGCACCACCGAACAGACCGACTTTACCGCCTTTGGCAAACGGGCAAACCAGGTCGATAACCTTGATGCCGGTTTCCAGCAGGTCGTTGCCGCCTGCCTGTTCAGCGAACGAAGGCGCTGGACGGTGAATGCCCCAACGCTCGTCGGTGTCGATCGGGCCAGCTTCGTCGATCGGGTTACCGAGGACGTCCATGATCCGGCCCAGGGTCGCTTTACCGACCGGTACGGAGATGGCTGCGCCAGAATCGGTAACTTCCAGACCGCGCTTCAAGCCCTCGGTGGAACCCATCGCAATGGTGCGAACCACGCCGTCGCCCAGCTGTTGCTGAACTTCCAGAGTGGTTGCGGCCGCGCTTTGAACTGTCAGCGCGTTGTAGATGCTCGGTACGCTGTCGCGTGGAAATTCCACGTCGATAACGGCGCCGATGATTTGAACGATACGTCCGCTACTCATAGCTGGATCCTCTGAATATTTGAACCGTTAAACCGCGGCAGCGCCGCCGACGATTTCCGAGATCTCTTGGGTGATCGCAGCCTGACGCGCCTTGTTGTAGATCAGCTGCAAATCGCTGATCAAATCACCGGCGTTGTCGGTAGCGTTCTTCATCGCGATCATCCGCGCAGCTTGTTCAGCCGCGTTGTTCTCGACCACCGCCTGGTAGACCTGCGACTCCACGTAACGGACCATCAAGCCGTCCAGCAGCTCCTTGGCATCCGGTTCGTAGAGATAGTCCCAGTGGTGCTTGAGTTCTTGATCCGGGGTTGCCACCAGTGGAATCAACTGCTCCACGGTAGGCTGTTGCGTCATGGTGTTGATGAACTTGTTGGATACCACGGACAGGCGGTCAATACGGCCGTCCAGATAAGCATCCAGCATCACCTTGACGCTGCCGATCAGATCATTGATCGACGGCTCTTCACCCAGGTGGCTGATAGCTGCAACGACGTTACCGCCGAAGTTGCGGAAAAAGGCCGCCCCCTTGCTACCAACGACACACAGATCAATCTCGACGCCGTTTTCGCGGTTTACCGCCATGTCCTTGACCAGGGCCTTGAACAGGTTGGTGTTCAAGCCGCCGCACAGACCACGGTCACTGCTCACTACGACATAACCAACGCGCTTGATGGCGCGGTCGATCATGAACGGGTGGCGGTATTCCGGGTTGGCGTTGGCCAGATGCCCAATTACCTGGCGGATACGCTCCGCATAAGGACGGCTAGCAGCCATGCGCATTTGTGCCTTGCGCATTTTGCTGACCGCCACTTTTTCCATGGCGCTGGTAATCTTTTGCGTGCTTTTGATGCTCGCAATCTTACTGCGAATCTCTTTTGCGCCTGCCATGTAACACCTATCAGGTTAGCAAGCGGGAGCCTTGCGGCTCCCGCTGCGGCTTACCAGGTTTGGGTGGCCTTGAACTTCTCGATACCGGCTTTCATGCCAGCGTCGATTTCGTCATTGAAGTCACCCTTCACGTTGATCTTCGCCATCAAATCGGCGTGATCGCGGTTGAAGAAAGCAATCAGCGCTTGTTCGAAGCTGCCGATCTTGGCGATTTCAACGTCAGTCAGGAACCCACGCTCAGCGGCATACAGCGACAGCGCCATGTCAGCGATCGACATTGGTGCGTATTGCTTCTGCTTCATCAGCTCGGTAACGCGCTGACCATGCTCAAGTTGCTTACGGGTCGCTTCGTCCAGGTCAGAAGCGAACTGGGCGAATGCCGCCAGTTCACGGTACTGAGCCAGAGCGGTACGGATACCACCGGACAGCTTCTTGATGATCTTGGTCTGAGCGGCACCACCCACACGGGATACCGAAACACCGGCGTTCACTGCAGGGCGGATGCCCGAGTTGAACATGGCCGATTCCAGGAAGATCTGACCGTCGGTGATGGAAATCACGTTGGTCGGAACGAACGCGGAAACGTCGCCAGCCTGGGTTTCGATGATCGGCAGTGCGGTCAGGGAACCGGTTTTGCCGGTCACTGCGCCGTTGGTGAACTTCTCTACGTATTCTTCCGAAACGCGGGATGCGCGCTCCAGCAGACGGGAGTGGAGATAGAACACGTCGCCTGGGTAAGCTTCACGGCCTGGTGGACGGCGCAGCAGCAGGGAAATCTGGCGGTAAGCCACTGCTTGCTTGGACAGATCGTCATAAACGATCAGCGCGTCTTCACCGCGGTCGCGGAAGAATTCACCCATGGTGCAACCGGAGTACGGTGCCAGGAATTGCAGCGCAGGAGATTCCGAAGCACTGGCAGCCACGATGATCGTGTTGGCCAGGGCGCCGTTTTCTTCCAGCTTGCGAACCACGTTGGCGATGGTCGATTGTTTCTGACCGATTGCAACGTAGACGCAGAAAATGCCGCTGTCTTTCTGGTTGATGATCGCGTCGATCGCCAGAGCGGTCTTACCGATCTGACGGTCACCGATGATCAGCTCACGCTGGCCACGGCCGACAGGGATCATGGCATCGACAGCCTTGTAGCCAGTCTGTACAGGCTGGTCTACCGACTTACGCCAGATCACGCCTGGAGCAACTTTCTCGACCGCGTCGGTCAAGGTGTTGTTCAGCGGACCTTTGCCGTCAACAGGGTTACCCAGTGCGTCGACAACGCGACCCAGCAGTTCCTTACCAACCGGAACTTCGAGGATGCGGCCGGTGCACTTGGCGCTCATGCCTTCAGCCAGAGACTGGTAGGAGCCCAATACAACGGCACCTACGGAGTCTTGCTCCAGGTTGAGGGCCATACCGTAGACGCCGCCCGGAAACTCGATCATCTCGCCGTACATGACGTCGGCCAGACCGTGAATCCGCACGATGCCGTCAGATACGCTGACGACAGTGCCTTCGTTACGGGCTTGGGAGGTCACATCGAGCTTGTCGATGCGGCCCTTGATAATTTCACTTATTTCGGAAGGATTGAGTTGCTGCATTGCTCTGCTGCCCCTTCAAACTCAAGATTTCAATGCTTCGGCAAGTTTCGCGATTTTGCCGCGAATCGAGCCATCGATAACCAGGTCGCCGGCGCGGATAACGACACCACCTATAAGGGCAGCATCCTCCGCAACTTGCAGGCGCACTTCCCGGTTGAGTCGTGCACTGAGAACCTTGGCGAGTTTGTCTTGCTGTTCTTGGTTCAATGCAAAAGCACTGGTCACTTCAACGTCTACCGATTTCTCTTGTTCGGCCTTGTACAGGTCGAACAGAGCAGCAATCTCCGGCAGAAGCGGGAGACGGTCGTTTTCGGCAACGACATTGATGAAGTTCTGTGCCTTGGCATCAAACTTGTCGCCGCACACGTCAATGAACGTGGCGGCCTTTTCTGCGCTCGTCAGTCGCGGGGCCTTGAGCACGCGCTGCATGGTGTCGTCTTGCGACACCGCTGCAGCCAGGCCGAGCATGGCTGACCAATTGGCCAGTTGCTGGTGGGCCTGAGCGTGCTCGAAGGCCGCCTTAGCGTAAGGTCGGGCCAACGTGGTCAGTTCTGCCATGATCGCCCTCGCTTAGATTTCAGCAGCCAGTTGGTTAACCAGCTCTGCGTGCGCGTTTTGATCGATTGTGGCACCCAGGATCTTCTCGGCGCCGCCGACAGCCAGCAAGCCCACTTGGGCGCGCAGCTTGTCTTTGACACTGTTCAGTTCCTGTTCGATCTCGGCTTGAGCCTGAACCTTCACACGGTCAGCGTCGACGCGGGCCTTTTCAACGGCCTCTTCGACAATCTGGTTACCGCGTTTCTTGGCTTGCTCGATGATTTCAGCTGCCTGAGCTTTCGCTTCGCGCAGTTGCTGACCCGCTTTCTCTTGGGCCAACTCCAGGTCGCGAGCTGCTCGGCTGGCAGCGTCCAGACCATCAGCGATCTTCTTTTGACGTTCGTGCAGAGCTGCGATGACCGGAGGCCATACGAACTTCATGCAGAACAGTACAAAAATCAGGAACGCAACGGACTGGCCAATCAGGGTCGCATTAATGTTCACGCCAACACCTCGCAGTTACGTTGTCCATCACACCAAATCACTCGGAAAATCCGAATGATTAGCCAGCGATTTGACCAACGAACGGGTTCGCAAAGGTGAAGAACAGAGCGATACCAACACCGATCATGGTTACGGCGTCGAGCAGACCGGCAACGATGAACATTTTAACTTGCAGCATTGGAACCATTTCTGGCTGACGCGCTGCGCCTTCCAGGAACTTGCCGCCCAGCAGGCCGAAACCAATTGCGGTACCCAGTGCGCCCAGGCCGATCAACAGTGCAACAGCGATAGCGGTTAGACCAACTACAGTTTCCATCTTTCCTCCCGACTTTTACGTCGTATGGTTTAGGTTTTTTAGATTAAAGCGGTAAAACAAATCGTTTCATGGTGCCCCGTGAGGAGCCCCTTCCCGTTTTACCGGGAAGGACATCAGACTAGTCGAGACTGGTCTTAATGGTTTTCTTCGTGCGCCATCGACAGGTAGACGATGGTCAGCATCATGAAGATGAACGCCTGCAGGGTGATGATCAGGATGTGGAACACAGCCCACGCCCACTGCAGAACAACGCCCAGGCCGCTGAGCCAGAGCAGGCCGCTGCCGAACATCACAGCGATCAGGATGAACACCAGCTCGCCGGCATACATGTTGCCGAACAGACGCAGAGCCAGAGAGATCGGTTTGGCGATCAGGGTCACGAATTCCAGCAGGAAGTTCACCGGGATCAGCAGCGCCTGAACGAAGATGTTCTTGCTGCCGAACGGGTGCAGGGTCAGCTCGCCGATGAAGCCGCCGAGGCCCTTGACCTTGATGCTATAGAAAATGATCAGTGCGAAAACCGAGAACGCCATGCCCAGGGTCGCGTTCGGGTCGGTAGTCGACACGGCGCGGAACGGGATGTGGTGATCGCCGGAAATCAGGATGGCCAGCTGAGGAATCCAGTCGACCGGTACCAGGTCGACGGCGTTCATCAGGAACACCCAGACGAAGATGGTCAGTGCCAGCGGTGCAATCACCGGGCTACGGCCATGGAAGCTGTCTTTCACGCTGCCATCGACGAATTCGACCAGCACTTCAACGAAGTTCTGCAGTGCACCTGGCTGACCGGAAGTCGCCTTCTTGGCCGCCATGCGGAAAAGAAGAACGAAAATCAGACCCAGCGCGACCGACCAGCCGAGGGTATCGACGTGGAAAGCCCAGAAGCCCATTTCCTTGGCTTCTGCTGCGGTGTGGGCAAAGCCCCAGCCGCCGTTGGGTAGCTGACCAAAGGTCAGGTTCTGCAAGTGGTGCTGGATATAGCCCGAAGCGGTTGTTTCTGCCATGGTTGCCTCAAACGCCCTAAGGTCTCGAAAGTCTTGTTCTCATCAGCAGGGGAGCGAACCAGCTGACCGACTGAGTCAGCACGAAGGCGCCGAATACAGCAATCGGCGCCAGTGGCTTCACACCTGCAAACACCAGTGCAAACAGCACTGCCGTCAAAATCAGTTTGCCTGCCTCGCCGGCGTAGAACGACCGGACGATGGACTGGGCTGCTCGGGCGCCGGAAAACCGAAATGCCTTGTGAGCGAAATAAACATTGGGCAGCAAGGCTATCAGGCCTCCGCAAAGTCCCGAGTATCCGGCAACGACTCCGTGCCATTGCCAGAGCGCCAAAGCGGCAATGAGCAAAATGACAAATTGAGCCATTAACACCGGAAAAACCGCCAGGCGATGGAACGGCAGGCGGTTTGGCTTGCGGGTTTCCATCACTATTGCTCTCCAATGGTCGGCTGCCGAAATTCAATAACTTGGCATAATTTGTGCCGACAAAATGCGCGCAGAGTATAGGGGCGGTTCTGCCCCTATTCAACTGTCAGGTAGTGATTTCCGACTGCGCGCTACAAGAGGAATTGTTTCAGCGGATGTGTGCGAGCACACCCTGAAGCTCATCGAGAGAGTTGTAACCGATCACCAACTGACCCTTTCCCTTCTTCCCGTGGCGGATCTGCACCGCAGAGCCTAGGCGCTCGGCCAGACGTTGCTCGAGGCGAGCGATATCCGGGTCGGGTTTGGAGGGTTCGACGGGCTCGGGTTTGCCACTTAACCACTGACGAACCAGTGCTTCAGTCTGGCGCACGGTAAGACCGCGTGCGACAACATGTCGCGCCCCTTCCACCTGCTGATTGTCCGGCAGACCGAGCAATGCACGGGCATGGCCCATTTCCAGGTCGCCGTGGGACAGCATGGTCTTGATGACTTCCGGCAGCGCAATCAGGCGCAGCAGGTTGGCCACCGTGACGCGGGACTTACCCACAGCCTCGGCGACCTGTTGCTGGGTGAGCTGGAATTCCTGCTGCAAGCGCTGCAGGGCCACCGCTTCTTCGATCGGATTCAGGTCTTCGCGCTGGATGTTCTCGATCAGCGCAATGGCGATCGCGGTTTCATCCGGCACATCACGGACCATGGCCGGGATGGTTTCCTGCCCGGCCTGCTGGCTTGCACGCCAGCGACGTTCACCGGCGATGATTTCAAAGCGGCCACCACCAATCGGGCGAACCACGATCGGCTGCATCACGCCCTGGGCCTTGATCGACTGCGCCAGCTCTTCCAGCGCCTGCGGATCCATGTCCCGGCGTGGCTGATACTTGCCGCGCTGCAACAGGTCCAGTGGCAGGTGCTGCAACTCACGGCTGTCAGCCTGCGCCGCTTGTTCTTCCAGCGAGCTGACAGTCGGACCACTCAGCAGTGCATCCAGTCCTCGTCCGAGACCTCGTTTCTTGACGGCCATGGGGATTCCTTAAGTTGGCTGAGCAGCGGCGATGCGTGAATTTTTGCGCTGACGGCGAACCATCTCGCCCGCCAGGGCCAGATAGGCCAGCGCGCCACGCGATTGCTTGTCGTAGGCCAGCGCCGGCATACCGTAGCTCGGGGCTTCGGCCAGGCGGATGTTGCGCGGGATCACCGTGTCGTACAGCTGATCGCCGAAGTGTTCCTTGAGCTGGGCCGATACATCGTTCATCAGGCTCAGGCGCGGGTCGTACATGGTCCGCAGCAGGCCTTCGACTTTCAGGTTCGGGTTCAGCAGTTCGGCAATGCGCTTGATGTTATCCACAAGGTCGCTCAAACCTTCGAGCGCAAAGTACTCGCACTGCATGGGGATAATCACCCCGTCAGCGGCGACCAGTGCGTTCAGCGTGAGCATCGACAGCGACGGCGGGCAGTCGATCAGAATGTAATCGTAGTTTTCACGGATCGGCGCCAGCGCGCTGCGCAGACGACTTTCCTTCATCTGCATTTCCAGCAGCACCACTTCGGCCGCCGTCAGATCGCGGTTGGCCGGCAGCAGTTGATAACCACCGTGTTCGGAGTAGTGCATGGCCTGGGCCAGATCGCATTCGCCGATCAGCAGGTCGTAGACCGAGTTTTCCAGGCCATGTTTATCCACACCGCTACCCATGGTGGCGTTGCCCTGTGGATCGAGATCGATCAACAGCACCCGGCGCTTGGTCGCGACCAGGGATGCTGCGAGGTTGATGCAGGTGGTGGTCTTGCCCACACCACCCTTCTGGTTCGCTATCGCGAATACCTTAGCCATTCTTGCTTGTGTTCCCAATCATGCCGTGCGGCGCAGTATCAGCAGATGGCGTTGGCCTTGGCAACCGGGTACGGCCAGGGCGTGTTCGCTATCGAGTTTGAAGTCTGCCGGCAATGCTACCAGCTCATCGGCCGGATGGACGCCCTTCATTGCCAGCCAGCGTGTATCGGCGTCGCCAAGGTGGCGAGTCCAGTTGGTGAAGTTCTCCATGCTGCTGAACGCCCGGGAAATGATCCCGTTGAACGGCTGTGCAGGCTGGAACGCTTCGACGCGACTGTGGATAACTTGCAGGTTATCCAGTTTGAGTTCGAGTTTGACCTGGGTCAGGAAGCGGGTTTTCTTGCCGTTGCTGTCCAGGCAGGTCACTTGCGAGTCCGGATACAGGATCGCCAAAGGGATCCCCGGCATGCCGCCGCCGCTACCGACGTCCAGCCAGCGGCCGTTTTCGATGAACGACATCACGCTGAGGCTATCGAGCAAGTGACGGGAAACCATTTCGTCCGGATCGCGGACGGCGGTCAGGTTGTAGGCCTGGTTCCATTTGATCAACAGGGCCAGATAACCCAGCAGCAATTCGTGCTGGGTTTCAGTGAGATTGACACCGAGCTCGCGGGCTCCTGTGGATAACTCTTCGGCGTGTTGCGAAGTGACCTTAGAACTCAAGCGCTTTGCTCCAACTGACGGCCCGCGCCGCGTTTTTTCAAATGAATCATCAACAGCGAAATCGCTGCCGGGGTCACACCCGGGATCCGCGAAGCCTGGCCCAGCGTCTCGGGACGAGTCGCGCCAAGCTTGCTCTGGATCTCCTTGGAGAGACCGGAAATGTTGGTGTAATCGATATCCACAGGCAGTTTCGTGTCTTCGCTTGCACGCAGACGGGCGATTTCGTCCTGTTGACGGTCGATGTAACCGGCGTATTTGGTCTTGATTTCGACCTGTTCGGCGACCTGTGGATCTTCGGCGCCCTGCCCGGTCACTTCGACCAGACCAGCGTAGTCGATTTCCGGACGACTCAAGAGGTTGAGCAAGTTGTATTCGTGAGTCAGCGGCGTGCCGAATTTCTCGGCAATCGCATCGCCCTGCTGCGTATTCGGGCGAACCCAAGTGCTTTTCAGGCGCTGTTCTTCGAGTTCGATGCTTTCGCGTTTCTTGCAGAACGCTGCCCAACGCGCGTCATCGACCAGACCCAGTTCGCGACCTTTTTCGGTCAGACGCAGGTCGGCGTTGTCCTCACGCAGGATCAGGCGGTATTCGGCACGGGAAGTGAACATGCGGTACGGCTCTTGGGTACCGAGGGTGATCAGGTCGTCGACCAATACTCCGATGTACGCTTCATCGCGACGCGGGCACCAGGCTTCTTTGCCTTTCGCACGCAACGCGGCGTTCGCGCCGGCCAGCAAACCCTGGGCGCCGGCTTCTTCGTAACCGGTGGTGCCGTTGATCTGGCCAGCGAAGAACAGACCGCCGATAACTTTGGTTTCCAGGCTGTACTTCAGGTCGCGCGGATCGAAGTAGTCGTATTCGATCGCATAACCCGGACGCACGATGTGCGCGTTTTCCATGCCGCGGATCGATTGCACGATCTGCAATTGCACGTCGAACGGCAGGCTTGTGGATATCCCGTTCGGATACAGCTCATGGGTGGTCAGACCTTCCGGTTCGATGAACACCTGATGGCTTTCCTTGTCGGCAAAGCGGTGGATCTTGTCTTCAATCGAAGGGCAATAACGCGGACCAATGCCTTCAATCTCGCCGGCCGCGGAATACATCGGCGAACGATCGAGGTTCGCGGCGATGATTTCGTGGGTGCGGGCGTTGGTGTGAGTAATCCAGCAGCTGACCTGACGTGGATGCTGTTCCTTGTTGCCCATGAACGACATCACCGGGATCGGCGTATCACCCGGTTGCTCGGTCATCACCGAGAAATCCACAGACTTGCCGTCGATACGCGGAGGCGTACCGGTTTTCAGGCGACCGACACGCAGCGGCAGTTCACGCAGACGGTGCGCCAGGGCGATCGACGGCGGATCACCGGCGCGACCGCCAGAGAAATTCTGCAAACCGATGTGGATAAGTCCGCCCAGGAACGTACCAGTAGTCAGCACAACGGAATCAGCGAAGAAACGCAGACCCATTTGCGTGACAACACCGCGTACTTGTTCCTGCTCGACGATCAGGTCGTCAGCGGCTTGTTGAAATATCCACAGGTTCGGTTGGTTTTCCAGAATTTCGCGGACAGCGGCTTTGTACAAAATCCGGTCGGCTTGCGCACGGGTCGCTCGTACGGCCGGGCCTTTGCGGCTGTTCAACACGCGAAACTGGATGCCGCCCTTATCGGTGGCCATGGCCATCGCGCCGCCGAGGGCGTCGATTTCCTTGACCAGATGGCTTTTGCCGATGCCACCGATGGCCGGGTTGCAACTCATGGCTCCGAGGGTTTCCACGTTATGCGTCAGCAGAAGGGTTTTTGCACCCATGCGTGCTGAGGCCAGTGCTGCCTCGGTACCGGCATGACCGCCGCCGATGACGATCACTTCAAAACGGGAAGGGAAATCCACCACGCACCTCGTGCCTGCTTAAGTAGGTAATTCAGGAATAGTTTGAGATCAGGTTTCTGGACCTGGTCGATAAGTATAGGGACTTCGCCCTTCCTAAAGAACCCTTTGCACAAAAATTAACCAGCTGTGGAGAACTCGCGGTTAAAAGAATAAAAAAGAGAGAAATTTATAAAACCTTTGTTTTAAAGCTTATTCTTACTGCCCAACATTTCTGTGGATAGATTGCTACAGGCCTTAATATTCAATATGTACAGCGATTCAAAACCCTGTGCCCATGTGCTCAGGAGGCCCTTGGATAACCGGTGTAAGCCTGTGGATGAATGAGGTGGTTATCCACAGAGGCAGTTATGTTCAGTTTTCAGGCCCTGTTATCAACTGCCCTCAGCGGCAGTTATTCACAGGGCTTAATCCACAGAAATCGGACGAATGAAGGAATCGCGGACGCGGAAAATCCGCTCAGGAACAGAAAATCTGTCCGGCACTGGAGGAAGGGAAGTCAAAGAGGAGAGACAGACAGGTCGCGAATGGACCTGTCTGTGGACAACGGAAGGGCTATTTACCGATGCAGAAGCTGGAAAAGATCCGTCCCAGCAGATCATCAGAGCTGAACGCCCCGGTAATTTCCCCGAGGGAATGCTGAGCCTGGCGCAGATCTTCTGCCAACAGTTCGCCGGCACCCGCCAGAGTCAGCTGCGCGCGACCGTGTTCAAGAGCCGCACTAGCATGACGCAAGGCTTCAAGGTGACGACGGCGTGCGCTGAAGCTGCTTTCCGAGGTCTGCTCGTAACCCATGCAGGCCTTCAGGTGATCACGCAGCAGGTCCAGGCCTTCACCGGCAGACTTGGCGCTCAGGCTGATGGTCACGTGGCCATCTTCACTGACTTCCAGGGCAATGGCTTCACCGGTGAGATCGGCCTTGTTGCGAATCAGGGTGACCTTCGCCGGATCTGGTCGGGTTTCAAGGAATTCTGGCCACAACGCGAACGGATCCGCAGCTTCCGGGGCCGTAGCATCGACCACCAACAGCACTCGATCGGCTTCGCCGATGGCCTTCAACGCTCGCTCGACACCAATCTTTTCCACATGGTCGTCGGTATCACGCAAACCGGCGGTGTCCACGACATGCAGTGGCATGCCGTCGATGTGGATATGTTCGCGCAGGATATCCCGGGTGGTGCCGGCGATTTCAGTCACGATGGCGGCTTCTCGACCGGCCAATGCGTTGAGCAGACTGGATTTGCCAGCATTCGGACGACCGGCGATCACCACGGTCATGCCGTCACGCAGCAATGCACCCTGTCCGGCTTCGCGCAAGACGGTGGATAACTCGTCACGAACCTTGTCGAGCATGCTCAGCACGTGGCCATCGGCGAGGAAGTCGATTTCTTCTTCCGGGAAATCGATGGCTGCCTCGACATAAATCCTCAAGCCGATCAGTTGTTCGGTGAGGTTATGCACACGCTGGGAAAACGCACCCTGTAAGGAACGCAACGCGTTGCGTGCAGCCTGTGCAGAACTGGCTTCGATCAGGTCGGCGATGGCCTCGGCCTGGGCCAGGTCGAGTTTGTCATTGAGGAAGGCGCGTTCACTGAATTCACCGGGACGGGCCAGGCGACAGCCCAGTTCCAGGCAGCGCTTGAGCAACATGTCGAGGACGATCGGACCACCGTGGCCCTGCAGTTCCAGCACATCCTCGCCGGTGAACGAGTTCGGCCCGGGGAAATACAGCGCCAGACCTTCATCCAGCACCTGTTGATCGTCACTGAAGAACGGGCCGTAGTGGGCAAACCGCGGTTTCAGTTCGCGGCCGCTGATGGCTTTGGCCGCAACGCTGGCCAGCGGCCCGGAAATTCGAACGATGCCCACGCCGCCACGGCCCTGAGCGGTGGCGACGGCTGCGATGGTTTCACGAGGTGCGCTCATAAACCGGTATCCAGACAAAAGTGGCAGATAGCAAAACGCCCCACTAGGGGGCGTTTTGAGTGGTGTTATCCACAGAGTAAGTTACGCCTCGGCTTTTTTCGTCGCCGCTTCGATCTTACGCGTGATGTACCACTGTTGAGCAATCGACAGGCAGTTGTTCACAACCCAGTACAGCACCAGACCAGCCGGGAACCACAGGAAGAAGAACGTGAAGATGATTGGCATCATTTTCATGACCTTGGCCTGCATCGGATCCGGAGGAGTCGGGTTCAGACGCTGCTGGATGAACATGGTCGCGCCCATGATGATCGGCAGGATGAAGAACGGATCCTTGATCGACAGGTCGGTAATCCACAGCATGAACGGCGCCTGGCGCATTTCCACGCTTTCCAGCAGAACCCAGTACAGCGAAAGGAAAACCGGCATCTGCACCAGGATCGGCAAGCAGCCACCCAGCGGATTGATCTTCTCTTTCTTGTACAGCTCCATCATGGCTTGCGACATTTTCTGCCGGTCATCGCCATGTTGCTCTTTCAGTGCAGCCAGTTTCGGAGCCACGGCGCGCATGCGGGCCATCGACTTGTAGCTGGCGGCCGACAGAGGGAAGAAAATCCCCTTGATCAGCATGGTCAGGAAGATGATCGACCAGCCCCAGTTGCCGACGATGGCGTGGATATGTTGCAGCAGCCAGAAAATTGGCTGGGCAATGAACCACAGAATGCCGTAGTCGACGGTCAGTTCCAGACCTGGGGACAACTCTTTCAGCACTGCCTGGCTTTTCGGACCGGCGTACAGAACAGCGCTGGTCTCGACTTTTGCACCCGGTGCAGCGGTCAACGAAGGACCGGTGTAACCGATGATGTAGTTGCCTTTGCTGTCTTTACGGGTCTGAACGATGTTGTTTTCGCCCTTCGGAGCAACCCATGCAGTCACGAAGTAGTGTTGCAACCAGGCTACCCAGCCACCGGTGACGGTTTCCTTGAGCTGACCTTTGTCCATGTCCTTCATGGACACTTTCTTGTACGGCTCGGAACTTGTCCACAGGGCGGCGCCCAGGTAAGTCGCGGTGCCGGTAGCAGTGGTCGACGATGGATCGGCGCTTGCATCGCGTTTCAGCTGGGCAAACATCGAACCGGACCAAGGCTGAGCGCTCTGGTTGTCGATCAGATAAGTGACGGTCACGTCATACAGGCCACGTTTCAGGGTGAAACGCTTGATGTAGTTGACGCCGTCCTTGCTGAACTTCAGGTCGACGACCAATTGGTCCTGACCGTCAGCCAGTTGATAAGTCTTCTTCTCCGAGGAGTAGATCGGGCGACCGGCCGGGCTTGCGTCCGGACCGTTGGTGCCGATCAGACCGCTTTGCGCCAGATAAGTACGCTCGCCGCCGTTGTCGAACAGCTGGAACGGAACGTCCGGACGATCCTGACGACGTGGATACAGAGGCAAGGTCAGTTGAGCAACATCGCCACCCTGTGGATCGATCGACAGATCGAGCACGTCGGTTTTGATCTGGATCAGATCCTTGCTGGCGGCGACCGGCGTTTCGGCAGGTGCGCTGGTATCGCTTGCGGCGCGCGGAATATCGTCACTGGCGGCAGCGTTATTGCCAGTGGCGGTGTCCGGCAAACCGGATGTAGTCGTACTGGAAGCAACATTCTGAGTCGGCAGGGCAGCCTGACCATAGTCCTGGTTCCATTTAAGAACCATGACGTAGGACACGATTGCCAGGGCGACGATCAGGATCGTGCGTTTGATATCCATGATTACTCGGCCATCGAAGAAGAACGGGAGGTAGGGATAGGTGGAACCGGGTCATAACCACCGGGATTCCACGGATGACAGCGACCTAAACGACGAAAGGTCAGCCAGCCACCGCGCAGAAGGCCATGATTTTCGATGGCTTCATACGCGTAGCAAGAACAACTGGGGTAGAAACGACAGTGACTGGCCATCAAGGGACTAATGGCGTAGCGATAAAACTGGATCGGAACGAGTGCCAGTTTACGCATCTGGACTGTCTACCCCTACAGTTTCGGTTTTGACTGCTGGTACCGGCTTGTTGCGTGCCAGACGTTTCCAGAGTTTGCCGAAATGCTGAATCAATTCGGGGTTTTCTACGTCACCCAAACCTTTGCGCGCGACGATAACGATGTCCCAGCCGACCAGTGAATCCTGGTGCAGGCGAAACGATTCGCGCATCAGACGTTTGAGGCGATTGCGCTCGACGGAGAGCTTTACGCTCTTTTTCCCGATAACCAGCCCGAGACGGGGGTGATCGAGATCGTTGTTGCGCGCAAGGAGCAGGAGATTTTTCCCCGGAACCTTGCCGGTAGGGGAGTCAAAGACTGCCTTGAAATGCCGGGGAGTAAGCAGACGCTTTTCCCGACTGAAGTCCTGACTCACCTCCAGTGCCGGATTATCAAACTGCCAGACGTGCGCGGCCTTTGGCGCGACGACGCGACAGTACTGCACGACCGTTCTTGGTAGCCATGCGAGCACGGAAACCGTGGGTACGAGCGCGTTTGATAGTGCTTGGTTGGAAAGTACGTTTCATGTCGTGTTACCTGGTTCGTCCACAACGGGCCGGAATGGCCCCCGTTTTAAGAGACCGGGGATTCTAGAGAAAGCAAGCCAATAGGTCAATTTCCAACCAACGTTTCCTTATAAATAGATCTCCAGAGCTGTCAGCTCGTGAATTCCGTCCTGCCAGATATAAAAATAAAGAAGCGAAGTATTTAAAGCTTTTCTGTAAAGCTTATAAAAGCTAGGCCCGGCCTCATCTGTGGATAACTGACTCGAGGCCTTGTTTTCAGCACTGTACAGAGAATGACAACTACAGTGGAAAACCGTGTTCAGCCTGTGCTGCGCTATCGGATAACCTGTGGGTGGAAACGGCGTTTATCCACAGGCTGGTTATCCACCGGGTTCGACCCCCAGTTGTCCAGTGTGCTCAGATGGGGTTATCCACAGAGCTTATTCACACACCGTTGGTCGCTTTTTCACCGGATAAGGCATTGATAAATCATGTCCACCGGACAACCTGCATGTGGATAAGTGGACGGCTGGCCGCTACAATGGCCGCTTGTTTTTGCCTCACCGGCTTTCAAATTAGGGGATTTCCGTGTCAGTGGAACTTTGGCAGCAGTGCGTGGAGCTTTTGCGCGAAGAGCTGCCAGCCCAACAATTCAACACCTGGATCCGTCCATTACAGGTCGAAGCCGAAGGCGACGAGTTGCGTGTCTACGCACCGAACCGTTTTGTTCTGGACTGGGTCAACGAAAAGTACCTGGGGCGCGTCCTTGAACTGCTGGATGAGCATGGCAACGGCCTGGCGCCGTCGCTCTCCTTATTAATAGGCAGCAAGCGCAGTTCTGCGCCGCGTGCTGCGCCGAACGCGCCACTGGCCGCGGCCGCTGCATCGCTGGCTCAAGCCAGTTCCGCGCCCGTCAGTGCTCCGGCACCCGCGCCGGCTCCAACCCCGGCCAAGCGCGCGACGCAAAAAACCGAGGAAGTCAGCGAAGAGCCGTCCCGTGACAGCTTCGACCCGATGGCGGGCGCCGCCTCCCAGCAAGCGCCGGTGCGTGCCGAACAGCGCACGGTGCAGGTCGAAGGCGCGCTCAAGCACACCAGCTACCTGAATCGCACCTTTACCTTCGAGAACTTCGTCGAAGGTAAGTCCAACCAGCTCGCCCGTGCGGCGGCCTGGCAAGTGGCGGATAACCCCAAGCACGGCTACAACCCGCTCTTCCTTTATGGTGGTGTGGGTCTGGGTAAGACGCACTTGATGCACGCGGTGGGTAACCACCTGTTAAAGAAGAACCCGAATGCCAAGGTCGTGTACCTGCATTCCGAGCGTTTCGTGGCCGACATGGTCAAGGCGCTGCAACTGAACGCGATCAACGAGTTCAAGCGTTTCTACCGTTCGGTGGACGCCCTGCTGATCGACGACATCCAGTTCTTCGCCCGCAAGGAACGTTCCCAGGAAGAATTTTTCCACACCTTCAACGCCCTGCTTGAAGGTGGCCAGCAGGTCATTCTCACCAGTGACCGCTATCCGAAGGAAATCGAAGGCCTTGAAGAGCGCCTGAAATCCCGCTTCGGCTGGGGCCTGACGGTTGCCGTCGAGCCGCCGGAGCTGGAAACCCGCGTAGCCATCTTGATGAAGAAGGCCGACCAGGCCAAAGTCGAGTTGCCACACGATGCGGCGTTCTTCATTGCCCAACGTATTCGCTCCAACGTCCGTGAGCTGGAAGGCGCGCTGAAACGTGTGATCGCCCACTCGCACTTCATGGGCCGCGACATCACCATCGAGTTGATTCGCGAATCCCTGAAAGACCTGTTGGCGTTGCAGGACAAACTGGTCTCTGTGGATAACATTCAGCGCACTGTCGCTGAGTACTACAAGATCAAGATCTCCGACTTGCTGTCCAAGCGCCGTTCGCGCTCGGTCGCTCGCCCGCGTCAGGTCGCCATGGCACTGTCCAAGGAACTGACCAACCACAGCCTGCCGGAAATCGGCGATGTGTTTGGCGGTCGCGACCACACGACGGTGTTGCACGCCTGCCGCAAGATCAACGAACTTAAGGAATCCGACGCGGACATCCGCGAGGACTACAAGAACCTGCTGCGTACACTGACCACTTGATGAACACCAGCGCAGCTTATTAAGGCAAGGGACTAGACCATGCATTTCACCATTCAACGCGAAGCCCTGTTGAAACCCCTGCAACTGGTCGCAGGCGTCGTCGAGCGCCGACAGACCTTGCCGGTACTGTCCAACGTGCTGCTGGTCGTCGATGGCCAGCAACTGTCGCTGACCGGTACCGACCTGGAAGTCGAGCTGGTCGGTCGCGTGCAACTCGAAGAGCCGGCTGAAACAGGTTCCATCACTGTGCCTGCGCGCAAGCTGATGGATATCTGCAAAAGCCTGCCGAACGATGCGCTGATCGATATCAAGGTCGACGAGCAGAAACTGGTGGTGAAAGCCGGCCGTAGCCGCTTCACCCTGTCGACCCTGCCGGCCAACGACTTCCCGACTGTGGAAGAAGGCCCGGGTTCGCTGACCACCAGCCTGGATCAAAGCAAGCTGCGTCGCCTGATCGAACGCACCAGTTTCGCCATGGCCCAACAGGACGTGCGTTACTACCTCAACGGCATGTTGCTGGAAGTGTCGACCGGTGTGATCCGTGCCGTGGCCACCGATGGCCACCGTCTGGCAATGTGCTCGATGCAGGCCGACATCGGTCAGCAGGATCGCCATCAAGTGATCGTGCCGCGCAAAGGTATTCTCGAACTGGCGCGTCTGCTCACCGAGCCGGACGGCAACGTCAGCATCGTGCTGGGTCAGCACCACATCCGCGCGACCACCGGCGAATTCACCTTCACCTCGAAACTGGTCGACGGCAAGTTCCCTGACTACGAGCGCGTTCTGCCAAAGGGCGGTGACAAGCTGGTACTGGGTGATCGTCAGGCGCTGCGCGAAGCGTTCAGCCGTACCGCGATTCTGTCCAACGAGAAGTACCGTGGCATCCGTCTGCAACTGGCCAACGGTCAGCTGAAGATCCAGGCGAACAACCCGGAACAGGAAGAAGCGGAAGAAGAAGTAGGCGTGGAATACAACGGCGGCTCTCTGGAAATCGGCTTCAACGTCAGCTATCTGCTCGACGTGCTGGGCGTGATGACCACCGAGCAGGTTCGCTTGATCCTGTCCGACTCCAACAGCAGTGCGCTGGTGCAAGAGTCTGACAATGACGATTCGGCTTATGTTGTCATGCCGATGCGTCTGTAATCAGCTGACTCTGGATGTCGCTAAGTCGCGTCTCGGTCACCGCGGTGCGCAATCTGCACCCGGTGACCTTCTCCCCCTCCCCCCGAATCAACATTCTTTACGGCGCCAACGGCAGCGGCAAAACCAGTGTTCTGGAAGCCATTCACCTGCTGGGGCTTGCCCGTTCGTTTCGCAGCACGCGGCTGTTGCCGGTCATCCAGTATGAGCAACTCGCCTGTACCGTATTCGGTCAGGTGGAGCTCGCCGAGGGTGGCCACAGTGCATTGGGGATCTCTCGCGACCGTCAGGGCGAGTTCCAGATCCGCATCGATGGCCAGAATGCCCGCAGCGCCGCGCAACTGGCGGAGATCCTGCCGCTGCAGTTGATCAACCCCGACAGCTTCCGCCTGCTGGAAGGTGCGCCGAAGATTCGCCGGCAGTTCCTCGACTGGGGCGTGTTCCACGTCGAACCGCGGTTCATGGCCACCTGGCAGCGTTTGCAGAAGGCCTTGCGCCAGAGAAACTCCTGGCTGCGGCATGGTACACTTGACGCCGTTTCGCAAGCGGTTTGGGACAGGGAACTGTGCCAGGCCAGCGCTGAAATCGATGAATACCGCCGCGCTTACATCAAAGCCTTGAAACCAGTCTTTGAACAAACCTTGAGCGAACTGGTTGAGCTCGAAGGTTTGACGCTCAGCTATTACCGAGGCTGGGACAAGGACCGGGAATTGAGTGCCGTACTTGCCGGATCCCTGCAGCGGGACCAGCAAATGGGTCATACCCAGGCCGGACCGCAACGCGCTGACTTGCGTCTTAGATTGGGCGCTCACAATGCCGCGGACATCTTGTCCCGGGGTCAGCAGAAGTTGGTGGTTTGTGCCTTGCGCATTGCCCAGGGGCATCTGGTGAGCCAGGCCCGACGCGGCCAGTGTATTTATCTGGTGGATGACTTGCCGTCCGAGCTGGACGAAAGCCACCGTCGCGCGCTGTGCCGCTTGCTGGAAGACTTACGCTGCCAGGTCTTTATCACCTGTGTAGATCACGAATTATTGAGGGAAGGCTGGCAGACGGAAACGCCAGTCGCTCTGTTCCACGTGGAACAGGGCCGTATCACCCAGACCCACGACCATCGGGAGTGAAGGCATTGAGCGAAGAAAATACGTACGACTCATCGAGCATTAAAGTGCTGAAAGGCCTGGATGCCGTGCGCAAACGTCCCGGTATGTACATTGGTGACACCGACGATGGCAGCGGTCTGCACCACATGGTGTTCGAGGTGGTCGACAACTCGATCGACGAAGCCCTCGCCGGCCATTGCGACGACATCAGCATCATCATCCACCCGGATGAGTCCATCACCGTTAAAGACAACGGCCGTGGCATCCCGGTAGACGTGCACAAAGAGGAAGGCGTTTCCGCCGCCGAGGTCATCATGACCGTCCTCCACGCTGGCGGTAAGTTCGACGACAACTCCTATAAGGTATCCGGCGGTCTGCACGGTGTAGGTGTTTCTGTTGTGAACGCGCTGTCCGAAGAGCTGGTACTGACCGTTCGCCGCAGCGGCAAGATCTGGGAACAGACCTACGTCCACGGTGTACCTCAGGCACCGATGGCGATCGTTGGCGACAGCGAAACCACCGGTACCCAGATTCACTTCAAGGCTTCCAGCGAAACCTTCAAGAACATTCACTTCAGCTGGGACATCCTGGCCAAGCGCATTCGTGAACTGTCTTTCCTCAACTCCGGTGTCGGCATCGTCCTCAAGGATGAGCGCAGCGGCAAGGAAGAGCTGTTCAAGTACGAAGGCGGCCTGCGTGCGTTCGTTGAATACCTGAACACCAACAAGACTGCGGTCAACCAGGTGTTCCACTTCAACATCCAGCGTGAAGACGGCATCGGCGTGGAAATCGCCCTGCAGTGGAACGACAGCTTCAACGAGAACCTGTTGTGCTTCACCAACAACATTCCACAGCGCGACGGCGGCACCCACTTGGTGGGCTTCCGTTCTGCACTGACGCGTAACCTGAACAACTACATCGAGCAGGAAGGTCTGGCGAAGAAGCACAAAGTCGCCACCACCGGTGACGATGCCCGTGAAGGCCTGACCGCGATCATCTCGGTGAAGGTGCCGGATCCGAAGTTCAGCTCCCAGACTAAAGACAAGTTGGTGTCTTCCGAAGTGAAGACTGCGGTCGAACAGGAAATGGGCAAGTACTTCTCGGACTTCCTGCTGGAAAACCCGAACGAAGCCAAACTGGTTGTCGGCAAGATGATCGACGCCGCCCGTGCCCGTGAAGCGGCGCGCAAGGCCCGTGAGATGACCCGCCGCAAAGGCGCGCTGGACATCGCCGGCCTGCCGGGCAAACTGGCTGACTGCCAGGAAAAAGACCCGGCGCTGTCCGAACTGTACCTCGTGGAAGGTGACTCCGCGGGCGGCTCTGCCAAGCAGGGACGTAACCGTAAGACCCAGGCCATCCTGCCGCTGAAGGGCAAGATCCTCAACGTCGAGAAAGCACGTTTCGACAAGATGATCTCGTCCCAGGAAGTGGGCACCCTGATCACCGCGCTGGGCTGCGGTATCGGCCGCGAAGAGTACAACATCGACAAACTGCGCTATCACAACATCATCATCATGACCGATGCTGACGTCGACGGTTCGCACATCCGTACCCTGCTGCTGACCTTCTTCTTCCGTCAGTTGCCGGAGCTGATCGAGCGCGGCTACATCTACATCGCTCAGCCGCCGCTGTACAAGGTCAAGAAAGGCAAGCAAGAGCAATACATCAAAGACGACGACGCCATGGAAGAGTACATGACGCAGTCGGCCCTGGAAGATGCGAGCCTGCACCTGAACGAAGACGCCCCGGGTATTTCCGGCGAAGCGCTGGAACGTCTGGTGAACGACTTCCGCATGGTGATGAAGACCCTCAAGCGTCTGTCGCGCCTGTACCCGCAGGAGCTGACCGAGCACTTCATCTACCTGCCGGCCGTCAGCCTGGAAATGCTCGGCGACCACGCCAAGATGCAAGATTGGCTGGCCCAGTACGAAGTTCGTCTGCGTACCGTCGAGAAGTCCGGTCTGGTCTACAAGGCCAGCCTGCGTGAAGACCGCGAACGTGGCGTGTGGCTGCCAGAGGTCGAACTGATCTCCCACGGCCTGTCGAACTACGTCACCTTCAACCGCGACTTCTTCGGCAGCAACGACTACAAGACTGTCGTCACCCTCGGCGCTCAACTGAGCACCCTGCTCGACGAAGGCGCATACATCCAGCGTGGCGAGCGCAAGAAAGCGGTCACCGAGTTCAAGGAAGCCCTGGACTGGCTGATGGCCGAAAGCACCAAGCGCCACACCATTCAGCGATACAAAGGTCTGGGCGAAATGAACCCGGATCAGCTGTGGGAAACCACCATGGACCCAAGCGTGCGCCGCATGCTGAAAGTCACCATCGAAGACGCCATTGGCGCAGACCAGATCTTCAACACCCTGATGGGTGATGCGGTCGAACCTCGCCGTGACTTCATCGAGAGCAATGCTCTGGCGGTTTCCAACCTGGATTTCTGATCCCTTTCAGATTTCGGATGGAACTGAAGCCCCTGCTGACAGAGCGTCAACAGGGGCTTTTTGTTAGCAGATAAGTCCCTGCTGGCTGTGCAAAAGCAAAACAGTAACTATTGGAATTGCACTCAATACTTAACGGCCAGCTGGGAGATTTTGAGATGAATGAGCGTCACGAGTCATTTGAAGAGCTGAAAATGACTGATCAGCAAGGTGCGGAATATTGGTCCGCACGGCGCTTGGCCAAGTTGCTTGAGTACTCAGAATATCGGCATTTTCTACCGGTTTTGGCCCGGGCCAAAGAAGCTTGTCAAAACAGTGGTCAGGAAGTCGAAGACCATTTCGAGGATTCGCTCGGAATGGTTTCTATTGGTTCTGGTGCTCAAAGGGAGTTACAGGATGTAAAGCTTTCGCGCTATGCCTGCTAGTGACAACGTTCAGGGAAAAGAGAATGCCAACCAGGTGCACTTTGAGGTTGGCAGGAAAGTCAGGGAAACCATTGCTGAGCTGGGGGGCACAATGCCTGAGGATCTCCCGGTCCCGGAAAGCAGCATCAAACAAATTGAATCCGCAGCGAAAAGACTTAGAGACCCATCTTCGGATGAGTGATTTAAACATGAGGAAGTCAGGGCCCCACTGCTCCCGACTTAAGGGGTGACTGACACCACACTCTCCAACCGATACCCATACCCATAAATCGTCAGCAACTGCCAACCCCGATCCGCCGTCAGCCCGAGCTTGTTGCGCAGGCGATAGATGTGGGTATCCAGTGGTCGCGACGAGGCCATTTCTTCGTGGGGCCAGAATCTTTCGTATAGATAGTCCCGTGACAGAGGTCGGCCGAGGTTACTGAACAGGCAATGCGCAAGCCGGTACTCGCGTTCGGTCATCATGATTGGTTTGCCTTCTCGGGTGACGGTCAGCTCGGCGTCGTCGAACACCAGATCATTGAAACGCAGAACATTGGCCACGCTCGGGCGTTGATGGCTGTGCCGGCGCAGTACGGCGGTGACTCGAGCCTTCAACTCGTTTGGACGAAAAGGCTTGCTGACGTAATCGTCAGCCCCGGCGTTCAGGGCCTGAACGATATCGCTCTCACCATCGCGACTGGTCAACATGATGGCCGCCGGTGGCGCCTCCATGTGCTCTCGGGTCCAGCGCAGCAGCGCCAGGCCGGTGAGGTCGGGCAGTTGCCAGTCGAGGATCAGCAGGTCGAAGGTTTCCCGGCGCAGTTGCCGCAGCAGGTCTTCTCCGCGTTCGAAACTGTGCAGTGACCAGGGCTGTTCACCGGCCTCGGCCATCTGTTGCAGGGTCTGCTCGACCCGGCGCAGTTCGGCGGGTTCATCGTCCAGTATCGCAACGCGCATACGCGGGATTCCTTGTCGCTTGGGTAATGGGTGGTCGACACCGGCGGTTCGACCAAAGCAGTGAAAGTAAGCGGCACACCATGGGGCGAGCCGCTATGATTCTTCGGGTCTACGTCCTCAGACCTGTCGCCTATGAAACCATTCAACCCGCCCTGCCCTGTTTTCCATGATTAACCGACGCCGCCACGAAAGCCGTGTGCAAAGCCAGGTTCAACGCCTGTTTCGGCAACTGGTGCGCGAGTGGGTGTGGATAAGTCTAGTGCTGTTGCCGCTGACTGCATTGTTGTCGTGGCGTGCGCAGGTCAATCTGCATGATCCGGCGCCAGTCGCCGGCGCGATGGTGTCGGTCGCTCTGGTGGCTTGCGTGCTGGGGTTGCTGCTGTGGCGACCGCGTCTGGCGATCTGGGTGACGCTCGGCGGGATTGCCTGCGTGCTGCTGACCAGTGCCGGCCTGGCTGAAATTCGGCGTTGGTGGTCGCCGACGCCTGCGGCGCTGGGCATGCTGTTCGGCTATCTGATCTGGAACTGGCGGCGCCTGAGTGTGGTGCTCACCTACTTCGGCTGGGAGTTGTCGCGGCTGGACAGTGAACCGAAGGTGTTTCCTGAACGGCGCCGGGCGCAGTTCCCCAGCGCTGACCGTTTGCAGGGACAGATCATGGCCCTTGAACAAGCCATGAGCCGCACCCGCGATACTCGCCGCTTCATTGCCGATGGGTTGGAGTATCTGCCGGTCGCAACGCTGATCAGCGATCCTCGAGGACAGGTCTTGTTGGGCAATCGCAAGGCCCGGAACCTGTTCGATCACAATCTGGTGGGCGAAGACGTCCTCGATCAGCTGGCAAGCCTGGGTTATCCAGAGTTGTCCACAGAGCCACGCCCGCCGCTATCTGAGCTGCCTCTGCTGGAGTTTCGTGACCACAAGGAGCGCAGCCTGCGCCTCGAACGTGCGGCGTTGTTGCCGGTGGACGGTGACACGCCGATTGGCTGGTTGTTGAGCCTGACCGACCTGAGTGCCGAGCGCGCCGCCGAAGAACAGCGCGGTGTGCTGCTGCGCTTTCTGTCCCATGACTTGCGAGCGCCGCATTCAGCGATCCTCGCCCTGCTCGACGTCCACCGGCATCAGGCTGGAACGGATTCACCGCTGTTCGAGCAGATCGAACGCCAGGTGCGTCGAGCGCTGGAACTCACCGATGGATTCGTTTTACTGGCCCGGGCCGAATCCGAGGCGTATCAGTTCCAGCCGAGTCTGTTTGCGATGCTGGTGATGGACGTACTGGACCAGGCACTGCCCATCGCCCAGCAAAAGCGTATCGAACTGCTGAACGATATGGATGATCAATCCCAGGAACGTCTGGTGCTGGCGGACCAGGGCCTGCTGACCCGGGCGCTGTTCAATCTGCTGGAAAACGCGATCAAGTACAGCCCGGCCGGGTCTACGGTCAGGTTGTGCGTTCGATGCCACGATGACTGGCTGCATTGCGAACTGACCGATCAGGGCAAAGGTATCGGGGCTGAAGACCTGCCCGATCTGTTCAGCCAGTACCGCCGTTTTTCTTCGGCTCAAGGCATCGATGGTGTGGGATTGGGGCTGTCGATGGTCAAGGCCGTGGTGGATCACCATGGTGGGCGGATCGAATGCATCAGCGTCATCGATCAGGGCACCACATTCCGTCTTGAGCTGCCGCTGATCGCTGAAGAGCAGGCATAAAAAAACCGGCTATATCAGCCGGTTTTCTTACTTCCGAAAAAAACTTATGCACCTTTTACGGTGATTTATCATCTTCAGAAATATATAAGTAAATCAGTCACTTAATCTTTGATTTCGACGCTTTTCCAACAATCCGTACACAGGTTATCCACAAAATCTCAGACAACCACCTGATCGTTGGCAGCAGGTGCCTGCGGAGCCGGTGGCAGCGAACCCATTTCCCGCTGCGCCTGCTCGTTCCACGCTTGCACACGGTCGTTCAAATCGGCGATGGCGCGTGGGCCAGTGCCTTCGGCGTACATCGGCTCACCGATAACCACAGTGATCACACCCGGTTTTTTACCCCAACCGATTTTCGGCCAGAACTTGCCGGCATTGTGCGCAATCGGCAGCACCGGAAGCGCCGCATTCACCGCCAATGCGCTGCCACTGCGGGAGAACTTGCCGATGGTGCCGTGGGGAACGCGAGTGCCTTCAGGGAAGATCAGCACCCAGACATTGTCCTTGAGCAGCTCGTCACCTTTCGCAGCGACCTGCTTGAGGGCGGCTTTCGGGTTGTCGCGATCAATCGCGATCGGCCGCAGCATGGCCATGGCCCAGCCGAAGAATGGCACGTACAGCAATTCGCGCTTGAGCACCTGGCTCAAGGGCGAGAAATAAGCGGAGAGAAAGAACGTCTCCCAGGTGCTCTGGTGGTTCGACTGAATCACGCATGGCCGGTCAGGCACGTTTTCCGCGCCTTTGACTTCGTAACGGATACCGAGGAACACCTTGGTCAACCACAAGGCGCAACGGCACCAGTACACGTTGATGAAACGATAACGCGCCTTGAACGGCAGAAAGGGCGCGATAAAAAAGCTCAGGCTGCACCACAGCAGGGACGTGGTGCCCAGCAGCAGGTAAAAGAGGAAGATTCTGATGGCCTGCAGTATCGACATGGCGACGTTTACCGTTACGGGCGATGCCCGACTGTTCAAGCGCACTCCCGATCAATCCCTGGTCAGGAACTTCAGAAGTACTCTAGTTGTGGATAAGTTCTGCGGCAATCGCCGCCAGATCGTCAAAAATCAGGGTGCCGACCGGCAAGGTCTTGGCCTGAGTCTTTTCGCCTTTCCCGGTCTTTACCAAAACGGGCTGTGAATCGACGGCTTTGGCGGCCTCCAGGTCACCAAGGCTGTCGCCGACGAACCAGACATTCGTCAGCGCCACGTTGTAGTGCTGCGCGATGGTTTTCAACATTCCCGGTTTCGGCTTGCGGCAATCGCAACCCTCGTCCGGCCCATGCGGGCAATACACGATCAGCCCGACTTCACCGCCCTGCTCCGCCACCAGTTCGCGCAGGCGCGCGTGCATGGCATCGAGAGTGGCGAGGTCGTAGTAGCCGCGAGCAATGCCCGACTGGTTGGTGGCGACCGCCACCGTCCAGCCGGCCTTGCTCAACTGCGCAATCGCTTCGATCGAGCCGGGCAGCGGAATCCACTCCTCCACCGACTTGATGTAAGCGTCGGAGTCGTAATTGATCACTCCGTCCCGATCGAGAATCAGCAGTTTCAACAGCAATCCCTCAACCCAGCAGCGAAATGTCGGCAACGCCCAGGAACAGGCCACGCAGACGCGCCAGCAGCGCGTAACGGTTGGCCCGCACGTTGGCGTCTTCGGCATTCACCATCACGGCGTCGAAGAACGCGTCCACCGGTTCGCGCAGTGCAGCCAGGCGTGCCAGCGATTCGTTGTACTGACGCGCCGCGGCCATTGGCTGTACAGCCTGGTCCGCCTGCTGGATCGCCGAGTACAGCGAGAACTCGTTGGCGTTGTCAAAGTACTTGGCCTGAACGTCGGTCGGCACGGAGCCTTCCACTTTGCTCAGCAGGTTCGACACACGCTTGTTCACCGCCGCCAGCGCTGCCGCTTCCGGCAGTTTGCGGAAGGCCTGAACCGCTTGCACACGCTGGTCGAAGTCCAGCGCCGAACCCGGCTTCAGGGCACGTACCGACAGGTAGGTGGCGACATCCACGCCTTCGTCTTCGTAACGTGCACGCAGACGGTCGAAGATGAATTCCAGCACCGCGTCGTTCAGGCCGGCAGCCTTGACCTTGGCACCGAACGCATTCACGGCGAACGCCACGGCGTCGTTCAGGTCCAGATCCAGTTGTTTCTCGATCAGGATCCGCAGTACGCCCAGTGCCGCACGGCGCAGGGCATACGGGTCTTTGCTGCCGGTCGGCAGCATGCCGATGCCGAAGATGCCGACCAGGGTGTCGAGCTTGTCGGCGATGGCCACGGCCGCACCGGTCAGGGTGGCAGGCAGTTCAGCGCCGGCACCGCGTGGCATGTACTGCTCGTTCAGCGCCAGGGCGACGTCTTCCGGCTCGCCGTCATTGAGGGCGTAGTAGTAGCCGGCGACACCTTGCATCTCCGGGAACTCGCCGACCATTTCGGTGGCCAGGTCGCACTTGGACAGCAAACCTGCACGGGCAGCCCACGAAGCGTTGCCGCCGATGCGTGCGGCGATGTACGCAGCCAGTTTCGAAACGCGCTCGGCCTTGTCGTAGACGCTGCCGAGTTTTTCCTGGAACACCACGTTCTGCAGGCGATCGTTGAACGCTTCGAGCTTCTGCTTCTTGTCCTGCTTGAAGAAGAACTCGGCGTCGGTCAGACGTGGGCGAACCACTTTCTCGTTACCGGCGACGATCTGCTGCGGGTCTTTGGATTCAATGTTGGCCACGGTGATGAAACGTGGCAGCAACTTGCCGTCGGCATCCAGCAGGCAGAAGTACTTCTGGTTGTCCTGCATGGTGGTGATCAGCGCTTCCTGCGGCACGTCGAGGAAACGTTCCTCGAACGAGCACACCAGCGGCACTGGCCACTCGACCAGCGCAGTCACTTCATCGAGCAGCGCCGGCGGCACGATTGCGGTGCCTTCCTGGCGGGTCGCCAGCTCTTCGGTGCGCTTGCTGATGATCTCGCGACGCTCGTTGGCGTCGGCGAGCACGTAAGCGGCACGCAGGTCGGCCAGGTAGCTCGACGGCGAACCGATGCGCACGTTTTCCGGGTGGTGGAAACGGTGGCCACGGGATTCACGGCCAGCCTTCTGCGCGAGGATCGTGCAGTCGATGACCTGGTCGCCGAGCAGCATCACCAGCCACTGGGTTGGACGCACGAATTCTTCCTTGCGTGCACCCCAACGCATGCGTTTCGGGATCGGCAGGTCGTTCAGCGAGTCTTCGACGATGGTCGGCAGCAGGCTGGCGGTCGGCTTGCCGGCGATGTTCTGGCTGTAGCGCAGTTTCGGACCGCTCTGGTCGATTTCGCTCAGCTCGACGCCGCACTTCTTGGCAAAACCCAGTGCCGCTTGAGTCGGGTTGCCTTCGGCATCGAACGCGGCCTGACGTGGCGGGCCGTCGAGGTTGATGCTGCGATCCGGCTGCTGGGTGGCCAGCGCGGTGATCAGCACAGCCAGACGACGCGGCGCGGCGTAGACAGTCTTGGTCTCGTAGCTCAGGCCGGCGGCTTGCAGGCCCTTGTCGATACCGGCGAGGAACGCTTCGGCCAGGGTGTTCAGGGCTTTGGGTGGCAGTTCTTCGGTGCCCAGTTCAACCAGAAAATCTTGAGCACTCATTGTGCAGCCTCCAGCTTGGCCAGTACTTCGTCACGCAGGTCCGGGGTTGCCATCGGGAAGCCCAGCTTGGCGCGAGCCAGCAGGTAGGCTTGGGCGACGGAACGCGCCAGGGTGCGCACGCGCAGAATGTATTGCTGACGCGCAGTTACCGAGATCGCCCGGCGTGCATCCAGCAGGTTGAAGGTGTGCGAGGCCTTCAGGACCATTTCATAGCTCGGCAACGGCAGCGGCTGGTCGAGTTCGATCAGACGCTTGGCTTCGCTTTCATAGAAGTCGAACAGTTCGAACAGCTTGTCGACGTTGGCGTGTTCGAAGTTGTAGGTGGATTGCTCCACTTCGTTCTGGTGGAACACGTCGCCGTAGGTCACTTTGCCGAACGGACCGTCAGCCCAGACCAGGTCGTAGACCGAATCCACGCCCTGCAGGTACATGGCCAGACGCTCGAGACCGTAGGTGATCTCGCCGGTCACCGGGTAGCACTCGATACCGCCCGCCTGCTGGAAGTAAGTGAACTGGGTCACTTCCATGCCGTTCAGCCAGACTTCCCAGCCCAGACCCCAGGCGCCGAGGGTCGGCGATTCCCAGTTGTCTTCGACGAAGCGGATGTCGTGGACCAGCGGGTCCAGACCGACATGCTTGAGGGAGCCCAGGTACAGTTCCTGGAAGTTGTCCGGGTTCGGCTTCAGGACTACCTGGAACTGGTAGTAGTGCTGCAGACGGTTCGGGTTTTCGCCGTAACGGCCGTCAGTCGGACGGCGGCTTGGCTGTACGTAAGCGGCGTTCCAGGTTTCCGGGCCGATGGCACGCAGGAATGTCGCGGTGTGGAAAGTGCCGGCGCCTACTTCCATATCGTAGGGCTGAAGTACCACACAACCTTGCTCGGCCCAGTATTGCTGGAGCGCGAGGATCAAGTCTTGGAAGGTACGCACGGCTGGCGTAGGCTGGCTCACGAAATTCACCTGTTTCTTGGGCTGCGATTTAAAGAGCGGGAGTATACCCGATTCAGTCGCACCTCCACCCCCTGGAGCCTTATGCCACGCTGCTTTTGGTGCAACGAAGATCCGCTGTACATGGCTTACCACGATCAGGAGTGGGGCACGCCGCTACGCGATGCGCAGGGATTGTTCGAGTTGCTTTTGCTCGAAGGGTTCCAGGCCGGGCTTTCGTGGATCACCGTGCTGCGTAAACGCGAGCGGTATCGCGAGGTGTTGTTCGGCTTCGACGTACAGCGCGTGGCGCAGATGAGCGACGCAGAAATCGATGAATTGATGCTCGATCCGGGGATCATCCGCAATCGCCTCAAGCTCAATGCCGCCCGGCGCAATGCCCAGGCGTGGCTGGCGCTGGAGGATCCGGTGGCCTTCCTCTGGTCGTTTGTGGATAACCAGCCGGTGATCAATCATTTCAAGGACCGCAGCGAAGTCCCGGCGATCACCCCGCAAGCCGTGGCCATGAGCAAAGGCCTGAAAAAGGCCGGTTTCACCTTCGTCGGTCCGACCATTTGCTATGCGCTGATGCAGGCCTCGGGGATGGTCATGGATCACACTCAGGACTGCGACCGCTACGCGCAGCTCGTCAACGCCGGTTAGAATGGCCGCCTCGCGCACAGCACAAGATCAGGAGTGACCTGTGGAAAAGTTTAAAGGCGCCATGCTGGTTGGCGCTCTGCGGCTGTTTGCCCTGCTTCCGTGGCGGGCCGTGCAGGCCGTGGGTTCGGCGATCGGCTGGATCATGTGGAAAACCCCCAACCGTTCCCGCGATGTGGTGCGGATCAACCTCGCCAAATGTTTTCCACAGATGGACCCGGCCGAACGTGAGCGTCTGGTCGGCCAGAGCCTGAAAGACATCGGCAAGTCCCTGACCGAAAGCGCCTGCGCCTGGATCTGGCCGGCCCAGCGTTCCATTGACCTGGTGCGCGAAGTCGAAGGCCTCGACATCCTCAAGGATGCGCTGGCGTCCGGCAAAGGCGTGGTCGGCATCACCAGCCACCTGGGCAACTGGGAAGTGCTCAACCACTTCTATTGCAGCCAGTGCAAACCGATCATTTTCTATCGTCCGCCGAAGCTCAAGGCTGTGGATGAATTGCTGCGCAAGCAGCGGGTGCAGTTGGGCAACCGCGTGGCGGCGTCGACCAAGGAAGGCATCCTCAGCGTCATCAAGGAAGTGCGCAAGGGCGGTCAGGTGGGGATTCCCGCGGACCCGGAGCCGGCCGAATCCGCCGGGATCTTCGTGCCGTTCTTCGCGACCCAGGCCCTGACCAGCAAGTTCGTGCCGAACATGCTCGCCGGTGGCAAGGCCGTCGGGGTGTTCCTGCATGCCCTGCGTCTGCCGGACGGTTCCGGCTACAAGGTGATTCTGGAAGCAGCGCCGGAAGCCATGTACAGCACCGACACCGAAACCTCCTGTGCAGCGATGAGTCAGGTGGTCGAGCGTTATGTGGCGGCTTATCCGAGCCAGTACATGTGGAGCATGAAGCGCTTCAAGAAGCGTCCGCCGGGTGAGGCGCGCTGGTACTGATCGGCGATGTGCATTTGTGGATAACCTGGCAAAACGGGTTATCCACAGCCGTTACGGCTTTTGCCGATCCAGCTTCTTCAGAAACACCATCATTTCCTTCTCCGCCTGCTTGTCGCCATGGGCCCGGGCCGCTTCCAGCCCCTGCTCCCACGCTTGGCGTGCAGCCGCCAGATCACCCAGCGCCAACTGCGCCTTACCCAACAGTTTCCACGCGGCCGAGTACTTCGGATCGAAGCCGACGCAACGCTGGAAATGCTCGGCCGCCTTCGCGTTTTCTCCCAGATCCAGATAACCCTTGCCCAAACCGAAGCGCAGTAAAGAGTTGTCCACACCCTTGGCGAGCATTTTTTCCAGGGATTCGATCATCGGTCTCGCCTCTTGGTCGGTCAGAAGAAGCTCAATCCCACGTGGAACAGCTTCTCCACGTCGCGAATGTGCTTTTTATCCACAAGGAACAGAATCACATGGTCGCCCGCGGCAATCACTGTGTCGTCATGGGCGATGATCACTTCTTCATCGCGGATGATCGCGCCGATGGTGGTCCCCGGCGGCAGGGCGATGTTTTCGATGGCCTTGCCGATGACCTTGCTCGACTTCGAATCACCATGGGCCACCGCTTCGATGGCTTCCGCCGCACCCCGGCGCAAGGAGTGCACGCTGACGATATCGCCGCGCCGCACGTGGGCCAGCAAGGTGCCGATGGTCGCCAGTTGCGGGCTGATGGCGATGTCGATGTCACCGCCCTGGATCAGGTCGACGTAGGCCGGGTTGTTGATGATTGTCATCACCTTCTTCGCGCCCAGACGCTTGGCCAGCAGCGACGACATGATGTTGGCTTCGTCATCGTTGGTCAGCGCGAGGAAGATGTCCGCGTCGGCGATGTTCTCTTCCAGTAGCAGGTCGCGATCTGAAGCGCTGCCCTGCAACACCACGGTGCTGTCGAGGGTATCGGAGAGATAACGGCAGCGCGCCGGGTTCATCTCGATGATCTTCACCTGGTAACGGCTTTCGATGGCCTCGGCCAACCGCTCACCGATCTGCCCGCCGCCGGCAATGACGATGCGCTTGTAGGTTTCGTCGAGGCGGCGCATTTCGCTCATCACGGCGCGAATGTTCTCACGGGCGGCGATGAAGAAGACTTCGTCGTCGGCCTCGATCACCGTGTCGCCCTGAGGAAGAATCGGTCGGTCGCGGCGGAAAATCGCCGCCACTCGCGTTTCCACATTCGGCATGTGCTCGCGCAACTGGCGCAGTTGCTGACCCACCAGCGGCCCGCCGTAGTAAGCGCGCACCGCGACCAGTTGCGCCTGGCCCTCGGCGAAGTCGATCACCTGCAAGGCGCCGGGGTGCTGGATCAGACGCTTGATGTAGTTGGTGACCACTTGCTCGGGGCTGATCAGCACGTCGACCGGGATCGCTTCGTTCTGGAACAGTTGTTCCTCGCGGGTCAGGTACGAGGCTTCGCGTACCCGGGCGATCTTGGTCGGGGTGTGGAACAGGGTGTGGGCAACCTGGCAGGCGACCATGTTGGTTTCGTCGCTGTTGGTCACCGCCACCAGCATGTCGGCGTCGTCGGCACCGGCCTGACGCAGAATGTTCGGCAACGAGCCACGGCCCTGCACGGTACGGATATCGAGACGGTCGCCGAGGTCGCGCAGACGGTCGCCATCGGTGTCGACCACGGTGATGTCGTTGGCTTCGCTGGCCAGATGTTCAGCCAGCGAACCGCCGACCTGCCCTGCACCGAGGATGATGATTTTCAACCCGTCACTCCATTGAATCCGTTTAGCCGCGCGCGGCAGCGATCTTGATCAGCTTGGCGTAGTAGAACCCGTCATGCCCGCCCTGCTGGGCCAGCAATTGGCGACCATGGGGCTGCTTGATCCCGGCCTGCGTGGCCAGATCGAGTTCCCGGGCACCCGGCGTGCGCTCCAGGAACGCGGCGATCACTTCGGTGTTCTCGGTCGGCAAGGTCGAGCAGGTGGCGTAGAGCAGGATGCCGCCCACTTCGAGGGTTTTCCACATGGCGTCGAGCAACTCGCCTTGCAGTTGCGCGAGGGCGGCGATGTCGTCGGCCTGACGGGTCAGCTTGATGTCCGGATGGCGGCGGATCACCCCGGTGGCCGAGCACGGCGCATCGAGCAGGATGCGCTGGAACGGTTTGCCGTCCCACCATGCCGCCGTGTCGCGACCGTCGGCGGCGATCAGTTCGGCGTTCAGGCCGAGGCGTTCGAGGTTTTCCTTCACCCGCACCAGACGCTTGGCTTCCAGGTCCACCGCGACCACGCCGGCCAGTGCCGGTTCGGCTTCGAGGATGTGGCAGGTCTTGCCGCCCGGCGCGCAGCAGGCGTCCAGCACTCGCTGACCCGGCGCGAGATCGAGCAGGTCAGCAGCCAGTTGCGCGGCTTCGTCCTGCACGCTGATCCAGCCCTCGGCGAAACCCGGCAGGCTGCGCACATCGGCGGCAGCGTCGAGGATGATGCCGTCGCGGCTGAAGGTGCACGGCTGCGCGGCGATGCCCGCTTCAGTCAGCAGACCGAGGTAGGCGTCACGGCTGTGATGACGGCGGTTGACCCGCAGGATCATCGGCGGATGCGCGTTGTTGGCTTCGCAGATGGCTTCCCACTGTTCAGGCCAGAAGGCCTTCAGGGATTTTTGCAGCCAGCGTGGGTGGGCGGTGCGCACCACCGGATCGCGCTCCAGTTCGACGAAGATCGCCTCATGTTCGCGTTGGGCGTTGCGCAGGACGGCGTTGAGCAGACCTTTGGCCCACGGCTTTTTCAGCTTGTCGGCGCAACCGACGGTTTCGCCAATGGCGGCGTGAGCCGGGACGCGGGTGTAGAGCAACTGATAGAGACCGACCAGCAGCAGCGCCTCGACATCGGCGTCGGCAGCCTTGAACGGCTTCTGCAAAAGTTTTTCCGCCAGCGCCGACAAACGTGGCTGCCAGCGGGCGGTGCCGAACGCCAAGTCCTGAGTGAAGCCGCGATCGCGATCCTCGACCTTGTCCAGTTGCGTCGGCAGGGAGCTGTTGAGCGAAGCCTTGCCGCTCAGGACAGCGGCGAGTGCCTTGGCGGCGGCCAGACGCGGGTTCATTGCGCGTCCACCGCTGCGCCAAGCACCGTGCCGGTGGCGAATTTCTCACGACGGCTGTTGAACAGATCGCTGAAGTTCAGCGCCTTGCCACCGGGCAATTGCAGGCGGGTCAGGCACAGCGCCTGTTCGCCACAGGCGACGAGCAGGCCGTCCTTGCTGGCGCCGAGGATGGTGCCCGGTGCGCCTTTGCCTTCGGCCAGTGTCGCCGCCAGCACTTTCAGCGCTTCGCCGTTGAGCGTGCTATGGGTGATCGGCCATGGATTGAAGGCGCGGACCAGACGTTCCAGCTCGATGGCCGGACGGCTCCAGTCGATGCGCGCCTCGTCCTTGTTCAGTTTGTGCGCGTAGGTGGCGAGGTCGTCGTTCTGCACTTCGCCTTCCAGGGTGCCAGCGGCCAGACCGGCAATCGCTTGCACGACGGCTGGCGGGCCCATCTCGGCGAGGCGGTCGTGGAGGCTGCCGCCGGTGTCTTCGGCGCTGATCGGGGTGACGACCTTGAGCAGCATTGGCCCGGTATCGAGGCCCGCTTCCATGCGCATCACGGTCACGCCGCTTTCGGCGTCGCCTGCTTCGACAGCGCGCTGGATCGGCGCCGCACCGCGCCAGCGTGGCAGCAGGGAGGCGTGGCTGTTGATGCAGCCCAGGCGCGGAATATCCAGCACCACTTGCGGCAGGATCAGGCCATAGGCGACCACCACCATCAAGTCCGGCTTCAGCGCTGCGAGCTCGGCCTGAGCGTCAGCGTTGCGCAGGGTCGGCGGCTGCAACACCTGGATATTGTTTTCCAGGGCGAGCTGTTTGACCGGGCTCGGCATCAGCTTTTGCCCACGACCGGCCGGACGATCCGGTTGGGTGTAGACCGCAACGATCTCGTAAGGGCTGTCCAGCAGGGCCTTGAGGTGTTCGGCGGCGAATTCCGGGGTGCCGGCAAAAACGATGCGCAGTGGCTCAGTCATGGGGGAGTCTCATAAAAAGAAAAAGGCTTGCCGCAGCAAGCCTTTGGAGAGGGGCATCAAGCGTTCTGGCGGTGCTGCTTTTCCAGTTTCTTCTTGATCCGGTCGCGTTTGAGCGTGGACAGGTAATCGACGAACAACTTGCCGTTGAGGTGGTCGCATTCGTGCTGGATGCACACGGCGAGCAGGCCTTCGGCGATCAGTTCGTAAGGCTTGCCGTCACGATCCAGAGCCTTGATCTTGACCTTCTGCGGGCGGTCGACGTTTTCGTAGAAACCCGGCACCGAGAGGCAGCCTTCCTGGTATTGCTCCATTTCGTCGGTCAGCGATTCGAACTCGGGGTTGATGAACACCCGCGGTTCGGTGCGGTCTTCGGAAAGGTCCATCACGACGATACGTTTGTGCACGTTGACCTGGGTCGCGGCAAGGCCGATGCCCGGCGCTTCATACATTGTTTCAAACATGTCATCGACCAGCTGACGCACTTCGTCGTCCACTACAGCCACAGGTTTGGCGATAGTGCGCAGACGCGGGTCCGGAAATTCGAGGATGTTCAAAATGGCCATAAGCTTGATTGCTGCACGTGTGAGGTAAAGTCGGGTCGATGGCCTGGCGGGTCCGAAGATGCAGGCTACCGTTGTGAAACGTAGCTCCTTGCTTTTAAGCATAGAGCAGGGAGCGAGCCACGGGGGCTCTGGCGTTTCACGCGAACGCACATAATAAAGGGATTCACCGCATGAGGAAATCACTACTCGCCCTGCTGTTTCTGGCCTCGGCCGGCGCCGCGCACGGGCAAGTGCAACTCAAGGAAGGTTTTCCACAGCAATACACGGTGGTTTCAGGGGATACGCTCTGGGACATCTCCGGTAAATATTTGCGCGAACCCTGGCAGTGGCCGCAGCTGTGGCGGGCCAATCCGCAGATCGAAAACCCCAACCTGATCTATCCGGGCGACACGCTGACGCTCAGTTACGTCAACGGCCAGCCCCGCCTGACCCTCAATCGCGGGGCGTCGCGCGGCACCATCAAGCTGTCGCCACGGATCCGCAGCAGCCCGGTGGCCGAAGCGATCCCGAGCATTCCGCTCAAATCCATCAACAGTTTTCTGCTGAGCAACCGCATCGTCGACAAGGTCGAGGACTTCGACAAGGCGCCGTACATCGTTGCCGGCGATGCCGAGCGGGTGCTCAGCGGCACCGGCGACCGGATCTTCGCCCGAGGCCATTTCGATCCGAACCAGCCTGTCTACGGCATCTTCCGCCAGGGCAAGGTCTACACCGATCCGCAGAGCAAGGAGTTCCTGGGGATCAACGCCGACGACATCGGCGGCGGTGAGATCATCGCCACCGAAGGCGACGTCGCCACCCTCGCCCTGCAACGCACGACCCAGGAAGTGCGCCTCGGCGACCGTTTGTTCAGCGGCGAAGAGCGTTCCATCAACTCGACCTTCATGCCCAGCGCGCCCACCACCGACATCAAAGGCCTGATCATTGATGTTCCGCGCGGCGTGACGCAGATCGGCGCGATGGACGTGGTGACCCTGAACAAGGGCAAACGCGATGGTCTGGCCGAAGGCAACGTGCTGGTGGTGATGAAAACAGGGGAAACCGTGCGTGACCGGATCACCGGCCAGCCGTTGAAAATCCCCGATGAACGCGCCGGATTGCTGATGGTGTTCCGCACCTACGACAAACTCAGTTACGGCCTTGTACTCAACGCATCGCGCTCACTGGCGGTGCTGGACAAGGTGCGAAATCCTTAGCTGGCTTCACAAGTTACCAACAGACTTATCCACAGCTTGTTCCGAAAGGTTCGGGGCTTATAACGATCAAGGATGATCCATGATGATGCCTGTCTGTACGCCGGTTTCCCCTGCGGAACTGGAAGCGCGTTTGCGCCTGCACCGTTTGCCGGAAATCGGCCCGAAACGTTTTGCCCGGTTGCTCGAAGCGTTCGGCTCCGCCTCCAAGGCCATCAGTGCGCCGGCCAGTGCCTGGCGTTCGCTGGGTTTGCCGGTGGCGAGCGCCGACGCTCGCCGTTGTCCTGAAGTGCGTGACGGCGCGAGCCGCGCATTGGCCTGGCTAGAGCGCCCGGGCCAGCATTTGCTGATGCTCGACCAGCCGGACTACCCGGCATTGCTGGCGCAGATTGCCGATCCGCCACCGCTGCTGTTCGTTGCCGGTGACCCGCTGATCCTGGAAAAACCGCAGCTGGCGATGGTCGGCAGTCGCCGTGCCTCACGTCCGGGCATGGACACCGCCACGGCGTTTGCCCGCAGCCTGGCCGGAGCCGGTTTCGTCATCACCAGTGGCCTGGCGTTGGGCATCGATGCCGCCGTGCATCAAGCCGCGCTCGACGTCGGCGGGCAAACCGTCGGGGTGCTGGGTACTGGCCTGGAAAAATTTTATCCACAGCGCAATCGGCGGCTGGCGGACACGATGATTGCCTCTGGCAGTGCGGTGATTTCGGAGTTTCCACTGGACGCCGGGCCGACGGCGAGCAACTTCCCCAGGCGCAACCGGATCATCAGCGGTTTGTCCCTCGGCGTACTGGTGGTCGAGGCCAGTGTGGCCAGCGGTTCGTTGATCACCGCGCGACTGGCGGCGGAACAGGGGCGCGAGGTGTACGCGATTCCGGGCTCGATCCATCACCCCGGCGCGCGCGGTTGCCATCAACTGATCCGCGATGGTGCGGTGCTGGTGGAAACCATCGAGCACATCCTCGAGGCCCTGCGTGGCTGGCAGAACTTGTCGGTATCCACGACTACACCGGCTACGGACAATCCGTTGCTGCATCTGCTGCACGCGGCGCCACACACCAGCGAGGGCTTGGCCGACAGCAGTGGCTGGGCGTTGCCAAAAGTACTGGCGGCATTGACCGAACTGGAGATGGAGGGCCGCGCGGTGTGCGAAAACGGCCGCTGGTTTGCGCGGGTAAGCTAGGTTTTACATTGAAGATCGGTAAACTGCGCAAAACCTGTTTTCGGAGAGTTTTTCATGGTCAACAGTTGGCGTGTGCAACAAGCCGCACGAGAGATTCGCGCCGGGGCGGTGATTGCCTATCCAACCGAAGCCGTCTGGGGGCTGGGGTGCGATCCATGGAATGAAGAAGCGGTGGATCGCCTGTTGGCGATCAAGAACCGTTCGGTGGACAAGGGGTTGATCCTGGTCGCCGACAACATTCGCCAGTTCGATTTCCTGTTCGAGGATTTCCCCCAGGACTGGATCGATCGCATGGCCAGTACCTGGCCGGGGCCGAACACCTGGCTGGTGCCGCACCAGAACCTGTTGCCGGAGTGGGTGACCGGGGTGCATGACACCGTGGCTTTGCGGGTCAGCGATCATCCTCAAGTGCGGGACTTGTGCTCGCTGGTCGGGCCTTTGATCTCGACCTCGGCCAATCCGCAAGGACGGCCGGCGGCGAAGAGTCGCTTGCGGGTCGAGCAGTATTTCCGTGGTCAGGTCGATCTGGTGCTGGGCGGAATGCTCGGAGGGCGCAAGAACCCGAGCCTGATTCGCGATCTGGCGACCGGCAAGGTTGTGCGCCCGTCCTGAAATCCGAAGAGCCTGGTGGCGGGGAGCTTGCTCCCCGCCACCATCGGTTTTATGGCAACAGAACAGTCGAACCCGTCGTGCGCCGCGCCGACAACTCGGTCTGCGCCTTCGCCGCATCCGCCAGTGCGTAACGCTGGCTGATATCCACTTTCAGCTTGCCGCTGGTGATCATCCCGAACAGCTCATCAGCCATACGCTGCAGGTTCTCGGCGTTGTTGGCGTAGGTCGCCAGCGTTGGCCGGGTGACGTACAGCGAGCCTTTCGCCGCCAGAATTCCCAGGTTTACGCCGTCCACCGCGCCGGATGCGTTGCCGAAGCTCACCACCAGGCCACGGGGTGCTGCGCTGTCCAGCGAGGCCGGCCAGGTGTCCTTGCCGACGCCGTCGTAGACCACCGGGACTTTTTTCCCGTCGGTCAATTCCAGCACCTGCTGGGCGACGTTTTCGTGGCTGTAATCGATGGTTGCCCAGGCGCCATGGGCCTTGGCCAGTTCGGCTTTTGCTGGCGAGCTGACGGTGCCGATCAGCTTCACACCCAGCGCTTTCGCCCATTGGCAGGCCAGCAAACCGACGCCGCCGGCCGCTGCGTGGAACAGAATGGTTTCGCCGCCCTGCAGTTCATAAGTCTGACGCAGCAGGTACTGCACGGTCAGGCCCTTGAGCATCACGCCGGCAGCGGTTTCGAAGCTGATGGCGTCCGGCAGGTGCACCAGATTTGCTTCGGGCAAGACATGCACGTCGCTGTAGGCGCCCAGCGGGCCGCTGCCATAAGCCACACGGTCACCAACCTTGAACCGGGTGACGGCGCTGCCCACGGCCTCGACGATGCCTGCGCCTTCCGAGCCCACACCCGACGGCAATGCCGGTGGCGCGTACAGACCGCTGCGGTAGTAGGTGTCGATGAAATTCAGGCCGATGGCCTTGTTGCTTACGCGAACCTGATGCGGGCCGGGCTCGGCAGGTTGATAGTCAACATACTCGAGCACTTCGGGGCCGCCGTGGGCGCGGAACTGGATTCGCTTGGCCATCTGCCTACTCCTTGGGATGTTCTGAAAGGCCCCTATCGAACTCCCATGCTTGATCTTCGTCAACTGCGGCGTGCCGGCCTGCGATGGTATGCTACGCGCCCATTTGCGCGGGGCGCCGCGCAGTTACGCCCCGATCCAAGGTGATGCCATGACGACCCGCACCGACGCCGTAAAGGCCTATCTGCTCGACCTGCAAGACCGCATCTGCGCCGCGCTGGAAACTGAAGACAGCGGCACGCGCTTCGTCGAAGACGCCTGGAACCGTCCGGCCGGCGGTGGCGGTCGCACTCGGGTGATCGAGAACGGCACGGTCATCGAAAAGGGCGGCGTCAACTTTTCCCACGTCTTCGGCAGTGGCCTGCCACCGTCCGCCAGCGCCCATCGACCAGAACTGGCCGGCCGCGGTTTTGAAGCCCTCGGCGTGTCGCTGGTGATCCACCCGCACAACCCGCATGTGCCGACGTCCCACGCCAACGTGCGCTTTTTCATCGCCGAGAAGGAAGGTGAAGAGCCGGTCTGGTGGTTCGGCGGTGGCTTCGACCTGACGCCGTACTATGGCAATGAAGAAGATTGCATCCACTGGCACCGCGTTGCCGAGCAGGCCTGCGCGCCGTTCGGCCCGGACGTCTATCCGCGCTACAAGGCCTGGTGCGACACCTATTTCCACATCAAGCACCGCCACGAACCACGGGGCATCGGCGGTCTGTTCTTCGATGACCTGAACGAGTGGGACTTCGACACCAGCTTCGCCTTCATGCGCGCCATCGGCGATGCATATATCGACGCTTACCTGCCGATCGTGCAGCGCCGCAAGAACGATGCGTTCACCGCCAAGCAGCGCGAGTTCCAGGAATTCCGTCGCGGCCGCTACGTCGAGTTCAACCTGGTTTATGACCGTGGCACCCTGTTCGGTCTGCAATCGGGCGGGCGCACCGAGTCGATCCTGATGTCGCTGCCGCCGCAAGTGCGCTGGGCCTACGACTGGAAAGCCGAGCCCGGCAGCGAAGAAGCGCGCCTGACCGACTACTTCCTGCAAGACCGCGACTGGCTGGCCCAGGCCTGAGGATTTCTGATGGATCGTTACGTCGTTTTCGGTAACCCGATTGGCCACAGCAAGTCGCCGATGATTCACAAACTGTTCGCCGAACAGACCGGGCAAAGTCTCGACTACAGCACCCTGCTGGCACCGCTGGACGACTTTTCCGGCTGTGCCACGGCGTTTTTCCAGGACGGTCGCGGCGCCAACGTGACCGTGCCGTTCAAGGAAGACGCCTATCGCCTGGCCAATAGCCTGACCGCTCGTGCCCAGCGCGCGGGTGCGGTGAACACCTTGAGCAAACTCGCCGACGGCAGCCTGCTCGGCGATAACACGGATGGTGCCGGGCTGGTGCGGGACCTGACGGTCAACGCCGGGTTCAGCCTCACCGGCAAACGCATTCTGCTGTTGGGTGCGGGCGGCGCGGTGCGCGGTGCGCTGGAGCCATTGCTGGCGGAGAAACCGGCCTCGGTGATCATCGCCAACCGCACGGTGGACAAGGCCGAGCTACTGGCCGAACTGTTCTGTGATCTGGGGCCGGTGTCGGCCAGCGGTTTCGACTGGCTGCGCGAGCCCGTGGACGTGATCATCAACGCCACCTCTGCCAGCCTCACCGGCGACGTGCCGCCGATTGCCGCGAGTCTGATCGAACCGGGCAAGACCCTGTGCTACGACATGATGTACGGCAAGGAACCGACCGCGTTCTGCCGCTGGGCCAGCGAGCACGGCGCGGGCGTGGTGATGGACGGGGTGGGCATGCTGGCCGAGCAGGCGGCGGAGGCGTTCTTCCTGTGGCGCGGAGTGCGTCCGGACACTGCGCCGGTTCTGGCGGAATTGCGTCGGCAGTTGGCGCTGTAAGGCACCTTCAGTCCTCGAAGCGGATCGGGCATTTCTCCGGCCCTTCGAGTTTGCGCAATTCCTCCACCACCTGCGGTCGCGCCTGACGCAAGGTCAGGCTGCGATCCTGGCGCAGCAGGCGCCGGGCCTCCTGATGCAGCATTTCCACACCTGAATAGTCGATGAAGTTGATCTGCTGCGCCTCTATCACCACCCGCGCGCCGTGCATCCGTTGCAGGCGCACTTGCAGGTAGTGGCTGGCGCCGAAAAAGATCGAGCCGCCGACCCGTAGCACATCGTCTTCGCCATCGCGCCAATGCTGCACTCTCGGCTGCGAAGTGCGCTTGAGGTAGAAAAACAGCGAGGCCAGCACGCCGGCATAAATGGCTGTCTGCAATTCCAGCAGCAAGGTGGCGACGCAGGTCAGGCCCATCACCACGAACTCTGCCCGGCTGACCCGCAACAGCGCACGAATGCCGCGATGATCCACCAGTCCCCAGGCGATCAACAGAATGCTGCCGGCCATGGCCGGAATCGGAATGTGCGCGATCAGCCCGGCACCGAAAATAGCGAACAACGCCACCCACAACGCCGAAAACACCCCGGCCAGCGGCGAACAGGCCCCGGCCTCATAGCTCAGCCCGGAACGGGTGAACGAGCCGGCGGACAATGATCCCGAAAAGAACGCCCCGACAATGTTCGAAAGACCCTGAGCGCGGACTTCCTGATTGGCATCGAGCAACTGTTGCGAGCGTGCGGCAATCGAGCGGGCAATCGACAGGCTGGTGACCAACCCGAGCATACCCACCGCCACGGCGCTGGGCAGCAGGCGCAGGACCAGATCCATATCCAGCGGCAACCCGCTGAACGGCGGCAGACGCCCGACAAAAGCGCTGACCAACTGAACATGGCCGAACATCGCCGGCCACAGCCACACCACCAGGCTGCCGAGCACCAAGGTCATCAACAGCGTCGGCCAACGCGGCAGCCATTGTTTGAGCAGCGCACCGATCACCACTGTGGCGACACCGAGGGCCAGTGACGGTTTATCCACAGCCCCGAGATGACGCAGCAAATCCATCAGGCTGGCCAGCGCCGTCGCCTTGGCCGGCAGGTCCAGCCCCAGCAGGTTCGGCAACTGGCCGATGGCAATCACCACCGCCGCCCCGAGGGTGAAACCCAGCACCACCGAGTGCGAGACGAAATTCACCAGCGCGCCGAAGCGCAACAGGCCGAGCAACCACTGGAAAATCCCCGCGAGGAAGGTCAGCAGCAGGATAAGGGTGATGTAGTCCTGCGATGCCGGCACGGCCAGTGGGCTGACACTGGCGAACAGCACAATCGAAATCGCCGCCGTCGGCCCGCAGATCAGATGCCACGACGAGCCCCACAGGCAGGCGATCAGTACCGGGATGATCGCGGCATAGAGGCCGTATTCGGGTGGGAGACCGGCGATCAGGGCGTAGGCAATCGACTGGGGCAACGCGAGAATCGCGCCGCTGAGTCCGACGACCAGGTCCCGCCCGACGCTGGCGCGGGTCTGCCGGGGCAGCCAGGTCAGGAAGGGAAACAGTGAGCGGCGGCTGGGGAGGGCCATGGATCCTCTCGGGTGAAATTTGCGCATTGTACGCAGATCGTTCCCACGTCGAGACGTCGAACGCGCCTGGGTAGGAACGATCCGTGTGAGGGCTAGAGTTTCGCTTTGACGGCCGGCAACGCGTCTTTTCCATCCACGGTCTTCACCCCATTAAGCCACTTATCCAAAACCCCCGGATTCGCCTTGATCCACGCCTTCACCGCATCGGCATTGCTGACCTTCTTGTTCACCACCTCGGCCATGATGCTGTTCTCCATCTCCTGAGTGAACGAAAGATTGGTCAGCAATTTACTCACATTCGGACAGGCCTCGGCGTAGCCCTTGCGGGTCAGGGTGTAGACGCTGCCGGTGTCGCCGAAGTATTTCTCGCCGCCCTTGAGGTAATGCATTTTCAGCTGCACGTTCATCGGGTGCGGGGTCCAGCCGAGGAAGGTGACGAATTTCTGCTTCTTCACCGCCCGCGAGACTTCAGCGAGCATGGCCTGCTCACTGGACTCGATCAGCTTCCACTGGCCGAGGTCGAAGTCGTTCTTCTTGATGATTTCTTGCAGCGAGATGTTTGCCGGCGCGCCAGAGCCGATGCCGTAGATCTTCTTCTCGAACTTGTCCGCGAATTTGTTCAGGTCGGCAAAGTTATGCACACCCGCATCCCACACGTAATCCGGTACGGCCAGGGTGAATTCGGTGCCGTCGAGGTTCTTCGCCAGTTGCGTGACGTCGCCGGTGGCCACGAACTTGTCGTAGAAGCCCTGCTGCGCCGGCATCCAGTTGCCGAGGAACACGTCGACCTGACCGTCCTTCAAGCCGCCGAAGGTGATCGGCACCGCGAGCGTGTCGACCTTGGCCTTGTAGCCCATGCCATCCAGCAGAAACCCGGTGATGGCGTTGGTCGCGGCGATGTCGCTCCAGCCGGGGTCGGCCATTTTCACCGTGTCGCAGCTCTCGGCGAACGCGGGTGCGCTGCCCAGTGCCAGCAGGCTGACCGTCACGATTGTGGATAACTTGACCATGGACTTCCCCTTAACGTTATTGGTTTTGGCAGGGTTGTGGATAACGGGCTTTGCGCTCCAGGTCATCGAGGTCGATGTGGTTGCGCATGTACTGCTGACTGGCATCCACCAGCGGCTGGTGGTCCCAGCTCTTCAGCTTGCCGAGGGTCAGCGCCCCGGCGACGAAGCGCCGGCGCCGCTGGCTTTCGAGCACATTGCGGTGGATCGCCGGGATGTCCCACTTGGCCCGCGATTCGGCGAGAAAATCGTCGAACAGCTGGCGATGTTGCGGTGATTGGCTGAGTTCTTCCTGCTCCCGTGGATCGTTATCCACATCGAAGAGTAGGCAAGGGTCGGTTTCGCTGTAGATAAATTTGAAGGCGCCACGCCGGATCATCATCAGCGGGCTGACGGTGCCTTCGGCCATGTATTCGCCGAACACTTCGTCATGACCGCCCTGCCCTTGCAGGTGCGACACCAGCGAGCGGCCGTCCAGCGGCAGATTCGCTTCCAGGCTGCCACCCGCCAGTTCCACGAAGGTCGGCAACAGGTCGGCGGTGGACACGGCGGCGCCTACACGGCCTGCATTGAACTGACCGGGCGCACTTATCAACAGGGGCACCCGGGCGGCCATTTCGAACCAGTGCATTTTGTACCAGAGCCCGCGCTCGCCAAGCATGTCGCCATGGTCGCCGGAGAACACGATGATGGTGTCGTCCGTCAGCCCGCATTCGTCGAGGGTTTGCAGGAGTTTGCCGACGTTGGCGTCGATATAGCTGCACGCACCGAAGTATGCCCGGCGCGCGTCGCGAATCTTATCCACAGGCAGCGGCTTGTCCCACAGGTCGTAAACCTTGAGCAATCGCTGGGAATGCGGGTCGAGTGAATGCTGATCCGGCGTTGTCGGAAGCGGGATATCCGCATCGTCGTACAAATCCCAGAACGCCTTGGGAATCGTGTACGGGTCGTGGGGGTGAGTCATCGACACGGTCAGGCAGAACGGCTGGTCGCCGTCCTCTCGAATGTGATCGAACAGGTACTGCTGAGCCTTGAACACCACCTCTTCGTCGAAGTCGAGCTGGTTGGTACGCACGCACGGCCCGGCCTGCAACACCGAAGACATGTTGTGATACCAGCTCGGCCGCACATCGGGCTCATCCCAGTTCACCGCCCAGCCGTAGTCGGCCGGATAGATGTCGCTGGTCAGGCGCTCTTCGTAGCCGTGCAGTTGATCCGGCCCACAGAAATGCATCTTGCCCGACAGCGCGGTGCGATAGCCGAGGCGGCGCAGGTAATGGGCGTAGGTTGGAATGTCGGCGGGGAAATCGGCGGCATTGTCGTAGGCGCCGATCTTGCTCGGCAACTGGCCACTGACCAAGGTGAAACGCGACGGCGCGCACAGCGGGCTGTTGCAGTACGCGGCATCGAACACCACGCCTTGTTCGGCAAGGCGGCTGAGGTTCGGCAGTTTGATCGGCGACGGGCCGTAGAACGGCAACATTGGCGCGGCCATTTGATCGGCCATGATGAAGAGAATGTTCTTGCGCTTCATGTGATCGCGGCATTCCATAGTGAATATTTATGCGACATTGCTGCGATCGAGCATGGATTCCCCGCAATATCCGGTAAAGCCCGCGCCGGACAATGACTAGGATAAGCACAGCTTATGTATGACGCCCTCGGTGATTTGTCGCTCGACCTGCTGCGCGCCTTCGAGGCAGCAGCCCGTCATCGCAGTTTTACCGCGGCGGCGGTGGAGCTGGGTACGACGCAACCAGCCATTAGCCAGCAGATCAAACGGCTGGAGGAACAGCTCGGGACGCGGCTGTTCGACCGGATCTACCGAGGCATTGAGTTGACCGAGGTCGGTTCAATTCTTTTCGAGCAAGTCACCCTCGGTTTGCAGAATATCGACGCAGGATTGAGCGCGATCAGCGCACAACAGCAGCATGAAGTGCTGCAGGTCGCCACCGATTTTGCCTTTGCCGCGTACTGGCTGATGCCGCGTCTGCATCGTTTTCACGAAGCCAATCCGCAGGTCGATGTCAGCCTGGTCACCAGCGAGCGCAATCACAATATGCTGCGCCCGGATATCGACGTTGCCGTGCTGTTCGGCGACGGTCGCTTCAAACAGGGCGAAAGTCATTGGCTGTTCAGCGAAGAAGTGTTCCCGGTATGCAGCCCGCAATTGCTCACGGATCGCGCCCGGCCCTTGCCGGCCCAGGCTTTGCTGGAGTTTCCGCTGCTGCATCTGCGTGGCGAGAACAGCAGCAACTGGTTCGACTGGAGCGGCCTGTTCCGCGAACTCGGCATCAATACGCCGCCGGCGCCGGGGCAACTGCGTTTCGACAACTACACCTTGCTGATCCAGGCGGCGATTGGCGGTCAGGGTGTGGCCATTGGCTGGCGGCACCTTGTGGATAACTTGCTGGCGCAGGGTTTGTTGTGCCGGCCGATTGCCGAGACCACCCTCTCCCGCCTCGGTTATTACGTGGTGCTGCCGCAGCGCAAACGCCGAGGGGCGTTGATTCAACAGTTTGTCGATTGGTTGATGGCCGAGCAGGCCAGCAGCGCGCAGTCGCTGACGGGAATGGAGTTGCCTTCGATCGCCGTTTGATCAGGTGTCCGACGCCGCGACAAAACTCACATTCTCGCCCAGCAGCCGTTCAGCCATCAACGCACTGCCCAGGCTACTCATGGCACCATAGAGCACCACTTTCACCACTGGGGTTTCGGCATTTTTCATGGCTGAGCTCCCTTTTGTTTTCCCTTGTATGGCGTGTGAGATACAGACAACGCTGAGGGTTCGAACCGATTCAGAGGGTTTGCGATGCAGACGATCAAGGGTTATCACGCCCACGTTTATTACGACGCCAGCACGATCGAACAGGCGCGGGCGCTGTGTGAGCAGGCGGCGGCGTTGTTTCCATTGAAGATGGGCCGCGTGCATGAACGCCCGGTCGGCCCGCACCCGGACTGGAGCTGCCAACTGGCCTTCGGCCCGGAGCTGATCGGCGACGTGTTGCCGTGGCTGGCGCTCAACCGCAAGGGGCTGGTGGTGTTTCTGCACCCGGACACCGGCGATGACTTGCTCGATCACACCGAGCACGCGATCTGGATGGGCGCGATGCGGCCGCTGGATCTGTCCATTTTTTAATCAGATGGTTTCTTCAGGCTCGCCAGGTAAATGCTCGTCCAGATGCAGCCACGGCAACTGGCTGTCGGTCCAGATGTGCCGCTCGGCGGCGGCTTGTTCCGGGTGATCCAGCGTGGCGACCGTCAGATCGATGCTCTCGGGGCTGAGCAACGTCACCAGCGCCAGTTGCGCGCCGCAGTTCGGGCAGAAGAACCGTGCGCAACTCGTCGAGGAGTCGTAGCGCGAGGGTGTCCCGGCCAGCCACTGGAAGTTCGCCGCCGGCAGCGTGATCCAGGTGGTGACGATGCCACCGCTGACCCGCCGGCAAATCGAGCAATGACAGTGGGCGATGTCCTGAAGTGTTCCGCTGAACTGATAGCGGATATGTCCGCAATGGCAGCCGCCGCTGTGCAATTCACTCATCGTCTCGCCCTCCCGTTCCCGTGTTCATTGACTCTAGTCGTATCCGACGGCCGGTTGACCATTCGCCCAAAGCTTTCAGCGGCGAAAGGTAGCTGAAAGGTTCCCCGATTAGGATCGCCGCCACTACCGGCAACAGACCGGTTGGCCAACGTGTGTGATTGCTCGCACGTCAGGCCCAATTAACAACAACAATGGTGATTCTGATGTCCTCTGTTACCCGCCTCCTCGCTCCAACTCCGCCCGTACGTCTCGTGCTTCCCGTTCTGCGCTGATCTCGCCCGATCCGCTCACTTACCTAGCCGCGCTACGCCTGGAGTATTCCCATGCTGACTTTCCTTGGCTTCGCCATGGTCATCACGTTCATGTTCCTGATCATGACCAAGCGCCTGTCTGCGCTGATCGCTCTGATCATCATCCCGATCCTGTTCGCCCTGTTCGGTGGTTTCGCGCCGAAGATCGGCCCGATGATGCTCGAAGGTATTACCAAGCTTGCGCCGACCGGCGTGATGCTGATGTTCGCCATTCTGTATTTCGCCCTGATGATCGACTCCGGCCTGTTCGACCCGGCCGTGCGCAAGATCCTCAAACTGGTCAAGGGCGACCCGCTGAAAGTTTCGGTCGGCACCGCCGTACTGGCGCTCGTCGTTTCCCTCGATGGTGACGGCGCGACCACTTACATGATCTGCGTGGCCGCCATGCTGCCGCTCTACAGCCGCATCGGCATGAGCCCGCGGATCATGGCCGGTTTGATCATCCTCGCCGGCGGCGTGATGAACATGACCCCCTGGGGTGGCCCGACCGCCCGTGCCGCCAGTGCGCTGCACGTGGACCCGTCGGACATCTTCGTGCCAATGATCCCGGCGATGGCGGCCGGTGTGGTGGCGATCCTGATCATTGCCTACTTCTACGGCAAACGTGAACGTGCGCGTCTGGGTGAGCTGCACCTGATCGGCGACGAGATCGATCACAGCGAAATCAGCGTGTCGCAGTTCCCGGATGCCCGTCGTCCGAAGCTGATCTGGTTCAACGGCCTGCTGACCCTGGCGCTGATGTGCACTCTGATCGCCGGCCTGCTGCCGCTGCCTGTGCTGTTCATGGTGGCGTTCAGTATTGCAATGATCGTCAACTACCCTTGCCTGCAACAGCAGAAAGACCGCGTCGCGGCTCACGCCGGCAGCGTGCTGTCGGTGGTCAGTCTGATCTTCGCGGCGGGCATCTTCACCGGTATCCTGTCGGGCACCGGCATGGTTGATGCCATGTCGAAAAGCCTGCTGGCGGTGATCCCTGATTTCCTCGGCCCGTACCTGGCGGTGATCACGGCGCTGGTGAGCATGCCGTTCACGTTCTTCATGTCGAACGACGCGTTCTACTACGGCGTGTTGCCGGTGTTGTCCGAAGCGGCCAGCCATTACGGCATCACTGCGGTGGAAATGGCCCGTGCCTCGATTGTCGGCCAGCCGGTTCACCTGCTGAGCCCACTGGTGCCGTCGACGTATCTGCTGGTCGCACTGGCCGGGATCGAGTTCGGCGATCACCAACGTTTCACCCTGAAGTGGGCAGTGCTGGTTTGCCTGTGCATACTGGTCGCAGCCTTGCTGTTGGGGACTTTCCCGCTGTTCAGCACTTTGTAACGGCATCAACTCACCAAAACGCCAGCTGTCTGCTGGCGTCTTGGTTTAACACACGCTCAAAGGAATACACATGGAATGGCTGACCAACCCTGAGATCTGGGTTGCCTTCTTTACCCTGACCGCCCTGGAAATCGTTCTGGGCATCGATAACATCATCATGATTTCGATCCTGGTCAGCCGCATGCCCAAACACATGCAGCAGCGCACCCGGATCTTCGGTCTTGGCCTGGCCATGATCACGCGGATCCTGTTGCTGCTGTCGATCACCTGGGTCATGCGCCTGACCGCCGACCTGTTTGTGGTGTTCGGCCAGGGCATTTCCGGACGTGACCTGATCCTGTTCTTCGGTGGTCTGTTCCTGCTGTGGAAAAGCTCCCAGGAGATGTACCACGCGCTGGAAGGTGAAGACGAAAGCGACGACACGCCTGGCGGCAAGGGCGGCAACTTCCTCTACACCATCATCCAGATCGCGATCATCGACATCGTGTTCTCGCTGGACTCGGTGATCACTGCTGTCGGCATGGTGTCCCATGTGCCGGTCATGGTCGCGGCGATCATCGTGGCGGTGCTGGTGATGATGCTGGCCTCGGGCAAGATCAGCGAGTTCATCGACAAGCACCCGTCGCTGAAAATGCTCGCGCTGTCGTTCCTGCTGGTGGTCGGCACCGTGCTGATCGCCGAAGCGTTCGACGTGCATGTACCGAAGGGCTACGTCTACTTCGCCATGGCGTTCTCGCTGGCGGTCGAAGCGATCAACATCAAGCTGCGCGGCGCGATGGCCAAGAAGAAACAACAGCAGGATCCGGTGAAACTGCGCAAGGATATTCCGGGTCAGTAACCCGAACGCTGTGCAAAAGATCAAAGGGCCTTCGGGCCCTTTTTTCTTGGCTGCATGAACCTGTTTTCATGACGCTTTTGTTTCAATCCGCACTTTAGCTGTGCAATGCTGGCGCCCGGACCGTTAGCCAACTACAGCTTAAGAACAACACGTAGAAACCGCGCGGTATCGTCAACTTGCCCCTTTGGGGCGCTGCAACTACAGGGGGTCTGCATGCTCACCCTGCTCAATTTGCTTTCTGCCGTGGCCCTGCTGATCTGGGGCACGCACATCGTTCGAACCGGCATCCTGCGGGTGTACGGCACCAATCTGCGCCATGTGATCGGCCAGAACATGTCCAGGCGCTGGCTGGCCTTCATCGCCGGTATCCTCGTGACCGCGATGGTGCAGAGCAGCAACGCCACCGCCATGCTCGTGACCTCCTTCGTCGGCCAGGGCCTGATGGCGTTGACCCCGGCCCTGGTGACCATGCTCGGGGCCGATGTCGGTACGGCGCTGATGGCGCGGGTGCTGACGTTCGATCTGTCGTGGCTGTCGCCGCTGCTGATTTTCCTCGGGGTGATTTTCTTTCTGTCGCGCAAGCAGACGCGGCTCGGGCAGATGGGCCGCGTGGCCATCGGGCTGGGGCTGATCATTCTGGCGCTGCAATTGATCGTCGAGGCCGCCGGGCCGATCACGCACGCAAAAGGCGTGAAGGTGATCTTCGCTTCGCTGACCGGCGACATCTTGCTCGACGCCCTGGTCGGCGCGTTGTTCGCGATGATTTCCTACTCAAGCCTCGCCGCCGTGCTGCTGACCGCGACGCTGGCCGGCGCCAATGTGATCAGCCTGCCGGTGGCGATCGGTCTGGTGATTGGCGCCAACATCGGCAGTGGCGTGCTGGCATTCATGAGCACCAGCATGCAGAACGCCGCCGGCCGGCAAGTGGCGCTGGGCAGTCTGTTGTACAAGCTGATCGGCCTGTTGCTGATCATTCCGGTGCTCGACCCGCTGGTGCACTGGATCGACAGCCTGGATTTCAGTCCGCAGGAAATGGTCATCGGCTTCCACCTGCTCTACAACACCGTGCGCTGCCTGATCCTGGTGCCAACCGTCGCGCCCATGGCGCGGCTGTGCGCCTGGCTGTTGCCGGAGCGCCCGGAGGTCAACGGCACCGCCAAGCCACGTCATCTCGACCCGACAGCGCTGGTCACGCCGAGCCTGGCGCTGGCCAACGCCGCCCGGGAAACCCTGCGCATGGGTGATCTGATCGACAACATGCTCGACGCGACCCTCGATGTACTGCGCGGCAAACAGACCGCCGTCACCATGGAAATGCGCAAGCTGACCGATGACGTCGAAGCGCTGTACAGCGCGATCAAGCTGTATCTGGCGCAAATGCCCCGTGAAGATCTTGGCGAGCAGGACAGTCGGCGCTGGGCGGAAATCATCGAACTGGCGATCAACCTCAAACTTGCCAGCGACCTGATCGAACGCATGCTGCGCAAGGTGCAGCAGCAGAAGACCTCCCAGCGCCGCTCGTTTTCCGAGGACGGGCTGGAGGAGTTGGCGGGCTTGCACCAGCAGTTGATCTCCAATCTGCGGCTGGGGCTGTCGGTGTTCCTCAGCGGTGACAAGGAAAGCGCCCGCCAGTTGCTGCGCGAGAAACGGCGCTTTCGCGCGCAGGAGCGGCGTCTGGCCCATGCGCATGTCAGCCGTTTGCAACGCAAGATCGTGCAAAGTATCGAGACCAGTTCGCTGCACCTGGAGTTGATTGCCGACATGAAACGCTTGAACTCGCTGTTCTGCAGCAGCGCCTACGTGGTGCTGGAAACCGCCGATACCGGAGCGCTCGAGACCGACGATATGGCGGACATCACGCATTCGCCTTGAACGTCTGGGGCTGTGGTCAGTCAGTAACTCAAGGTTCAGCCTCACGGCCGGACTGACAACACGGATCTCCGATTCAGCTGTATGGAAGCTCGTTATGCGTTGCCTGTTGTTCGCTTGTCTGTTGCTCAGTTCCCTGCCCGCCCTCGCCCTGGATCGCTTTCAGGTCGAAGGCTATGCCCTGCCCAACGGCCTGCAATTGCTGCTCAAGCCCGGCACTGAACGCGGGCATGTGGCGATCAGGCTGGTGGTGGGCGTCGGTCTCGACGATTTCGACTGCAATGAGAAAGAACTGCCGCACCTGCTCGAACACCTGTTGTTCAGCGGCATCGACGCCACTGGCGAAGGTGGCCTCGAAGAGCGCATGCAGGCCCTCGGCGGCGACTGGAACGCCTTCACCAGCAACGCCGACACCACGTTCGTGATCGAAGCCCCGGCGAAAAACCAGCGCAAGGTCCTCGATCTGCTGCTGGATCTGCTGACCCAGACCCGCTTCGACGACAACGCGATCAACGCCGCCAAACGGGTGGTCGAGCGCGAGGACGGCGGGCATTACACCCGCCTGCAACGCTTTCTCGACCGGCAGGACCTGGGCCACACCGCGAGCAATCAACTGGCGGTCGAGCTGGGCCTGAAATGTCCGCAACGGGCCGAGGTCGATGGCCTGACCCGCGCGCAACTGGAGAAGGTGCGCAAGGCCTGGTACGCGCCGAACAACATGACCCTGATCGTCGTCGGTGATCTCGACAAGTTGCTGCCGGCCTATCTGGAGCGGGCGTGGGGCGCGCTGGAAGCGGTCGACCCGAGCGAACACCGACCCTTGCCGGACATCCGCGCCAGCGCCGCCCATGAGCGTACGATCACTCGCGGCTTCATCGGCAACAGCGCCAAGCTGCACTGGCTGGTGCCGGAGCCGGTGCTGGACGATCAGTACGACCAGACATTCGACCTGCTCAAGGAGTACCTGGAGTGGGCGCTCTACCGCCAGTTGCGCCTGAACCATGGTCTGTCCTACGGCCCGTGGGCCGAGCGCGAGGTGTTCGGAGGCGTTGGTTTCATGAGCCTGAACGCCGATCTGGATCGCGGTGATATCGCCGAAGCCGAGCAGGTGCTGGAAGATCTCAAGGCCGACCTGCTGAAAAACGGCCTCGACGCCGACACCTTCAATCGCCTCAAACAGGCGGCTATCGCCCATCAGGCCTGGGCCGTGCAGGGCAACAGCGCCATGGCCGACTATTACTGGAGCGCCCTGGGCGACTACGAGGACGGCCGTTTCGCCGACCCTGCCCTGGAACTGCAAGGCGTGACGCTGGAAGCGGCGAACAAGGCCATGCGCGAATTGCTGCTGCAGCCGGGATACCTGCGGATCGAGAAGCCCTTGCTCAGTGATGACGAGGTGCTGTGGCTGATTGCGGGCGGGCTGGGTGTACTGCTGCTGATTCTGTTCGGCTGGCGACTGCATCGTCGTCCCCCGGCCAAGCCGTGATCCCGTGGGTTTTTACTGATCGGCAGCCTCGCCACGGGGCCCGGCGGGCGGTACTCTGTCGAGGTTTTTTTCCTCGACTGTCGTGAACCGCCCAAATGCTCAAATTGACCCTCCTGATCCAGCGCATCCTCGAACTGATGAAGCGCTATCCCGGGGTCATTGCGCTCGGTGGTTTCATCTCCGGGGTCGGCAGTTTCATTCTGGTCGACCGGCAACAGGGGCTGGCGAGCTGGATCACCACGATCATGCTGCTGAGCTGGATCTGGCTGATGCTGGAAAACAGCCTGACCGAGCTGTTCACGCGGGTCTTCAAACGGGAAATCCCTCAGCCGCTGCTGCGTTACGCGACGCAGATGATCCACCAGGAAAGCCTGTTTTTCGTCCTGCCGTTCTTCTTCATCACCACCACCTGGAACAGCGGCCAACTGGTGTTCACCGGCCTGCTGTGCATCGCCGCGCTGATCTCGATCGTCGATCCGCTCTACTACAAATGGCTGGCGCCGCGGCGCTGGGCGTTCCTCGCGCTGCACACCCTGACCCTGTTCGCCGCCCTGCTCACCGCCTTGCCGGTGATCATGCACCTGACCACGTCGCAGAGCTTCAAATGGGCGCTGGGGACTGCCGTGGTGCTGTCGTTTCCGAGTCTGGCGTCGATCTTTCCGATCCGCACCGTACGCAATGCGCTGGCGATCCTCAGCATCACCATCGGTATCGGCGGCGTAGGCTGGGTCCTGCGTTCGTGGGTGCCGCCAGCGACACTGTGGATGACTGACGTGGCGATCAGCACCCAGTTGCAGGATCGCACCCCCGGCGCCAGCCTCGAACAAGTCAGCGCCGAGCAGATCCGTGGCGGTGGGCTCTACGCCTACACCGCGATCAACGCACCGCGCGGGCTTGATGAGCGGATTTACCACGTCTGGCAGTTCAACGGCAAAGAGGTCGACCGGATCGCCCTCGACATCCACGGCGGGCGCAAGGAAGGCTACCGGGCGTGGACCCACAAGCAGGTTTTCCCTGGCAACCCGGTCGGTGACTGGCAGGTGCGGGTGCTGACCGAAGACGGCCAGGTGATCGGCGTTCTGCGTTTCGAAGTCACGGACAGCACACCGACCAAAGAAAAGTAATCCGGTTCGTGCTATTACGTAGGTTCGCGAATTTAGCCGAACAAGCACGGAGCTTATGACCAGCAGCTCGATGACCGGTAATGCCCGACTGGACACCTCGATCACCCCTGCCCGCCTGCGGGTCACCGGGGACTGGACGCTTGCTCATTACGCCGAGCTCAAGCACCTGAGCGAAACGCTCCGCGGTCAGTACGACGCCAGCACTCCCATCGACCTCAACGGCCTCGGTGCCCTCGACACCGCCGGCGCCTCGCTGCTGGTGGAGCTGCTCGGCTCCGAGCGGCTGGGCAAATCCGCCGAACACCCCGATTGCACGATTTCCACTGCCGACCGCGCGTTGCTGCAAACCGTGTATCGCTCGCTGACCGACTTCTGCGTGCCGATCAAGGAGCCGGAAATCAGCGTCAGCGTGCAATTGCTGACGCGCATCGGCCGGGCTGTCGATACGGTCTGGCAAGACACCCTGCAATTGCTCGGCTTCGTCGGCCTGATCCTCGAAACCATCGCCCGCAGCCTGTTCCGGCCCAAGCGCTGGCGGATCACGCCGATGATCGCGCACATCGAACAGACTGGCCTCGACGCTGCGCCTATCGTGGCGCTGCTGACCTTTCTGGTCGGCGCGGTGGTGGCGTTTCTCGGGGCGACGGTGCTGGCCAGTTTCGGCGCCAGCGTGTTTACCGTGGATCTGGTGGGTTTCGCCTTCCTGCGCGAATTCGGCGTGTTGCTTACGGCGATCCTGATGGCCGGCCGCACCGCCAGTGCCTTTACCGCACAGATCGGCTCGATGAAGGCCAACGAGGAGATCGACGCCATTCGCACCCTCGGCCTCGACCCCATGGAGCTGCTGGTAGTGCCGCGCGTGCTGGCCTTACTGGTGGCGCTGCCGATGCTGACCTTTCTGGCGATGATCTGCGGGATCATCGGTGGCGCCGTGGTCTGTGCGGTGTCGCTGGATATCTCGCCGGCGATGTTCCTGTCGCTGCTGCAAAGCGACATAGGGATTCAACATTTCCTGGTTGGCCTGGTCAAAGCTCCGATCTTCGCGTTCCTGATTGCCGCCATCGGTTGTCTGGAAGGCTTCAAGGTCAGCGGCAGCGCCGAATCGGTCGGCGCCCACACCACCTCCAGCGTGGTGCAATCGATCTTTGTGGTGATCGTGCTCGATGCGGTCGCCGCGCTGTTCTTCATGGAGATGGGCTGGTGAGTCGTTTACCCCGCATGCCGTCCGAGGCGGTGATCGAAGTCCGTGGCCTGTGCAATCGCTTCGGCAGCCAGAGCGTGCACGAGAACCTTGACCTGGACTTGTACAAAGGCGAGATCCTGGCCGTGGTTGGCGGTTCCGGCAGCGGCAAGTCGGTGCTGCTGCGCAGCATCGTCGGCTTGCGCCGGCCCAGCGAAGGCATGGTCAAGGTGTTCGGCCAGAACCTGCCGAGCCTGTCGGAACATGAGCGTTCGCTGATCGAGCGGCGTTTTGGCGTGCTGTTCCAGAAAGGCGCGCTGTTCTCCTCGCTGACGGTCACCGAGAACGTCGCCCTGCCCCTGATCGAACATGCCGGCCTGAGCCGCGAAGACGCCGAGCATCTGGCGGCGGTGAAACTGGCGCTGGCCGGGTTGCCGCTGTCGGCGGCGGACAAATACCCATCGTCGCTGTCCGGCGGCATGATCAAGCGGGCGGCGCTGGCCCGGGCGCTGGCGCTGGACCCGGACATCCTGTTTCTCGACGAACCCACCGCCGGTCTCGATCCGATTGGCGCGGCGCAGTTCGATCAATTGATCCTGACCCTGCGCGATGCGCTGGGCTTGAGCGTGTTTCTGGTGACCCACGACCTCGACACGCTCTACACCATCACCGACCGGGTGGCGGTGCTGGCGCAGAAGAAAGTGCTGGTGGCCGGACCCATCGACGTGGTCTCGGAAACCGACGACGCGTGGATTCACGAATATTTCCACGGCCCTCGCGGCCGCTCGGCGCTGGACGCCGCCAAACTGCTCAACGAGGTCTGACATGGAAACCCGAGCCCATCATGTGTTGATCGGCCTGTTCACGGTGATTGTGGTGGCCGGTGCCCTGCTCTTCGGTCTGTGGCTGGCCAAGTCCAGCGTCGACACCGAGTTCAAGGATTACGAAATCGTCTTCAACGAGGCGGTCAGCGGCCTGTCCCGGGGCAGCCCGGTGCAGTACAGCGGGATCAAGGTCGGCGATGTGGTCAGTCTGCGGCTCGATCCGCAGGACCCGCGCCGGGTGCTGGCGCGGATTCGCCTCGGTGGCGACACGCCGGTCAAGGAAGACACCCTCGCCAAACTGGCGCTGGCCGGGATCACCGGCACGTCGATCATCCAGCTCAGCGGCGGCACGCCAGAGAGCCCGAAACTGCGCGGCAAGGACGGCAACCTGCCGACCATCGTCGCCTCGCCCTCGCCCATCTCGCGGCTGCTCAATGACAGCAACGATCTGATGAGCGGGGTCAGTACGCTGCTGAGCAACGCCAATCAGATGTTCTCCGCCGACAACATCGAGCGTGTGAGCAAAACCCTTGAGCACCTGGAACAGACCACCGGTTCGATCAACGATCAGCGCGGCGATCTGCGCCAGGCGATGCAGCAACTGGCAACCGTCGGCAAGCAGGCCGGCAGCATGCTCGAGCAGACCTCGCTGCTGATGCGCAACGCCAACGGCCTGCTCAACGATCAGGGCAAACAGGCTCTGGGCAGCGCCGAGCAGGCGATGAAGTCGCTGGAACAGAGCAGCGCCACCATCAACGGCTTGCTGAGCAAGAATCAGAACTCCCTCGACAGCGGCATGCAGGGCCTCAACGGCCTGGCGCCTGCAGTGCGCGAACTGCGTGAAACCCTGTCCTCGCTGCGGGCCATTTCCCAACGTCTGGAGGCCAACCCCAGCGGTTACCTGCTGGGCAGTGACAAGAACAAGGAGTTCACGCCATGAAGCTGACTCGTCTCGCCCTCCTCATCGCCAGCCTTTCGCTGATCAGCGCGTGCTCGATCCTGCCCAAGTCCGAACCGCTGGACGTCTACCGTTTGCCGGCCGCACAGGCGCCCGCCTCGGCCAGTTCGGCGGCGACTCAGCACTGGTCGCTGCGTCTGAACAAATTGCAGGCCAGCGAAGCGCTCAATCGGCCGAGCATCGCAGTGATTCCCCAGGGGGACGTGATCAGCAGCTACAAGGCCTCGCGCTGGAGCGATCCGGCACCGGTGCTGGTGCGCAATCGGCTGCTCGATGGTTTCCAGCGTGACGGCCGGGTGTCGCTGTTGAGTACCGATGACAGCAACTTCCAGGCGGATCTGGAGCTGGGCGGCAGCCTGCAGGCGTTTCAGACCGAGTATCAGGGCACGCAGGCCAGCGTCGTGGTGCGGGTGGATGCGTTGCTGGTGCGCGGTTATGACCAGCGCATCCTCGCCAGCCGCCGCTTCGAAGAGCGCCAGCCGCTGAATGATGTGAAAGTCCCGGCGGTGGTGGCCGGATTCGGTCAGGCCAGTGATCGGCTGACGGCGAAGGTGGTGGCGTGGGCGGTGGAACAAGGCCAGAAGGTCGTGCCGACCGCCCGGCCTTGAGTATCAGCCGAAGAACCAGTAGCAGACGCCGATAGCGCCGAGCACGCCCGCCAGCTCGGCCAGCAGCGCGCAACCGACGGCATGCCGGGCGCGCTGAATGCCCACCGCGCCGAAGTACACCGCCAGCACGTAGAAGGTGGTCTCGGTGCTGCCCTGGATTGTCGCGGCCACCAGCGCCGGGAAGCTGTCGACGCCCGAGGTCTTCATCGTTTCGATCAGCATCGCCCGGGCGGCGCTGCCGGAGAACGGTTTGACCATCGCGGTCGGCAACGCATCGACGAAGCGCGTGTCCCACCCTGCCCACTGCACCAGATGACGAATGCCGTCGAGGCCGAAGTCCAGAGCGCCTGACGCGCGTAACACGCCGATCGCACAAAGCATCGCCACCAGATACGGCAGCAGGTTCTTCGCGACGTCGAAACCTTCCTTCGCACCTTCGACGAACGCTTCGTAAACCTTCACCTTGCGCAATGCGCCGATCACCAGGAACAGCATGATCAGACCGAACAGCGTCAAGTTGCCGAGGATCGACGACAGCCCCGCCAGTGCCGTGGCCGACATCGTCGCCAGCAGCGCCATGAAGCCGCCGAGGATCAGCGCGCCGGGAATCAGGTAAGCCAGCACCACCGGGTCCCAGACCCGCAGGCGCTGCATGAACGCCACCGACAGGAAACCGACGATGGTCGAGCAACTGGTGGCCAGCAGGATCGGCAGGAACACCAGCGTCGGGTCCGGCGCGCCTTGCTGGGCGCGGTACATGAAGATCGTCACCGGCAGCAGGGTCAGGGACGAAGCGTTGAGCACCAGGAACAGGATCTGCGCGTTGCTGGCGATGGTCGAGCTGGGATTGAGCTCCTGCAGCGCCTTCATGGCCTTGAGGCCGATCGGCGTGGCGGCGTTGTCCAGGCCCAGACCGTTGGCGGCAAAGTTCAGGGTGATCAGGCCGATGGCCGGGTGGCCGGCCGGCACTTCGGGCATCAGCCGCAGGAACAGCGGGCCCAGGGCTTTGGCCAGCCACTCGACGATCCCGGCCTTCTCGGCGATGCGCAGGAAGCCCAGCCACAGGGTCAGCGTGCCGAACAGCAGCACCATGACTTCGACCGATAGTTTGGCCATGGCAAAAATGCTTTCCACCATCGCCGCGAAGATCCCGGCGTTGCCGCCGATCAGCCATTGCCCCAGCGCCGAAACGGCAGCCACGATGAAGAAGCCAAGCCACAGGCCATTAAGCATCAGTCAAATCCCCCGGAAGATGCGGCGAATGATAGCGGGGTCGCCAGAAACGACAAACCCCGGATTTCTCCGGGGTTTGTCAGGGTGCCTTGCGGGCGGGGATCAGTTCTTGGAAACGTCACCGGCCGGCAGTTTTTCCTTGCTGCGCCAGTGCGGCAGCGAGTTCCAGTAGCGCTGGCCTTTCGCGTCGTCGTACATGCCTTCCCAACGGGCAATAACCAGTACCGCGAGGGCGTTGCCGATCACGTTCAGGGCGGTACGCGCCATGTCCATCACACGGTCGACACCGGCGATGAACGCCAGGCCTTCCAGCGGAATACCCACGCTGCCCAGAGTGGCCAGCAGTACCACGAAGGACACGCCCGGTACGCCGGCGATGCCTTTGGAGGTAACCATCAGGGTCAGGACCAGCAGCAGTTGCTGGCTGATCGACAGGTCGATGCCGTACAGCTGAGCGATGAAGATCGCCGCGATGGACTGGTACAGGGTCGAACCGTCGAGGTTGAACGAGTAACCGGTCGGCACCACGAAGCTGCAGATGGCTTTCGGTGCGCCGTAGGCTTCCATCTTCTCGATCACGCGTGGCAGCACGGTTTCCGAGGAAGCGGTGGAGTAAGCCAGGACCAGCTCATCCTTGAAGATGCGCATCAGCTTGATCACCGAGAAACCGAACATCTTGGCGATCAGGCCCAGAATCACGAAGGCGAAGAAGGCGATGGCGACATAAACCAGGATCACCAGTTTGGCCAGCGGCAGCAGCGAAGCAAAACCGAAGTTGGCCACGGTCACCGCGATCAGAGCGAACACACCAATTGGCGCGTAGTTCATGATCATGTGGGTGACTTTGAACATGCTTTCCGAGACGCCCTGGAACATCTTCACCAGCGGCTCGCGCAGGTCCGACTGCAGGCTCGACAGACCGAGACCGAACAGCACGGAGAAGAAGATGATCGGCAGCATTTCGCCGCGGGCCATGGCCGCGAAGATGTTCGACGGGATCAGGTTGAGGATGGTCTCGATGAACGCGTGTTCATGCTGTACTTCGGCGGCGGTCGCCTGGTACTTGGAGATATCCACAGTGCCCAGGGTGCTCATGTCGATGCCGGCACCCGGATGGAACAGGTTGGCCAGCAGCAGACCGACGACGATGGCGATGGTGGTGACGATTTCGAAGTAGATGATGGTCTTCAGGCCGATGCGCCCGAGCTTCTTGGCGTCACCCACGCCGGCGATGCCGACGATCAGGGAAGAGATGACGATCGGGATCACGATCATCTTGATCAGACGGATAAAGATATCGCCTGCCGGTTGCAGGACGTTGCTGATCCACCAGGCCTTCTCGGCACTGAAATGGTTGAGCAACGCACCGATTGCAATCCCCAATACCAGACCGATGAGGATCTGCCAGGCGAGGCTAAGCTTTGCCTTCTTCATTATCTTTACCCTTACTTGCGTTTGACTCAGGCACATGCAGGAACTGGAACGCTCTTTAGCGGAAAAGTTTGTGCATCTGCCTCCGTATAAGGTGCCCCGGGCCGCGTGTTTACGGCTCTCCGGCAGGCGAAAAAAGGCGCAACTATTCCGATGCAAGGTTGCGCCGTCTAATGCCGTAAACGCCTACCCTATGCCGAATCGGCATGAGCTTTTTTAAATGAAACTGGCGTCCCAACCGGTTCGAATACGACATTTCAGCAGGCATAAGTGCCGTGAACCGGCCATTACAGCGTAGGTTGGTTATTTTTTGAACGAGTGATTTCGACGAAAAATTTAGGAAAAAGCCTACGTTTGGAAACTAAAAGTCCGACTGGCTCAATCGACTCTTTCTCGATATACGGTCGCGACGAAACACCGCGAAACGCTTTTCGCGCGCAGTGTGAGCGATAAAAAGATGAGCAGAACGCTCTGGATCAATGTTTTGTCACTTTGAAAGCTCAGCGCAAGTCCGTCGAACCACCCCGGGTTGGCGAACTTGCGTCGCAGCTTTTACCCTGACCCGGCCCTCATCGCAGGCACTCCCTGTACCCGTAGGTCACTCCGACCCTGCAACAGTCAGAACGTCCCGGCCCCCTGGTCATGCGCCGGCCTTCCTCGGGCGGGCGCAATGGAAGGCAGCGCGTTGCTGCCCTCATGTTCAATACCAGTTCGGATCTTTTTTCAGCGTTTCCATCAACAGATCCTGCATGCCCTGATCGGGTTTGCCGAGGAAGCGGTAGGTCGCATGTCGCGTTGGCGACTTGTCGGCCGGCAGTCCTTCGGGCACATCGACCAGCATGGCGTAAGCGTGTTTCTTGTCGAAGCTGAACGCGACGATCAAGCGATGGTTGAGGCACTTGTCCTGCGATTCGCAGAGCGGCCCGACCAGGTACTTGTCGCCGTCTTCAGTGACGGCATTCATCTGTTGGTCCGGCGTACCGGAAAGGTTCATCACCCACTCCGGCAGGCGTTCTTCCTTCTTCACCACGCCTTCCCAGGTTTCCCTGTAGTGCGGGTCGGAACTCAACAACTCGTTGACCCGTGCCTGGCCATCATTGGCCGCCATCGCCATGGCACTACCGCCCAGGAGCAGGGCGGCTGCCAGTGTCTTTAAAGCACTCATGGTCAACCTCGGCCGCGACGGCCAAAGAAGAACGAGGCGATGAACATCACCAGGAACACGACAAAGAGAATCTTGGCGATACCCGTGGCGGTGCCCGCGATACCACCGAAGCCCAGTACTGCAGCGATGATGGCAATGATCAGGAATGTGATTGCCCAGCTCAACATGGTGATTCTCCTTGTTTCTATTTAGGGGTGTTGCCGGTCTCGGCGCGGGGGCGCCCAGATTCGTTGATCAGAAAACCCAGCGTTCTTCGCGTGGCATGTCGCCCAGGGGTTGTGGCTGGTCGACATCCATCATGCGCATCGCGCCGCTATCGGCCTGGCTGCTGCTGACGGCGCTGAAGTGCGTTTGTGTCGCGTGCTGCATCGAAATCAGGGGTTCAGGTTGCTGACTCTGTTCCCAGCGCAGGTATTGCTGGCAAGCGATCAGAGTGATCAGCAGCGCAAGTGCGCCAAACAGGCCCTGCTGTAGATGCAGGGGCGAGATACGCATTTGGGCGGCACGTTGGCGAGTCATCCTGGGTTCCTCACTCTTATTCGGTTGGGGCAGTGCATATCTGCCCGGGCTGAGAGAGGTATTGCAGCCTGCATGCCAGCTTTTTTGTTTAAAAAAAACTAATAAAATCAGATAGTTAAAGATGCGTAGAAAAATCCTGACGACGCATCCTGCACGATGGCTCCGCCACGGTCGTGCGTAATGCACGATTGTTTCGTAGGAGAAATCATTCTTTTTGAATTGAGAGCAGGGTGCGGATGTCAGAAAAGGACGCAGGCAAATGCCTGAAAACCGCTGATTGTTTAAAAACTCAACAAATTCAGTGGATTAGCTGTGAGGGCAGGAGAGAGCTACCCTGCTATGACTGGAATCGATCAGAATCAACCATGCAACTTGCCCGATTTTTCCGGGACTAAACCAAGACATTCACTTATGGAGCGTAGGAAAAATGGAATCAGCCACTGAGCACCAAGGCCGCATTCTGCTGGTGGATGATGAATCCGCCATCCTGCGAACCTTCCGTTATTGCCTCGAAGACGAAGGTTATACCGTCGCCACCGCCAACAGCGCGGCCCAGGCTGACGCGCTGTTGCAGCGTCAAGTGTTCGATCTGTGCTTTCTCGATCTGCGTCTGGGCGAAGACAACGGCCTCGACGTGCTGGCGCAGATGCGCATTCAGGCGCCGTGGATGCGGGTGGTGATCGTCACCGCTCATTCGGCCGTCGATACGGCGGTGGACGCGATTCAGGCGGGCGCCGCCGACTATCTGGTCAAGCCGTGCAGCCCTGACCAGTTACGTCTGGCCACTGCCAAGCAGCTCGAAGTGCGCCAGCTCTCGGCGCGTCTGGAAGCCCTCGAAGGCGAGATCCGCAAACCCAGGGACGGTCTCGATTCCCACAGCCCGGCGATGAAAGTCGTACTGGAAACCGCGCGGCAAGTGGCGAGTACCGACGCCAATATCCTGATCCTTGGCGAGTCCGGCACCGGTAAAGGTGAACTGGCCCGGGCGATCCACGGCTGGAGCAAGCGCGAGAAGAAATCCTGCGTCACCATCAATTGCCCGTCGCTGACCGCCGAACTGATGGAAAGCGAGCTGTTCGGTCACAGTCGCGGCGCGTTCACCGGGGCCAGCGAAAGCACCTTGGGTCGGGTGAATCAGGCAGATGGCGGTACGCTGTTTCTCGACGAGATCGGCGATTTTCCACTGACCTTGCAGCCAAAGTTGCTGCGTTTCATCCAGGACAAGGAATACGAGCGGGTAGGGGATCCCGTCACGCGTCGCGCCGACGTGCGCATCCTTGCGGCCACCAACCTCAATCTTGAAGACATGGTGCGCGACGGACGCTTCCGCGAAGACCTGCTCTATCGTCTGAACGTCATCACCCTGCATCTGCCGCCGCTGCGCGAACGCGCTGAAGACATTCTGACTCTGGCTGACCGATTCCTTGCTCGCTTCGTGAAGGAATACGCGCGGCCGGCCCGGGGTTTCAGTGACGAGGCGCGGGAAGCGCTGCTGGGTTACCGCTGGCCCGGCAACATTCGCGAGCTGCGCAACGTGGTCGAGCGGGCGAGCATCATCTGCCCGCAGGAGCGCGTGGAAATCAGCCACCTCGGCATGGCCGAGCAACCGGCCAACAATGCGCCCCGGGTCGGCGCGGCCCTGAGCCTCGACGAGTTGGAGAAGGCTCATATCGGCGCAGTGCTGGCGACCGCCGGTACTCTCGACCAGGCGGCCAAGACCCTGGGGATCGACGCCTCGACCCTTTATCGCAAGCGCAAGCAGTACAACTTGTGAGCGTGCGCCGATGAAACTGGCGATGAAGTTGCGGACCCGCTTGTTCCTGAGCATTTCCGCGCTGATCACCGTGGCCTTGCTCGGGCTGATGCTCGGGCTGGTCAGCGTGATGCAAATGGCCGGGACTCAGGAGGCGTTGATCCGCAACAACTTCGTCACCCTCGATCTGGGGCTCAAGCTGCGCCAGACCCTGGGCGATCAACTGATCATGATGCTCGCCGAGAAGCCCGATCCAGCCGCCTTCGAAGCGTCGAAACAGCATTACTTCGAGCTGCTCGACGAGGGTATCGCCCAGGAGCAGAAAGACGACGACCGTCAATACGGATTCAGTCAGGCCAAGGCCGATTACCTGAGCTTTCTTCAGGCGTTCGACGTGTCCCGCAATCCAGGCGCAGCCCTGAGTGGCGGTGGCGACTTGCGCGAGCGCTTCAACACCCTGCGCAACGGTCTGATCGCCGAGCACAAACACGCACTGGATAACATCAACGCCGTGCAACACGCCGCCCGCGACCGGGCGCTGCTGATCGCCGGTCTGCTCGGGCTGGTGGGGCTGGCGGTGTTGATCATCGGTTTCATCACCGCCCAGGGGATCGCTCGTCGGTTCGGTGCGCCGATCGAGGCACTGGCGAAAGCAGCGGACAACATCGGGCAAGGCAATTTCGAAGTGACCCTGCCGGTGTCCTCGGCCATGGAAATCAACCTGCTGACCCGGCGTTTCGGGCTGATGGCCGAAGCGCTACGCGAGCATCAGGCGACCAATGTCGATGAACTGCTGGCCGGCCAGCAACGCTTGCAAGCCGTGCTCGACAGCATCGATGACGGCTTGCTGATGATCGACCGCCAGGGGCACCTGGAGCACTTGAACCCGGTGGCTCAGCGACAATTGGGCTGGGACAGCGACCGGTTTGGCGAGGGCCTTGGCACTGCGCTTCAGCGTCCCGAACTGGATGCGCAGCTGCAACTGGTGCTGCGCGGCGGCACTCTTGAGCGCGCACCGGAAGATTTGAGCATCGAAGTTGATGGCGAGTCGCGACTGCTGACTTACAGCCTGACTCCGGTCAGCCACACCCAGGGGCATATTCTCGGCGCGGTGATGGTGTTGCATGACGTCACCGAACAGCGGGCCTTCGAGCGGGTGCGCAGCGAATTCGTGTTGCGTGCATCACACGAACTGCGCACGCCCGTGACCGGCATGCACATGGCGTTCGGGCTGTTTCGCGAGCGGGCGAAGTTTCCGGCGGAATCCCGGGAGTCCGATCTGCTCGACACCGTCAATGAAGAGATGCAGCGCTTGATGCAGCTGATCAACGATCTGCTGAATTTTTCGCGCTATCAGAGCGGCCTGCAGAAACTCGCGCTGGCGCCGTGCTCCATCGAGGATTTGCTGGCCCAGGCGCAATCGCGTTTTGCCGACTCGGCAGCGCAGAAGGGCGTTGCGTTGAACATTGAGGTGCAAGGCCCGTTACCGCGTTTGCAGGCCGATCAGGCCCAGCTGGATCGAGTTCTGGACAACCTGATCGACAATGCCTTGCGCCATACCGCCCGCGACGGGCTGATCCGTTTGCAGGCGCGTCGGCATGGCGAGCGGGTGATCATCAGCGTTGAGGACAATGGCGAAGGTATTGCCTACGGCCAGCAAGGGCGGATCTTCGAACCGTTCGTTCAGGTCGGGCGCAAGAAAGGCGGGGCCGGGCTCGGGCTGGCGCTGTGCAAGGAAATCGTCCAGTTGCACGGCGGGCGGATGGGCGTCTATTCGCGGCCGGGGCAGGGCACGCAGTTCTACATGGCGCTGGCGGTCTAGGCTTCGTCGTCCATCCGGCGGCCGGCGAGTCGCCGTCCACGGGTGATCAGCTCGATGAATTGCACGGCGCTCAAGGCGTGGGCGAACAGCCAGCCCTGGCCGAACTTCACGCCTTCGCTGCTGAGCAGCGCCGCCTGGGATTCATATTCGATACCTTCGGCAATCACTTTCAGATCCAGTGCCTGGGCCATGTGAATGATGTGCGGCGCCACGCCGCTGCTGGCGGCGTCATGGCCGAGCGCATCGATGAACGCCTTGTCGATTTTCAGGCAATCCACCGGCAGGGTTTGCAAGTAGGCGAGGCTGCAATAGCCGGTGCCGAAATCGTCGATCAGCACTTGATGGCCGACATCGCGCAGCGCTTGCAGGTTTTCCCGGGCCACCACCACATCGATCAGGCCGCGCTCGGTCACTTCAAACGCGATCTGCCGTGCCGCCACCCGGTGCAGCGTCAACAGCCGCGCCATGACCTGACCGATACGCGGCACCATCACATCGCACGCCGCCAGGTTCACCGAGATGTACAGCTGCGGATTGGCCCGCAGTAATTGGCCCAGTTGCTCCAGCAGGCGCTGGAGGACGAAGTCGGTCATCTGGCGGATCTGCCCGGTGTTTTCCGCCATCGGGATAAACAGGTCGGGACTGGTCAGCGTGCCGTCCGGCCTGCGCCAGCGCAGCAAGGCTTCGGCGCCGACGCAGTTGCGGCTGTCGAGGTCGAAGATCGGTTGATACAGCACCTGCAATTCGCCACGGCGGATCGCGCCGTGCAGTTCGGCATCCAGTGATTGATGCTGACGCACCAGCCAGAACACCGTGAGCCCGACCAGCACGCCCAGCAGCAGACAGACCGGCACCATCCACCACCAAAGCTCGGGGATGTGCATGCCGGTGCGCGGGGTAATCAGCACCAACTGGTATTCCGGGTTGTCGGTGGGCATGCGATAGATCAGATGGCTCTGGGTGACTTGCAGGGCGTCCAGACTCTTCGGAGGCCATGGCTCGGTGGGCGGCCATGTCTGTGGCACGCCGAGCACGGGAATCGCCCGGCTGCCATGGTCCAGCACCACCAGCAGGCTGCTGCCGGGGGACAGATCGACCATGTCGGTCAGGTGCCCGCGTGAGGTGGCCACGCGAAAGTTGCCGCGCCCGAGCATCAGTGCCGCGCGATTTTCATCGGGTTCGGTGGTGGTGTTCAGCCAGTAGCTGTAGGTCGGGCCCTTGATGTCGGGCGGGCGCACGACCGACAGGCCTTCCTGACGCGGACGGTTGGAGCAGATCCGCGAGGCGTCCATGTAGGCGGCTTCATAGACGAAGCGATAGTTGAAGGTCACTTGCTGCAGCGTGGCGATCATCTCGTCGTCGCAGCTGCGCAGGGGCTGGGCCTCGAGGTCGTCGAGGCTTTCACGCAACTGGCCGAACAACTGTTCCAGTCGGGCCAGGAAGCGCTCGCCCTGGGCGTTCATTTCCTGGCTTTCGCTTTGTTCGACCTGATGCACGGCCACGAACAACCCGCCGGTGATCAGCAGACTCGCACTGAGGACAGCCGCCAGCATCGCCAGAAACCAGGGGCGATAAAACCAGCTACGCAGCGTCTCTCGGGTAGCAACCATCATGGATATCCGAAGAATTACCAATGAGTTATAGCTGCTGATTGCACTTTCGCCCTGACCGTCGGGCGGGCGTCATTATTTTGTCTGATTCAGCACCAGCAGCAAGGCTGCCGTTTGCGCATCCGGGGTGCCGTCGAAGCGGGAAGGGCGGAAGTGCATCTGGAAGGCTGCGAGTACATGGCGGGTCGCCACGTCCAGCTCACCGTTCTGCGGCGTTGCGTAGCCCAGGCGTGCCAGTTGCGCCTGGAACCAACTGATGCTCGGTAACTCGACGTCGAACCTTACTTGCTGGCGGGCTACGGCGTGTTCATCGGGCCACAAGCCAAGACCTTCGGCGGCCAGGCGCTTCCACGGGAACAACGGGCCCGGATCAAGCTTGCGCAACGGTGCGATATCGCTGTGACCGATGATGTGGTCCGGGCTGATGCCGTTGCGTTTGCTGATGTCCTTGAGCAGCACGATCAGCGACTGCACCTGGGCTTCACTGTACGGATACCAAATGCGTCCGGTCGGAGTGTCCTTGAAGCCAGGGTTTACGATTTCGATGCCGATCGAGCTTGAGTTGAGCCAGGTACGACCCTGCCATTCGCTTTCGCCGGCATGCCAGGCGCGCAGGTTTTCGTCCATCAGCTTGTAGATCGTGCCGTTCTTGTCGTCGCCGATCAGGTAGTGGCTGCTGACTTCACCGTGGGTCAGCAGTTGTAGCGAACGCTCGAGGGAGGCGGAGGTGTAATGCACGATCACGAACTGCGCACGGCTGTCGTGATTGGCAGAAGGGTGGCTGGTGTCGTAGCGCGGGCCGCTGGCACAACCGGCCAGAACGAGCAGCGACGCGATGAGAGCAAGGAATTTCATGGCAGTACACGCAAGTCGATAATGCAACAGTGTAACGTACTGACTTGCGTGCGAACGGCAAAAGGGCTGATTTAAATGAAATGGAACAATTGTCTTCAGCCCAGCTCCACCCGGTTGCGGCCTGCGTTTTTGGCCCGGTACAGCGCCTGATCGGCTCTTTTGAGCACCAGATCGCTGTGTTCTCCCGGCCTGAACGCCGCCAGCCCCATGGAAATAGTGATCGTGACTCGCTCACCCTTGAAGTGGAACGGGCAGGCCTCGATGGAGGCGCGCAGGGTTTCCAGCAGTTTGGCGCCGACGGCCGGCGGGGTGGCCGGCAGCAGCAGGACAAATTCCTCACCGCCGAAGCGGGCAATGAAATCGCTGCCGCGCAGGCGCTTGCGCAGCACCGTGGCGATGATCTTCAACACCTTGTCGCCGGCCAGATGCCCGTAGTTGTCGTTGATCCGTTTGAAGTGATCGAGGTCGAGCATCGCCAGGCTGAGGGTGTTGCCGTGCTGCTGCCATTGGGCGATTTCGTGGTCGAGTCGCTCGCTCCAGGCGGCGCGGTTGGGCAGGCCGGTGAGCGGATCGATCAGGGCTTTCTGGCGCTGCTCTTCAAGGTGCTCGCGGTAACCAAGGGCTTCCTGTTCCATGTGCGCTACGCGCTCGGCCAGGCTTTTCAAGCGTCCGGCCACTTCTTGCTCACGGGCGTCACGCTGTTTCTGGTGCTGGTCCATCGTGCCGAGCAGGCCTTCGAGATGGTTTTCCAATACCTGCTTGAGATCGTTCAGGTCCGCCGCTTCCTGCACGCTGTTTTGCAGGCCGTCGACCTGTTCACGGATCTGCGTGTCCATCGCCCGCGCCGCGGAGCTGTTGTCGGCATGACCTTCGCTGGCGGCCTGCAGGTTGCTCTGGAACGCTTCGAGGCGTTCGTTGAGTTGCTGAAGATAGGCCTCGAACTCGTGCTGCCCACTGTCGGTGATGGCCAACATCAGGGTCGCCAGATCGTCGAGGATCGGTAGCAATTCGTACCAGTTGAGGCCATGTTTCAGTCGATCGCGCATGGCCTCGGCTTGCGGGCGATGGCGTTCCGGCAAGGTCAGATCGTCCAGCAGGCCGATCAGCGTGTCTTCGATGTGTTTGGCCACCGAGCTGTAGGACGGTTCGGGCGAGTCCGGTAACGCGTAGAGAATGTCCTGCTCGGACTGCTCCGGATCGATGGCCGCCAATGCCTGCGCGATAGGCTCGGGCAAGGGCAGGCTGTCGAGGATGACCGGGAGCGGGTTGTCGCCGGGGTGGATCAGTTCGTCAGGGTTGAAGGCCGCCGGCATTGCCGGCGCGAAGACCGGAGGTGGCGTGAAGGCTTGCGGCTCGGGTTCTGGCTCTGCAGGTTCCGGTTCGCTGGGAGCGGTGACGACTTCTGTAATGATCCGGGCAGGCTCGAAGGCAACCACTTCCGGCTCTGCAACAGGCTCGGGTGTTGATATTGGTGCTGGTGCTGGTGCTGAAGCTTGCAGTGGCGCGACCAGAGGTGCGGTGACCGGTGTTTCGATGACGGTCGCAATGGCTGCCGGTTCGACGATTGCGACAGGCGCTTCTGGCATTGGCGTGCTTTCAGGTGCAGCGGGTGGTTGCTCCGGCTGAGCGGCTGGAGAAGCCACGGCAGGCTGAGCCACCGGTGCGGGCGCTTCCTCGCTGTCGCGGCTGCCGAACAGGCGCTGCAACAGCCCCGGACGTCCCGGTTCCGCCGGGGTCTCCAGTTGGCTCAGGGCCTTGCCCTGCAAGCCGCTGAGTTCACTGAGCAGCAGCGGCATTTCCCGCGCCTGACTGACCCGGCCATCCAGCTGCTTGGCGAACTTCTTCAGTGGCTGGGCGACTTCCCGGGGCAGGGGCAGCGATTGCAGTTGAGTCACCAGCGAATTCAGGGCCGTGCTGACTTGATTGATCCGGGTTTCACGGCGTTGCTCGGAGTCGAGCACGGCTTTTTCAAGGCGCGGCAACAGGGCGGCGAGGCCGGCGTCCATGTCGTCGGTGCGCACCACGTCGCGCATTTCTTTCATGCATTGATCGACCACGCGGTCGGTGCCTTCCGCCGCCAGCGTGCTGCGCACCAGGCCGCGGCGCAGCAGGTCGAGCCGGGCGTCCCATCGACGTTCGAGCTTTTCCTGTTGTTCGATGCTTTTGAGGTATTTCTCTTTCCAGCGCTGGGCTTCGTCGCTCATTCAGGCGTTCCGCGAGGGGCAGGACTCAACGCGGGCAATGCATCGGCCGTGAGCGAACCCGGCAGACGAATCTCTACCGCGACGGGCAGGTGATCGGAAATCGGTTGCGCCAGCACTTCGACCTTTTCCAGGGTCAGGGTCGGGCTGAGCAGAATATGGTCCAGGCAGCGCTGCGGGCGCCAGCTGGGGAACGTCGCTTCGAGTTGCGGGGCCAGCAGGCCGAGGTCGCGCAAGGGCGAGTGCTGGAGCAGGTCGCTGGCGTGGGTGTTCATGTCACCCATCAGGACCTGATGCTTGTAGCCGCCGATCAGCTCGCGAATGTAGGCCAGTTGCATCGTGCGTACCCGGGCGCCGAGCGCCAGGTGCATCATCACCACCACCAGCGCCTCGGGACCTTCGCCGAAACGTACCAGAATCGCCCCGCGACCTTTCGGCCCCGGCAGCGGGTGGTCTTCGATCGCCCACGGGCGCAGACGACTGAGCACACCGTTGCTGTGCTGGGCCAGTCGGCCGAGGTTGCGATTGAGTTGTTGATACCAGTAGGGAAAGGCGCCGAGATGGGCCAGGTGTTCGACCTGATTGACGTAGCCGGAACGCAGGCTGCCGCCATCGGCTTCCTGCAGGGCGACCAGGTCGAAGTCGCCGAGCAGATTGCCGATCTTTTGCAGATTGCCGGAGCGTCCGGGGTGCGGCAGCAGATGCTGCCAGCTGCGGGTCAGGTAGTGCCGATAACGCTCGGTGCTGATGCCGACCTGGATGTTGAAGCTGAGCAGGCGCAAACGGCTGTCTGCGGGCAGGCCCGTGGACTCCAGGTGATGCTCGTTGACCTGCGGATCATGCAGGCCAACGAGACGTTCGGCTCCCCAGCGGCGCATGGCGATTGCCGCGCTTAGTTGGCGGCTGCCTTGTTGGTCGCTCGCTCTTTGGCGACCAGTTGGTCAGCCAGCTTCAGAGCTTCTTCGGCACCACCGGCGGAGCCGATGTCGAAACGGTATTTGCCGTTGACGATCATGGTTGGAACGCCGGAGATTTCATACTTCTTGGCCAGTTCGCGAGCCTTGATGATCTGGCCCTTGATAGCGAAGGAGTCGAAGGTGGCCAGGAACTTGTCCTTGTCTACGCCTTGGGTGGCGAGGAAGTCGGCCATGTCGTTCTTGTCGGTCAGCTTCTTGTGTTCTTTCTGGATCGCGTTGAAGACGGCAGCGTGAACGCTGTGCTCGACGCCCATGGCTTCCAGGGTCAGGAACATTTGACCGTGAGCGTCCCACGGGCCGCCGAACATGGCAGGAATGCGTACGAAGTTGACGTCTGAAGGCAGTTTTTCAACCCACGGATTGATCACGGGTTCGAAGGCGTAGCAGTGCGGGCAGCCGTACCAGAACAGTTCCACCACTTCGATCTTGCCAGGCACGGCAACCGGCACCGGATTGCTCAGTTCGACGTACGGGGCGGCAGGTGCTTCGGCGGCCTGGGCCGTCACGCCGAACAGGCTGGCAGCGACGAGGGCGGCGCTGATGATCAGATTACGCATGCTTTACTCCTGGGCAAATTGGGTCGCCTCGCGCGACCTGTTTTCAGACAGATCCTGGCGGGCATGAGTTCTGTAGTGTAACGGCAGCGGCCACAAAAAAGGGCGGCCAAAGCCACCCTTTTTATACTTCATGCAACGGATTAATCGAGCGTTAACGTGGCAGGCGTTGTCCTTCGCACGCAACGCTCGAATCACCATCGCAGTGACCTTAGTGCAGGCCTTGAATGTAGCTGGAGACCGCCGCGATGTCCTCGTCGCTCAGCTTGCGAGCGATGGTGCGCATGGTCATGGCATCACCGTCGTTGCTGCGGCCGACGGCAGGATCTTCCTTACGGAAATCGGTCAGTTGCTTGGCGATGTATTGAGCGTGTTGGCCACCCAGATGCGGGAAACCGGCGGCTGCGTTGCCAGCGCCGTTTGGCGAGTGGCAACCGGTGCAGGCTGGCAGGCCTTTTTCCAGGTTGCCGCCACGGAACAGGGCTTCACCGCGAGCGACGATCTTCGGATCGGCGGCGCCGACGCTGCCTTTCTGGCTGGCGAAGTAGGCGGCGATGTCGGACAGGTCCTGATCGCTCAGGTTGGTCAGTAGCCCGGTCATTTCCAGAACGGTGCGCTTGCCCGACTTGATGTCGTGCAACTGCTTGGTCAGGTAGCGTTCACCCTGTCCGGCCAGTTTTGGAAAGTTTGGCGCCATGCTGTTGCCATCCGGGCCATGGCAGGCCCCGCAAACGGCGGCTTTCGCCTGGCCTGCGGCGGCATCACCGGCAGCATGGGCGAAGCCTGAGATTCCCACGGTCAACAGCAGACTCACGATCAATTTGTTCATCAGCTAATCCAACTACGGCTAAGGGTTAAGAGTTATGGACCGGGTTTACTTCCGCTCATCCAGAGGATGATGGCCTGGTAATCCTCGGCACTGCAGTCCATGCACAAACCACGCGGCGGCATTGCCTTGAAACCCTGGGTCACGTGTTGCACCAGCGTCTCCATACCTTTCGCCAACCTCGGCGTCCAAGCTTCCTGATCGCCTCTTCTGGGCGCCATGGGGAGTTGGCCGGAATGACAGGCACCACAAACACGGTTGTACACTGCTTCCGGATCCTGTGTAGCCTGTGCGCTGTAAAGCGGCATCAAGACTCCGGCAGCCAGCAGCCATTTCGTCATAAAACGACCTTTTCAGGGTTGAGAGCGTTCTGCGTTCTAATGCGCAATCAAGGTCTGTCGCTCTCGTGAACTTCATCCTTCGCTGGGACAAAGCACACACAAAATCTGCGGCATTATATACTGGCGTCACTGAAACGGAAGCGACACCGCGTTCCGCGCCCAATCCCGGCGCCGCCCACATCGGAAATCCCATGCAACTCAAGAATCCCATCCTCGGCCTGTGCCAACAGTCCACGTTCATGCTCAGTGCCGCCAAAGTCGATCAGTGCCCCGACGACGAAGGCTTCGAAGTGGCGTTCGCCGGTCGTTCCAACGCCGGTAAATCCAGCGCGCTGAACACACTGACTCACGCCAGCCTGGCGCGCACCTCGAAAACCCCGGGTCGCACACAGCTATTGAACTTCTTCAAGCTAGACGATGAACGGCGTCTGGTCGACCTGCCGGGCTACGGTTATGCAAAAGTACCGATCCCGCTCAAGCAACACTGGCAGCGTCACCTCGAGGCTTACCTCGGTGGTCGCGAGAGTTTGAAGGGTTTGATTCTGATGATGGACATCCGTCATCCAATGACCGACTTCGACCTGCTGATGCTCGACTGGGCCGTTGCGGCCGGCATGCCGATGCACATTCTGCTGACCAAGGCAGACAAACTGACCTACGGCGCAGCCAAGAACACGCTGCTCAAGGTGCAGTCGGAAATTCGTAAGGGGTGGGGCGATCTGGTGACGATCCAGCTGTTCTCCGCACCAAAACGCATGGGCCTGGAAGAGGCCTACACTGTGTTGGCGGGCTGGATGGAGTTGGCGGATAAAGGCGCAGAGGCCGCGGTAGAGTAAAGGGATTTCAAAACTGCTTGTGGTGCTGCCAGGCAAGGCAAAAGTGCAGCAAAAAAGCGGAGTTTAGGGAACCTAAATGAGCATTTTTTGTTGTGCTTTTAACGCAGCATGGCTGCGCCACAGGCAGTTTTGGGGCAAAAAAAAGCCCCGGACTTCATATGGGGAGGGAGAAGTTCCGGGGTTCAAGTTCCGAACCGCTAGGGCGGGGTTCAGATATCTGCCAACACTTAACACAACATAGGAGCATCGAAGGGCTTCACCAGCCATTCAGTAACTCTGAGTGGCCTGTCGCAAGATTAGTTCAGATTCTTTTCAAAAAACTTTGGAATAAGCTCAAGAGCGATCAGAACTAAGCGTCATTCGATGCCTTTGCCGCGACGTCATGTCGCGGCAAAACCCCGTCCCAGAGGCCTCAGTGCGCCTCGTCCCAGTTGTTGCCAACCCCGACTTCCACCAGTAACGGCACGTCCAGTTTCGCCGCTTCGCTCATGTGGATGCGAATTTCGTCGCGAACCTGATCGACCAGGTCCTCGCGAACCTCCAGTACCAGTTCGTCGTGCACCTGCAGGATGACTTTGGCGTCCAGCCCCGAAGCGCTCAGCCAGTTATCCACCGCGACCATGGCTTTCTTGATGATGTCCGCTGCGGTGCCCTGCATCGGCGCGTTGATCGCCGTGCGTTCAGCGGCAGCGCGTTCCTGCGGCTTGTTGGAGTTGATGTCCGGCAGGTACAGACGACGGCCGAAGATCGTTTCCACGTAGCCTTGGTCTGCAGCCTGTGCGCGGGTGCGATCCATGTATTCACGAACGCCCGGGTAGCGCGCGAAGTAGGTGTCGATGTAGGCCTTGGCGGTCTTGGTGTCGACGCCGATGTCCTTGCCCAGCTTCTGCGCGCCCATGCCGTAGATCAGACCGAAGTTGATCGCCTTGGCGCCACGGCGCTGGTCGGACGTTACTTCGTTCAGCTCGACCTTGAACACTTCGGCCGCCGTGGCGGTGTGCACGTCCAGGTTGTTGCGGAAGGCGTTCATCAGGCCTTCGTCGCGGGACAGGTGCGCCATGATGCGCAATTCGATCTGCGAGTAGTCCGCCGCCAGCAGTTTGTAGCCTTTCGGCGCAACGAAGGCCTGACGGATGCGTCGGCCTTCAGCGGTGCGCACCGGAATGTTCTGCAGGTTCGGATCGCTTGAGGACAAGCGACCGGTCGATGCCACAGCCTGATGATACGAGGTGTGGATACGCCCGGTGCGCGGGTTGATCTGCTCCGGCAGGCGATCGGTGTAGGTGCTTTTCAGCTTGCTCATGGAACGGTGTTCCATCAGCACTTTTGGCAAGCGGTGATCGTCTTCGGCCAGTTTCGCCAGCACTTCTTCGGCGGTGGACGGCTGGCCCTTGGCGGTTTTCTTCAGCACCGGCAGGCCGAGTTTTTCGTAGAGGATCACGCCGAGTTGCTTCGGCGAGCCCAGGTTGAACTCTTCACCGGCGATTTCGAACGCTTCACGCTCCAGCGCGACCATCTTGTCGCCCAGCTCGATGCTCTGAACGCCAAGCAGTGCAGCATCGACGAATGCGCCCTGACGCTCGATGCGAGCCAGCACTGGCACCAGCGGGATCTCGATGTCGGTCAGTACGCTGGCCAGGCTCGGGATGGCGCTGAGTTTTTCGAACAGCGTCTGGTGCAGGCGCAGGGTCACGTCGGCATCTTCGGCGGCATAGGGGCCGGCCTGTTCCAGAGCGATCTGGTCGAAGGTCAGTTGCTTGGCGCCTTTGCCGGCGATGTCCTGGAAGCTCACGGTGGTGTGATCCAGGTACTTCTGCGCCAGGCTGTCCATGTCGTGACGGGTGGCGGTGGAGTTGAGCACGTAGGACTCAAGCATCGTGTCGAAGGCAATGCCGCGCACGGTGATGCCCTGGCTCTGATCGCCACCGATGGCGCAGTTGGCCAGGATGTTCATGTCGAACTTGGCGTGCTGGCCGACCTTGAGCTTGCTGGGGTCTTCCAGGATCGGCTTGAGTGCGCGCAACACGGTGTCACGATCCAGTTGCTCCGGCACGCCGATGTAGGAGTGGGTCAGCGGGATGTAGGCCGCTTCGTTGGCCTGCACCGCGAAGGACAGACCGACCAGTTGCGCCTGTTGGGCGTCGACGCCGGTGGTTTCGGTGTCGAAGGCAAACAGCTTGGCGTTCTTCAGTTTTTCCAGCCAGACGTCGAAACGGGCCTGATCGAGGATGGTTTCGTACGCGGCTTCAGCCGGAGCGACCGGCGCTTCTTCCGCAGGTGCGCTGAACAGATCGGCGGCCGGCTCAGGGGCAGCGGTGCTGCTCAGTTCCAGACGCTTGGCGTCGCGTTCCAGATCGTTGATCCAGCTCTTGAACTCCAGCAGGGTGTAGAGCTCAAGCAGTTGGGCCGGGTCTTCCGGGCCCATTTGCAGGTCGTCGAGGCCAATGTCCAGCGGCACGTCGACCTTGATGGTCGCCAGTTGATAGGAGAGGAAGGCCATTTCCTTGTGCTCTTCGAGCTTGGCCGGCAGGGTCTTGGCGCCACGGATCGGCAGGGTCGGCACGATATCGAGCTGTGCGTAGAGTTCGGTCAGGCCGCCGTTGACGCCGACCAGCAGGCCGGACGCGGTTTTCGGCCCGATGCCGGGAACGCCGGGGATGTTGTCGGAAGAGTCGCCCATCAGGGCCAGATAATCGATGATCTGCTCCGGAGCGACGCCGAATTTCTCCTTCACGCCCTCCACGTCCATCGAACTACCGGACATGGTGTTGACCAAGGTAATGTGGCCGTCGACCAGTTGCGCCATGTCCTTGTCGCCGGTGGAGATGATTACCGGACGATTGGCGGCCGCGCTGCTGCGGGCCAGGGTGCCGATCACGTCATCGGCCTCGACGCCTTCGACGCACAGCAGCGGGAAGCCGAGGGCTTTCACGCTCTGGTGCAGCGGCTCGATCTGCACGCGCATGTCGTCGGGCATGCTCGGGCGGTTGGCCTTGTATTCGGCGTACATCTCATCGCGAAATGTCCCGCCCTTGGCGTCGAACACCACGGCGAACGGGCTGTCCGGATACTGCTTGCGCAGGCTCTTGAGCATGTTCAGCACGCCCTTGACCGCGCCGGTCGGCAGGCCTTTGGAGGTGGTCAGCGGTGGCAGCGCGTGAAAGGCGCGGTACAGGTAAGACGAACCGTCCACCAGGACGAGGGGGGCTTGGCTCATGAGCAGGATCAACCTTTTCGGCGGGTCCGGCGCTAGAATAGCGGGACCGTTGACGACAAAGGGACAAGGTTATCATGCGTACGTTAAATCGCTTGCTGCTGGTCAGTTTGATTGCAACCACGCCACTGGCCGCGATCGCGGCGGATGATGCGCCGTCAGCGGAACCGGAGGTCACCATCCGTACCGAAGGTGACAAGACCATCCAGGAGTACCGGCAGAACGGATTCCTGTACGCGATCAAGGTGACCCAGAAGGGTTTCCCGCCCTATTTTCTGGTGCGCGCGGACGGTACTGATGCAAACTTCATCCGCTCGGACCAGCCGGATATGCTGATCCCCGCGTGGAAGATTTTCGAGTGGAAGTAGTTTCTTAATTTCAACCGGCGCCGACGCGATGGCGGCGCCAGAACTGAGCAGTTTTTAACCATGTCTGTGTTCACCCCCCTGGCTCGGCCCGAGCTGGAAACCTTTCTCGCCCCTTACGGGCTCGGCCGTCTGCTCGATTTCCAGGGGATCGCCGCCGGCAGCGAAAACACCAACTTCTTCATCAGCATGGAAAAGGGCGAGTTCGTCCTGACCCTGGTCGAGCGCGGCCCGGTGCAGGAAATGCCGTTCTTCATCGACCTGCTCGACGTCCTCCACGAAGCCGACCTGCCGGTGCCCTACGCGCTGCGCACCACTGACGGCGTGGCCCTGCGCGAGCTGAAAGGCAAGCCGGCGCTGTTGCAGCCGCGCCTGGCCGGCAAGCACATCAAGCAGGCCAACGCCCAGCATTGCGCGCAGGTCGGTGACTTGCAGGCGCACCTGCACCTGGCAACCCAGGGCAACGACATGATCAAACGCAAGACCGATCGTGGCCTGGACTGGATGCTGGAAGAGGGCACGCAGTTTCTTTCGCACCTGAGCGACGCGCCGCGCGCTCTGCTGCAAACCGCGCTGGACGAAATCACGCAACAGAAAGACAAAATTCTCGCGCTGCCGCGGGCGAACATCCACGCCGACCTGTTCCGCGACAACGCGATGTTCGAAGGCACGCACCTGACCGGGCTGATCGACTTCTACAACGCCTGCTCCGGGCCGATGCTCTACGACGTAGCGATCGCCTTGAACGATTGGTGTTCGGACGATGACGGCTTGATCGACGGCCCTCGGGCTCGGGCCTTCCTCGGTGCCTACGCGGCACTGCGCCCGTTCACTGCGGCCGAGGCCGAGTTGTGGCCGACCATGCTGCGAGTGGCGTGCGTGCGGTTCTGGCTGTCGCGGTTGATTGCGGCGGAATCGTTCGCCGGGCAAGACGTGCTGATTCACGATCCGAAGGAGTTCGAGCAGCGTCTGGCGCAGCGTCAGCAGGTCAGCACACCGCTGCCGTTTGCCCTGTAAAAGAAAAAAACCGCAGCCTGTGCAGGCTGCGGTTTTTTTGTATTAGAGCGACTCCAGGCACCCTGCCAGGTCATTCCCCAGCTTCTCCAGCACTTGCTCATAACCCTGAGCAGTTGCCGGCGTGTAGCCGCCCAACGCATCCAGCTCCGCCAGCTTCACCGGCAGGCCCGCCACAAGGGTTTCGGCCAAGCGTGGGCGCAACGGCGGCTCACTGAACACACAAGTCTTGCCGACTTCCTGCAATCGCGCACGCATCGCCGCGACATGCTGGGCGCCTGGCTGCACTTCCGCCGCAACGCTGAACACGCCGGTGTGTTTCAAGCCGTAGGCCTCTTCGAAGTAGTCGAAGGCTTCGTGGAAGACGAAGTAGGGTTTGCCTTCAACGCTGGCCAGGCGCTTCTTCAAACGCTGATCCAGCGCATCGAGACGCGCGTCGAACGCCTTGGCGTTGCTTTGATAGCGCTCGGCATTGGCCGGGTCGGCAGCGCTCAGGTCGGCGGCCATCTTGTCGGCAATCACCCGCGCGTTCACCGGCGATAGCCACAAATGTGCATCGAGAGTGCCGGGACGGTGATCATGATCATGCTCGTCGGCGTCTTCGGCGTGGGAGTGGCTGTCTTCGGCGAAGCGGCGCAGCTTCATGCCTGGCAGGTCCTGCACGGCGACGCTCGGCAGCGTACGACCATTCAGCACGCGTGGCAGGAAACCTTCCATGTCCGGGCCGATCCAGTACAGCAGGTCCACCGATTGCACCTTGCGCACGTCGGACGGGCGCAACGCATAGTTATGCGGCGAAGCCCCCGGTGGCAGCAGCACTTCGGGAATCGCTACGCCGTCCTGCACCGCAGCGGCAATCAATTGCAGCGGCTTGATGCTGGTGAGGACTCTGACTTCGGCCTGGGCCGAACCGATCAGCAGAAAACTGGCGACAAATGCCACAAAAACAGAAAAAAGTCGGGACACGATGACCACTCAAGGAGGCGAGAACGGGTAACATAATAACGTCTCTAACCAAACTCGTCGCCGCTCATGCCTATTACCCCGATTGCCAGCCGTCCCCACGACCACTCCCATTGCGTCCACAGCGCCCTGTCCGAGGCCGATGCCTTGTGTGCACAGAAAGGCCTGCGCCTGACCGCATTGCGTCGGCGGGTGCTGGAACTGGTCTGGCAGAGCCACAAGCCGCTGGGTGCCTACGACATTCTGGCGGTGCTCAGCGAGCAGGACGGCCGCCGCGCTGCGCCGCCGACCGTGTATCGCGCGCTGGATTTTCTGCTGGAAAACGGCTTGGTGCACCGAATCTCCTCGCTGAACGCCTTTGTCGGCTGCGTTCACCCGAAACACTCGCACCAGGGGCAGTTCCTGATCTGTCGCGAGTGCCACGCCGCCATCGAGCTTGAGCAAAAAACCATCAGCGATGCGATCGTCCACAGCGCCAAGGACGTCGGCTTCATCGTCGAGGCCCAGACCGTCGAAGTGGTCGGCCTCTGCTCCGGTTGCCAGGGGGCTTGATGAGCGATGCGTTGATCCGTCTGGAGCAGGTGGCTGTCCGGTTTGCCGGGCAGAACGTGCTGGACAACATTCACCTGAGCGTCGAACCGGGGCAGATCGTCACCCTGATCGGCCCCAACGGCGCCGGCAAGACCACGCTGGTGCGCGCCGTGCTTGGGTTATTGAAGCCCGACAGCGGCAGCGTCTGGCGCAAGCCGAAACTGCGCATCGGCTACATGCCGCAAAAACTGCACGTCGATCCGACCTTGCCGCTGTCAGTGCTGCGCTTTCTGCGGCTGGTGCCGGGTGTTGATCGCCCGCGTGCGCTGGCGGCACTCAAGGAAGTCGGCGCCGAGCACGTCATCGACAGCCCGGTGCAAAGCGTTTCCGGTGGCGAAATGCAGCGCGTGCTGCTGGCCCGGGCGCTGTTGCGCGAGCCGGAACTGCTGGTGCTCGACGAGCCGGTGCAAGGTGTCGATGTGGCCGGGCAAGCCGAGCTGTACAGCCTGATCACCCGCCTGCGCGACCGTCATGGCTGCGGCGTGTTGATGGTCTCCCACGACCTGCATCTGGTGATGAGCACCACCGACCAGGTGGTGTGCCTCAACCGTCACGTCTGCTGCTCCGGGCATCCCGAGCAGGTCAGCGGCGACCCGGCCTTCGTCGAGCTGTTCGGCAATCACGCGCCGAGCCTGGCGGTCTATCACCACCATCACGACCACGCCCACGACCTGCACGGTTCGGTGGTCAAAGGGCCTGTGACGGGCCAACCTCACGTTCACGGAGATAGCTGCAAGCATGGCTGATTTTCTGTTCTACGCCCTGCTTGCAGGTCTGGCGCTGGCGGTGGTCGCGGGGCCGCTGGGCTCGTTCGTGGTCTGGCGGCGCATGGCCTATTTCGGCGACACCCTGTCCCACGCCGCGCTGCTCGGCGTGGCGCTGGGCTTTCTGCTGGATGTCAGCCCGACCGTTGCTGTCACCGTGGGCTGCCTGCTGCTGGCGGTGCTGCTGGTAACCCTGCAACAGCGTCAGCCACTGGCGTCCGACACGTTGTTGGGCATTCTTGCGCCGAGCACGCTCTCTCTCGGGCTGGTGGTACTAAGCTTCATGCATGAAGTGCGGATCGACCTGATGGCCTATCTGTTTGGCGATCTGTTGGCGATCAGTCCGACTGACCTTGCATGGATCCTCGGTGGCAGCGCGGCGGTGCTGGTGCTGCTGGTGACGCTGTGGCGGCCGCTGCTGGCGATCACCGTGCACGAAGAGCTGGCCCGGGTCGAAGGCCTGCCGGTGGCCGGTTTGCGCATGGCGTTGATGTTGCTGATCGCGGTGGTGATCGCCGTGGCGATGAAAATCGTCGGTGTGCTGCTGATTACGTCGCTGTTGATCATCCCGGCAGCTGCGGCACAACGTCACGCCCGCTCGCCGGAGCAGATGGCACTGGGCGCGAGCCTGCTGGGCATGCTCGCCGTGTGTGGCGGGCTGGCGTTGTCCTGGTTCAAGGACACCCCGGCCGGCCCGTCAATCGTTGTGACGTCGGCCGCACTGTTTCTGCTGAGTTTTGTTCTGCCCCGTCGAGGGGTGTAGACTTGCTCGTTTTTTGCGCAAATAGAGAGTCGCAGGAATGAAGCCGTTCGCCTCCCGTTATCTGCTCCTTGTCGCATTTTCAGTGCTGCTGGGCGCCTGCCAAAGCACGCCGCCGGTGGCCGAAGCCCCCGATGCGCGGGCCACGGCCATCGCACAGCTGGAGCAAAGCCTGGCCAGCAGCGAACTGGCCACAGCCGAAGACCAATTGGCAGCCTTGCAGGCCGAAACGCCCAACGATCAGTCCCTTGAGCAATACCAGCGCCAGTTGGCCGAAGCCTATCTGCGCCGCAGCCAGATCGTCCTGCAGAAGGGCGATGTGAATGCTGCCGCAACCGCTTTGGCCCGCGCCCGCGCGCTGATGCCCAAGGCCCCGGCGCTGACCGGTGGCGTCAACGGTGCTATCACCGAAGCCCGCAAGGCTGAACTGGAGAAAGCCGAAGCGGCACTTCAGGCCGCCGAAGCCAAGCCGAAAGCCAAGGTGATCGATCCGACCGCCGAAAGCACCACGGTTGCGCTGAATATCACCGATAGCCGCAAACTTCGCCGTCAACTCGACGCGATCGCCGCCGATGTGGTGAATTACGACTGTGCGGTGAGCATTCAGGCGCCGCGCACCAATGATTACCCGTGGCTGGCGACGTTGATCACCAAGCGCGTGAAGAAGCTCGATCCGGATTTCGATCTGCAGATCGAGAAACAGATCTTGCGCACAGTTCCGGCACAGATGGTCTTGAGCCCACGCAAACCTTGAATGACCGCAGCCTGCATTTCGCAGGCTGCGGTTTTTTTCAGGCCGGAATCGCCTTGGCCTTCGCTTCCCGATCCCAGACCCGATGCTGCCCGATCGCCGCAAAGAACGACGTGGTCAGCGCTTTCACATCCTTGCCCTCGATCAGCCCGGCATCCACCTCCAGCTTCAACACATCCAGTAACTGCCTGGCGTCGCCTTGCAGCGCAATTGCCTTCAGGTGTTTGTAAGCCTCCAGCAGGTAATGCAACGCCACGCCGTCACCACTCAACACCTTGACTGACGCCGCGCCACCCGGCACGAACACCGCGTCGAACGCCACCGAAGGCAAACCTTCCATCGACGCATCCACCGCCAGGCTTTTGCCATCGGCTGTCTTTACCGGCGCCGAGGTCGGGCCGAGCAATTTGGCATGCGCACCTTCTGCCGCCAGAGCCTTCTTCATCGCATCGATCGCTGCACCATCGACACCATTGGCCGCCAGAATCGCCACTTTTCGCGTCTTTATGTTCTCCGGCAACAGGTTGGCCTGACTCAGGGCCGGCGAGTGATCCAAAGATGTCTTGCGTACCTCGACCGTGCCTTTGGCCGGCGCTGGCAACCCAAGGTTGTGCGCCACGCGCTTGGCCAGTTCCAGGTCGATGTTGGCCAGAATCTCGTTCACTTCCCGGGCCCGAATGTGCTCCCGCTCAACCTTGCCCAGTTCGAAGCTGTAGGCCGAAATGATGTGTTCCTGCTCGTGCTTGCTCATGCTCTTGAAGAACAGCCGCGCCTGGGAGAAGTGATCGCTGAACGACTCGCTGCGCTGACGGATCTTGTTGGCGTCGATGCGTTCCGGGTAGCTCTCGAACCCGCCGTCCTGTGCGGCCGGTGGAGTTTCTTTCGGCCAGCCGCCATCAATCGAGTTCGGCTCGTAGGACGCGCGGCCCTTGTCGATTACCGTGCGGTGCTGGGCATCGCGCTGGCCGTTGTGGAAGGGCGCGACCGGGCGATTGATCGGCAGCTCATGAAAGTTCGGCCCGCCGAGTCGGCTGATCTGTGTGTCGGTGTAGGAAAACAGCCGACCTTGCAGCAGCGGGTCATTGGAGAAGTCGATGCCCGGCACGATATGGCCGGGGCAGAACGCGACCTGTTCGGTTTCGGCGAAGAAGTTGTCCGGGTTGCGGTTGAGGGTCATCTTGCCCAGCGGCGTGATCGGGACGATTTCCTCGGGAATCAGTTTGGTCGGGTCGAGGATGTCGAAATCGAAGTCGTGCTCGTTTTCCTCCTCGATGACTTGTACGCCAAGTTCCCATTCCGGGTAGTCCCCGGTCTCGATGGCCTCCCAGAGGTCGCGCCGATGGTAGTCAGTGTCTTTACCGGCCAGCTTCTGCGCTTCGTCCCACACCAGCGAACAGGTGCCGGCGGTGGGGCGCCAGTGGAATTTGACGAAGCGCGATTTGCCCTCGGCGTTGATCAGTCGGAAAGTGTGCACGCCGAAACCCTGCATGCTGCGCAGGCTTTTCGGGATGGCCCGGTCGGACATCGCCCAGATGACCATGTGCGCCGATTCCGGCACCAGCGACACGAAGTCCCAGAACGTGTCGTGAGCCGACCCGCCGGTGGGCATTTCGTTGTGCGGCTCGGGTTTTACCGCGTGGACGAAGTCGGGAAACTTGATCGCGTCCTGAATGAAGAACACCGGCATGTTGTTGCCGACCAGATCGAAGTTGCCTTCGTCGGTAAAGAACTTCACGGCAAAACCACGCACGTCGCGCACGGTATCGCCGGAGCCGCGTGGCCCTTGCACCGTGGAAAAGCGTACGAAAACCGGGGTTTTCTTCCCCGGATCCCGTAGGAAACCAGCCTTGGTCAGCGCCGAATGGTTCTCGTAGGTTTGAAAGAAACCATGTGCACCCGTGCCGCGGGCATGGACGATGCGCTCGGGAATCCGCTCATGGTCAAAGTGCGTGATTTTCTCACGCATGATGAAGTCTTCGAGAAGCGACGGCCCACGGGGTCCGGCCTTCAGCGTGTTCTGATTGTCAGCGATCTTCACACCCTGATTGGTGCGCAGGGCCTGGCCGGTGGCGTCGGAGCGAAACTTTTCCAGGCTGTCGAGTTTGGTGTTGGTGTTGGCGCGATCCGGGGTGTTGGTCCCGGCCAGTTGGCTTTTGTCGGTGGCAGGCTTTTTGGTACTCATCAGACGTAAACTCCTCGTTTGACCCCGGTCGCGCCGGGGCTCTTGAGTGGTTCCCGGGCACGGTACCCGGAGTTTCAAGTCGCTTAACTAGTGACTGACGAGGGTTTTTGCCGTTCCTTTTTTATGACCTTTGATCGCGTTATTGCCAAATGAAAGGTTGAATGCGGAATAAATGCTAATAACCTCTATACGGACAGGCTAAAATGCGCGCCCGGCTAACCGCTGATCCTTTTCCAACGCGCCCCACAAGGTTCGCTACGTGATCGAGTTTCAAAACGTCCATAAGACTTACCGCGTCGCCGGTAAGGACATCACCGCGCTGCATCCGACGAGTCTCTCCATCGAGAACGGTCAGGTGTTCGGCCTGATTGGCCATTCCGGCGCGGGAAAAAGTACCCTGCTGCGTCTGATCAATCGCCTGGAAGAATCCAGTGGCGGCAAGATCATTGTCGACGGCGAAGAAGTCACCGCGCTGGACGCCAACGGCCTGCGCCGTTTCCGTCAGCAAGTCGGGATGATCTTCCAGCACTTCAACCTGCTGGCGTCCAAGACCGTGGCCGACAACGTCGCGCTGCCGCTGACCCTCGCCGGTGAACTGTCCCGCGCCGAGATCGACCAGCGTGTGGCCGAATTGCTCAAGCGCGTCGGTTTGTCCGATCACGCGAAAAAATTCCCGGCGCAGTTGTCCGGTGGCCAGAAGCAGCGCGTCGGTATTGCCCGTGCCCTGGCGACCAAGCCGAAAATTCTGCTGTGCGACGAAGCCACCAGCGCCCTCGACCCGCAGACCACCGCGTCGGTGCTGCAACTGCTGGCCGAGATCAACCGTGAGCTGAAACTGACCATCGTGCTGATCACCCACGAGATGGATGTGATCCGCCGTGTCTGCGACCAGGTGGCGGTGATGGATGCCGGCGTGATCGTCGAGCAAGGCTCGGTGGCCGACGTGTTCCTGCATCCGAAGCACCCGACCACCAAGCGTTTCGTCCAGGAAGACGAGCAGATCGACGAAAGCGAGCAGCGCGATGACTTCGCTCACGTGCCGGGCCGCATCGTGCGTCTGACTTTCCAGGGCGAAGCGACCTACGCGCCGTTGCTCGGAACCGTCGCCCGGGAAACCGGTGTGGACTACAGCATCCTGGCCGGTCGTATCGACCGCATCAAAGACATTCCTTACGGGCAATTGACCCTCGCCGTCACCGGTGGCGACATGGACGCGGCGTTCGCCCGCTTCACCGCCGCTGACGTTCACATGGAGGTGTTGCGCTAATGGCAGACCTGATGAGTTTCTTCACCAATATCGACTGGTACGAAATCTGGCTGGCCACTGGCGACACCATGATGATGCTCGGCGGTTCGCTGCTGTTCACCGTGTTGCTCGGCCTGCCGCTGGGCGTGTTGCTGTTCCTGTGCAGCCCGCGTCAGTTGCTCGAAGCCAAAGGCGTGTACGCCTTGCTGTCGCTGGTGGTGAACATCCTGCGTTCGCTGCCGTTCATTATTCTGTTGATCGTGATGATCCCGTTCACCGTGCTGATCACCGGCACCTCGCTGGGTGTGGCCGGTGCGATTCCGCCGTTGGTGGTAGGTGCAACGCCGTTCTTCGCGCGGCTGGTGGAAACCGCTCTGCGTGAAGTCGATCGCGGCATCATCGAAGCGACCCAGTCGATGGGCGCGACCACCCGGCAGATCATCATGAACGCCTTGTTGCCGGAGGCCCGTCCGGGCATCTTCGCGGCGATTACGGTGACGGCGATTACACTGGTTTCCTACACCGCAATGGCGGGTGTGGTCGGCGCCGGTGGCCTGGGTGACCTGGCGATTCGTTTCGGCTACCAGCGTTTCCAGACCGACGTGATGATCGTCACCGTGGTGTTGCTGCTGATTCTGGTGCAAGTGCTGCAAATGGCAGGCGACCGACTGGTCGTTCACTTTTCGCGCAAATAACCGGTTTTGTAATGACATGAGCCGGCCATTCGCTGGCAGGCGCCAGACGGGCGCCGTAAAAAGGAGTTAGCTGAATGAAAAAACTGATCGTTGCCCTGGCTGCCGTTGCAGCGTTCTCGGCTCACGCCGACGAAACCCTGACCGTTGCCGCCACCCCGGTGCCGCACGCGGAAATCCTCGAATTCGTGAAGCCGGTTCTGGCCAAAGAAGGCGTGGATCTGAAGGTCAAGGTCTTCACCGATTACATCCAGCCGAACGTGCAGGTGGCCGAGAAGCGTCTGGACGCCAACTTCTTCCAGCACCAGCCGTACCTCGATGAGTTCAACAAGGCCAAGGGCACCAGCCTGGTCGCCGTGACCGGCGTGCACCTGGAGCCGCTGGGCGCTTACTCCAGCAAGATCAAGAAGCTCGACGAGCTGCCAAGCGGCGCCAACGTGGTGATCCCGAACGACGCCACCAACGGCGGCCGTGCGCTGTTGCTGCTGGCCAAGGCTGGCGTGATCACCCTGAAGGATCCGACCAACATCCTGTCGACCGTCAAGGACATCGCCCAGAACCCGAAAGACCTGAAAATCCGTGAACTGGAAGCCGCGACCATCCCGCGCGTGCTGACTCAGGTCGACCTGGCGCTGATCAACACCAACTACGCGCTCGAAGCCAAGCTGGATCCGTCCAAGGACGCGCTGATCATCGAAGGCAACGACTCGCCTTACGTGAACATTCTGGTGTCCCGTGCGGACAACAAGGACAGCGACGCCATGAAGAAACTGGCCGCTGCGTTGCACAGCCCGGAAGTGAAGAAATTCATTACCGAGAAGTACAAAGGCGCGGTGTTGCCGGCGTTCTGATTCAGATAGCTGCAATGAAAAGGGGACGCCAGTGGCGTCCCCTTTTTTGTGCGTTCAGCGTTTACTTGCGGTTCAACATCACCGGCAACTGCGCAACCAGCTTGGCATTATTCAACGGCGCACGAATAAACCCACGCTGTGTCCCGTCCGGCCCGATCACCGCAAGGTTTCCGCTGTGATCAACGGTGTAGTTCGGCTTGCTGGTGTCCGCCGGAATGAAAGGAATGCTCACTGCGTTCGCCACCTTTTGCAGCTCCTCGATCGACTTCGGCGTCAGGCCGATGAACTGAGGATCGAAGTACCCCAGGTACTGCTTCAGCTGCGCAGGGTTGTCGCGGTTCGGGTCGACGCTGACCAGCACGATCTGCAACTTGTCCACAGCGTCCTTCGGCAGTTCGCTCTTGATCTGGCGCAGCTGGGCGAGGGTGGTCGGGCAGATGTCCGGGCAGAAGGTGTAGCCGAAGAACAGCAGGCTCCACTTGCCCTTGAGCTCGTTGACCGTGACCGGTTGGCCGTCCTGATTGGTCATCGTCACGTCCGGCAGGTTGCGGCTTTGCGGCAGCAGGATGATGCCGGCGTCGATCAGCGCAGTCGGGTCGCCCTGGCCCTTGCCGCTCAGCACTTTGTTGACGGTCAGGCCGAGGATCAGCGCGATCACGGCCACGAGGATGAAGACGGTTTTCTGGGTTCGAGTCATAGGTTCAACAGTAAGTAGTGGTCTACGAGCAGGGCGATGAACAGCAGAAACAAGTACCAGATAGAGTACTTGAAGGTGTTGATCGCCGCGTGCGGCCGAGTGCCACGGTACAGCACCACGGCCCATTGCAGAAACCTTGCACCCAGGCCGAGGGCGCAGATCAGGTACAGCGCGCCGCTCATGTGGATCACATACGGCAACAGGCTGACCGCCAGCAGGGCGAAGGTGTACAGCAGAATGTGCACCTTGGTGTAGTGCTCGCCGTGGGTGACCGGCAGCATCGGAATGTCGGCCTTGGCGTATTCCTCTTTGCGGTGGATCGCCAGCGCCCAGAAGTGCGGCGGGGTCCAGGCGAAGATGATCAACACCAGCAGCAACGGTTCGGCGCTGACGTGGCCGGTGGCGGCGGTCCAGCCAAGCAGCGGCGGTGCGGCGCCGGCGAGGCCGCCGATGACGATGTTCTGCGGCGTCGCGCGTTTGAGGAATCCGGTGTAGATCACCGCGTAGCCGAGCAGCGAGGCCAGGGTCAGCCACGCGGTCAGCGGATTGGTGAAGGTCAGCAGCAAGGCCTGGCCGAGCAGCGCCAGCACCAGTGCAAAGGTCAGCGCTGCCGTGGGCGAGACCCGGCCCTCGGCCAGCGGCCGTTTGTGGGTGCGCGCCATGACGGCGTCGATGCGCCGGTCCACCACGTGATTGACCACCGCCGCACCACCGGCACACAGCGCGATCCCCAGGTTGCCGAACACCAGCACCGTCCACGGCACGCCGGCGCGGGTCGCGAGGAACATGCCGACCAGCGAGGTGATCAGCATCAGCACCACGACTTTCGGTTTGGTCAGCTCCAGGTAATCTCGCCACAACGCCTGCGCGGGACGTTCGCCGATCAGAATCGCCATGGCGTCTCTCCTTTTATCGTGATGGGCGCCGCCGACTGTTTACGCGGGCTCAGGTGCCAGCGCGCAAGCATCGGTTGCTTGACCCGAACCAGACTGGTTCGCGCGTGATAGTTGACCAGCACCATGGTCAGCAGCAGTGCTGCGCCGCCGGCGTTGTGCGCCACGGCCACCGGCAGCGGCAGGTGAAACAGCACGTTGCTGATGCCGAGGGTGATCTGCACGCCGAGGGCGATCAGCACCAGCCCGGCCAGCCGCGTCATGCCCACGACTTTCAGTTGCCACGCCAGACCGAGCAGGACAATCGTCACCAGCAGGGCGCCGATGCGGTGGGTCAGGTGAATTGCCGTGCGCGCATCGCTGTCGAGTTGCCCGCCGAGGTAATTGGGGCCGATGTGTTGGGTCAGGTGAAAGCCGTTGGCGAAGTCCGCCGGCGGCAGCCATTGGCCGTGGCAGGTCGGGAAGTCGATGCAGGCCACCGCCGCATAGTTGGAACTGACCCAGCCGCCGAGGGCGATCTGACCTATTACCAATAGCAGCCCGGCGGTGGCCCAATATTGCAGACGCTTGGGCACGGTCAGCGCCGGCAGCACGCCGGACAGTCTCAATGTCAGCAGAAACAGCAGGCTCAAGGTCGCGAAGCCTCCAAGCAAATGCCCGGTCACCACTTGCGGCCAGAGCTTGAGCGTCACCGTCCACATGCCGAACGCGGCCTGGGCGAACACCACCGCCAGCAGAAACAGTGGCAGTTTCAACGGTTGCCCCGGATGACGGCGGTTAACCCACGCGCGACCGGCCAGAATCGAGATCAACATGCCGAGGGTGCCGGCGAAGTAACGGTGGATCATCTCGTTCCAGCCTTTGTGCGCCTCCACGGGCGAGTCGGGGTAATGCAGTTCGGCATGGGCCAGTTGGGCTTCGCTTTTCGGCACGCTGATAAACCCGTAGCAGCCGGGCCAGTCCGGGCAGCCGAGTCCGGCGTGAGTCAGGCGGGTGTAGGCGCCGAGCAGCACCACGATCAGTGCGAGCAGGGTGGCAAACAGCGCGAGGCGAAATCCAGGTTTGGCCATGACGATGCCCTTATCCGATGTTCGACAGTTTCAGCAAGTGGCGCAGGTCGTTGAGCAGATCCTTGCCCTTGACGCTCGGGTCGTAGCGCAGCACGAGATTGCCGTGGGGATCGATGATCCACAGCTGTGGCGTGGTTTTGTCGCCGGTGGCTTTGCTGAACGCGGCGCTATCCAGTGGGTAACGTTGCAGCTGTGGATATTCGCGGCTCAGCTTGGCTTCGTAGTCGGCCGTCAGCGGTTGCGCGGCAGCGAGTGCATGGCTGGCGCGACCGGCATCGCGGCCGAGGCCGATCTGGATCTGCCGCGCCAGGTACACCAGTTGCTGGCAGTCCACCGCGCAGTCCTTCGGCGCGGTTACCAGCATCTGCCAGCGTTCTTCGTCAGCCGCTACGCCGAGGTCGGCACGGCTCTGGCCGTTGCCGATCAGTTCGCCGTGATAGCTGCGACCGTCCGGCACCCAGAATTGCAGCTTGTACATGCCGGTGGCGAGGATCATCGGGCCGATCACGCCGAGCAGGATCAGCAGCAGTTGAATGCGGCCGCGGCGGCGACTGGCCGGGGCTTTTGCTTCAGACATGCTGGGTGGATTCATGGCCGCTCCCATGGTGTTTCTCCTTTGCGTTGTGCCAGCCGAGATAGAGGTAAAGACCGAACAGGGCGGTGGCCATGGCGAACCACTGCACGGCGTAACCGAGGTGTTTTTCCGGGCCCATGGCAACCACCGGCCAGTCGGCCTGATAGCTGGCGGGGCCGGGTTCTGCGCGTAATTCATAGGCGAAGCCGTCGCGCTCGAGGGTTTTCCACCATTTGGCGGGTTCGACGGCGGTGACGGTTTGCGGCCAGGTGCTGCTGACCGGGTCGGCGTGCAACTGGAAGGTCGCGCCGGGGGCGACATACACCCAGGCGTCGACATTCACGGCATCGGCCGGTGTCTTGAATTGCGGGGTAACGCGCCGGTCCGGCCACGGCAGCCAGCCACGATTGACCAGCAGCCACAGGCCGGTGCGCTGATCCTGAAACGGTTGCAGCAGCTCGACGCCGACCTTGCCGTCACGTTGACGGTTGTCCAGCAGCAGGCTGTGGGCGGCATCGAACTGGCCGTGCAGATGCACCCGGCGAAAGGCCGGATCGGTGCTGTGCACGAGCTCGGTGCTGGCCATCGGTTCGGCGGCGCGGCGTTCGGCGTAGCTGGCGAGCAGGGCGGTTTTCTCCGCACCCCGGCCCAGCTGCCAGAAGCCCAGCGAAATCAGCAGCGGCAGCAGCAAGGCGACCACCAGCGTCGGCACGACGCCCGGCCGAAAGCGCTTCATGGCCGCGCCAGAAAAGCAGTGAATGCGACCGCTATACTTGATTGCATCGCCTGTACCCCCGGAGTCTTCCCATGCTCAAAGCAGCTATCGTCCTGATGCTGATTGCCACGGTGATCAGCCTGTTCAGCGGCCTGTTTTTCCTGGTCAAGGACGACAGCAGCTCGAATCGCCTGGTCATCGCCTTGAGTGTTCGGGTGGCATTGGCCGCTTGCACCGTCGGCTTGATTGCCTGGGGTTTCTACAGCGGCCAACTGGTGTCGCACGCGCCTTGGTAGCTCTGTCCTTCAGAGCACGTAAACGAAGATGAACAAGCCGATCCACACCACATCGACGAAGTGCCAGTACCAGCTCGCCGCTTCGAAGCCGAACTGGTGCTCGTTGTCGAAGTGGCCGCGCATGATCCGCATCAGCATCACGAACAGAATGATCGTGCCGATGGTCACGTGGGCGCCGTGGAACCCGGTGAGCATGAAGAACGTCGCGCCGTAGATGCCGGAACCGAGGGTCAGGCCCAGTTCGTGATAGGCGTGCATGTACTCCTCGGCCTGCAAGGCGAGGAAGCCGCAACCCAGCAGCACGGTGATCAACAGCCACAGTTTCAGAGCCCCGCGATGACCTTTCTTCAAGGCATGGTGAGCGATGGTGATGGTCACGCTGGAGCTCACCAGCAGGATGGTGTTGATCAGCGGCAGGCCCCACGGGCTGATGACTTCCTTGGGCGGCGGGAACAGTTTCGGGTCGGGTGTGTGCAGCAGCGGCCAGGTGAACTGGAAGTTCGGCCAGAGCATGTGGGCGATGCCTTTGGTGCCTTCGCCGCCCAGCGCCGGACCGGAAATGTGCCGCACATAGAACAGCGCGCCGAAGAAGGCGATGAAGAACATCACCTCGGAGAAGATGAACCAGCTCATACCCCAGCGGAACGAGCGGTCCAGCTGCGGGCTGTACAACCCCGCCCGGCTTTCCTTGATCACTGTGCCGAACCAGCCGAACAGCATGTACGCCAGCAACAGGCCACCGACGAAAAAGATCAGCGGGCCGTGGGATTCCGGGCGCGCTGCCTTCAGATCGTTGAACCAGGTCGCCAGGCCGTACACCGTGGTGACCATGCCGATGGTCGCGACGATCGGCCATTTGCTCTGGGCCGGGACGTAATAGTGCTCATGAGTTGCCATTTATTGTTCTCCTTATCGGGCACGCTTAACCGCCAGTGTTTGCAGCCACCGGAGGATGTCGGGCGGTGATATCGAACAGCGTGTAGGACAGCGTCAGGTGCTTCACGTCCTTGGGCATGTCGCGGTCAACGATGAAACGCACCGGCATCTCGATCTGCTGACCGGGCTGCAGCACCTGCTGGGTAAAGCAAAAACATTCGGTCTTGTGGAAATACGCCGCCGCTTCGCTCGGGGCGATGCTCGGTACGGCCTGGGCGCTCATCGGTTTGTCGGTGGGATTGCGCGCGATGAAAATCATCTCGTTGACCGCGCCGGGGTTGGCCGTCAGTTCGTCATGCTTGGGATAGAAATCCCAAGGCATGTCGACATTGTTGGTCGACAGGAACTGCACCCGCACCTGCCGGGACTTGTCCACAACCTGCTCGCCTTCGTACTGCCCGGCGGTCTTGCCATTGATGCCGAACGCCTTGCACATCACGTCGTAGATCGGCACCAGGGCAAAACCGAAGACAAACATCGCCACCACCACGCCGAGCAGTCGGGTCACCAGTTTCTTCAGCGATATCGAGTCAGCCATGGCGGCGGCCCTCAAGGGCTAGGGGTTTCATTTCACTTCCGGCGGCGTGGTGAAGGTGTGATACGGCGCCGGCGACGGCACGCTCCACTCCAGGCCTTCGGCGCCATCCCACGGTTTGGCCGGTGCCGGCTCGCCACCACGGATGGTCTTGATCACGATGAACAGGAAGAAAATCTGCGTGGCGCCGAACATGAACGCGCCGATCGACGAGACCATGTTGAAGTCGGCGAACTGCAGGTTGTAGTCCGGAATCCGCCGTGGCATCCCCGCCAGTCCCACGAAGTGCATCGGGAAGAAGGTCATGTTCATGCCGACGAAGGACAGCCAGAAGTGCAGCTTGCCCAGGGTCTCGTCGTACATGTGGCCGGTCCACTTCGGCAGCCAGTAATAGGCCGAGGCGAAGATCCCGAAGATCGCTCCCGGCACCAGCACGTAATGGAAGTGCGCCACCACGAAGTAGGTGTCCTGGTACTGGAAATCCGCCGGGGCGATGGCCAGCATCAGCCCGGAGAAACCGCCGATGGAGAACAGGATCACGAACGCCACGGCAAACAGCATCGGCGTCTCGAAGGTCAGCGAGCCTTGCCACATGGTGCTGGCCCAGTTGAACACCTTCACCCCGGTCGGCACTGCGATGAGCATCGTCGCGTACATGAAGAACAGCTCGCCCACCAGCGGAATGCCTACCACGAACATGTGGTGCGCCCAGACGATGAACGACAGGAACGCGATGCTCGCCGTGGCGTAGACCATCGAGGTGTAGCCGAACAGCGGCTTGCGCGAGAAGGTCGGGATGATCTGGCTGACGGCGCCGAAGGCCGGCAGGATCATGATGTACACCTCGGGGTGGCCGAAGAACCAGAACACGTGCTGGAACAGCACCGGGTCACCGCCACCGGCGGCACTGAAGAAACTGGTGCCGAAGTGGATGTCCATCAGCATCATCGTCACGCACCCGGCCAGTACCGGCATCACCGCGATCAGCAGGAACGCGGTGATCAGCCAGGTCCAGACGAACAGCGGCATTTTCATCAGCGTCATGCCGGGGGCGCGCAGGTTGAGGATGGTGGCGATCACGTTGATCGCGCCCATGATCGAACTGATCCCCATCAAGTGGATGGCGAAGATGAAGTAGGTCACGCTTTCCGGCGCATAAGTCGTGGACAGCGGCGCGTAGAAGGTCCAGCCGAAGTTCGGCCCGCCGCCGGCGGTGAACAGGGTCGAGACCAGCAGCAGGAAGGCCGCCGGCAGCAGCCAGAAGCTGAAGTTGTTCATCCGTGGCAGCGCCATGTCCGGTGCGCCGATCATCAACGGGATCATCCAGTTGGCGAGGCCGACGAACGCCGGCATCACCGCACCGAACACCATCACCAGCCCGTGCATGGTGGTCATCTGGTTGAAGAACGCCGGTTCGACGATCTGCAGACCGGGCTGGAACAGCTCGGCACGGATCACCATGGCGAACGAGCCGCCGAGCAGGAACATGCAGAACGCGAACCACAGGTACAACGTGCCGATGTCCTTGTGGTTGGTGGTCAGCACCCAGCGCATCAGGCCTTTGGCGGGGCCGTGGGCGTGGTCGGCATGACCGTGGTCATCGATGACAGCGCTCATGGCCGGTCTCCTTCAAGTGAGTGGACTTGGCAGGCCGGGGCGCCTTGCCCCGGCCGGTTCACGAAGTACGCAATAGACCGGCTCATTTGCTTTCCGCCTGTTTCAGCTCCAGCACTTCTTTTGGCGTGACCATGTCGCCCTTGTTGTTGCCCCAGGCGTTACGTTCGTAGGTCACGACCGCTGCGATATCGACTTCCGAGAGTTGCTTGCCGAACGCCGCCATGGCAGTGCCCGGTTTGCCGAAGTACACGCGGTGCAGGTGATCGGCTTTCGGCCCGGTGGCAATCGGCGAGCCCTTGAGCGCCGGGAACATCGGCGGCAGGCCCTGGCCTTCGGCCTGGTGACAGGCTACGCAGGTGGTGTGGTAGATCTTGTCGCCGCGCTCCTTGAGCTCGTCGAGGGTCCATTCCTTGCTCGTCAGCTCTTTGAGCTGCGCAGCCTCGGCCTTGCGATCGGCGAGCCATTTTTCGTAGTCCGCTTTCTCTTTGACCTCGACCACGATCGGCATGAAGCCGTGATCCTTGCCGCACAGCTCGGCGCACTGGCCACGGTAGAGGCCGGGCTTGTCGATGCGCGTCCAGGCTTCATTGACGAACCCGGGGATCGCATCGCGCTTGACCGCGAAGGCCGGCACCCACCAGGAGTGGATCACGTCGGCAGAGGTGACGAGGAAACGCACCTTGGCCCCGGTCGGCAGCACCAGCGGCTTGTCGACCTCGAGCAGGTAATGCTCGCCCTTGGCTTCCTTGTTGTGAATCTGTTCGGCGGGGGTGGCCAGGTTGCTGAAGAACTCGACGTCCTGGCCCAGGTATTTGTAGTGCCACTTCCACTGATAGCCGGTGATCTGGATATCGATATCCGGCTCACTGGTGTCGTACATGCGGATCAGAGTGGCGGTTGCCGGAACCGCCATCGCCACCAGGATCAGCAGCGGGACGACGGTCCAGAGAATCTCGACGGTGGTGCTTTCGTGGAATTTTGCGGCGACCTGCCCGGTAGAACGGCGGTGCACCATCATCGACCAGAACATGGCGCCGAAGACGATGATCCCGATCACCACACAGATCCAGAAAATGGTCATGTGCAGGTCGAATACTGCGTGACTGATTTCAGTCGCTCCAGGCGCCATATTCACAGTCCAGGCAGCGTGCACCGGGCTGAAAATCGACCACAACAGGAGGCCCATCCAGACGTGTGGATGTCGCATCATTGCGGGTTCCCCTTATCGTTCTTGTTATCCCGCCGGCTTTCGCCTGCGGCAAGGGAGCGGCTGCATCAGACTACGAACTTGAATCGCCGGGCCTTGCTGCGGGTGCAGTCGGGCGTCATCAGCTAACTCCATTCAATGGCGAGTATAGACAGCGGCTGAAAAATGCAATGCGCGGACGTCAATCGAGTGAAACAGCTGGCACTTGCGTTCCGGGGCACGAATGGAGAAGGATGCAGACGAGTGGTGGCAAACCGATATAACGCAGGTGTATCAAGGATGAAATAATTATGACAAATGCGTCTTAGCATTTTTCGTAAGCCAGCTAAGTTATGTCTTCCCTATTTCATTGCCTTGTTTCCTGGAGTTTTCATGAACACCGCCGCATTGCGCGAGCAGATCCACATAGCCCGACAACACGAGATTGAAACCGGAAAGCTGACCCGTCAGCTGGAAGCCCAACTGCAACACCTGCACCCGGCGATCCAGTTGCCGGAAACCGACGCCAATGGCGTGCTGACGCGTTTTGTCGCCGCCTACATCGATGAAGTGCCAGACCTGCTGGATGCAGCCAATGAAGTCGCCAGGGAAGCGGGAATCGAGTCACAGATCAAACCGGTGCTGAAAATCGCCGAACAGTACTTTCTCCAGCCGCCGGTCGGCCTGGACAGTCTGCTGGACGAAGCCTACCTGGCGCACCGTTTTGTCGAAGAGGTCAACGACCTGTACATCAAGCATTTCGGCCAGCCACTGATCCCCTTGGACATGACGGTCGCCAATCTGATTGCTCACCAGTTGCTCGGTGAGGAATTTGCCAATCAACTTGATGAAGTGGTGCATCACGCGGTGGACAGCATGCTCGACGACGACAGCTTTGCGCTGGAGTCGGTGGAAGCCTACCGCGAGAAACTCAGCAGCCCGGACACCGGTGCGGCGTGGAAACGCTGGCCGTGCATGAGTCGCCGTCTGGGCGTGGGCCTGGAACTGGATCAGCCTGCGGCTTGATCTCTGCGCAAACGATTGGGGGAACAGATTGCTCTGTTCCCCCAAATGTTTTCAGCCTGCCGCACCGATCCCGGTGGTGGTACGGATTCGTCCTTCAAGCCGTCGCTTCAATCCCCGCGACTCGATCAACAGCTTCGAACCCTTGGCCGCATTGGCCCGGCCCCACTCTTCCAGCAATTCCAGACACGAATGGTCGATGTAGCTCAGGTTGTTGAGCGGCACGTGCACCGTCGTGCCCGCAGGAATGCTGCCCAGCACCTGAGTCAGCGCAGGCACCTTGAGAAACGTTGCCGCGCCCACCAGACGCAACTCCATTTCCCCGTCCTGCGGCAGATCGATCAGGCTGATCTTCAGCCTTGAAGCCTTGAACGCCAGTTTCACCAGGGTCAGGCCGAAACCGATCAGCACGCCGGTCAACAGGTCGGTGAAGATGATCGCCAGCGCCGTGGCGGCGTAGGTGAACATCGGCATCCGGCCGTAACGGCCCAGACCACGGAACGCCTTCAGGTCCACCAGTTTGAAACCGGTGTAGACCAGCACCCCGGCCAGGCTCGCCACCGGAATGCTTTGCAGCACACTCGACAGCAACAACACGAAGGCCAGCAGCCACAGGCCATGGAAAATCGTCGAGTAGCGCGTGGTGGCGCCGGCCTGGACGTTGGCCGAGCTGCGCACGATCACCCCGGTCATCGGCAGTGCGCCGACCAGCCCGCAGAGCATGTTGCCGACCCCTTGCGCCGACAGTTCTCGGTCGAAGTCCGAGCGCGGGCCGCTGTGCATGCGATCCACCGCGGCGGCGGACAGCAGGGTTTCGGCGCTGGCGATGAAGGCCACGGCAAACGCGGCAATCAGCAGGGTCGGATCGGCCAGGCTCAGCAGATCCGCCGGTTTCAGCCAGTCGATGGCTTCTGCCAGGTTCGCCGGTACTTCAACCCGCTTCACTTGCAGCGCCAGCAACAGACTGGCGCCTGTCGCCAGCCCTACACCGAGCAGCGCGCCGGGAATGAAACGCAGTGAATGCGGACGGCATTTCTCCCACAGCCACATCACGGCGATGGTCGACAGCCCGAGCAATCCGGCCTGCCAGCCAAACGACGGCAAGGCCTGGGCCACTGCGCCGGGGAATGCCGTCAGGTTGTCCAGGCCAGAGGGTTTCGGTGCGGCATCCAGCATCACATGCACTTGTGAGAGCACGATCAGCACGCCGATCCCGGCGAGCATCCCGTAGACCACCGCTGGCGCCGTGACCCGAAACCAGCAACCGAGCTTCAGGCGCCCGGCCACCAGTTGCAGCAATCCCGCCAACAACAGGATCGGCCCGAGCATCTCGATCCCGTGCTGGCGCACCAGCTCGAACACCAGCACCGCCAGACCCGCTGCCGGCCCGCTGACCTGCAACGGCGAACCCGCCAGCCAACCCACCACCAGTCCACCGATGATCCCGGTGATCAAACCTTTGGCCGGCGGCAGCCCCGAAGCAATCGCAATGCCCATGCACAGTGGCAGGGCGACCAGAAACACCACCACCGAAGCCAGCAGCTCCCGTGGCAACACAGCTTTCAATTGAGCCGCACGCATGATGACTCTCCCGAAGTTTTCTTCAGGCGTGGCGAAGCCTGGCCGCTGAAACAGCGACCGGCGTCAGACCACACGGATTTTTAGGAGGATTTAGAAGCGCGCTTTGGGCGTCGCCACCGGAATCGGATGGCTGCCATCGAGCGGCAGGAAGCGTCCCTGATCCGCGTCGTAAGCTTTGATTTCGCTGGTTTCGATGTTGTAGACCCAGCCATGGATGAACAGATGACCGTTCGCCATGCGCGAGGCTACCGAAGGATGGGTACGCAAGTGCTGCAGTTGGGCGATGACGTTTTCCTCGGTGAGGATCGGCATGCTTTCTTTTTCGTCGGTGCAGTTGCAGTTGTCATGCACCATGGTTTTCGCGACTTCGGCGTGGCGCAGCCAGGCTTTGACCGTCGGCATCTTTTCCAGGCTGTCCGGATTGAGCACTGCGCGCATGGCGCCGCAATCGGAGTGGCCGCAAATGATGATGTGTTGCACGCCGAGCGCCAGTACCGCGTATTCGATGGCGGTGGAAACGCCACCGTTCATCTGGCCGTAGGGTGGAACGACGTTGCCGACGTTACGGGTCACGAACAGATCGCCGGGGGAACTCTGGGTGATCAGTTCAGGAACGATGCGCGAGTCGGCGCAAGTGATGAACATCGCCCGTGGCGACTGGGCCGTGGCGAGTTTCTTGAAGAGTTCTTCCTGTTGCGGAAAGACCTCATGATGAAAATGCAAAAAGCCGTCAACGATATGTCGCAGCGCTGCATCGGCGGATTCCGCCCCAGGGACGGCTTGCGCCGACGCAGCCAACGGCTGTTTATCCTTGTCACTCATGATTCATCCTCTTTGGCGGATTCGGGGAGTCGTTCCCGTGTATTCCGGTATGAAGCCAGTGGCTGTTTAAAAACATCCGGGTCATCCCGACCCGTCAGTCACTCGATGAACAAGGTAACCGCCGAAACTTAACTCAAACTGAATCAAGCGCTCTAGAACGTGTGTTCCAGGTCACAAAAAACGTGACCAGCGTAACCGGGCAAGCAATTCCCTCCACTCAACCATAGGCCAATTGTCCCTAAATCAGCGCCATCTGGCGACCCGGCGGACAAAAGGCTGTGCAATCCAGATTGAAACCTTCGCGGTGATTGAGTCCCAGGCGTTTCAACACCTTGGCGAAGCGTTGCGCGAGCAGGTCGGCGAACGGCCCTTCACCGCGCATTCGTGCGCCAAAACGGCTGTCGTACAGCTCGCCGCCACGACTCTGGCGGATCAGGCTCAACACATGCGCCGCACGCTGCGGGTAGTGCGCTTCAAGCCATTCCTCGAACAGCGGCGCCACTTCCAGCGGCAGGCGCAGCATCATGTAAGCGGCGCTCTGGGCTCCGGCGGCGTGGGCTTCGGTCAGCAGGCTTTCGATTTCGCTGTCGTTGATCATCGGAATCATCGGCGAGCACAGCACACCGACCGGGATACCCGCTTCGCGCATCACCCGGATCGCCCGCAACCGGGCCTTGGGCGCGGCGGCCCGGGGTTCGAGAATGCGTTTGAGCTCATCGTCCAGGGTGGTGAGGCTGATCATCACCGCCACCAGCCGTTGCTGCGCCAGTTCGGTGAGCAGATCGAGGTCACGCAGGATCAGAGAACCCTTGGTGACGATGGTCACCGGGTGCCGGTAGCGCAGTAATACTTCGAGGGTCTGACGGGTGATTCTGTGTTCGCGTTCGATCGGTTGATACGGGTCGGTGTTGGAGCCCAGATTGATCGGCGCGCATTGGTAGCCTTTTTTCCCCAGCTGCTCTTCCAGCACCTGGGCGGCGTTGGTCTTGGCGATCAGCTTCGTTTCGAAATCCAGCCCCGGCGACATGTCCCAATAGGCGTGGCTCGGCCGCGCGTAGCAATAAATGCAGCCATGCTCGCAACCGCGATAGGGATTGATCGAGCGGTCGAAGGGCAAGTCCGGTGAGGTGTTGCGGGTGATGATGGTTTTCGCCGTCTCGAAACTGACTTCGGTGCCCTGGGTCAGTGGCACTTCCTGATACCAGCCATCGTCCTCGGCCACCGAACGACTGGGCGCGAAGCGGTTGTGCGGATTGGTGGCGGTGCCGCGACCGCGCGGGGGAAGAGGGGTAGACATGGCAGCGCCTCGATACTGTGTGCATATACAGTATCGAGGCGCTGTCGATCTGACTAGTGCCGTTGGGCGAACGGTCAGTTGTGCTGTGTCACCTGGCCGAGGTCATCGGTCGAGGTGTGCTTCAAGTCTTCCTTGCGTAACTCCGCAACATCAGCTGCTTTGACCGGCGCGCCCTTGTTGCCCCAACTGCCTCGGATGAAGCTCACCACATCCGCCACTTCCTGATCCGACAGACGCCAGGCGAAGCCGGGCATGGTGAAGGTCGACGGCGTGGTGTGCGTCGCAGGCAGCGTGCCGCCCTTGAGCACGATGTGGATCAGCGACGTCGGGTCTTCCGATTGCAACACCGGGTTGCCCGCCAGCGCCGGGAACACCCGGGTGTAGCCGTGGCCATCGGTGCGGTGGCACGCCGCGCAGTTGTCGATGTACACCGACGCGCCACGCTGACTGTCATCCCCATTCCACAAGGCCTTGGCGGCTTTCTCGTCGTACTGATGTGGCTGGTCGGCAGGATCATTGGCCGGCAGCGATTTCAGGTAACGGGCGATCGCGGTCAGGTCGGCGTCGGTCATGTACTGCATGCTGTGGGTGACCACGTCGCTCATGCCGCCGAACACCGCACTGCGATCGCTGCGACCGGTCTTGAGGAACTGCACCAGTTGCTCTTCGCTCCAGCTGCCGAGGCCGTCCTTGTGGTCGCCGCGCAGGCTCTTGGCGATCCAGCCTTCCAGCGGCGCGCTGCCTGACAGAAAACTGCTGCCTTCGGCCGCGCTCAGGGATTTTTCCTGCATGGTCAGGGCCCGTGGCGTATGGCAGGCACCGCAATGTCCGAGGCCTTCCACCAGATACGCCCCACGGCTGACGACGGCATCGTCCGACGCGGGTTTGTAGTCCTCGATCTTCGGCGCGAACAGCCAGCGCCAGCCCATCAGCGGCCAGCGCATGCTCAATGGCCATGGGATGTCGCTGGCCTTGTTCTCCTGCGCCACCGGTGCAACGCCGTGCATGAAGTAGGCGTAGAGCGCCTGCATATCATCCTGGCTGACACGGGCGTAGGACGGATACGGCATCGCCGGGTACAAGGTACTGCCATTTTTGGCGACGCCATGACGCACAGCCTGGTCGAACTCCTCGAAGCTGTAGCCGCCCAGCCCGGTGTTGTCCGGGGTGATGTTGGTCGAGTAGATCGTGCCGATCGGGGTTTCCATCGGCAGGCCACCGGCGAACGGCTTGCCGTCCTTGGCCGTATGGCAAGCCACGCAGTCACCGGCACGGGCGAGGTATTCACCTTTTTTGATCAAGGATTGATCAACTTCGGCGCCGTAAAGGGAAGCGCTGCCGAGCAGTGCCAGGGTCGCGATAACGAGAGTCTTCATGGTCATCGCTCCTTAAGCCTGAACCAGCGGGCCGGGGTTTTTCAGGTATTGCTCGCGGATCGCTTTCGCCGACCAGTAGGTCAGCGCGGCGACCAGCCCGGTCGGGTTGTAACCCAGGCCTTGCGGGAACGCCGACGCACCCGGGACGAACACGTTGTGCACGTCCCAGCTCTGCAAGTAGCGGTTCAGCGCGCTGGTCTTCGGATCGGTGCCCATGATCGCGCCACCGTTGAGGTGGGTGGTCTGGTAGGACGCAGTGTTGAAGTGCTCACCGACTTTCTTGCCAAGCACTGCAATGGCTTTCGGGCCCATGGCTTGCGCGACCTTGCCCATTTTTTCGACCATGAAGCGGTTCATCTTGATGTCGTTTTCCTGCCAGTCGAAGGTCATCCGCAGCAGCGGCAGGCCGTAGGCATCGCGGTACACCGGGTCCAGATCGAGGTAGTTGCCACGGTAGGACTGATGCGCGCCGTGAGCGTCCATCGACACCTGGTGGGTGTAGTAATCGGCGGTCGCGCGTTTCCAGTCGCTGCCCCAGGCCGGGGTGCCTGGTGGGTTGGAGGTGCCGGCAATCGGACGGCTGCCGGCCTGGTTGACCCACATTGGCGAGCCACCGACGAAACCGTGTGGCCCGTGGTCGAAGTTGTCGGCGTTGAAGTCGTCCAGCGCCACGCCGTTGCCGCCGGCGCCGATGAAGTTGTTGGTGTGGGTGTCCTTGTCGAAGAACGCCTTGATGGTCGCCATGTTCTGGTAGGCGAAGTTACGTCCGACCACGCCTTCGCCGCTGACCGGATCGTACGGTTTGCCGATGCCGGAGAGCAGCATCAGCCGTACGTTGTGCAACTGGAACGCGCCGAGGATCACCAGATCCGCCGGTTGCTCGATCTCGCGACCCTGACCGTCGATGTAGGTGACGCCGGTGGCTTTGGTTTTCGTGCTGTCGAGGTTGACCCGCAGGACGTGGGCGTTGGGCCGCAGTTCGAAATTCGGCAGCGGTTTCAGCGCCGGCAGAATATTCACGTTCGGCGACGCCTTGGAATACATGTAGCAAACGTAGCCGCTGCAGAAGCCGCAGAAGTTGCACGGGCCCATCTGCGCACCGTAAGGGTTGGTGTACGGCCCCGAAGTATTTGCGGAAGGCAGGTTGTAGGGTTTGTAACCGACCTCTGTGGCCGCTTTGCCGAACAGTTGTGCGGAAACCGTGTTCTTCTGCGCTTCCAGCGGAAACGGGTTCGAACGATCCGGCGCGTATGGGTTGCCGCCCTTGCCCTGGCCGACCAGTTGGCCTTTCACGGTCCAGGCTTGGCCGGAGGTGCCGAAGACTTTTTCGGCGAAATCGAAGAACGGTTCCAGTTCTTCATAGCTGACGCCGAAGTCCTGGATGGTCATGTCCTTGGGGATGAAGCTTTTGCCGTAACGCTCTTCGTAGTGGCTGCGCATGCGCAGCTCGATCGGGTCGACACGAAAGTGCACGCCCGACCAGTGCAGCCCGGCGCCGCCCACGCCATTGCCCGGCAGAAACGCGCCCAACTGGCGGTTCGGCAGGGCGATGTCGTTGACGCTGTGACGGATGGTGACGGTCTCTTTGGAGATGTCCTGGAAGAGTTTTTTCCGCACGCTGTAGGTGAGTTCGTCGATCACCTGGGGATAGTTGCCGTCAGGGTAGGTGTCCTGCATCGGCCCGCGTTCCAGCGCCAGCACGTTGAGACCGGCTTCGGTCAGCTCCTTGGCCATGATTGCGCCTGTCCAGCCGAAACCGACGATCACTGCATCGACCTTCTTCATTACCGTTGCCATGCTCACGCCCTCTCGCCGCGAATCGAAACTGCCGGGAAGGGGTATTGCTCGTTGCGTTCCACCCAATCCATGAAATCGGCGCGGGCGCCGGGGAAGCCGATCATGGTCCAGCCGACCATGCCTTTATTGCCACCGTGGATCGGGTCGCAGAAGAACCCTTCCTTGGTGTTTTGCAGCAGCAGACTGAAGAAAATCTTCGCTGGAACGCTGTCGAATTGCGGTTTTCCGGCTTCCAGCTGCTTGAGCAGATCGTCTCGGGTAGCGCTGTCTTGCTCGGCAAATGTTTTGCCATTGAGGGATTTTGCCCACTGATCCGTGGCGGCGATGCCGAGGCGATAGATCTCTTTTGGCACCAGTTTGCTCTGCCAGCCCATCTCGGGCGCAGCGTCGGCATTGAACGGGCCTTGCATGTACCAGAGGGCACCGGCGGCGTACGGCGTGTTCATCTGGCGGTCGATGTATTCCGGCACGCCAGCCTCGAGAGCGCCAGGGCCCTGGGCATCATTGGGGATCAATTGCGCAACGGCGGCATTGATGAACGCCCACTCTTCGGCGGTGAAGTAGTTCGGTTGATAGACGCCCGCGTCAGCGCCGGCCGGTTTTGCCGGTGCCGCAGCCGGTGCGCTTTCCGGGGCGGCTTGCAGCACGCTGCTACCGAGTCCGGTGCCGGCGAGGGTGACCACCGGGATCAGGGTCAGGGATTTGCGCAAAAACTCACGCCGCGGGTTGTCTCGATCTTGATCAGACATGGGGTGCACCTCATCAGGCATTGATGGTTATCAGCCGCTTCTGGGGACGGCTTTTGAGTGGTCGGTTGCGACGTGGCCGGAAATGACCCGGAAAAGGGGGACGCGTCTGCAACATGATGTGACAAATGGTAGCAGCCTAACCAACCGGATGAATCGATTCAGCCGAAAAAAAGCCCGGATTTGCGACGAAGGATGTCCCTGGCTTCACGTTTCTTTGACAAACGCCTCACAGGGATTTGACTGGACAACCCTCAAGCTGCGGCCCTCACTGACGAATCCCACACGGTCACCACTCAGCATGTCCTTGAAGCGTTTTTCCTCTGCGATCTGTTTCTCGCTGCTTGCCCTGCTCGGCTCGATCCCGGCCCATGCCGCAGATGCGCCGGTTTCTCGTCCTCCGGAATGGGCGCAACCGGTCGAAGTGAAATACAACTTCTTTCAGATGTCGCCCACGCTTTATCGCAGTGCGCTGCCTGACGCCGGTGCCGTGCCGTTGCTGCAAAACCTGAAAGTGGCAACGGTCATCAACTTTCTGCCAGAGGCGGATTCGAGTTGGCTGAACGCTCCTGGCATCAATCAGGTGCAACTGCCGTATCGCACCAATCATGTCGATGACAGCGACGTGCTCAAGACCTTGCGCGCGATCCAGACCGCCGAAGCCAACGGCCCGGTGTTGATGCATTGCAAGCACGGCTCCGACCGCACCGGCCTGATGGCCGCGATGTATCGCATCGTGGTGCAAGGCTGGAGCAAGGAAGACGCCCTGAACGAAATGACCCAGGGCGGTTTCGGTGAAAGCGGTCACTTCAAGGACGGCGTTCGCTACGTCATGCAGGCTGATGTCGAGAAGCTGCGTACCGCACTGGCCAATGGCGATTGCAGCACCAGTGCGTTCGCTACTTGCTCGATGAAGAGCTGGTTCCAGACCGTCAATCTGAAGTAACCCGCCGGATGATCGAACGGCCGGCACCCACGTCTTCACTGACCGGCCGGCCGACGAAAGCTTTCACTGCTTCCAGTAACGGGCGCCCGGCCCCGGGTGCAAAGAACGTTTCCCGGAACGCCCGGCCGGTCTGCGGCCTGAACACCCAGTCATGACTGAAGCGTTTGAACGCTTCTTGAGCCAGCACCCCTGACCAGACATAGGCGTAAACCGAGGCGTCGTACTGGGTCACCATGTAATCGAAACCATTGGCGAACCGGTGACCGTCCGGTAGTTGCAGGTGAATCATCGTCCTCTGCACGTCGGCGCAAACCGCTTCGACAGAGCGCCCATCGCCGTGGGTCAGGTGCAGCTCGAAATCGATGATCGCGCCCATCAGCAGCAAGGCTTTTTGTCGGCTGGCGTGGGCCTGACTGGCCGTCAGGGCGGCGTCGACCCGTGAAGCACTCAGGCGCTCGCCGGTCTGGAAATGCGCGCCGAGCCACAGCACAAACTCTCGCGACTGACACCACTGCTCGAACAGTTGCCCGGAGAATTCCGCTGCCTCATGGCCCAGTTGCAGGATGCCGGACAGGGTGTGATGAGGTGAACGCGTCAGTACGTGCTGAAGGCAGTGGCCAAACTCATGAAAAAGTACCTGCAGGTCGTCGAGTTCGAGAGGGCACGGATGGCTGTCAGTGGCCGGAGTGAAATTGCTGTAGAGCACAGCAATGGGGAGCGCCGGGCGCCCTTCGGCATTGATCCGGCGGTTGCGCAGCGTGGAGGTGCCGGCGAAATCCGCAGCGTTGTCGCGGTGAAACGGGTCGAGGTAGATGTAGCCGATGACTTGCTTGTGCTCGCTGATTTCCAGCAGCCGTACATCGTCATGCCAGTGCCTGCCGCTGATTTGCTCGACGATGCGGATCCCGAACATGCGCTCACAGAACAGACAGAGCCGGCGCAGGGTGCCCTCGAGCGGGAAGTAATCACGCAGGTCGTCCAGCGCACCGGGAAACTGCTGCTGGCGCCATTGTTCGGCGAGAAAGTCTTCATCCCATGGCTGAATCCGGTCGATGCCGCGTTGCAACGCAAAGGCGGCCAGTTGTATGGCGTCCTGCTCGAGAGCCGGCGCCAACTGCGCAACCTGGCGCTGGAGAAAATCACTGACCCACGCTGTCGTCCCGGACATGGTTTTTGCCAGCGTCAGTTGCGCGGCGTTTTCGTGGCCAAGTAAACGGGCTTTCTGTTGGCGCAAGGCAAGCAACGCCGTCAGTACCGGGCCGTTATCGAAGCGGCCGGCCAACGGCCCCTGATCGGAGGCGCGGGTCGCGTAGGCCACACAGCATTCCTCCCGCAAGGCACGGTTCTCGGCGTACTTGAGGATGTGATTGCAGGTGTTCTGATCCAGACGGATCAGCCAGCCGTCATGGCCGGCCTCGCGTGCGGCGCGCGCCAGGCGATCCCTCATCGCCGGTGACAGGCCCGCGAGCAGTGCAACGTCGTCGATACGTTTGCTCCAGGTCTCGGCCCAGCGTTCGAGGTGGGTCAAAAACACGGATTCCAGGCCGCCGATCTCAAGGTTCAACCGGGCCAGTTCCTGCTGTTGCTCAGTGGGAAGCTCGATGCCCGACTGCCTGAATTTGCGCAGTATCCGCGCCAGCACGATCTTGCGTGACTCATCGAAGTTGGCCGCGATCGAGCTCCGCGCCAAACGCTGGTAGGCCTCGTACAGCGGGCGATTGCGGGATTTTTCGGAACGATACTGATTGATTGCCAGATGCGTCTTGGCGCTTTCCACGAGCCACGTGGCATCGTCGGACCTGACCATCGACAACGTTTCGAGAATCGAGCGAACTTCATTGAGACGGGCATCCGCTTCATCGATGCTCAGCACCAGATCATCCCAGCCGGGGTGCTCGGCCTGACTGGCGATCACTTGCGCAATGATTTGTCGGTTGTCGGCAATGATGCTGTTGATCGCCGGCAGCAGATGCTCGGCGCGAATATCCGGCCAGGGTGGCAGGGTCCAGCGTTGCAGGAGGGGATTGGAGTCAGGCATGGCAGCTTCCTTCGAGGCATGGCGGAAACGGCCAGCCTACGAAGCAAGTGCAGGGGACAGGTGTTAAGCCAATACCACCTTCCACCGGGATTCGGCAGAAGGTGGTTCTGGATCAGTGTTGCTCGTCGGGCTTTTTCTTCAGCTTCGGATTCGGGAAGAACTGCACTGCCTGAACCGTTTTGTCCGGTGCAGGCTTGAGCGCACTGGTGTTGACCCGCGTGCCCAGCTCTTTTGGAACCGACAACCCTTGTGCGTTCAGCGTATCGCTATAGCCGCACGCTACGCATTCGCGGTGCGGGACATCGTCCTCGCTCCACATCATCAGCTTGTCCGGCTCGCTGCACGCCGGGCAGACGGCCCCGGCGATAAAGCGTTTTTTGGTCTTCACAGGTGCCTCACTCATGCTGCCGCGTCCTCACTCAGGCCGCTGTGGCGCAAGAGTGCGTCAATCGATGGCTCACGGCCACGGAAGTCGACGAACAGCACCATCGGCTCCTGCGAGCCGCCGCGGGCCAGGATCGCCTCGCGGAAGGCGCGACCGGTGTCGGCATTGAGCACGCCGTCTTCTTCGAACTTGGAGAAGGCATCTGCCGACAGCACTTCCGCCCATTTGTAGCTGTAGTAACCCGCCGCGTAACCGCCGGCGAAGATGTGCGCGAAGCTGTTCGGGAAGCGGTTGTAGGCCGGAGGGCGCATCACCGAGACTTCGTTGCGCACGCCTTCCAGCACCTGCGCGACGCTGCGACCGTCACCGTGGGTGGCGTGCAGTTCGAAATCGAACAGCGAGAACTCCAGCTGACGCACCATCATCAGGCCGGACTGGAAGTTCTTCGCTGCGAGCATTTTTTCCAGCAGATCCTGCGGCAACGGCTCGCCGGTTTCGTAGTGGCCGGAAATCAGCGCCAGGCCTTCTGGCTCCCAGCACCAGTTTTCCATGAACTGGCTCGGCAGCTCGACTGCATCCCACGCCACGCCGTTGATGCCCGATACGCCGGCATGCTCGACGCGGGTCAGCAGGTGATGCAGGCCATGACCGAACTCGTGGAACAGGGTGGTCACTTCATCGTGGGTCAGCAGCGCAGGCTTGCCGCTGTCGGCCGGGGTGAAGTTGCACACAAGGTTGGCCACCGGGCTTTGCAGCACGCCGTCGAGGGTGCGGCGACGGTCGCGGGCGCCGTCCATCCACGCACCGCCGCGCTTGTTGGCGCGGGCGTAGAGGTCGAAGAAGAAGCGGCCGACGTGCTGGCCGTTTTCCTTGATCTCGAACAGGCGTACGTCCGGATGCCAGGTATCGAAGCCTTTCAGTTCGGCGATCTCGATACCGTAAAGACGTTGAACGATAGCGAACAGACCGCCCAGCACTTTGTCGATCGGGAAGTAGGCGCGCAGGGTTTCCTGGGCGACGCTGTAGCGTTGTTCACGGAGTTTTTCACCGTAGAAACCGCTGTCCCAGCTTTGCAGATCGGCGCAGCCCTGTTCGGCGGCGTAGGCCTTGAGCTGTTGCAGATCCTGGGCAGCGAACGGTTTGCTGCGCTTGGCCAGGTCGCGCAGGAAGCTCAGCACCTGGTCGCTGGATTCGGCCATTTTGGTCGCCAGGCTCAGCTCGGAGAAACTGGAGAAACCGAGCAGCTTTGCCAGCTCCTGACGCAGGTCGAGGATTTCGCCCATCACCGGGCCGTTGTCGTTCTGGCCGGCGTTCGGGCCTTGATCCGACGCACGGGTGCAGTAGGCGGCGTAGACTTCTTCGCGCAGCGCACGGTCCTGGGCGTAGGTCATCACCGCGTAGTAGCTCGGGAATTCCAGGGTGATCAGCCAGCCGTCGAGGCCTTTGGCCTGTGCGGCAGCCGCCATTTGCGCCTTGGCCGAATCGGTCAGGCCGGCGAGGGCGGCTTCATCGGTCAGGTGCTTGGTCCAGGCCTGAGTGGCGTCGAGCAACTGGTTGGAGAAGCGGCTGCCCAGCTCGGACAGCTTGCTCTGCACTTCGGCGTAGCGCTTCTGTTCGGCTTCCGGCAGGTCGATACCCGACAGGCGGAAATCGCGCAGGGCGTGTTCCAGGATAGTTTTCTGCGCCACGTCGAAACCGGCGGCTTCCGGGCTGTTGGCCAGGGCTTCATAAGCCTGGAACAGCTCGCGGTTCTGGCCCATCTCGGTGGAGTAGGCGCTCAGGGCCGGCAGGCACGACTCGTAGGCTTCACGCAGTTCGGCGCTGTTGCACACGGCATTGAGGTGGCTGACCGGGCTCCAGGCAGCGCCCAGGCGATCATTGAGTTCGTCCATCGCCAGCACCAGCCCGGCCCAGGTCGGGTTCTGGCCCTGAGTCTTGAGGATCTCGGCGATGGCGGCGCGGTTGTCGGCCAGGATGGTTTCGATGGCCGGCTGCACGTGTTCGGCACGGATCGCGGAGAACGGCGGCAGGTCGTAGGACTGCAGAAGAGGGTTGTTCACGCTCACGGTTGGCACCTTGGCTGGAAGAAACATGCGCCCATCTTAATTACAATCGACACCCACCGCAGCTATCGGCGACAGAGAGAGAACTAATCGTGTCCCTTCGCAAGTACCAGAATCACACCCCACGCTTGAGCAAAGGCGCTTTTGTCGACGGCTCCGCGGTGGTGATCGGCGACGTCGAAATCGGCGAAGACAGCTCCGTGTGGCCGTTGACGGTGATCCGCGGCGACATGCACCGCATCCGTATCGGCGCACGCACCAGCGTGCAGGATGGCTGTGTGTTGCACATCACCCACGCCGGCCCGTTCAATCCGGACGGCTTTCCGCTGCTGATCGGTGACGACGTGACCATCGCCCACAAGGTCATGCTGCATGGCTGCACCGTCGGCAGCCGCGTGCTGATCGGCATGGGCAGCATCGTCATGGACGGCGCGGTGGTCGAGGACGACGTGATCATCGGCGCCGGCAGCCTGGTGCCACCGGGCAAGCGCCTGGAAAGCGGTTTCCTGTACGTGGGCAGCCCGGTGAAGCAGGTTCGCCCGCTGACCGACAAGGAAAACGCCTTTTTCACCTACAGCGCGGCGAACTACGTGAAGCTCAAGGACCTGCATCTGGCCGAAGGCTACGACCAGCTCTGACTTTTCTCTCTATTGCCCGGGATTTTTCATGCATTACCAGACCGTACTGTTCGACCTCGATGGCACCCTGACCGATCCGCGCGAGGGCATCACCCGCTCCATCCAGTTCGCCTTGAGCAAACTCGGTATCGATGAGCCGGACCTGACCAAACTGGAACACTTCATCGGCCCGCCGCTGTTGCAGGCGTTCATGCAGTTTTATGGTTTCGATGAAGCCAAGGCGTGGGAGGCGGTGAATTTCTATCGCGAGCGTTTCAAGGTTACCGGTCTGTACGAGAACCGGGTGTTCGAGGGCGTCACACCATTGCTGGAAACCCTGAGTGGCCAAGGCCGGCAGCTGTATATCGCGACTTCAAAACCGTGGGTGTTCGCCCGGGAAATCGCCCGGCACTTCGATTTCGCCAAACACTTCAAGGTGATTTACGGCAGCGAACTGGATGGCACCCGTACCAACAAGGTCGAGCTGATTGCCCACCTGATCGCAGAAGAAGGACTGGACCCGGCCAATACGCTGATGATCGGTGACCGCAAGCACGACCTGATCGGCGCCCGCAGCAACGGTCTGGATGCCGCGGCGGTGGGGTATGGTTTCGGCAGCCATGAAGAGCTGAGCGCCGAGGCACCGGCTTATCACTTCGAAACCCTGGCCGAGTTGCATCAGGCGTTTCTGCAGCGCTGATCGTCAATCGGAGCGAAGGGCGGCCAGCTCACGCAGGGCTGTCTTTCGCTTGTCAGCCGGCAATCCGCCCAGTTTCTCCACCTGTGCATAGAACTTCAGCCAATCCCCGCCCACCTGCCTGAACAAGGCTGCAAACGCCAGCACCCACTGGTCATACAGCCCGAACGGCAACAACCGCGCATTGTTCAGCGGCGCATTGACCCAGGCGTCGTAGCGTTTGTCTCCGGCCCACTGGCTGTCGCGCATCGCCCGATAATCCCGGCGAAACCGTTCGAACTCGGCAGCCTTGCGTTCGCGCATGTGTTCGACGGGCATCGACTGGGCGTACAGCTTCTCCAGCCGGGTTCGGGTGTCGAGGATCAGTTGAATGAACTGATCCCGTCGTTTGAGCTGGGCATCGTTCTCTGGCGGCAAGCCACGAAACGCCCGCCACTGCCGGGTGCCTTCCTGCTCGACGAAGGTCGCGTAAGACTCGTTGAACTCGGTGTCGTCCTTCACATAGAAACGTTGGTGGCCCAGCTCATGGAAGATCAGCGTGGCCAACCGTTCGTCACCCCAGCCCATCATCGAGTTGAGGATCGGATCATTGAACCAGCCCAGGGTCGAATAGGCCTCGACGCCGCCAATCGACACGTCCATGCCTTGCAAGCGCTGAATCGCCGCCTCGCCCCGCGCCGCACTCTGGCTGTAGTAGCCGCGATAGGCCACGCAGCCGGCAATCGGGAAGCAATGGTTTTGCGGGCTCAGGGAAAACTCCGGGGTGGCGAACACGTTCCACACCACGTATGGGCGATGGATATCGGCGTACAGGCGATAGCTCTGGTTATCCGGCAGGTGCAGGTGTTGGCTGGCGAAGTCCCGGGCCTTCTGCGACTGGGCCAGGTGGGCACGCAGTGTGGCGTCCCGGCTCGGGTCGGCGATCACCTCGGCCACTGGCTCGCGAGCCCGCAGCAATTGCAGCTGACCACTGGCCAACTGACTGTAATAGCTGACGCTGGAACAACCGTTGAGCAGCAAAAGCAATGTGCTCGGAAACAAAACCCGCAAAACGCGATCAAGTAACCCAAGGCTTGGAAACGGCCTGATCACAATAAGAAATCCCCCGGAAAGTCTGATCGCAAGACTATCCCGCCCATTGGAGCTCCGCCATGCGCATGTTGATACTGACGGGAGGCCTGCTGACGCTGGCCGGTTGTGCCGGATTCGGAATGCCTTCGCCCGACCCCACGCAAGCCTGGATCGACCTGGATACACGGCAACAGGACACGGCGCTGCAAGCGCTGGAAGTCGACAAGAAGGCTGCCGTTGACAAACGTTACTTCGAAGTACAACCCGGCAGTCATGAACTGAAGGTGCGTTACCAGTTTCCGGTGGAGGCAACCAACATCGGCCCCGACGCGGAGCCCCTGTGGCGCGATTGCCAGTTGAACGTGACATTCAAGGACTTCAACGCCGGCCAACGCTATCAGCTCCAGGCCGGCAATATCGGTTTCCGGCCGTGGGCCAAACTCTATGACCAGCAGCGCAACGTAGTCGGTCAGGGCAAACCGGCAGGCTGTCAGCGCACCTGATCGGCGTTATGCTGGATGTCCGAATTCACGGACATTCATCATGCGCAAGACGATGCTGTTACTGGTTGCCGGTTTACTCGCCGGTTGTCAGACGCCGATGCCTCCGATCGATCCCAACATGGCCTGGGTCGAGTTCTCGACGCCGACCCCGGGCGGAAAATTGCTGATGGCCGAACGTCTCGACAAGCAGCGCCTGACTGACGGACGTTTTTTCCAGGTAACGCCCGGCAGCCATGAGTTGTTGGTGCGTTTCGATTTCGAGGCGCCTGGTGGAGGCGGCGGTCTGTTGAACGACCCCGTGGAGCGCCTGTGCTACCTGACCATCCGCTTCGACCATTTCGAAGCGGGTCAGCGTTATGTGCTGGAGGGTCGCTCCCTGATGTTTACTCCCAGTGCCCGGCTGTATAACGCCAAGCGGGAAATTGTTGCCGAGGATCGCGACACCTATTGCGCCATCTAACCTGAATCAGCGGTCGTTCTTCTGATAGATGATGGCCTTCGTACCGTTGTCGCAAGTGCCGACGATCATGGCGACGTCGTGCTTTTCGGCTTCCTCTTTGGAGACTATCTCCAGGGTGTAGGAGGGCACGGCATTCGCCTGAATCTTGATTTCGATCTCTTGCTTGAGTTCTTCGCAATCTTTTGGCGCCGCGAAGGCCGACGTCGCCAGCACGCCACAGATAACCGCCAAGGCAAAACGTTTCATGGTTGAAGCTCCTGGGAGCAGCGCGCACGAAGATGCGCGAAAGCTGCTGTCATTTATTCGACCACATTTTTGCCTGGCGGGTTCTGATTCGGCGCAAGTCAATCAACCGACCAGTGACGCATCCAGGCTGATCTTCGCGTTCAGCACCTTCGATACCGGACATCCTTCCTTGGCCTTGTTGCTCAGCTCCTCGAATTGCGCCTGGGTTGCACCGGGAATCTTCGCCTTGAGGATCAGTTTCACGGCGGTGATCGCGAAACCGCCCTCAACCTGATCGAGGGTGACTTCGGCCTGGGTGTCGATGCTTTCGGCCTTCAGCCCGGCGTCGCCGAGGATCATCGAGAACGCCATGGAGAAACAGCCGGCATGGGCGGCGCCGATCAGTTCTTCCGGGTTGGTGCCCTTGCCGCCTTCGAAGCGGGCCTTGAAGCCGTACGGCGCTTCCCGCAGGACGCCGGTTTCGGTGGAGATCGAGCCGATGCCGGTTTTCAGGTCACCTTCCCAATGTGCGGATGCCTTCTTCACGATAGCCATGTGTGCCTCCTCAAATCGGCGCGAAACGCCGCGCCATCAGGGTTTCTGCTTGCAAGGCTTCTGAGGATAGACGCCGGGACAAAGTTCAGCTCATCTGAATCGTTGACTTTTTTAGTAGGAAATTTCGGATCGGCTATTGAAACTCGGGTATATGCCCTTATTGCACAGAACACGCTTATGAATTGGGCAGGTTTGCGTTCGCCAAGAACAAACCTGCGCCCTCAATCGGAGATGCAGGTTTATGAAGCAACTGTCCGACGTAAAGTTTTCCACCCTCGATCTGGTGCCGGTGCGCGAGAACGGTAGCCCGGCCCAGTCGCTGCGCAACTCGCTGGATCTGGCGCAGCATGTCGAAAAATTCGGCTACACCCGGTTCTGGGTCGCCGAGCACCACAACATGGACGGCATCGCCAGTTCTGCGACGTCGGTGCTGCTGGGCTATCTGGCCGGCGGCACGTCGACTATCCGCGTCGGCTCTGGCGGCGTGATGTTGCCCAATCACGCGCCGCTGGTGATTGCCGAGCAGTTCGGCACCCTTGAAAGCCTGTACCCGGGGCGGATCGACCTCGGCCTGGGCCGCGCGCCCGGCTCCGACCAGATGACCGCCCGAGCCCTGCGCCGTGAACGCTCCGGCAGTGCCGACGACTTCCCGGAAGACGTGGCCGAACTGGCGCGTTTCCTCGGCCCGCGTACGCCGGATCAGCGTGTGATCGCGATGCCGGGCACCGGCACCAATGTGCCGATCTGGCTGTTGGGTTCCAGCCTGTTCAGTGCGCAACTGGCCGGCGAGCGCGGTTTGCCCTACGCCTTTGCCTCACATTTCGCACCGCGCTTCATGCACGAGGCGATTCGCGTCTACCGCAACCACTTCAAGCCATCGGAGGTGCTCGACAAGCCGTACGTGATGCTCGGCGTGCCGCTGGTGGCCGCCGACACCGACGAGCAGGCCGATTACCTGGCGACCTCGGTGTACCAGCGAATTCTCGCGCTGATGCGTGGGCAAAGTCTGGTGCAGCGTCCGCCGGTGAAAACCATGGACGGCCTGTGGCTGCCTCACGAGCGTGAGGCGGTGGGTGATTTCCTCGGTCTGGCGATGGTCGGCAGCCCGCAGAAAATCCGCGCAAAACTTGAGGTGCTGATTGAACAGACTCAGGCGGATGAGCTGATTTTCACCTGCGACCTGTACGAACACGCCGATCGCCTGCATTCCTACGAATTGCTGGCGCAGGTGATGAAGGGCTGAGGTCCGATAGTTGTGCAAAAAAGATAGCCGGGCACAAAAAAGCCGACGCATTGCGTCGGCTTTTGCATTTCAGGCCCGATCAACCACGCTTGTAGACGATTTCCTTGGTGCCGCCCTCGCATTTGCCGACGACCTTGCCGCCAGCGGCAGCACCTTTATCGACGATTTCCAGCGAATAACCGGAGACGTGTTTCGCATCCAGTTTTGCCGCGATCGCGGCTTTCACTTCTTCACAGGGCTTGCCGGCAGCAAACGCACCACCCGCAAGGCTCAACAAACCTACTGCCAACATGAACTTCTTCATCGGTCGCACTCCCTGGTCGGATTAAAAGAGGCGGGCATCGAGCGATCTACCCGATGCGCTCACCCTGTAGCGCTTTGCCATTCCTATGGCATTCGGCCAGCGCGCAAGTTCAGAAGCGTAGACCAAACTCAGCTGCTGGCAATCCGGAACCCGACTTTCAGGGTCACTTGAAAGTGGGCGGCCTTGTTGTCCTTGATGTGGCCACGGGTATCGACCACCTCAAACCATTCCAGATGCTTGATGCTCTTGCCGGCCTCGGCCAGCGCGTTGTTGATGGCGTCTTCGATGCTGCTGGGGGACGAACCGACCAGCTCGATTTTCTTGTAGGTGTGATGGTCACTCATGGCGATCTCCTTGACGTGTGGAATTGAGCCTAGCAGCGATTTGCAGTGTTGATTTCGTTCGCTTCGGGAAAGGCGAGTTCAGATTTTCTGCACTTTCCAGAACCCGCGAAGTCCCAAACAACACACGCCACTCATCACCAATGCAGGAGAGCCACCATGGCCAACACCTCGTTACGCAAAGCCTCATTGCAAAGCATGGAAGCGGAGATCGAGAGTCTGCTCAAGTCGCTGGAAAGCCTGAAAGACGACGCTTCGGACGAGTCGCGCAAGACCCTCAAGGCGCTCAAGGGCAACGCCGAAAGTGCGCTGAAACATTCGCGCAGCCTGCTCAGCGATGCCTACGAAGAAGTCAAAGTCAAAACCCGCGAAACCGGGATCGCCACCCGTGATTATGCGCAGGAACATCCGTGGACGACTGCCGGTGTGGCGGTCGGGGCACTGGGTCTGCTGGCCGCTTATCTGCTGTTCAAGCGCGGCGAGTGATCCGCCTGGCGTAGCTCGTTCTTGAGCCATTGCGCCAGTTGCCGGGCGCGTCCGTCTGCGGCGCGCTTGGGTAGCCACAGCGCCAGTTGCGCCGGGGTTTCGCAAAAGCCCCATGGCGCGACCAGGCGCCCGGCTTTCAAGTCTTCGGCCACCAAGGGTTCCGGCGCAATCGCCACGCCCAATCCGGCGACGGCCGCTTCCAGCAAGTAATACAGATGCTCGAAACCTTGGCCCAGCTTCAATGCCTTGGCGTCGAGGCCGGTTTGCTGCGCCCAGCTCGGCCAGGCTTGCGGGCGTGAGGTTGTGTGCAGCAAGGGTTCGCCGAGCAGGGCAGTGGGCGGCGCCGATTTCAGGTGCTGGTAGCCGCTGAACAGCGGGCTCATGACCGGGCCGATGCGTTCGCTGGCCAGCTCGTAGACTTGCATGTCCGCCGGCCATGGCGGTTCGGCGAACAGCAGCAAGGCATCGAGTCCCGGGCGGCGCGGATCGAGGTCGCCTTCTCCGGCCGACAGGTGCAGACGCAAGTCCGGCAGATCGGCATTGAGCCTTCCCAGTCGCGGAATGAACCAGCGCGCCAGCAGGCTGCCGGAGCAGCCGAGCACGAACGGAGCGTCGGCGGTGCTTTGGGTCAGTTCGGCACAAACACTGCGCAAGCGGTCGAACGCCTCGCCGCTGGCATCGCGCAGACGGATGCCGGCATCTGTGAGTTTCAAGCCGCGACCGTCCTTGACGAACAGGCTGACGCCCAGGTGCTCTTCAAGCACCTTGAGCTGGCGGCTGACCGCGCCGTGGGTGACGTGCAGCTGCTCGGCGGCCTGGCTGACGCTGTTCAGCCGGGCGGTGGCTTCGAAGGCGCGCAGGGCGTTCAGCGGGGGAAGGTCATGGCTCATGATATCTGTGAGTTTTCCTGACGGGTTGTGGCGATCTTATCGGTTTTCAGCCTGCAAGGTCAGGGGTAGAGTGAACGCCATTGTCTTCTCGTGAAATCCGCTGGAGCGAACCATGACCCAGACTTCGAACACCTCCGATCTGCGTAACGGCCCTGACGCCAACGGCCTGTTTGGCTCGTTCGGCGGCCGTTACGTCGCCGAAACCCTGATGCCGTTGATCCTCGACCTGGCCCGCGAGTACGAAGCGGCCAAGGAAGATCCGGCGTTCAAAGAGGAATTGGCCTACTTCCAGCGCGACTACGTCGGACGTCCGAGCCCGCTGTACTTCGCCGAGCGCCTGACCGAGTTCTGTGGTGGCGCCAAGATCTACCTCAAGCGCGAAGAGCTGAACCACACCGGCGCGCACAAGATCAACAACTGCATCGGCCAGATCCTGCTGGCGCGGCGCATGGGCAAGAAACGCATCATCGCCGAGACCGGCGCCGGCATGCACGGCGTGGCGACCGCCACCGTGGCTGCGCGTTTCGGTCTGGATTGCGTGATCTACATGGGCACCACTGACATCGAACGTCAGCAGGCCAACGTGTTCCGCATGAAGCTGCTGGGCGCCGAGGTGATCCCGGTGGTCGCCGGTACCGGCACCCTGAAAGACGCGATGAACGAAGCACTGCGTGACTGGGTGACCAACGTCGACAGCACCTTCTACCTGATCGGCACCGTGGCCGGCCCGCATCCTTACCCAGCTATGGTTCGCGACTTCCAGGCGGTGATTGGCAAGGAAACCCGCGAGCAGCTGCAAGCTCAGGAAGGTCGCCTGCCGGACAGCCTGGTGGCGTGCATCGGCGGCGGTTCCAACGCCATGGGCCTGTTCCACCCGTTCCTCGACGACAAGAGCGTGGAAATCATCGGCGTCGAAGCCGCCGGTTACGGCATCGAGACCGGCAAACACGCGGCCAGCCTCAACGGCGGCGTACCGGGTGTGTTGCACGGCAACCGAACCTTCCTGCTGCAGGACGACGATGGTCAGATCATCGACGCCCACTCGATTTCCGCCGGCCTCGACTATCCGGGCATTGGCCCGGAACACGCGTGGTTGCATGACATCGGCCGCGTCCAGTACACCTCGGTGACCGACGACGAAGCCCTTGCGGCATTCCACCAGTGCTGCCGTCTGGAAGGGATCATTCCGGCACTGGAAAGCGCCCATGCCCTGGCTGAAGTATTCAAACGCGCGCCGAAGCTGCCGAAGGATCACCTGATGGTGGTCAACCTGTCCGGCCGCGGTGACAAAGACATGCAGACCGTCATGCACCACATGGAAACTTCCAAGCAGGAGAAACACTGATGAGCCGCCTGCAAACCCGCTTTGCCGAACTCAAGCAACAGAACCGCGCCGCACTGGTGACCTTCGTCACCGCCGGTGATCCGGATTACGACACTTCGCTGGCGATCCTCAAGGGCCTGCCGAAAGCCGGTGCCGACGTGATCGAGCTGGGTATGCCGTTCACCGACCCGATGGCCGACGGTCCGGCGATCCAGCTGGCGAACATCCGTGCCTTGGGGGCCAAACAGAACCTGATCAAAACCCTGCAGATGGTCCGCGAGTTCCGCAAGGACAACAGCGATACGCCGCTGGTATTGATGGGTTACTTCAACCCGATCCACAAGTTCGGTGTCGAACGCTTCATCGCCGAAGCCAAAGAGGCCGGCGTTGACGGCCTGATCGTGGTCGACATGCCGCCGGAGCACAACTCGGAGCTGTGCCACCCGGCCCAGGCTGCAGGCATCGACTTCATCCGCCTGACTACGCCGACCACGGATGATGCACGTCTGCCGAAAGTGTTGAACGGCAGCTCCGGGTTCGTTTACTACGTGTCGGTCGCCGGTGTGACCGGTGCCGGTGCGGCGACTCTGGAACATGTCGAGGAAGCGGTGGCGCGTCTGCGTCGTCATACCGACCTGCCGATCAGCATCGGTTTCGGTATCCGTACGCCGGAGCAGGCTGCGTCCATCGCGCGTCTGGCCGATGGCGTGGTGGTGGGGTCGGCGCTGATCGATCACATCGCCAATGCGACCACGCCGGAACAGGCCATCGACGGCGTACTGAGCCTGTGTTCGGCACTGTCCGAAGGCGTGCGTAAGGCCCGCGTCAGCTGAAGGTAAAGTTCCTGATACAGAGGAATTAGCACCTCGCGGCACAGACTAATCAAGCAAGACCGAGGGATTCAGAACCACGTTCTGAGTCCCTTTTTGCTGTTAGTGCAGTGAGGAAAATCCATGAAAATGCCGAAACGTCTGATTGCCAGTCTGGGCGTGCTGATGATCAGCGCGACGCCGCTGCTGGCCAGCGCTGACCCACGCGACGATCACGACCACGGCGGCCCGCAACAGGGTCAGTACGACAATCGCGGTGGCGATCACCATGATTGGCAAAGCAGCCATCGGGGTGGCCCGCCACCGCGCGACTTCGGGCCGGTGCGTCAGGTGATTCGTGACAATCACGGCTACTTCGTTCGCGGTGCACCTCCGCCGCCGGGTATTCGCCTGGAACGCGGCCGGCCGTTGCCGCACGGCTATTACGGCGAGCGGCTGGATGCCCGGGCGTTGGGACGTTTGCCGGTGTATCCGGGCTATGAATGGCGTCGGGCCGGTGGCGATATCGTGTTGATCGCGATCGGTACCGGGATCGTCTACGAAGTGTTGGATGGTGTTCTGTACTGATTTGCAGGCAATAAAAAAGACCGCAGCCTTTCGCAGGCTGCGGTCTTTTGTTTTTCAGGGGAGTGGTTTTTCAGGGAAGCTCCAGGCCACCCGAGGCTTTGTGCAGTTTGCGCAAATGCTCGCCGATCTGCTTCACGTTGGCCTCGTTGGCGGCAATCTCCGCTGCCCGCTTCGGTTCCAGCAGCGCTCGCACTTCCTTGTCCAGATCACCGCTCAGCACCAGTAGCTGTTTCTGGCGCTGACTGCTTTCGGCTTCCAGTCGGCTGAACTCGCTGGGTTGTGGCAGGCCATAACCACGAGAGTCGAGCAGTTCTGCCGGGCGACTGAGGAAGCCGCTGTTGGCGAGGATCTGCTGCAACGTTGCGTTGGCCTTGTCCATGCCGCCGTTTTCCAGTTCCCGGGCACCGAGGTAGCGTTGCTTGACCTCATCCTGGGCCAGCAGCAACTGGCGACGGAAGCTTGCCTGCTCCAACAGCAGCAATGCGGCGCTGGTACGCAGGTCCGCGCGTTCGAACCATGGCCGCCGCTCTTCGGCAGACAGCGACAGCCATTCCTCGACGCTGGTCTGCTTGATCGGCAATTGCTTCTTCAGCACCTCGAACATTGCCTGATAGCGATCGCGGAACGAGTCGAAGCGGTAACCCAGGCGCAACGCCTCTTTGGGATTGTCGAGCACGCTGGTATCCGCCAGGCCTCGGCCCTTGAGCACTTCCAACAGGCCATTGGGCATGATGCTGTCGAGGCCGGTGAGCTGTGCATTGTTGCTTCCACTGCGCAGCAGTTTCAGGCTTTCCACCGCGCAGTTGTTGGACAGGAAGAAGTAGTTGCCGTCGTAGCTCCAGTGCATTTCGGCGGCGTGTTCGACCACGTCTTCGATCTCGCTGCGGGACAGGTTCAGCGGCACTGAGGCGAGGCTGCGCAGTTCGGTCTTGGTGTATTCGTCGATCACCTGCGCCAACGGCAGGACGAACAGACGCGAAGGGTATTTTCCGACCAGTCCGTCCCAGCTCGACAGCTGCACATCGCCGACGAATGCGCGGTAGGACAGCACCAGATGCTGGTCCAGATCCAGTCTGCAATCCGGTCCGCGTGGCCGGCCCGGGGCGCAGATCACCAGGCGCAACATGCTGTGCCCCCAGCGGCTGACCCAGTTCTGGTTCGCTTCGGCCAGCAGGTAGTCGATGGCGTAGACCCGCTCCGGATCGACCTGGCCCAGCGGCTGTTTGGCAAAGTCGTTGCCGGCATTGAGGAAGGCGAAGGATTTGGCGCAGGTGTCTTTTTCCGGCGGCGCCCAGCCAAAGTGTTCCTGGTAATAGCGGTACAGCGCGGGCCGGCGGCAGGCGTAGCTCGGGTCGAGAAGGAAGTACTCCATGTTGACCGCGACGAACTCCTTCGGACTGGAGATCTCGTACAGGTCCGGGCTGCGGGCGATCTGCCGGTTGTGCTGTTCACGTTCGCCACGGCGGCCGACGTATTGCTGCCAGCCGGCGAGATCGAGCAGGCGCGGGTCATCGCTGAGGGTGAAGCGCCGGTCATTCTGACCCCGACACTCATCCGGCAGGCCGATCAGCCCGGCACTGTTGTTGCGGCGCGTGCAGCGCTGGATCAGCGTGCGTTCGGCGGCCGGCCACAGGCGTGCACGGTCGTAGATATGGGTGATTTCGTGCAGCACCGTGGCCAGCAGTTCCTGCCGCACAGTGCCGTGGGGGCGATTGGTTTTTTGCGTGGTCGCGCTGCCGTCGGTGAGACTGGCGAGCAGTCTGCGGTTCAGGTCCAGCTCGGAGACGAGCGTCGCCTGGCCATAGGCATTGGCGGGCATGTCGTCGGTCCAGCCGACATCGATGCGTCGATCCAGGCGTTCGATGAAGCTGGGCGGCAGTTTCTGCATCGCTTCATCGAGCAACGCCTGGCTGGCCTGTTGTTGGGCGGGGCTCAGGCCGTCGGTCTTGAGCCGCAGTTGCAGGCTGGCGTGGGCGTTGCTGCCGATCAGCAGCAGCGCCCCGGCCAGCAGCCAGGCGCTGAGAGACTTCACAATGCGAGGATGGCTTCGGCGAGTACCTGATCACTGGCGTCGCGGGCTTCCGGCACGCGGGTGCGCAGGGTGTTGAGGGCGGCTTCCAGGTGCGCGCCACGGATATCACCGTTGCTGGCGACGAAGCTGGCGGCGTCATCGTGGGCTTCGCGGATGATTTTCGAATCGCGGATCGAAGTGGTGGTATCGGAAGTGAAATCGATGGTGCGCTGGGAGGCACGAACGATGATGTTACTGGTGGCTACCAGGGTGTGCGCCTGGGCCATATCGGCCAACAACAACAGGCCAAGGGCGGCAGCAATCAGCGGGCTACGCATGGAACGACTCCGGAGGGGGCAAGAATAACTATTGGACGAGAATTGCCTGTGCCAGTTCAAGGTCGCTTACATGAAGTTTTGGCCGGGATTTGCGCAGGTAATGCAACGCGGATTCCAGCTGAGCGCCTCGCAACTGGCCGTCACTGGCAACGAATGCCGCCGCATCGTCGTGGGCGGCGAGCAGCAGTTTACGGTCGAAAGGCGCGGAAGACACCATGCTGGTGGCGTAACCGCTGACAACGGTGTTTTGCGTCGAGACGTCAAAGGCATCGACCGAGGTCGTCCAGCAGACAGTGACCAGAACAGAAGGGATAAGCAGATTTGAAAGAAAACGCATGAGTCTCAGGAGCTGTTAGCGAGCCCCAAGGCTAGCGCAATGCCCGGTCTAGAGCCAGCGGCGAAACATCGGGACACGACGGGCGTGTCCCTTCCAGCAATGCCGGCTCAGATCGCCAGAATGGCTTGTGCCAGTTGTGCGTCGGTCGCATTCAGTTGCGGGGCCTGATGGCGGATGAGGTCCAGAGCACTCTCCAGCTTCACGCCGCGGATCTGGCCTTCGCTGGCAACGAAGCTGGCAGCGTCGTCACGGGCAGCGATCACGACTTTGTTGTCACGCAGCGAAGAACTGACGTCGGAAGTCGCGTCCGAAGAGGACTTCAGCGCGCCAACAACGGCGTCGGTGGTCACGATGAAGCTGGTAGCGCTGGCATTGGCAGCCACGGCCAGCAGGGCGGCAGCGCTGAGCAGGCGAAGACGGGACATGGTGTAACTCCTCTGGAAATATCGTATTGAGAGGTGGCTTGGTGTCTGGGAAGTCAGACGCCAGTCGCACGGCATTCGCCACGTTCTGCCCGGATATTAGGCCTGTGTGGGAGGTTTCGCACAGAGGGCAAAATGCTAGCGCCAGAAGGGTTTCTCCAGTTCGTTCTGCCGATCGGCGTGGCTGAGACCCAGATCGGCGAGATCCCGCCCATCGAGTTGAGCCAGCAGGCGCCGCGTCCTGGCGCGCTCCAGACCTTGCCAGAAACCCCTGAATAGCCGTCGAAGGAGACCGAAGCGAGGAGAGCGTTCGACCGCGACTGCTGAAACATCCTGTAAGTGATTCATGACGTCTTCCTTTTGCCGATGGAGGCGGAAGGTCATGTTGAGCCGAATGCAATGAGCACGGTAGATACACCACAGTGAAATTGTACTGGTTCAGTTGTTTATTAATTAAAACTGTACCTGTCATTGATACAGGCCCCTGTACCGGATGTTTTCCGGGCCCAAAACGACAAGACCCGTCGCGGTTTCCCGCGACGGGTCTTGTGTGTTCAATTCGGGTTGCTGGCGCTGGGTCTAGCGACCAGAGCCAGCGACGCTACTTAGCGCCAGAACGGCTTGCTCAGCTCTTCGTAGCGTTGTGCTTCGCTAATCCCGGCGTCAGCCAGCAGACGCGAATCCAGACGAGCCAGTTGGTGGCGGCTGGAGATGCGGCGCTGCCACAGCATCAGGTTGGCGATAACGCGCAGAGGCAGGGAAGCCTGGGTTTTTGCAGCTTTGTCTTCGAAGAACAGTTCGGAACTGAGTGTACGTTCCATGGTTGACATCCTTCCGCTTGTGGCGGGATTAGGTAGTGGTTTAACTGGTGCCCATGATCCTCTCGTTTGGCCAGACTCTCTAGATACAGTTCACTTGTATTGTGAGTGACCAGTTAACTGTTTATAGGGGGTGTACGGGTCAAAATTGCGCAAACTGTACCTGTCTGCGCCTATTTGGTGCATTTTTGCTCAATTCGGTGATTCGAGTAGGCAAAAGCCTTAGGAAAAGACCGGTACAGCAGTACAGTTTTTGACGGTAATGGAGGTTTTCAGAATCCCGCTGGCGAAACTGTGTTTGCGCCAGCGGAAAATCTGTGCGGATTACGCCTTCAGCATGCGTCCGGTTTCTTCCAGATTGATGTGCCAGCTCAGAGCATCACGCAAGATGTGCGGGGTGTGGCCGCCGATGGCGCAGGCTGCTGTGAAGTAGTCGTTCAGTGCCTGGCGGTAATCCGGGTGCACACAGTTGTCGATGATGACCCGGACGCGCTCACGTGGCGCCAGGCCGCGCAGGTCGGCCAGACCGACCTCGGTCACCAGGATGTCGACGTCATGTTCGGTATGGTCGACGTGGCTGACCATCGGCACTACGCTGGAAATCGCGCCGCCCTTGGCGATCGACTTGGTCACGAACACCGCCAGGTGTGCGTTGCGCGCGAAGTCACCCGAACCGCCAATGCCGTTCATCATCCGCGTGCCGCAGACGTGGGTGGAGTTGACGTTGCCATAGATGTCGAACTCGAGCGCCGTGTTGATGCCAATGATGCCCAGGCGACGAACCACTTCCGGATGGTTCGAGATCTCTTGCGGGCGCAGCACCAGTTTGTCCTTGTACTTCTCCAGGTTGCCGAAGACGTCGCTGTTGCGCCGCTCCGACAATGTGATTGAACTGCCCGAGGCAAAGCTCAGCTTGCCCGCATCGATCAGGTCGAAGGTCGAGTCCTGCAGTACTTCGGAGTACATGGTCAGGTCTTCGAACGGCGAATCGATCAACCCGCACATCACCGCGTTGGCAATGTTGCCGATCCCGGCCTGTAACGGGCCGAGCTTGTTGGTCATGCGTCCGGCATCGACTTCCTGCTTGAAGAAGGTGATCAGGTGATCGGCGATGGCCTTGGTGTCGACATCCGGCGCCGACACGGTGGACGGCGAATCCGACTGCTGGGTGATGACGATCGCGACGATCTTCTCCGGAGGGATCGGGATCGCGGTGCTGCCGATGCGGTCGTCGACTTTTACCAGCGGGATGGGCGTGCGGGTCGGGCGATAGGTCGGGATATAGATGTCGTGCAGACCTTCGAGGTTGGCGTTGTGTGCCAGGTTGATCTCGACGATCACGTGTTTGGCGAAGATCGCGAAGCTCGCCGAGTTGCCCACCGAGGTGGTCGGCACGATGTGGCCCTGTTCGGTAATGGCCACGGCTTCGATCACGGCGATGTCCGGCAGCTTCAGTTGCTGGTTGCGCAGTTGCTCGACGGTTTCCGACAGGTGCTGGTCGATGAACATCACTTCGCCGGCGTTGATCGCCTTGCGCAAGGTGCTGTCGACCTGGAATGGCATGCGCCGTGACAGGACGCCGGCCTCGGTCAGTTGCTTGTCGAGGTCGTTGCCCAGGCTGGCACCGGTCATCAGGCTGATCTTCAGCGGCGTGACCTTGGCTCGCTCGGCCAGTGCATGGGGAACGGCCTTGGCTTCGCCAGCGCGGGTGAAGCCGCTCATGCCGACGGTCATGCCGTCCTCGATCAGCGCAGCAGCGTCGGCGGCGCTCATCACTTTATCCAACAACGAAGGCAGGCGAATACGGTCACGGTACATGGATTATTTTCTCGGGCAGCGAGTAGCAGGATGCGCAGTCTAGTGAATTTCGCGGGCGCCTGTCCCGCTACCAAGGTCGCAAACGAGGCGTCTATTCAGCGGGTTTCAAGTAAAACACCGTTACCGGATCTGCAACAACGCGGCAAATTGTCCGACGTTTTTCGCAAACAAAAACGCCCCGACAAGTCGGGGCGTCCGGGGAAGCAGCGCGCGAGTTACTCGACCGCTTTGACCATGTCTTCGATGACTTTCTTCGCGTCGCCGAAGACCATCATGGTCTTGTCCAGGTAGAACAGTTCGTTGTCCAGACCGGCATAGCCGCTGGCCATCGAGCGTTTGTTGACGATGATGGTCTTGGCCTTGAACGCTTCGAGGATCGGCATGCCGGCAATCGGCGATTTCGGATCGTTCTTGGCAGCGGGGTTGACCACGTCGTTGGCGCCGAGCACCAGCACCACGTCGGCCTGGCCGAACTCGGAGTTGATGTCTTCCATCTCGAACACCTGGTCGTACGGCACTTCGGCCTCGGCCAGCAGTACGTTCATGTGTCCGGGCATCCGACCGGCCACCGGGTGAATCGCGTACTTCACGGTCACGCCATGGTGGGTCAGCTTCTCGGTCAGCTCCTTCAATGCGTGCTGCGCGCGAGCCACCGCCAGACCGTAACCTGGCACGATGATCACGGTGTCGGCGTTGGTCAGCAGGAAGGTCGCGTCATCAGCCGAACCGGATTTCACCGGGCGAGCTTCTTTTTCACCGGCAGGGCCGGCGTCTGCTGTATTGCCAAAACCGCCGAGCAGTACATTAAAGAAGGAACGGTTCATCGCCTTGCACATGATGTACGAGAGGATCGCACCGCTCGAACCCACCAGGGAGCCGGCAATGATCAGCATCGAGTTGTTCAGCGAGAAACCGATGCCCGCCGCCGCCCAGCCGGAATAACTGTTGAGCATCGACACCACGACCGGCATGTCGGCACCGCCGATCGGGATGATGATCAGCACGCCCATGATGAAGGCCAAGGCCAGCATCAATGCGAATGCGGCGAGGTTGCCGGTCAGCATGAAGGTGATGCCGAGGATCAGCGTCGCCAGACCCAGTACCGCGTTCAGCTTGTGCTGACCGCTGAACTGTACCGGTGCGCCCTGGAACAGACGGAACTTGTACTTGCCCGACAGCTTGCCGAACGCGATCACCGAACCGGAGAAGGTGATGGCACCAATGGCTGCGCCGAGGAACAGCTCCAGACGGTTGCCCGCCGGGATCGAGTCGCCCAATTGCTTGACGATGCCCAGCGACTGCGGCTCAACCACCGCAGCAATGGCGATGAACACCGCTGCCAGACCGATCATGCTGTGCATGAAGGCGACCAGTTCCGGCATCTTGGTCATTTCAACGCGCTTGGCCATGATCGAACCGGCGGTGCCGCCGATCAGCAGGCCGACAATCACGTAGCCGATGCCGGCAGTCGCAAGCTCTGCACCCAGCTTATAGATGAGGCCGACGGTGGTGAGGATCGCCAACGCCATGCCGAGCATGCCGAACAGGTTGCCGCGACGCGACGTGGTCGGGTGCGACAGACCCTTGAGGGCCTGGATGAAGCAGATCGACGCGATCAGGTAGAGCGTCGTGACGAGGTTCATGCTCATTACTTAGGCGCCTCTTCTTTTGCTTTCGGGGCTTTCTTCTTGAACATCTCAAGCATGCGGCGGGTGACCAGGAAGCCACCGAACACGTTGACCGCTGCCAGTGCCACGGCGAGGGTGCCCATGGTCTTGCCCAGCGGAGTGACGGTCAGGGCGGCGGCGAGCATGGCGCCGACGATCACGATCGCCGAAATGGCGTTGGTCACCGCCATCAGCGGCGTGTGCAGCGCGGGTGTAACGTTCCAGACCACGTGGTAACCGACATAAATCGCCAGCACGAAGATGATCAGGTTGTAGATACCGGGGGAGATAAGCTCTTCCATCGTCTGAATCCCTGCTTAGGCGTTTTTGCGGATGACTTGGCCGTCGCGGCACATCAGGCACGCGGCGACGATGTCGTCTTCGAGGTTCACTTCGAACTGGCCTTCTTTGGTGAAGACCAGCTTCAGGAAGTCCAGCAGGTTGCGTGCGTACAGTGCTGAGGCATCTGCCGCGACTTCACCGGCGAGGTTGGTCGGGCCGACGATGGTCACCCCGTTCTCGATCACGACCTGATCGGCCACGGTCAGCGGGCAGTTGCCGCCCTGGGCTGCAGCGAGGTCGATGACCACCGAGCCGGGTTTCATCTGCGCCACGGTGTCCGCGCTCAACAGTGTCGGAGCCTTGCGACCCGGGATCAGTGCGGTGGTGATGACAATGTCAGCCTGCTTGGCGCGCTCATGCACGGCCTGGGCCTGACGCTGCATCCAGCTCGCCGGCATCGGGCGGGCGTAACCGCCGACGCCGACCGCGCATTCGCGTTCTTCATCGGTCTCGTAAGGCACGTCGACGAATTTGGCGCCGAGGGATTCGATCTGTTCCTTCACGGCCGGACGTACGTCAGACGCTTCGATGACAGCACCCAGACGTTTCGCCGTGGCAATCGCCTGCAAACCGGCCACGCCCGCGCCAAGAATCAGCACGCGCGCCGCTTTCACGGTACCCGCAGCGGTCATCAGCATCGGCATGAAGCGCGGATAGTAGTGGGCGGCCAGCAGAACCGATTTATAGCCGGCAATGTTTGCCTGGGACGACAGCACGTCGAGGCTCTGGGCCCGGGAGGTACGTGGTGCTGCTTCCAGGGCGAACGCGGTGATCCCGCACTCGGCCATTTTGGCGATGGTTTCATTGCTGAACGGATTGAGCATGCCCACCAGCACCGTGCCGCGCTTGATCAGCGTCAGTTCGGCATCGCTTGGCGCGACCACTTTGAGAATCAGCTCGGCGCCAAACGCGTCATTGGCACTGCCAATGGTTGCGCCTGCCGCTTCATAGGCACTGTCGACAACGCTGGCTTTAACGCCGGCGCCGGTTTGCACAGTGACCTTATGACCTTGGCTGATCAGCTTTTTAATGGTTTCCGGGGTTGCAGCAACCCGTGTTTCACCGGTCTGGGTTTCGAGAGGAACACCAATGTGCACGTCAAATCTCCTGCGTGATCTTATTGAGTAAACCCATGCACTACGGATGGTGCGACTGGGGCGGCCGATCAGCACGATCCCGCCAAATCAGGGCGGGGCGCGGCATTTTGCAGGCGAAGTTTATGCCCTTCAAGGGATTATGACGGGTGACGGAAAATTAACTACAAGTCATCCCGTGACCGAATGTCGCAGATGGCTGGCTGAATCCCTTGCAGGCCGTGCCTTGCAAGGAGTGTGGATGAATTTGAAGAATTTTCTCATCGGTGACGTGAATAGGTCGTAATGAGTCGCGAATGAAGGCTCAAAGCCACGTCGCCAGCCGCTTGTGGGACGTCTGTACGACTTTCGGATACAGTCTGTCGATTTGCGACAAATAGTTATATCTGTAGGGCTTTGAATATCCTGACTACTGGGTTAGTAATCGCTGAAAGCCTTTATCCTTCTAGGTTGTAGCTGTGTGCCTGGTTCACCAGCCAATCGCGAAATGCCTTGAGTGACGCGGATTCGACCTTTCGCTCCGGAATCATCAGGTAATACGCCTTGATGCTGGAGAGTGCGTTCGGGTTGGCAATTACCAAGCGTTTCTCGGCCAGTTCACGTTGAATCAGGAACGGTGGGATCAGCGCGATACCCATGTCGTGCATGGCCGCTTGGGCCAGCATGGAGAATAGCTCGTAGCGTGGGCCTGTCATGTCGCGGGGAATGTTCAGGTGCTGCGAGTTGAACCACTGCCGCCAGGCGTAGGGGCGGGTGGTTTGCTGGAGCAGCGGCAGATCGGCGATCTCTTCGGGCGTGAGACTGTTCTTGCTGCCGAGTAGGGCGGGACTGCACACCGGCATCGGATTTTCACCCATCAATCGGTGGGATTCAGTCCCCGACCAATCGGCATCGCCGAAATAGATGGCGGCATCGAAGTCGGTGTCTGCAAACAGGAACGGGCGGGTACGGTTGGTCAGGTTGACCGTTACTTCGGGGTGCTTGAGCTGGAAGTCCTTCAGTCTTGGCAGCAGCCATTGCGTGCCGAAGGTGGGCACCACAGCGAGCTCGATCACATTGGTACCTTGCTGACCCATCACCGAGAGGGTGTCGCGCTCCACGGCGTCGAGTTGAGTGGCAACCCGGCGGCTGTAGGAAAGACCTGCTTCCGTCAGCTTCACCCCGCGACGGGAGCGTCGGAACAGTTCGACGCTGAGGAAGTCCTCGAGGCTGGCGATCTGTCGGCAAATGGCGCCCTGGGTGAGAGAAAGTTCTTCGGCGGCCTTGGTAAAGCTCTCGTGACGGGCGGCGGCTTCAAAGCTGATCAGGGCGGTGGTGCTGGGTATCTTGCGGCGCATGTACGTCAACCTCACTAATACATCGCTCAATCGGCATTTCGCGACGTTTCGGAGTGAGAAATTAGCACAACAGGATGCGAAATCCTCGTTTGCCGGGATGACGAAGCGGGCCTAGGATCAATGCCACGTTAATTCACCCGATTTGCGAGGACTCACTCATGGGCGGTAAAGCTAGCTTCAACTGGATCGATCCACTGCTGCTGGATCAACAGCTGACTGAAGAAGAACGCATGATCCGCGACACTGCCGAGCAATTCGCCCAGCAGAGCCTCGCGCCGCGCGTGCTCGAAGCCTTCCGCCATGAGAAGACTGACCCGGCGATCTTCCGTGAGATGGGTGAGGTCGGCCTGTTGGGCGCGACCATCCCCGAGCAGTACGGTGGCAGCGGTCTCAACTATGTCAGCTACGGCCTGATTGCTCGTGAAGTCGAGCGCGTCGACTCTGGCTACCGTTCGATGATGAGCGTGCAGTCTTCGCTGGTCATGGTGCCGATCAACGAGTTTGGTACCGAAGCACAGAAGCAGAAGTACCTGCCGAAACTGGCTTCCGGCGAATGGATCGGCTGCTTCGGTCTGACCGAGCCGAACCACGGTTCCGACCCGGGCGCGATGATTACTCGTGCACGCAAAGTGGAAGGCGGCTACAGCCTGACCGGCGCCAAGATGTGGATCACCAACAGCCCGATCGCTGATGTGTTCGTGGTCTGGGCCAAGGACGACGCTGGGGACATCCGCGGCTTCGTGCTGAAGAAGGGCTGGAAAGGCCTGAGCGCTCCGGCGATTCACGGCAAGGTCGGCCTGCGAGCCTCGATCACTGGCGAAATCGTCATGGATAACGTGTTCGTGCCGGAAGAGAACATCTTCCCGGACGTGCGTGGCCTGAAAGGTCCGTTCACCTGCCTCAACTCTGCACGTTATGGCATCTCCTGGGGTGCGCTGGGCGCGGCGGAGTTCTGCTGGCACACCGCTCGCCAGTACACCCTGGACCGTCAACAGTTCGGCCGTCCGTTGGCTGCGACTCAGTTGATCCAGAAGAAGCTCGCGGACATGCAAACCGAGATCACTCTGGCGCTGCAAGGCTGCCTGCGTCTGGGTCGCATGAAAGATGAAGGCACCGCTGCGGTTGAAATCACTTCGATCATGAAGCGCAACTCTTGCGGCAAGTCTCTGGATATCGCTCGTATGGCGCGTGACATGTTGGGCGGTAACGGGATCTCCGATGAGTTCGGGGTGGCCCGTCACTTGGTCAACCTGGAAGTGGTGAATACCTATGAAGGTACTCACGACGTTCATGCGCTGATCCTCGGTCGTGCACAGACCGGCCTGCAGGCGTTCTATTAATAGGAGAGCGACCATGGGCGCGCTGTCGCATCTGCGGGTACTGGATTTGTCGCGAGTGCTGGCCGGCCCATGGGCCGGGCAGATTCTTGCCGACCTTGGGGCGGAAGTGATCAAGGTCGAGCGCCCGGGCAATGGTGATGACACTCGTGCCTGGGGGCCGCCCTTTCTGAAAGACGCTTACGGCGAGAATACGTCGGAGGCGGCGTATTACCTGTCGGCCAACCGCAACAAACAATCGGTGACGATCGACTTCACGCGTCCTGAAGGTCAGAAACTTGTACGGGAGCTGGCAGCCAAGTCGGACATCCTGATCGAGAACTTCAAGGTCGGTGGGTTGGCGGCTTATGGTCTGGACTATGAGTCGCTGAAGGCGATCAATCCGGATCTGATCTATTGCTCTATCACTGGTTTTGGCCAGACCGGGCCGTATGCCAAGCGCGCGGGTTATGACTTCATGATTCAGGGGCTCGGCGGGCTGATGAGCCTCACCGGGCGACCTGAAGGTGATGAGGGCGCCGGGCCGGTGAAGGTCGGTGTGGCGCTCACGGATATTCTGACGGGGTTGTATTCGACTGTGGCGATCCTGGCGGCACTGGCTCACCGTGATCACGATGGCGGCGGTCAACACATCGATATGGCGTTGCTGGATGTGCAGGTGGCATGTCTGGCTAACCAGGCGATGAATTACCTGACGACGGGCAATGCACCGAAGCGGTTGGGGAATGCACATCCGAATATCGTGCCGTACCAGGATTTTCCTACGGCCGATGGCGACTTCATTCTTACCGTGGGCAATGACGGGCAGTTCCGCAAATTTGCCGAAGTGGCGGGGCAGCCGCAGTGGGCGGATGACCCGCGTTTCGCGACTAATAAGCTGCGGGTGGCGAACCGGGCGGTGCTGATTCCACTGATCCGCCAGGCGACGGTCTTCAAGACGACCGCCGAGTGGGTGGCTCAACTGGAGCAGGCGGGTGTGCCGTGCGGGCCGATCAATGATCTGTCGCAGGTGTTTGATGACCCGCAGGTGAAATCCCGTGGGCTGGCGATTGAGCTGCCACATGCTCTGGCGGGGATGGTGCCGCAGGTGGCCAGTCCGATTCGGTTGTCTCGGACTCCTGTCGAGTACCGTCGTGCGCCTCCTTTGCTGGGCGAACATACGCTGGAGGTTTTGCAGCGAGTGCTGGGGCTGGGGGCTGGGGCGGTGGCTGCGATGAAAGAGGGTGGGGTGCTTTGATGGCCTCCTCTATATAGAAGGGGTGGTATCTCTTTCTTCTATATAGAGGGAATCGGGTGCTTTTTTGACCAATCGGCAAGTTATTGAAAGAAAAGCGAAATTAAGGGTTGACGGCAGATTCTGGAAGCCTATAATTCGCCCCACTTCCGGCGCAGCCGAAACGGAAAACTCCTTGAAGATCAATGAGTTACGCAGTTTTCGACAGCGGCTTGCTTCAGATCATCGAGGCCTGGAAGGAGTTGAAAGAGTGGTGATGTTTGGCTCTTTTGACGTTTCGATCTTCTCGGTCGAAAGCGGAGAAAAA